>CAMAUZ010000011.1 GCA_945861535.1 Akkermansia muciniphila | reverse complement strand
CGCTGCGAGGCGGTGGGCCGATTGACGAGCCGTCGCAGCTCGGATCGCTGTTCGGGGGTGAGGGACAGGGTTTGAATGGGTCGAGCCATGCCGTGAGTTTATCGCCAAAACCTGTTATGTATAGTCAATTCGGAGACACTACACTAGTGCCGACGGCGGCCGGCTTGAGATAGGCCTCCTGGCTCCACGTCGTCCCATTGCGTACGAAGACGTAGGCCGCGCCCGCACCGGCCGCGAGTGCGCGTTCGTCCAACGTGCCGTTCACCCCCGTCGCGCTGCCGTTCTCTTCGGGTGCCCCGACCACCACCGTGTCTCCTGAGCTGGCTACCGATCTGCCGAAATAGTCATTTGCCCTGGCCTGGCTGGCCTTCAAACGTGCCTGCTGGCTCCACGTCGTCCCGCTGCGCACGAAAACGTAGGCCGCGCCGGCACCGCTCGCGAGTTCGTCCACTGAGCCGTTCACCCCCGTCGCGCTGCCGTCCTCCAAGGTTGCCCCGACCACCACCGTGTCTCCCGCGACGGCCACCGAGGTGCCGAACAGGTCCCCCGCTGTGACCTGGCTGGTTTTCAAATACGCCTGCTGGCTCCACGTCGTCCCGCTGCGGACAAAGACGTAGGCCGCGCCGGCATCGGGCGCGAGTTCGTTCACCACGCCGTTCACCCCGGTCGCGCTGCCGTCCTCCAAGTTTGCCCCGACCACCACCGTGTCGCCCGAGATGGCCACCGAGAAGCCGAACTGGTCATTCGCCGTGACCTGACTGGCTTTCAAATACGCCTGTTGGCTCCACGTCCTCCCGCCGTTCCCGCCGGTCCTGCGAACGAAGATGTAGGCCGCGCCGGCATCAGGCGCGAGTTCGTTCACCGTGCCGTTCACCCCCGTCGAGCTACCGTCCTCCAAGTTTGCCCCGACCACCAGCGTGTCGCCCGCGATGGCCACCGAGAAGCCGAACTGGTCATTCGCCGTGACCTGAGTGGCCTTCAAATATGCCTGCTGGCGCCACGTCGTCCCGCTGCGCACGAAGACGTAGACCGCGCCGGCATCGGGCGCGAGTTCGTTCTCCGTGCCGTCCACCCCTGTCGCGCTGCCGTCCTCATTGTGTGCCCCGACCACCACCGTGTCTCCAGAGATGGCTACCGACCTGCCGAAATAGTCATGCGCCGTGACTTGGCTGGCCTTCAAATATGCCTGCTGGGCGATGGGGTCGATGGTGAGCGGGTAGCGCGCGCCGCGCTCCTCAACGAGCAGGCGCAGGGTGGGTTGATCGTTGGGAGTTGAACGTTGCGAGTCGGCAGGCGCAAAGCGGGAGGCGAGCACCTTGCCATCAGCATCCCAGACCTTCAGCCCGCCGTAGGTGAGCACCGTGGCCCCGGCGGCATCGCGGAACTCGACGCCGAGCGCGTCGGCGGTGAGGTGCGGCGTGAGCGTGCCGCGCACGGCGAGGTCGAACTGCAAGGGCGCCTCCGCCGCACCCTCGGGCCGCGCCTGGACGGTGAAGCCATGCTCGAGCCCGCGCCGGTCATTGACGAACCACTCTTGCACCGCCGCATCCCAATCGTAGCTGAGCCGCTGGCCCTCGGCCTTCACCCCCGGCACGCCGGCGATGGCGCGCACGGCGCCGGGGAAGCCGTAGCCCTTCAGTTCGAGCCCCCACTGCCAGTTCGCCCCGTGCGGTTGGGCGAGGAAACCCCGGCGGTCGAACTTCGTGGTCCACTGCTGCCCCGGATTGCGCGCCTGCCAGCCACCCTCGACGGGCTGAAAGGCATGACGCTCCGCCTCATACGCCGCGCGGATGCTGGCCCAGTCGGACTTTGCGAGGCCGTCGGGCACCTGGTCCGGCGAGGTGAGCGGTTGGGACTTGCCCGGGGCGGGGGCGGCTGGCGCGGTGCCGACGGCCAAGAGCATGGTGAGCACGGACAGGAGCTTGAGCATGAGCAAAAGGGGAATGGTGGGTTTCATAGGTGTAAGGGGAGGCAGGGTGGATTTTGGCGAAAGTTGAGAGGACGGTGGAAGCCGACGTGTCGTGGGTAGGGCTGGGTGTCCTCACCCCGCCGCGGGCAAGCCGGACGCGCTGGGTATTCGGCGGCGCGGTGAGGACACCGCGCCCTGCCGGGGCTGGTTGCGAGGTGGGAAGAGCGATGGCAGCGATACTTCCGGCGGCAGGTGCGGGAGCGATGCGCCTGAAAGGGGGACGGTTCACGGACGCCCATTCTCTCTCTGGGGAGGAGCCAAGCGGAAAGGGCCAACGGCGAATGACGAACGGTGAATGTTTATCGAAAAAAGCCATAAACTTTCATAGCGCAACTTCTGCATCCTTCGCGGCGTGTCAAGGGGGCTTGGAAAAAATTAAGCCGGAGGCGCAGTTCAGTTTCTTGCCAGCGCGCGGTGCGCGGTGCCGCGGTCCCTGAAGGGGGGCAGCGGTGGGTGGGTGCCAGTCCGATTGGTCAGGCTTCCAGCCTGATGGTTGGGCGGCATCACTGCCGCCCGTTTCGTGCGGTGGATAGCGGCGGAGCGTGAATCCAAGGCAGTGATGCCCCGTAATTGGCAGGCAAGGATGCCTGCCTCATGGCGGCGGTACGCTTCTATCGCTGCTGCAACGTTTGGGGTATACTCGGCACCTTTATCAGTATAATAAGCCTGATACACTAAACGCGAAACGTCTTGTTGCGGGTGGTAAACGTCTTTTTGCGCCCGGTAAACGGCTTGGCGCGGATGGTAAACGTCTTTCTCCATCTGGTAAACGACTTGACGTAGGTGGTAAACGCCTTGGGCTGCCTGATAAACGGCTTGCCGCGGGTGATAAACGTCTTTTTCCCCTGCCTAAACGCCCCGGCGTGCCCGATCATCCATTTCCCCAGCTTACCGGGACATTTACCATTGACATTTGGCCGCTTTTCGGAATGATTTCGCCCGTTCCCAAGTAAACCCAACCCACATCACGTTTATGGAATACTATCAAGCCAACCAAAACCGTGCCGGTCAAACGGTCGCGGTGCTCAACCAATTCTTCCCCACCCTCAAGCTCAGCGGCGTGGACGCCGCCGGCCTGCTCGCCCTGGCCGACGCCCTCAATCCCCTGGCCCAGAGCCGCGACAATGCCTTGACGAACTTTGACGCCGCCGTGAACGCCGAGTTCCAGGGTTTTCTCAGCATTCAGCGCCTTGCCATCTCCCTGCCCCAAGCCGCCGAGGGCGAACTGGACGACAGCGTGGAGGAGGAAGCCGCCTTGATCGACCTGTTGGCCCCCGCCTACTCGATCACGCCCCGCACCACGGAACTGGCCTTGGAACGCGGCAAGAAAGTCGTCAGTGCCGTGACCAAGATCAACGCCTTTCTGGAGGACGCCACGCCCGCGCGCGACCCGATCACCTCCGGCGGCCAGGGAGTCGCCGCCCTCACCACGGCCATGAACGCCCAACCGGCCTTGGAGCAGGCCATCGAGGACCATGCCGTGGACGCCACCACGGCCCGGACCGCGCTGCGCACGGCGGCCACGGCCGTGGCCCGCCTGAACAAACGCTTTTACGTCAAGCTCCAAGCCGAGGCGCGGACGAATCCCGCGCTGGCCACGGCGCTGGAAGGCATCACCACCACCACCGGGCATCTGCCCGGCACGCTCGGGATCAAGAAAATCCTGCAAGGGGGGACCAACGGCCTGCAACTGCTGGTGAGCTACGACAACGGCACCTTCGACAGCAACGCCACCAACACGCTGGAATGGCAGGCGGTGGGCGTGGACCAGGACTTCACCCATCACGTCACCGCCGACCCGAGCGGCAATGCGCTCGGCCCCTTCGCGGTGGGGCAGGCGGTCAAGGTGCGCTCGCGCGTGACCAACACCAACGGCACCACGACGAGCAGCACCCGCAACCTGACGATCATCAATCCGGCGGGGTGAGGGGGGACGGTCGCACCGGCGCGCAGCGTTGCCGCCCGCTCACGGCGTTCACCCACGGTAGGGCGCGTCTGTCTCCAGCGCGCCGCGGGCGTGGTGGAGCTCCCGGCGGCGGGCTGAGGACAGCCACGCCCTACCCGCCGTCCCCGCCGTCCGCACGCCGGGAGCGACCAGGACGGGCGCGCGCCGGACCGCGGGCGTTTATGTGGGGCAGGCATCCTTGCCTGCCGGTTCGGGCGGCATCCCTGCCGCCCGTTCCCGCCGGCGGATGCGAAGCCGGGAACACGGGGCACGGATGCCCCGCCAACCGGCTGGCAAGGGTGCCTGCCCCACGCGCCCCTGACGCGCATCGGCGCGCAGCGTTGCCGCCCGCTCACGGCGTTCACCCACGGTAGGGCGCGTCTGTCCCCAGCGCGCCGCGGGCGTGGTGGAGCTCCCGGCGGCGGGCTGAGGACAGCCACGCCCTACCCGCCGTCCCCGCCGTCCGCACCGGCAGGCGCAGGTGATCGGTGACGACGCCCGCGGCATCCGCCACGCGCACGACAAGCACGGTGAAGGTGAAGCCGCCCACCCCGTTGATGGCGCACGCGCGGCCAAGGCGCAGCAGCCCTATCTCCGCGTCCACGGGGCCGCCGCCGACCCCATCCTCGTCGCGCGGCGTCGCGTAAGCGCGACGGAGGTCCAGCTCGCTGCCGTCCTTCAGCTTGAGGCGGCGGTTTTCCATGATGCGGTCCTCGCGGCCGCGCCCCGCGCCGGCGCGTACCGGCGCGAGATGCTTCGCCGCCGCGCCGACCAGCGCGTTGGTCAGCGACGTGGTCGTGATCTGCAAAGTCGAAGCACTGATCGTGATCGAGAAACTGCGCGAGACTTGGAAGCCGCTCGCATCGTAGGCACCCATGGTGAAGGCAAACGTCCCCGTATTGGTGGGCGTGCCCGAGATGACGAACTGCTGATTGGAACTGGTGACCGTGCCGTAAGAAAACGTCAGCCCGGGCGGCAGCGAACCATTGGGAAAGTCGAGCCATACCCGTTCGGAGCGCCGTCGCCAGTCCTTGCCCTTGCGCCAGCCGGGCAGGTCGTGGCCGAACTGGTCGCGGTATTTGAGGATCAGGTCCACGCATTTGCGGCCCGCATCCCAGAGCAGGTTCAGGTCGGTGGGAAAGTGGACGTCGGTCTCCAGCACGTAGGTGTCCACCTTGATCGCCAGCGGGGCCGGCGGGGCGCCGGGCGTGGTGGCGAACACGGCGCGGCCGGCGGCGGCGACGCGCGCATTGATTTCCTTGAGCACGGCGTCATCCAGCAGCGCGACGTTGTCCCGCAGGGTTTGGTGGCCGAACCCCTTGGCGTCCTGCCCCCACGGCGTGGCGGGCAGTCCGAGCATCTGGCGCAGGAGCAGGTCGTAGCGCGCGAGGTATTCCATCCGGTCCCAGTCGGCGGCCAGCCCGAGGCGCACGACGCCCAGCACGAGGATCTGCCAGCGGGTCATGCCGGTGCGGCCGGTGGCCTGTTTGCCGGCGAGCACCTTGGCCTCCAGCAGGGCGAAGAGTTCGGTTTTGAGCGTAGGGTGCGACCAGACCCACTGGAGCGCGGCGAGGATGGGCGGCAGTTCGTCGCGGCTGGTCAGCGGCAGGCGAATCTGTTCGATGGGGAGGATGTTCAGCTCGGGTTGGGCGGGGTAGGCGTGGCGCATAGGGTGACGGCGGTGCGAATGTTGGGGGTGGCGCACGCAAGCACCAGGAAAGTTGTGCAGCATCATTCAACATTCGCCGAGCCACAGGGCCACCGAGACCAATGTTTGCTTGGGTTTCTTCGAGTGACGGCCAGACACTAGATCGAGCAGGGTCTTCTGATGGCCCGAGCCGTCGGGGAGCCGGATCGCTTCGACAACACTCCAATGGCGATGCTCCTTGCCGTCCTTCTTGGGTTTGGTCGCGCGGAGATACATGCGGCGACGAGGATGCCAGCCGACGGGCGGGGTCGCCAAGGGGCTGGGTCTTCGCTACACGCCCGGGAGCGCTGGAAAGTGCGGATTTACTGGGTGTTTCGCGGGTCGATGCGCTGAAAATAGCGAAAAACCGGGTCCAGTATCGAAAGTCGGGCTAGTCTGGTCACGCTGCTGCGGCTGGTCTGCGACCTAGCCGTGCTCCGTTTTTCGGAGAGAGCCGGTGGTGAAAGAAGCCCGTTTCATCGGACGGAGTGTGAGATTGGGATCGGGATTTTTGTTGGCGGTTGCGGGCGCGGACGGAAAGCTGCTGGCATGACTGACTTGGCAAGGCCGCAGATCGCGGTGGTGTTCACGGGTGGGACGATTTCGATGCGGGTGGATGCGCAGGCGGGGGGCGCGGTGCCGGCGTTGTCGGGGGAGGAGATTTTGGCGCTGGTGCCGGGTTTGGAGAAGATCGCGGCGGTGAGGGTGGTGGAGTTTGCGCGGGTGGCGGGGCCACACATGACGCCGGTGCGGATGCTGGAACTGGCGCGCGTGGTGGAGGCGCAACTGGCGGATGACACGGTGCAAGGCGTGGTGATCACGCACGGGACGGACACGCTGGAGGAGACGGCGTATTTGCTGGATCTGGTGCTGGATTCGGAGAAGCCGGTGGTGCTGGTGGGTTCGATGCGGAATGGGTCGGAACTGGGGTTTGATGGGCCGGCGAATTTGCGGTCGGCAGTGCGCGTGGCGGTGGAGCCGGCGGCGCGCGGGCTGGGTGTGCTGGTGGTGATGAATGATCAGTTGCTCGCGGCGGCGGAGGCGACGAAGACGCACACGGAGGCGGTGGATACGTTTCAGAGCCGGGATTTCGGGGCGTTGGGGATCGTGGACAAGGATCGCATCATTGTGACGCGGCGGCGGGTGGCGCGGGAGCATGTGCCGGCGGTGGTGGCGTTGGAGGAGCGGGTGGAGATTGTGAAGCTGTCGGCGGGGAGTGATGGGCGGATGATTCGGTATGCGATCGCGGGGGAATTGCGCGGGTTGGTGATCGAGGGGCTGGGACGCGGGAATGCGCCGGTGACGGCGATTGCGGAGGTCGAGGCGGCGGTGCGCAGCGGGATTCCGGTAGTGCTGACGTCGCGGTGTCCGCGCGGGCGGGTGCTGGATACGTATGCGTATGCGGGGGCGGGAAAGCAGTTTCGGAAGCTGGGGGCGATCCTCGGCGGGATGACGCCGAGTCACAAGGCGCGGATCAAGTTGATGGTGATGCTCGGGGCGGGGGCGGGGGTGGAGAAGATAAGGGAGGCGTTTGAGGGGGCGGGTTGAATGGCAGAAAAATGGGGGACAGAAAAATGGGGAAGGGGAATTGGCGAACTGCTGCGGTGGGTAGGGCGCGTCTGTCCCCAGCGCGCCGCTGGAGTGTTCGCACGGTTCAGCGGCGCGCTGGGGACAGACGCGCCCTACCGGTGGTGGCGGACGGTGTGGGGAAATGCTACGGACGCGCAGCAGCGCGTCCCTACCGTTAGGCGAAGGCGCGGGGGATTACGCGGGCGGTGCCGGCCACGCCGGTGAGGCGTTCGGGGCGGCCGTTGTGCTCGAAGAAGAGGTCGTCGTGGTGCAGGCCGAGGGCGTGGAGGATGGTGGCGTGGAAGTCTTTCACCGGGTGCGGATCGACGGCGGCGCGGAGGCCGATTTCGTCGGTGGCGCCGATGCTTTGGCCGCCCTGGATTCCGCCGCCGGCGAGCCAGCCGGTGAAGCCGTAGGGGTTGTGGTTGCGGCCGCCGTTGCCTTGCATCATCGGGGTGCGGCCGAATTCGCCGGCCCAGACGACGAGGGTTTCGTCGAGGAGTCCGCGTTGCCGGAGGTCGGTGAGCAACGCGGCGACGGCCTGGTCGGTCTGGAGGGCGTTGCGTTCGGCGTAGGCTTTGTTGTTGTCGTGTCCGTCCCAGCCGAACTTGTCCACCATGTGATAGGTCTGCACGACGCGGACGCCGCGTTCGATGAGGCGGCGGGCGAGGAGGCATTGGCGGCCGTACATGGCCTTGGGTTTGTTGGCGTCGTTGACGCCGTAAAGTTCGAGCGTGGCGGCGGATTCGCCGGTGAGGTTGCCGACGTCGAGGGCCTCGGCCTGCATGCGGTAGGCGAGTTCGTAGGCGGCGATGCGGCCGTCGAGATCGAGCACGCCGGGGCGGGCGTCGCGATGGGATTGGTTGAAGGATTGGATCAGGTCGAGCGTGGCGCGTTGGGTGGAGGCGAACTCGGCGGGGGGCTTGAGGTTGAAAACGGGTTCGCCTTCGTGCCGGAATTTAGTGCCTTGAAAGGCGGCGGGGAGGAAGGCGTTGGACCAGTTTGCCGTGCCGCCGAAGCCGCCGACTTGGAAGAGCACGACGTAGCCGGGGAGATTCTGGTTTTCCGAACCAAGGCCGTAGGTGAGCCACGAGCCGACGCTGGGCCGGTCGCCGAGGATGACGCCGGTGTTCATCTGATAGGTGGCGGGCGCGTGGTTCGAGGAGTCGCAGTGGAGGGATTTGATGAAGCAGAGGTCGTCCACATGGCGGGCAGTATGGGGCATCAGTTCGCTGACCCATTGTCCGCTGCGGCCGTGCTGCGCGAATTTCCACGGGCCGGCCATCAGTTCTTTTTTCGAGGAGTTGAAGACGCCGCCGACCTTGTCCTTGAGGTTGCGGATGCTGTCGGGGACGGGCTTGCCATCGAGCTTGAAGAGGTCGGGCTTGTAATCGAAGAGGTCCATGCTGGGCGGACCGCCAGATTGGTAGAGCCAGATGACGTGTTTGGCGCGCGGCCGAAAATGGGGCTGGCGCGGGGCGAGCGGATGAAGCGGATCGATGCGGCGGTTCTGAGAGAAATTCTGCGCGCGGGCGGTGTCGGCGAGCAGCGCGGTGAGGGCGAGCGCGCCTGCGCCGCCGCCGCAGCGGGTGAGGAAGTCGCGGCGGGAGGAGTGGACGGACGAGGAGGGCGGGAGGGACGGGGCGGACAGGAAGGGCCGGGCAGGAGGGAGAGGGGGCGCGGTCATTTGTCTTTTGTGGGTTTGGCGGGTGGGAGGCGGCGCTCGAATTTGAGGAGGGTGTTTTCGAGTAGGAGTTGAAGATTCACGCGTTGGTGGGCGGCGTTGTCGCGGTCGCGTTGCAACTCACACTCAAGTCGCGTGACCGTGTCGTTTAGCCGGGCGTTTTTCTGTTCGAGTTGGGCGACCTTCTCGCGTTCCAGGATCGCATGTTCTCTGTCGCGCTGCTGTTCAAAGATCAAACGTTCGACGACTTCGTTCAGCTTTTCGTGGTCGTTCAGGAGCCGGTCAAGGTCGGCTTCCAATCGGTCAATCTGCGTCCACAGGGTGATGCCACGGCGGAGCAAGTTGACGAAGTTTCGCCACATACTCAGCGGGACAGCATTTTTTCGATCCTTGCCAAACAGGCCCGCGATGACTTGCGCGATTGTTCCATTCGCTTTTCTCGCTCGGCCATGCGCCGCTGAATCACCGCCACGCGCTCGTCGTATTCCCGCAGTGCCGCCAGAAAGTCGGCCTCGGTGACATCATCTTTCGGAAGGGTCAGTGCTTTGGTTGGCATGGGATGAAATTAGTGGTTGGCAAATTTTGAGTCAATCAGGCGAAAAGTCTGGACCGCTTCAGTCGATGTTTGGAAAGCGGATGACTTGGCTGGCAGGGCGGGGTTTTGCCAGCAGTTTTTCAATTCTCGACATGGTTGCGCGGGAGGATTTGCGGAGCTCTTCGATTCTCTTGTCTCGTTCGTCCATTCGCTTCTCGATGACATCCACGGCTTGGTTGAATTCGCGCAGTGCGGCGAGGACATCCGCTTCTGTGACTTCACCTTTCGGCTGGGGCAGGGTCTTGGTTGGCATGGCGGGAAATCAGGGAGTGCTCAATTTGGCGTCAATCGGCGGCAACTGCGCGGGTGCGGACGTGGTACGACGTTTGCACGTTGAAGCGGCCTGAAGGCTGCGTGCCGCTGGCGTTTCGCTCGCGCGGCGCGGGCGGAAAGTTCGCGGACAGGTTCACCTCGCCTTCAATCCACATACACAAATTCGTTCACATTCAACAGCGCGCGGCAGAGGTCGGTCAGGGCTTCTTTGCCGTGGGTGGTGAGGAAGGTGGTGGCTTGCTGGCGTTCGCTCACCGTCGGGGCGCGGCTGAGGGCGAGCCAGAGGGCGCGGTCGATTTGTCGGGCGGGATCGGGGCCGGCGTCACGGGTGACGCGCGTGGCGAAGGCGCGAGCCTGGCGGAGGGAGAAGTCGCTGTTGAGCAGATTGAGCGCCTGCGGGGCGACGGTGGTGACGTCGCGGCGGGCACACGAGAACGTGGTGTCGGGCAGATCGAAGACCTGGAGGAAGGGCAGGGGGACACTGCGTTTCTGGATGAGGAAGACGGTGCGGACATCGCACTCGTCTTCCTTGTCGGGATACCAGCCTTGGCGGCGGCCGCTGTCCTTGCCTTCGAGACCTTCGAGGACGCCGGGTTGGGCCTTGATAATCTCGTCGGGCAGGGGCGGCCAGAGGGCGCGTCCGCCGGGATAGGTGCGAAGGCGTCCGGCGACGGCGAGGAGGGAATCGCGCATGGTTTCGGCGTCGAGGCGGCGTGGGTTTTGTCGCCAGAGGAGGTGGTTGGCGGGATCGTGGACGGCCGGTGTGCCGAAGACTGGTGCTGCCGTCGAGCGGGTGTCTCGACTTTGGAAAGTCGAGCTACGCTGCCGATACGCGGCGCTGGTGACGATGAGGCGGTGCATGGCCTTGATGGACCAGCCGCGCGCGACGAACTCGGTGGCGAGCCAGTCGAGTAGTTCGGGGTGCGTGGGTTTCGGGCCGGCGTAGCCGAGGTCGTTGGGATTCGCGAACAGCGGCGCGCCGAAGTGGTGCTGCCAGAGACGGTTCACCAGCACGCGCGCGGTGAACGGGTTTTCCGGCGACGCGATCCAGTCGGCGAGGGTGCGGCGGCGGCCGGTGGTGTCGCCGGTCGAGGCGCGGATCGGGGCGGGGTTGGGATCGAAAACGGAGAGGAAGCCGGGCGGGACTTCATCGCGCGGCTCGTTGGGATCGCCTTGGAAAAAGAGGCGCGTGGCTTCGGCGGATTTGCCGGCGTCGGTCATGCTCAGCGCGACGGTGAAAACGCGCCGGCCTTTCTTGAGTTCGTCGAGGCCGGCGGTCAGGACGGCGTGGCGTTTCTTTTCGGTGTCGTTCAGCGCGGCGGTGATCTCCTTGTCGGTGAGCTTCAGTTGGTCGAGGTGGGGTTGGAGTTTTTTCTTGGTGGCCTCGTCGCGTTTGGTCTCTTCGATTTTCAGCAGTTCCTGAATGTCGGCGGGGAGCTTGGCGCGGCGCTCGCCGGTGAGGCGTTCGCGGACGGGCGCGAGCACGGCGGCGAGTTGCTTCTGCGTGTCGGCGGATTTGGCGTCGAGCGCGGCGTTGTGGGCCTTGATGGCGTCCTGCTCGGGCGCGAGGTCGATGGGCGTGTCGTCGCGCGCTTTGACGGCGGCGAAGAAGGCGCGGAACCGGAAGTGATCGGCCTGCGAGATGGGATCGTATTTGTGATCGTGGCAGTTGGCGCAGGAGAAGGTGAGGCCGAGAAACGCCGAGCCGGTCGTGTTGACAAGGTCGGCCATGAGTTCGTTGCGGGCCTTTTTTTCCTCCTGAAAAATGGGGGCGGTGCTGTCGTGGGTGCCGGTGCGGAGGAAGCCGGTGGCGATGAGCTGGTCGGCATCGGCGGGCGAGCGCGGCGGGCCGGCGAGAAGTTCGTCGCCGGCGAGTTGTTCGCGGATGAACTGGTCGTAGGGCTTGTCCTGGTTGAAGGCGCGGATGATGTAGTCGCGATAGCGCCACATCTCGGGGCGGAACTCGTCGCGCTCGTGGCCGTTGGTGTCGGCGTAACGCACGACGTCGAGCCAGTGCCGCGCCCAGCGCTCGCCGTAGCGCGGACTGGCGAGGAGCGTGTCCACGAGCTGGTCGTAAGCGCGCGGCGACGCGTCGCTGACAAAAGCGAGCACCTCCTCGGGCGACGGCGGGAGGCCGACGAGATCGAAATAGAGGCGGCGGATCAGCGTGCGGCGGTCGGCCTCGGGGGAGAAGGTGAGGTTCCGCTCGGCGAGTTTGGCGAGGAGGAAGGCGTCGATGGAATTGCGAATGGGGAATGGCGAATTGCGAATGGGGATTTCGGAATTGCGAATTTGGGGGACGGCGGGGCGCGCGGGTTTTTTGAGGGACCAGAGATCGAGGCGGTCGCCGCGCCAGATTTTGCGGATGGGATTTTCGGGATCGGTGAAGGCGTCGCCGAGTTTCCGCGGCGCGGGTTGAAAGGCGAGCTGGCCGGAGCCGGGCGCGTAGGCGTCGAGGCTCTCGCGGGTCGGCCCAAGGATGATGCTGTCGAAATAGGCTTCGTCGCCGCGGTCGCAGGTCGGGGCGATGCCGGTGAGCGTGAATTCGCCGATGTCTTTCCAGAGGTCCACGGTCACGACGGTCCACGCGACGGGCGTGGCGGTGGCGACGGAAATGGCGGCCCAGCCGGTGGTGTTGGGGCCGGCGACATAGCGGCCCTTGGGGTCCTTCGCGTCGGGCCAGGCGCCGTTGCGGGCGAGTTCGATCAGCGCGCTGCCGCCGCCGCGTTTCTTCCAGGCGAGCCGGAGATAGCGAAACTGGCCGGGCTGGGGTTGCTCGCGGATGGCGAAGTTCCAGTTGGGGATTTTCACGTTGTCGCGCTGCAGCGGCGTGATGGCGAGGGCGGCCTGGCCGCGGAAGACCTCGTCGGTGACGAGGCGGGCTTTGCCCTTGCCGTTGTTCAAGGCGGCGAGAAAAGCGGGTTCGTCCTCGAACAGCACGGCCACTGGCTCGGGCCACGGCGCGCCGGTTTTCACCCAAGCCTCGAGCACGGCGACTTCCTTGTCCGCGAGTTTTTCCTTGGGCGGCATGGCGAGGTCTTTGGTCGCGTGCCGCACGGCTCGGAGGAGGAGGCTGTTGGCCGCGTCACCGGGGACGATGGCGGGGCCGGTCTCGCCGCCTTTGAGCAGGGCGGCGCGGGAGTCGAGGCGCAGGCGGCCCTTTTGCTTTTCGGCGCCGTGACACTGGAAGCATTTGCTCTCGAGCAGCGGCCGAACCTGCTCGCGGAACAGCGCCGTGTCCGCGGGCGCGGCGACGGCGGTGAGGGCGGTGAGGGCGGCGAGGGCGGCGAGCGAGGCGAGGGCGAGGAGCAGCGGGGCTTTCACAGTGGGTAGATAAGTGGCGCAGTGGACTCGTTCTCTGACGCGCTAAATTCAACGGTGTGTTTTGCCGGCGGTGGGCGGTGGGCTGTGTTCCGGCAGCGGCTGAACCGCACCCCAGTCAAAACCATTAGCCCGCACCAACTGGCACAAATGGGAAGCACCCCACGACTTCACTCCCCAGATGCAAGCCGGCGTGGTCTTATCAGTGCCAGTTGCTGCCGGTTAGTGGCTTCTCGTTCCCCATCCCAGGTGCCCGCCGGATGTCGTTTCAGCGTTTCTGCATCACCACCGCAAGGGCGTCGATAATGAGTCCCTGGCGCAGATGCACGCCCACCATGCGCCGACCGTCCCCGCCGAGCTTCTGCGGCGCGGGGGCCTGGGCGCCGGCGAGTTCGCTGACGTAGCTGTCTGCGGCGCTTAACGTGCCGTCGGCGTTGAGTTTCATGAAGATCACCTGTACGCCGCGCACCACTTTGTCGGCGTGAACTTGCAGGCCCGCGGCGGCGTAACCGGGTTTGGCGAGGACCTGCGTTTGGCCGGACGGCGGCGCGTTGGTGGAATAAATCGGGAGAAGTTTTGCCAGGCAGGGACCGCCCGCCCAGTCGCCCATGCTGTAGTTGAAACCCAGCAGCGGTTTGTCCTTGTCGCCCGTTCGGCGCGGGCTGCCGCCGGAGGCATCGCCGACCCACGCGGTGTCTTCACCGAAGTCCGCGGGCAACTCCATTCCGGAGGCTCCCGGCTGCGCTGGGCTGGGGGGAAAACCCGGCGATGGATGGTGGTTTGCCGCCGTCGCCGTCGCGGGCGGGCCGATGACCTTGGTGATGCGCTCGGTTTCCTGCTGTGTCCAGTTGCGCGCGTAAGTGCATTCGGCGCTGCCCAGCTTCACGGAATTGCTCAGTTTGAAACTCAGGTCGCTCCACTGAAAGCTGCGGGCAGCCAGGTATAGCTCCGCGTCCACGGGCATGTTCGCCATGCTGCCCGCGCCGAACGCCACCTCCAACGTGACGGTGCCGGACTTTTCGCCCGGCGCGGCGCGAAAGCCCACCTCCTGCGACGCCCGGAAATTTTTGTCGGGCGACTTGAGGACGATGAAAATGCTCTGCGGACGCTCGCCAGTCTTGGTCTCCTCCCAGTCGAACGACAACGATTCCTTCCCGAACCTGCGCTCGCCCTTGCGCAGGTTTTTCAGTTTGAAGAACGGCTGCTCCTTGCGCGCCCGCAACGGGTTCTTCCCGTTCCCCTCGGCGGACAAGACCTTCTCCCCGCCCTGATCCCCGTAATAGGCCGCGCCCGGCCCGGTGTCCTTGCACCCGCTGGTGCCAACAGCCAAACCCACCACGAACAACCCGACCATTATTTTTCTGAGGTGCCTCATAATGATTCTCCGAAAAGTGATTGGCCGAATTTCTGTGCCGCCCCGATCGGAACAATCAAGAAACATGAGCGGGTTGGCTACGAGCCGGGTGCATTTGCGCATGACCCGCCGAAGCGCGGGGTTCCCCGGCCGCAGCGACCAGCCGCAGCTGGGCCACTGGCTCGCGGGGGTGGTGATTCCAGCCGACACTTCACAACGGACCAGGCCGCTGCGGCTGATCCCGCGCCGCGTGGGGCGCAGCCGCGCTCCGGCCGCACACTCTGCATTTCGGATCCCGCCGGATGCGGACGGTGTCGAAGCGCATCGTGCGCAGGTCGCAGTGCAGGAGGCGTCCTTGCAATGGCTGGCCGATGCCGGAGAGGAGTTTGATGACTTCGGTCGCGCCGAGGCTGCCGGCCACGCCGGCGACCGCGCCGAATACGGGGAACTGCCGCTTCCAGTGCGGTGGCGCTTCGGGATACAGGCACTCGAGGCACGGCGTGTTGCCGGGGATGAAGGTCGTGACGTGCGCGTCCATTTCGTAAACCGCGCATTCCACCATCGGGCGTCCGAGTCGCACGCTGGCGCGGTTCAGACGGAAGCGCTCGGGGAACAGCGGCGCGCAATCCACCACGACATCGGCCTGCTCCACGAGCGGCTCGGCGTTGGCGTCCGTGATGTTTTCCGGCACGGCCACGATCTCGAGCCGCGGGTTGAACTCGCGCAACCGGCGCACGATCGAGTCGATGCGCGGACGCCCGATCCAGTCGTGGGTCATCAGCAACTGCCGGTTCAGATCGCCCGGCTTCAGGTTCCCGCCGTGCGCGATGATGAGCCGCCCCACGCCCGCCGCCGCGAGTTGCATTGCCACGCAGCCGCCGACTCCGCCGCAGCGCGAGATCAACACCGTGGCGGCCTTGAGTTTCTCCTGCCCGGCCTCGCCGAAATCAGGCACCCACATCTGCCATTCGTAAGCGGCTTTTTCTTCGGAACTCAATTCGCACCCGGCGGTGGATTTGTGACCCCGCCCGGTAGCGCAGGCTTCCAAGCCTGCTGTGTCGCAGGTTTCCAAACCTGCGGCCGCTGGGGATTCTCCGGGCGCCCGTGTCGATCGACGCCCTGCCGACTTGGAGGTCGGCGATACAGCAGGTTTGGAAACCTGCGCTATGGGTGCGGCCCCATGACTCTCGGTGTTCAAGCTCGGTGGCGTGTGGCGGCGGATGGGCATGGCGTCAAATTGGGGCAACTGCACGTTAACCGGCGGCGGCATCGCGCGGCGAATGGGGCCGCGTGGGTGCCTGGCCGAGCTGGCCGCGTGCGAGTTGAAAGACGGTGTCGCCGAGGCGCGCGGCCTCATCGCGGTTGTGCGTGACGTGCAGCGCGGTCACGCCGGTCTGTTGTTGCACGGAGAGGAGCAGGTTCTGCATTTCCTCGCGCGTGTCCTCGTCGAGCGCGCTGAGGGGTTCGTCCAGCAGCAGGAGCGACGGACGGCTGGCCAGCGCGCGACCGAGCGCGACGCGCTGGGCCTCGCCGCCGCTGAGGCCGGCGGGCTTGCGGGCCAGCAGGGCGGTGAGGCCGAGCATCCGCGCCAACTCGTCCACACGCGCCGCGATGGCCGCCGGTTCCCAGCGCCGGATGAACAGTGCGAAACCGAGATGCTCACGGACGGTCATGGTCTGGAAGAGCGCGCGATCCTGCGGCACGTAACCGATGCCGCGGTCGGCGGGCGGCAGGTTGGTCACGTCGCGGCCCATGAGCTCGATGCGTCCGCTGGTCACGCGGCGGAGGCCGCAGATGGCTTCGAGCAGCGTGGTCTTGCCGCTGCCGGTCTGGCCCATGAGCACACCGTATTGGCCCGTGGGAATTTCCAGGCTGATCTCGGCGAGTTGGAACGCCCCGGCGCGGACCTGGAGTTGGTGCAGGCGGATCATGGCGTCAGGTGCTCCCGGCGGGAGCGCGGCGTTTACGCCGCAGCGGCAACGACAGCGCGGGGAGCGTTGGGGTTTTCCGACGCGTTCGTTCCATGCGGACGTCTCTGCGGCCTGAAGGCCGCGCTCCGGGCGACACGGCGGGGGCGCTGGCGCTCGTTACTCTGTACCCTCCGCTTTTCATCCCAGTTTCATCCCTCGCAAAACTTGGTCCCCGATTTCACACCACCCGCCCGACCGGCGTCTCCGAGCCGGCGAAGCGGAGGAGCACGAGCACGAGCACGGCGGCTAGGATCATGAGGATGGACACGGCAATCGCCGCTTCGAGATTGCCCACGCTGAGTTCGAGAAAAACCGTGGTGGACAGCACTTCGGTGCGCATTCGCGTCGCGCCCGAAAAGATGAGGATCGGGCCGAACTCGCCGAGCGAGCGCGCCCAGGCGAGCGCGGCGGCGGTCACGAGTCCGCGGCGCGCCTCGGGCAGCACCACGAGCCAGAAGGCCTGGCTGCGGTTGCACCCGAGCGTCAGCGCGACCTGTTCGCTGCGCGGATTCAGTTGGTCAAATGTGACGCGCATCGTGCGCACGGCGAACGCGCACGCGACCGAGAACTGCGCGAGGATCACGCTCGGGATGGCGTAGGTCACCGGCACAAAGCGCTCGATGAAATGGCCGGGCGCGGTTTGGAAAAGAATCAGCAGGCTCAAGCCCAGCACCAGCGGGGGCAGGACGATCGGGATGTCGATGATCCCATCCACGAGGTTGCGGCCGGGAAACGGATGCCGCGACATCAGGTAGCCGAGCGGGACCGCGACCCACAGCGACAGGATCGTGGTGATGGTGCTCGAGATGAGGCTGAGCTTGATCGCGTAGCGGATTTCCGGGCTGCGCAACGCTTGCAGCAAATGCGCAGGCGAGGTGAACGACGCATCGGCCACGAGCATCGCGAGGATCAGCACCACGTACACGCTGCCGAGAATCCCGAGGCACAGCAGGAACGGGACATCGGAGCCGGTGCGATGAATCGGAGCCGGGCCGGGCTGGCCCGCGCCTGCACCGTTCACCGGCCGCCTCCCTTCCAGGTGAAGCCCAGCTTGACGAAACGCTCCTTGGACTCGGCGCTGCGCAGTGCGGCGAAGAGGCGTTCGGTGAGTTGCGGATATTTCGCCTCCTTGCCGACGGCCGCCGGCTGCGTCGCGAGCGCGCACGGGAGATCGACGGCGATGGCCTCGAGATCGTCGCCCGCGCCCGCGGCGTTGCTGATGTAGGCGATCACGGCATCGAGCGATTTGGTGCGCAGTTGGTTCACCAGCAGATCGCCGGTGGGCGACTGGACGGTCACGTTTTTCATCACCTGATTGCGCAGGCCGATGAAGTCGAGGGTCTGGCCCGTGAGCACGCCGAGCGCGCATTGTTTCTCATGACCGACGCCAAGCTTGAGGCCGGGCTGGGCGAGGTCTTTGAGCGCGCGCACGCCGCGCGGATTGCCCTTGTGAACGAGGATGACGAGCTGGTTGCCGGAAATGTCCGCGGCATCGAGGAACAGGTCGTGGACCTCTTTCATGAACGACTGGTCGCACGCGAAATAGCCGTCGGGCCGGTCGCCCGCGCGCATCTGCGCCACCAAGATGCCGCAGCCGTTGTACACGCGGGTCACGCGCACGCCCTCGCGCTGCTCGAACTCGGTGATCGTGCGCTCGATGGCCGGGCGCAACATCGCGCCGGCAAGCAGGCGCACCTCGGGAATCTTCGCCCACGGATCGCCGTTGATCGGGGTGAAGCCGTGCTGCTCGAATATTTTTCCGCCGCGATCCCGCGCGGCCAGAAAGCGCGCGAAACGCAGCGCCGCCGCGGGTTGTTTGCTGCTCGTGAGCACGCCCGCGCTGACGTGCGCGACGAGATTCGAGAACGCCGCGACGGGCACCGCCGCGAGTTCCGGATACTGGCGGATGGTGGCGTCCCAGACGAAGCCCGCGTCGGCCGAGCCGAGCTTCAGGTCGTTGGCGACGTCGTTGACCGTGGGTTTGAACACCGTGGTGTGCGCGCGCAGCGGCTCCCATTCGCCGGTTTTTTGCAACGCCTCGCGCGTGAGCTTGCCGACGGCGGCGGCATCGGGATTGGCCTGCGCCACGCGCACGTCGGGGCGCAGCAGGTCGGCGAGCGTCGCGATTTTTTTCGGATTGTCGCGGGCCACGGCAAGGGCGACGCGCATTTGGGCGAGCGGGATGATTTCGCGGACCAGTTTTTTGTCGCGGGCCAGTTGCACGTAGGCGTCCTCGGCGGCGAGATAGAGATCGCCGCGGGCGCTCACGGCGAGATTGGCCAGCAGCGTTTGCGAACCGCCGTATTGGAGCTGCACCTTCATTCCCTCGCTCTGCTCGAACTCGCGCGCGATGGCTTCGATGGGCGGCTTGAGGCCCGCCGCGCAAAAGACTAGCAGCGACTCCTGAACGGGGGCGCCGGGAATCGCCGCCGGGTCTGCGGGCTTGCGGGCGAGCACGAGGACGAGCACGACCGCCGCGGCGACGGACGCGAGGAACAGGGCGAACGCCGGCGAAAGGCGGGCGGCAAGACGGGCGGCGCGGCGGGCATTCATGTCACGATTTGCGCCAGAGAGTGACGGCGGCGCTGAAGAGGCCGAGCGCGACGAGCGAGGACAGTACGACGTGGAGGAAGTTCCGGTTGGCTGCGGCGGCCGCGTCTGTCGCGGCGGGTGACGCACCAATCACGGTGTTGGTCTCGGGGCCGAGACCGGGAGGAATCGCGGGGTTGGCGAGCGGCGTGCGTTCCTCGGGCGGCAGGGCTTCCTCGAAGATGCTGTCCCAATCGGCGGCGAGCAGGAGGTCCTTGCCGGGGTTGAGTTCCTTCACTTCGCACGAGCACGCGCCGGTGAGGAAGCGGCTCGCGGACTCGATCACGTCGGCGGAGAGGTCGCCGCCGGAGAGCGCCGCGAGCGCGCGGCCGCGACCGAACACGGGGAAGGCGACGGGCACGGGCGGCTGGTTGGTCTGCGATTCGCCGGCGAGAAGCTGCGTGATGAAGGGCGCTTCGGCGGGATCGGTCCGCGGGAGGCGCAGCACGGAGAAAGCGATGCGCAGCGGAAGTTTGGCGCGCATCTTGGGGTCGTCGGTCGCGGCGCGGGGCAGTTCGAGTTCCTTTTCCTGCACACGGAGTTCTTTCTCGAGCAGCGCGGCGGTGGCGGCATCGGCGGTCGCATTGCCGCTCTCGAGCAGGAGCCACACGGCGGATTTTCCCGCGAGCAGTTCTTTTGCGAGCGCACGGCGCACGGGCGAATCGGCCAGCGTCCGCGCCGCGTTTTCGCCCAGCGGCCCGGCCCACGCGACGAGGCCCTCGGTCGCGCCGCCTTGATAGGAAACGACGAGGTGGGGCAGGGGAGCGTTGGTACGGTTTTTCCAGAGTTTGGCGGGGAGGCGGCCGAGCGGAAAATCAAGGTCGGCAAGGGTGACGTTGAGGTTGGCGTGAGAATCGTCGCGCGCTTTTTCCAGCGCGACCACCGCCGCGCGATCCGCCGGGGACAGCGGGCCGCGATGGAAGATGACCGCCTCGTACGGCTCGGCCTGCCAGCGTTCGAGCGCGTAGCGGAAGACGGGAACATTGCACGCGAGTGCCGGAAACGCGCACCGGAGCGCGAGCAGGAACACGAGCGCGATGGCCAGCGAGCTCCCTCGCACCGCGCGATCAAGCGCGGCGGGGGCGGGTCGGTGCGGATAATTCAGGGGCATGAACAAAGGCGATTCCGGGGTTTTTCGACTCGGGAGCTTCGGTGCGCTGGGAAGGTACTTTACTGCGCGGAGGCGTCGCAACTGGTTTCTGCCCCAACTCGTAGCCGCCGACGCGAGGAGAACCCGAGCACCAAGAGAAGGCGCAGCATGGGGGCATCGTACCTGCGTGGGGTGCGGCAAGCGGGCGGGCCGAGGTCGCGGTACCGCAGGCGTCTCGCCTGCGAGTTCGGGCGGCGTCTCGCCGCCCGTTTCGACTCGGGGCGAGACGCCCCACGAACTCGCAGACGCGACGCCTGCGGGACCGTACGTTGGCAGGCGGACGCATAGCCACGACGCCTGATCCGCCTCCTCACGTCGGCGGCTACGTACGTTGGCGGCCACGTCGGCGTCATTCCTCCCGCTCTTGCCACGGTACTTGTCCGTCGCGCTGGAGTTGTTGTTGGCGGAGGCGGTGGCGAAAATATCCATCGTGAGTGCCGTGCGTTCGGCGCGGCTGCCGGGGGCGATGTGTCCGGGGCAGCGCGCGGCGAAAGGCATGCGGGGAGGTGTCGAACGTCATGCCCTCGCGCAACAGGCGGTCCATGCCCGGTGTGCGAATGTGCGGCGTACGCTTGCGGGCCGGTGTCCCCGCGCACCGATCGAGGCAAGCAACTGAGGTGCAACTACCCAAGCGGGCACCCGCGACTGAGCTTGAGCTTTGCCCCGCGACCTTGGACCTTCGCCCGACGATGCCGCCAATGAAACGCACCGCAGTCTTGAACGTGGTCGGACTGACCGAAGGCCTGCTTGGGCCGCACACGCCGCGCCTGAACGCGTTCCGCCAACGCGGCGCGCTGGCGCACCTCACGCCCGCGTTCCCGGCGGTGACCTGCACGGCGCAGGCGAATTACGTGACCGGCAAAACGCCCGCGGCGCACGGCGTCGTGGCCAACGGCTGGTTCAACCGCGAACTCGACGAGGTGCAGTTTTGGAAACAATCCAACCACGTCGTGCAGGCGCCGAAGGTCTGGGATGAACTGCGCGCCGCCGCGCCGGGCTTCACCTGCGCGAAGCTGTTTTGGTGGTACAACATGTATTCCACGGCGGATTACTCGATCACGCCGCGCCCGATGTATCCGGCGGATGGGCGGAAGTTTTTCGATGTTTATGCGTGGCCGTATTCGGTGCGCACAGAGGTGAAGGCGGCGCTGGGGCCGTTTCCGTTTCCCGGATTCTGGGGACCGGCGGCCGGCGTGGATTCGCCGCAGGGCAAGGCCGACAGCGCAACGCGGTGGATCGCGGATTCCGCAAAATGGACGGAGGAAAAATATCGGCCGACGCTCAGCCTCGTTTACCTGCCGCACCTGGATTACAACCTCCAGCGCCTCGGGCCGCAGCACCCGGCGATCAGCAAAGACCTGCGCGAAATCGACACGATCGCGGGCGAGTTGATCGAGTTCTACGAGGCGCGCGGCGTGCAAGTGATCGTGCTCTCCGAATACGGCATCACCGCCGTGGACACGCCGATCCATCTCAACCGGCACTTCCGCGAACAGGGCTGGCTCACGATCAAGGAGGAGCTGGGACTCGAATTGCTCGATGCCGGGGCGAGCCGCGTGTTCGCAGTGGCGGATCATCAGGTGGCGCACCTTTACGTGAACGACCGGTCGCTCGTCGGTGCCGTGCGCGCGCTGGTGGAGAAACTGCCGGGCGTCGCGCGAGTGCTCGGCGACGAGGAGAAACGCGCGGCGGGCATGGCGCATTCGCGCGCGGGCGACCTCGTCGCCGTGGCGCAGGAGAACGCGTGGTTCACCTATTACTACTGGCTCGAGGACCGCGTCGCGCCGGATTTTGCGCGCTGCGTGGACATCCACCGCAAGCCCGGCTACGACCCGGTCGAGCTGTTTCTCGATCCGAAAATTCCCGCGGTGAAATTGAAGATTCTGTTCCGTCTGCTGCAAAAGAAGCTCGGCTTCCGAATGCTCATGGACGTGATCCCGCTCGACGCCTCGCTGGTCAAAGGTTCGCACGGCGCGCGCCCGGCGAACCGTGCCGACTGGCCGTTGCTGCTGTGCGCGCCGGCCGTCGCGCCGGTGCGCGCGGAGATGGATTCGACCGACGTTTATGCGGTGATCAAACGGGCGGTGCTGGGGAAGGAATAGCCGCAAAGAACGCAAAGAGACGCAAAAGGGGTGGCAGGCGCGGTTTTTTTCCCAGCGTCCAGCGGCGACCAGCACCGCCCGCCGCCTCCCCATTTTTCTGCCATCCATTCCCTTCGTTCCGCACACCTTGCGTCCCCGTCGTCAGTCCCTAATCTTTGCGCAAAAATCACCCCATGACCGCACAACTGCCGTCGCGCTTCCCTGTCATCGCTTGTCTGCTGCTCGCCCTTTTTCTTCGAACTGCTGCGGCAGCGTCCGCTGATGACGCCAAATACCGCACCCCGGAAGCGCTCCGCGACCTTGGTCGTGCGCACAAGATCCGTTTGGTCTATTTCGTCCCCAAGGACCGCGAGCCGACCGCCCACCACACCGAGAAAATCGCTGTCCTGATGACCTTCGTCGCCGATCTGTACCGCGAGGATTTCCGCGCGAAAAAATTGCCCGCCACCGGTCCCGATTTCGAGTTCCGCGACGGCCGGCCGCTGGTGCATCTGCTGCGGTCCACCAACACGGCGGCGTGGTTCAGCGGCGAGCCGGAGTTCAACGGCAACCGCCAGTGGGATCACATCGTGCCCGAGGTCGAGCGCGCGCTTGGTTCGCTGCGCACCAATCTCTACGTGATCTTCTGCGAGACCTATTCCGAGGGGCCGGTGAAATTCGAGTGGGCCGGCGGCTTCGCGCTCGGCGGCCGCACCACGGCCAACGGCGGCGCGGGCCTGTTTTCCGGGTGGATTTTGCGTGATGAGTTTTGCGCGACGAATGTGGCGCGCCAGTTGGGCTTGCTCGACGACGCCACGCCGATCAAGGGCCGCGTCGCCAACCACCATCGCAGACCAGATTCGGCCCGCTTCGAGTTTATCGAGGACGGCTTTGGTGCGGTCGCCCACGAACTCGGCCACGCGCTCGGACTGCCGCACGACACGCGCCAGGACACGCAATCGATCATGGGCAACGGCTTCCGCTACCTGCGCCACAACTATCTCAAGCGTTTCGCCGACCAGCCGCGCGTCGGCTTCTCCGAGGAACACGCGCGCTTCCTGCGCTTCACCCGTTTCCTCGGCGAGGACATCGACCTCACCGACAACGGCGAGCCGCGTTTCAAACTGAGCTACCCGACGCGCCTGAAACCGGGCGCGACCGAGGTGCCAATCACCCTCGACGGCGAGGACGACCGGGCGCTCGGCGCGTTCCTTGTGTTCGATCCCCAGCGCGACACAACTATCGGCGGCGCGTCGCTGAGCGGAAAAACGGTAAAGCAGGAATTCAAGATCCCGGTGAAACCACTGAAAGCCGGCGACCTGAAACTGCGCGTCAATTTCACCGACCGCAGCGGCAACCAGGTGACAGCGAAGGTCGAGATCAAGGTGGACGAGACGCCGGCGAGCGGGAAGTGAGTGGGTGGGCTGGTACCGCAGGCGTCCCCGTCTGCGAGTTCCAGCGGCGTCCCGCCGCGTGGAAACCCCAGTCCCCCTCTGCGCCCCTTCCCATCTCTGCGGTGTTCTGTGTTTCCAGCCGCCGCGGGCGGACTGGATCAATCAGAACACCGCAGAGATCGGGAAGGACGCAGAGAGCTGCGGGTGGTAGGGCGCGTCTGTCCCCACCGCGCCGCTTCGGTGGCCCAACGTCTCGTGGCGCGCTGGGGACAGACGCGCCCTACCTGCGGCCGTCACACACTCCCCGTCACCGCGCCGCCAGCAGCACTTGCCCCGACGCCATCCGCGCCAGCAGTTGAAACACCGTCTCCGTCTGCCCCGGCAGCACCAGGTTGGGCGCGATTTCGGCCAAGGGTTGCAGCACAAACTTGCGCTCGTGCGCGCGCGGATGCGGCAGGGTCAACGCCTTGCTGCGCCGCCGTTTGTCGCCCCACGCGATCAAATCCAGATCGAGCGGACGCGCTTCATTGAGCACCTGCTTCGGCTGCCGGCCGAACTCCTGCTCCACCGCCTGCAATTTCGCCAGCAACGTCTCCGGCGTCTCGCCCCGGCGCGGCACCAGCCCGACCACCGCATTGACAAAATCCGGCGACCCCGGCGGGCAATCCACCGGCGTCGTCCGCCACAAGGTCGAGCACACGAGCGGCCGCGCCGACAGCGCCTCCAGCCACTCCATCGCGCGTTGCACGTTGGCGAGGGAATCGCCGAGGTTGGAACCGAGGGCGACGTAGGCGAGGGGGGGGAGATTTCGTTTCATATAGTTTCAAACCAACGCAGGCCGCCGGGCAATTCCGCGGCCGCATATTCCAGATGCAAAACCCGGCGATGTCCCGGCTGACGAGCCGGAGAAGAACTGTGGAGCAGCAACGGCCGCAAACAAAGCACATCGCCCCGGCGGGCCTCGCAGGTGACCGGCTCGCAGTGTTCCCGCGCCACGACGATCTCCGCCGCGCTGAGTTTGCCATTGCGATGCGAGCCGGGGACAACCCGCAGCGGGCCGTTATCCGCGTCGCAGTCGTCGAGGTGAAGCCGGAGGGCGATCATGCTTTCGAGAATCTGGCGGGGTGGTTGGACATGCACCACGCCAGCCTTCACCGACCAGGGACCAAAGCCGGGAACTGCGATCCGTTCCGCGACCGCAATCGTGACGTCTTGATGCCACGGAACGCGCCAGTTGGCGGCGGGAGTTTTGTCAAAGAACAAGGCGCGGACCGGAAAAGCGTCGCGGGCCAAGTGCTCCGCGACCAGCGCGCCCAGTTTCTCCGAACGGGCCAGCGCCCGCACCGTGGCACAATCCCGCAGCAGATTCCGCAATCCGTAGGCTCCGTCGCGTCCCCGAGCATCGGTGGTTGCCGCCGTGAGCCTGGCGATTGCCGCGGCCAGCGCGATGACTTCGGCTTCACTCAGCATCGCCGCCGCCAGCGCAAACCCATCGCGATTGAAGTTCGCGGCCATGCGCGCAGCCCGAACGGCTCCTCCATTACTTCAACCCCAGCACATCCTGCATGTCATACAGCCCCGGCGGCTGCGTCACCACCCACTGCGCCGCGCGCAAGGCTCCGTTGGCAAACGTTTCGCGGCTCGAGGCCTTGTGCGTGAGTTCCACCCGCTCGCCGTTCGCCGCAAAAATCACCGTGTGATCGCCCACCACATCGCCGCCGCGGATCGCGTGAATGCCGATCTCCGAACTCGTTCGCTCGCCCACGATGCCTTCGCGTCCATGCCGCAGCGCTTCCTTGAACTGCACCTTGCGCACGTCCGCGAGGATTTCGAGCAACGTCGTCGCCGTGCCGCTGGGCGCGTCTTTTTTCAGCCGATGGTGCATCTCCACCACCTCGAGATCGAAGCCCGGTCCGAGAATCTCGGCCGCCTTGCGCGTGAGCCAGAAGAGCGTGTTCACGCCCGTCGAGTAGTTCGAGGCCCACACCATCGGAATCTGCGCCTGGCAATTCGCGATCTGCGCCTTCTCCGCCTCCTTGTGCCCGGTGGTGCCGATCACCAGCGCCTTCTTCCGCTCCGCGCACAGCCGCGCGACCGGCAGCGTCGCATCGTGGAAACTGAAATCGATCACCGCGTCGCAGCGGTCAATCACCGCGCCCAGGTCGTCGCCGAGGTCCACCTGTCCGACCACCTGCAAGTCCGGCTGCCGCGCCGCACACGCGACGAGCATCTGCCCCATGCGGCCCTTGGAACCCGTGATGATGATTTTTGTCGGTGCGTTCATGTGGGAGGATTCTTTCGGAGAAATGTCCGGCAGGCGGATTTCACTTTGCAATAGAACAACAAAAATGGCAGGTGCGGATGCGCGGGAACCACGCGGTCATCGAACAGTTTACGGAGACGGTCGCAAAACTCGGATTCAGCTTCCTTGGCATCCGTGGCGCGCGGGTCGAGGGCGAACTCGAAGCGGTCAAACAGCGCGGCCAGTTCCGCTAGCTCAGTTCGGGTAACAACCCCTTCGGGAACTCGCTCGTCTGGCATGTCATTTCCTCCATCGCCCCGCGCTGTCGCTTGTCCGCCGCCAGCTTGTAATCCAGCACCGCGTCGTGCAGTTGCGCGGTGCCGCAGTGGGGATACTTGCCCTTGAGCCGGGACAACACGACCAGCGCGCGCTGGCAAAACTGGCTCATCGCTTTCCAAATCTCAGCGACTTCCCCGAGGTCATCCGCCCGGCGCGCGAGCGTCGCGGCGATGCCGTAGGTCTGAACGACCGTGCCTTCAACCAGCCCGACCTGATGGGTGAACGCCGCGCACGCCTCGGCGCTGCCGCCGTCGGAATACAGATCGCCGATGCGGGCCAGTTCCGCGATGCGCGGCTGTCCGACTTCAACCACGTCACCAAAGCTCAAACACGCTTTCATATCGCGCCCACGTTAGAAGGGAGTCGCCGCCGCCACAAGCCGCCGTTCACAACACCCCGCACGCCACCAACGTCGCCTTGAGCGTCTCGCGATTCTGCGAACTCATCGCCACCAGCGGCAGCCGGTATTCCTCTTCGAGCATGCCCATCATCGCCAGCGCGGCCTTCACGGGCACGGGATTGGTTTCGATGAAGAGGTCCTTGTAGATCGGATAATATTTCGCGTGCAGCTTCAGCGCGATGGCCGGCTTGCCAAGCGCGAAGGCCCGCACCATGTGCGACACCTCGCGCGGGATGATGTTCGACGCCACGCTGATCACGCCCTGCGCGCCGACGGACATGAACGGCAGCGTCAGCGAATCATCGCCGCTGAGAATCACGAACTCCTTGCCCAGCCGCGCCCGCAGCGCGCTCACGCGATCCGGCGTGCCGCCCGCTTCCTTGATGCCCACGACGTTGGCGCTGTCGTGAACCAACCGGTCCACCGTGTCCACCGCGATCTCCACGCCGCACCGGCCCGGGATGCTGTAGAGAATGATCGGCAGCTTCGTCGAGCGCGCCACCGCGTGAAAATGCTGGAACAACCCCTCCTGCGTCGGCTTGTTGTAATACGGCGCGACCTGCAACGACCCATCCGCGCCGACCTCCTCGGCGGCCTTCGTCAGATAAATCGCCTCGCTCGTCGAGTTCGCGCCCGTGCCGGCGAGCACCTTCACCTTGCCGTGGGCGAACTGCACCGCCAGCTCGATCACGCGCACATGCTCCTCGTAGTCGAGCGTCGGCGATTCGCCCGTGGTCCCGACGGGCACGATGCCATCCACGCCCCCTTTGATCTGCGCCTTGATGAGGCGTTCGAGTGCGGGTTCGTCGATTTTGCCGTTCTTAAACGGCGTCACAATGGCGGTGTAGGTTCCGGTAAACATGATGCAATAATGCGGCGGGGAAATTCCGGGAAACCCGCGGCTTTGACCAGCCCGGATTTGGAGAAGTTCGGTCGGCAGCCACCATTCCCATCAGTGGCTATCCGCATCGGGCCCTGATCGAGAGGCCGCCTTCACACGATCCAAGGTCGATTTCTTCCGCCCCAGTTGCAACCCTAGCGTTGATAATCAAGGCGAGCAGGTCGCTCGTAAAACCAACTTACCGTCCCCAAGTCCAACCCTCGTTCCGAAAGAGCGCATCTCAAGCCAGCGAACCGGTTCCGACTCCCCGCCCAGCCCAGCGGGCGAAAGAGAATAGCCCAGTGCCCGAGGGCTGGAGGCGCGTCGGCAGTGGACCGAGTCCTGTAGGGGACGACGGAGACTTCGAAGCCATGCTGCTGCCGTCCTTTTCGGGACTGGTCGGTTCAAGGGTGGGGAACCCAGCACTTAAGTGCTGGGCTGTTTTCGGGCGTCCCTGCGGAACTGGGAGGGTGCTCTTGGTTTTCCGGTTTGCGCGGTGGGGAGAGGTTTCGGACGCACGGCAGCGCGTCCCTACCGGGGTGGAACATGGGTCCCTGCCGGGGTGGAATTATTCCCTGTGTTTGTCACGGGTGTTTGGTTCAGTGTCGCGGCGTGAAGCTTTCGGTAAAAAGTGATTATGCGGCCCGGGCGGTGCTGGGCTTGGCGCGGCATTATCAGGGTGGGGAGGCGCAGCGGGTGGAGTCGCTGGCGACGGAACAGGGGTTGCCGGCGAATTATCTGGTGCAGATTTTGATCGAGCTGAAGTCGCAGCGGATCGCGCGCAGTGTGCGGGGGAAGGCGGGCGGGTATCTGCTGGCGCGGCCGCCGGCGGAGATCACGCTCGGGGATGTGATGCGGTGTGTGCATGGGGAGGTGTTCGACACGCCGGCGATCGAGGATCCGAAGTGTCCGCCGGAGTTGCGCGCGACGTGGCTGCGGCTGCAGCGGGTGCTGAACGAAACGGCGGATGGGATTACGTTTCAGCAGTTGCTGGATCAGGGGAGCGCGAAGGAGAAGATGTATTACATCTGAGCGGCAGGGCGCGGATGGCGCACCGCGGTGGGACGGGATTTATGAACCACAGAGACACGATGGACATAGAGAAGACAAGGAATGGGACAGCCGAGGCTGTTTCCTTTTTCCCGGAGCGCGGCTGTGTGCCCGGCGCACCAGCCGCAGCGGGTCGGTCGGAAGGGACGTCTCGGTTTTCAGCGGGTGCTTGCGAGGTTTCGGGGCTGCTGCGGCTGGTCCTCGGCGGACACAGCCGCGCTCCTTGGCCAGCGGCCCGGCCGCTCTGTGTTCATCGTGTCTCTGTGGTTCAACTCGGCGGTTTCAACTGAACAGACGTGATTGAGCGGGCAACCAAACGGGCGATGCGAGTGAACATGTTTTTTTTCCGATCATGGCTGTGGGCGGGCGTGCTGGCGGGGGTGCTGGCGGCGGGCGGTTGCAAGAAGGACGGGCCGGACGCGGGTGGCGGCGGATCGACGTCCGGTGGTGCGAAGGGGGGCAAGGGCGGGCGGATTACGGCGACGAAGGCGCAGCCGTATGAGAACACGCTGGGGATGAAGTTCGTGCCGGTGACGGGGACGAAGGTGTTGTTCAGCATCTGGGAAACGCGGGTGCAGGATTATCTGGTTTTCGCGGAGGCGATGAAGGCGGCGGACGTGGCGAAGAGCGGGCTGGAGCAGCGGGGGTTGTATCCGGCGAGCAATGTGAACTGGGAGGAGGCGAGCGCCTTTTGCCGCTGGCTGACGGAGAAGGAGCGCAAGGAGGGCAAGCTCGGCGCGAAAGATCGGTATCGGCTGCCGACGGACAAGGAGTGGGACGCGGCGGTCGGTCCGGACCCGTTTCCGTGGGGGAAGAAATGGCCGGGGGAAAAGGACTGGCCGAACCTGCCGGGTTACAAGCCTTCGACCGGCGACAACACCGCGCCGGTGGGGAGCTATGCGGCGAATCAGTTCGGGATTTATGATCTCGGCGGCAACGTGGCGGAGTGGTGCGAGGACTGGTATCAGAAGCTGATGAACGATCCGTCGCTGCGCGCGGATGACAAGAAGCTGGAGGACGACGGCGGCGGGCGGCGTTACAAGGTGCTGCGCGGGGCGTCGTGGATTTACTGGAGTCCGAAGAGCCTGGCGACGGGACGGCGGCATATAAATTTGCCGGGCGCGCGCAGCGGCCTGTATGGTTTCCGGTGCGTGTTGGAACCCGGCGACGGCCGGTGAGTGGCGAGGGAAAGTTGAACGTAGGCCGGAGGGCCGAGCATGGCTCGGCACGGTGCGGGTCGGTGAGTTTTGAAGGAAAGTTGAATGATGGAAACCAATCTAAAAGGCCCGTGTGCGCAGTGCGGTGGGTTGCTCGAGTTCGCCCCGACGGATGCGGGCGCGGAGGTCGAGTGTCCGCTGTGTCAGAAGACGACGGTGCTGCGCGCGGGCGCGGCGGGGGGCGCGGCGGACGGTGGCGACGCGAGTGGTGGCGGGCCGAAAGGCGGGCGTTCGCGCAAGGTTTTGCTCGTGGCGGCGGCGGTGGTGCTCGTGCTGTCGGTCGCGGGGGCGGGGGCGGCGTTTTTCATCAAGCAGAAGGGCGGCAAACCGGTCGTCGCGGAGGCGCGGGCGGCGGCGGCCAAGGCGGTCAAGGCCAGCGTGCCGGAGCGCGTCGAGGAGACGGCGGGGAAGTTGGTGGTTCCGCTGGTGGGCTTGTTTCAGGCGGGGCTTTCCGCGGCGCAGATTCGCGAGGGGCGCGAGGTGTTTAATCGGAAGTGCTACGACTGCCACCATCTGTACGACCCGTCGATCTACGACGAGAAGCAGTGGGATTCGATCTTTGGCAGCATGCGCGGCAAGGCCAAGCTCAGCGGCTCGGAGGCGCAGGCGGTCGCGGTGTTCATCAAGTCGGTGCGCGAGCAATAGCGGCGGGAAAAGCTCAAAGGATAAAGCTCAAAGCTCAAGGGAAGGGACAAGGAGCAAGAGGCCAATCGGAGCTGGGCGGCGCGGGTTTGGCGATCGGTTGAAACAGTGAGGCTCACAAACGCTGCGACTGCTGCCGGTGGAGCTTGGCCCTTGGAGTTTCCCTTGAGCTTTGAACTTTGAGCTTTGAGCTTCGCCGGGAGCGCCAATTGGAGCGCGGCCGTTGCGCGGCGCTCGTTTTTTCTAACTTGTTGCACTCACCGGAAACGTTCCCTTACTGTTCGCGGCCTTTACTGGAATGAAAGTCTATATCGACGGAAAATTTTACGACGAAAACGCGGCCAAGATTTCCGTGTTTGATCACGGCCTGCTCTATGGCGACGGCGTGTTCGAGGGGATTCGGATCTACAACGGCCGCGTCTTCCGGCTCAAGGAGCACATCGACCGGCTGTTCTATTCCGCCAAGGCGATTTTGCTGACGCTGCCGATGACGCACGCGGACCTCATGCGCGCGACGGTCGAGACCTGCCGCGAGAACGGGCTGCGCGACGGTTACATCCGGCTGGTGGTGACGCGCGGGATCGGCACGCTGGGCCTCAATCCAAACCGCTGCAAGAATCCGACGGTGATCATCATCGCCGGGAAGATTCAGCTTTATCCGCCGGAATTGTACGCGAAGGGCATGGACATCGTGACGGTGGCGACGACGCGCAATCTGCACAACGCGGTGAATCCGGCGATCAAGTCGCTGAATTATCTGAACAACATTTTGGCGAAGATCGAAGCCAACAACGCCGGGGTCGAGGAGGCGATCATGCTCAACGCTGACGGCTATGTCGCGGAATGCACGGGCGACAATTTGTTCATCGTGAAGGGGAAGACGCTCCAGACGCCGCCGCTGTCGGCGGGCGCGTTGTATGGCATCACGCGCGGCGTGTGCATGGACCTGGCACGCGAGTCGGGGCTGACGGTCAGCGAGCCGAATCTGACGCGGTATGATTTGTTCAATGCCGACGAATGTTTTCTCACGGGCACGGGCGCGGAGGTGATACCGGTGGTGAAGATCGACGGGCGCGTGATCGGGACCGGCACGCCGGGGCCGGTGACGAAGGATTTGATCACCAAGTACCACGCGCTGACGCAGGTGTCCGGCGAACCGATTTAAGGCGCGAGTATGCTGTGTGACGTGTGCAAGCAGATTGAGGCGAAGGTCCACCTGACCCAGATTGTGGAAGGGGTGACGAAGAAGATCGACCTGTGCGAGGCGTGCTCGAAGGCCAAGGGCGTCGATGATCCCACGGGGTTTTCGCTGGCGGATTTGCTGCTCGGCCTGGGCGCGGCGCAGGACGCCACGCCGGCGGTGGCGGAGGAGACGTCGCAGGTGACCTGCCCGCAGTGCGGTTTCTCGCACGCGGACTTCAAGAAATCCGGCCGACTCGGCTGCGCGGCATGCTACGAGACCTTCGCGGACAGTCTGGGTTCATTGCTCAAGTCGATGCACAAGGGCACGCGCCATGTCGGCAAGGTGCCGCAGGCGCAAAAGCAGACTCGCGATTACAGCGCCGCGCTCAAGGCGCTGCATCAGAAGCTCGACCAGGCCATCGCCGCGGAGAATTTCGAGCAGGCCGCCATCCTGCGCGACGAGATCAAAGTGGCCAAACACAAGCTCAGCGAAAACGCCCCCACCTGACGCCCATGAGCATTCACGACTTTTTGATTTCCCCCGCCGAAGCGAGCAAACGCACCGGCCCGCACGACCGCATCGTCATGTCGAGCCGCGTCCGGCTGGCGCGCAATCTCACCGGTCTGGCGTTTCCCGGCTGGGCCAAGAAAACCGAGCGCGTGAAGTCCCTCGGCGTCATCCGCCCCGCGGTCGAGACCCTGCCGCAGATGGCCGATCACTTTGCCGATGCGATGGATAACCTCAGCCAGCTTGAGAAGCAGATACTCGTCGAGCGGCATCTCATCAGCCGCGAGCACGCAGCCAAGAGCGCGGGCAGCGGACTGGTTCTCAATCGCGAGGAGACGATCTCGGTGATGATCAATGAAGAGGATCACCTGCGCATGCAGGCGCTGCGGCCCGGCCTCCAGCTCAAGCACGCGTGGCAGGCGATTGACGAGGTGGACAGCCAGCTCGAAAAGGTCCTGCCCTACGCTTATTCTCAGGAACTCGGCTACCTCACCGCCTGCCCGACCAACCTCGGCACCGGCATCCGCGTCAGCGCGATGTTGCATCTCCCCGGCCTCGTGTTGTCCGAGCAGATCAACCAGATCATCACCGCCGTCACCAAGCTCGGCCACGCCGTGCGCGGTCTCTATGGCGAAGGCACCGAGGCGCTGGGGAATATCTTCCAAGTCTCCAATCAGATGACTCTCGGCGAGTCCGAGACCGACATCCTCGACCGCATCAACAAGGTGCTGCAGCAGATCATCGAGCACGAGGAGAACGCCCGCGCCACGCTGGTCGAGAAGAAGCCCAAGGTCGTGTTCAACCACATCGGCCGCGCGTATGGCATCCTCGCCAACGCTCACAGCATCTCGTCGAAGGAGACGATGAACCTCCTGTCGCTGATGCGGCTGGGCATTGATCTCGCGCTGTTTCCCGGCATCGAACGCGCGCTCGTCGATGAACTATTTCTGACCACGCAGCCGTTCCATTTGCAGAAACTGTTCGGCGACAAACTCGCTCCCGAGGAACGCGACCTGCGCCGCGCCGACATGCTCCGCGAGCGCCTGCAGGACGTGAAACGGCCCAACTACAAGAACGTCGTGCCGCCGCCGATGACGGAGTGAGTTGCGCTTGGACAGTGGCCCGGGCGAACCACCGGCGGTGCGCGAAGCGCGAGGGTGCCGCGGACTCCGCCGCTCCGGATTGGATCTGGCGCGGGTTATTTCTTAATCTCCCCGCGCAAAGGTACGATAGTGAATTGAACCTCTTTTGGGTCTCGCAGCGCGGCGTGGCAGAGCATCGCGAGACAACGGAAAATCTTTTCGCCGACGGGCGCTGGACAAAACTGCGGGACAAAAGCAATTTCGATCTATGAGCGAAGAATCAATGAGCAACTTCACCCCGCGTGCCCAACAAGTTTTGGCACTGGCGCGGAAAGAGGCCGACCGTTTCAACCATAATTTTGTCGGCACCGAGCATCTCTTGCTGGGGCTGATCAAGCTGGGGCAGGGCGTGGCCGTCAACGTTCTCCAGCGGCTCGGCATGGACTTGGACACCGTGCGCCTCGAGGTCGAGAAGCAGGTTGGCACCGGCCCCGACCAGAAGCAGGTCGGCAACATCCCCTACACGCCGCGCGTGAAAAAGGTGCTCAATCTCGCCGCCAAGGAAGCCAAGGCGCTCAACCACACTTACGTCGGCACCGAGCACATTCTCCTCGGGCTCTTGCGCGAGGGCGAAGGTGTCGCGGCGCGCGTGCTCAAGAATCTCGACGTGGACATCGAGCAGGCCCGGCAGGAAATCCTGAAGGAACTCGATCCGAATTTTAACAGCCAGGAAGAGCAGCCCGCCGGCGAGTCCGGCGACAAGCCCGCCGACAAAAAGGGCGAGACCAAGACGCCCGCGCTTAAGGCTTTCGGCCGCGACCTCACCGAGATCGCGCGTAAAGGCGAGATGGATCCCGTCATCGGCCGCAAAAACGAAATCGAGCGTGTGATCCAAATCCTCTGCCGCCGCACCAAGAACAACCCGGTGCTGCTTGGCGAAGCGGGCGTGGGCAAGACCGCCATCGTGGAAGGTCTCGCGCAGGAAATCGCCCGCGGCAACGTCCCCGAGATTCTCCGCGAAAAACGCGTCATCACGCTCGACCTCGCGCTGATGGTCGCCGGCACCAAGTATCGCGGCCAGTTCGAGGAACGCATCAAGGCCGTGATGGACGAAATCCGCCGCGCCAAGAACATCCTCCTCTTCATCGACGAGCTGCACACCATCGTCGGCGCCGGTTCGGCCGAGGGCACCATGGACGCCTCGAACATCATCAAGCCCGCGCTCAGCCGCGGCGAAATGCAGTGCATCGGCGCCACCACGCTCAACGAGTACCGCAAATACATCGAGAAGGACGCCGCCCTTGAGCGCCGTTTCCAGACGGTCAAAGTCGAGGCACCGACCATTGAAGAGGCGATCCAGATTTTGAAAGGTCTGCGCTCCAAATACGAAGACCACCACAAGGCCGAGTTCACCGACAAGGCGGTCGATTCCGCCGTGCGCCTTTCCGACCGCTACATCACCAACCGTTTCCTGCCCGACAAGGCCATCGACGTGTTGGACGAAGCCGGTGCCCGCGCGCGGATCAACGCCATGACCCGCCCGCCGGACGTGAAGACCATCGAGGCGGAAATTGAGGACATCAAAACCCGCAAGGAGCGCTCGATCCGTGAGCAGGATTTCGAGGGCGCGGCCGCGATGCGCGACTTGGAGAAACAGGCCAAGGACAAGCTCGAAGCCGTGCTCGCCGCCTGGAAAACTTCGCGCGATGAAAAACGCGTGACCGTGGATGAGGAGGAGATTCTCCAGGTTGTCGCCAAGTGGACCGGCATTCCGCTCAAGCGCATGGAGAAAGACGAAATCCACCGCCTGCTCGCGATGGAAACGGAATTGGAACGCGTGGTCATCGGGCAGAAAGACGCCGTCACCGCGCTCTGCAAGGCCCTGCGCCGTTCGCGCGCGGACTTGAAAGATCCCAAGCGCCCCATCGGCACGTTCGCCCTGCTCGGACCGACGGGCGTCGGCAAAACCCTGCTCGCCAAGACGCTGGCCGAATCCATGTTCGGCGACTCCAAGTCGCTCATCCAACTCGACATGAGCGAGTACATGGAAAAGTTCACCGTCTCGCGCCTGGTGGGTTCGCCGCCCGGCTATGTCGGCTTCGAGGACGGCGGCCAGCTCACCGAACAGGTGCGCCGCAAGCCCTATTCCGTCGTGCTCTTCGACGAAATCGAAAAGGCCCATCCCGACGTGATGAACATGCTGCTCCAGATTCTCGAGGACGGGAAACTGACCGACAGCATGGGCCGCGTGATCGACTTCCGTAACACCGTCATCCTGCTCACCTCCAATGTCGGCGCCGAGACGATCCGCAAAAACTCGACCATCGGGTTCGGCTCCTCCCGCGACGAGGGCGGCTATGAACGGATGCGCGAGAAGATTCTCGACGAAGCCAAGAAGGCGTTCCGTCCCGAGTTTCTCAACCGCCTCGACGACATCCTCGTGTTCCACTCCCTCGCCAAACCCGAGCTGGAACAAATCCTCCTGCTCGAAGTCGAGAAGGTCACCCAGCGCCTCAAGGCCCGGAAGATCGCCCTCGTGCTCGACGCGAAGTCCAAGGATTTTCTGGTCGAAAAAGGCAACGACCCCGTTTACGGCGCCCGCCCGATGCGCCGCGCGGTCGAACGCTATCTCGAGGACCCGCTCGCCGAGGAAATTCTCCGCGGCAGCCTCCACGAAAACGACCCCATCGAAGTCACGGTCGCGGACGGCAAGCTGGTCTTCAAACAGAAGGCCGCCACCGCCGAGGGCGCGGTGTTGACCTGACGTTTTTTTGCAGGACTTCCGGCCGGTTGCCGCTCTGGCAACCGGCCTTTTTTGTTTCCAAGAGGAGGAAGTGTTCAGCGTTTGCCCCTGATGGCGGGGATGGAAGGAGCTTTGGTAAAAGATGGGGGGTAAAAGATAAAGACATCCGATGGTTCCCATCTTTTACCCCCTATTTTTTACCATCAACTTCTCAAGTCGGATGACGAGCCGACAGGTGGTATTTCCAGCGTCAGCCGCTTGGCTTTGGGCCAGACCTGCGTGCGCAAAATCTCCACCGCGCCGCACCAATCCCAGCACCCGCGCTCAATGCACCGTGACCTGCAAACCGGTCCCCTCCCGGACCTGTCGCGCGATGCCGGAGAGCGCGGCCAGCGAGAGATGCGTGCATTCCGAGTTCGGCGTCGCTTGGTTCGCCGAGTAAATCTGGACGGAGGAAATCTGCGCGCCCGCCGCTTGCAACTCCTGCAGGCGCGCGACGTACTCCAGCACCTCGTGGGCGGGCGGGTTCTGTCCGCGCATCCGGGCGAAGAGCGATTGGATGACCACCGGACGCTCCTTCGCCACCCGCAGGATGTTGCGCAGAATATGCGCCAGCGTGTCGGGCGCGCGATTGATGCGCTCGAAAAACGCCTGCGTGCCCGCGTCGAGTTTGGCCCAGATTTCATCCTGTCGCGTGAAATGCCGGAGTCCCCGCTGGACGCGGGGTTGATCCAGCGCCGACGCGTTGGTCAGGAGCACCAGTTTGAAGAACGGCCAACCTCCGAGCGCGCGGACATGCACCACGGTCTCGACCGCCTCGCAAAACACCGGCGACAGCGTCGGCTCGCCGTCCCCGGACAACGCCACCAGTCGGAGCCGCCGCAATTCCAGCGGCAGATTTTGGAAACCAGCCTGTTCCTGCATCCGGTCCGAATGCACCAGTGCGAGCATCGCCCGCAGCTCCGCCGCGAGCCGCGCCACATCGACCACCGGCTCCCGCGACAACTGTGATCGATCCACATCGCAGTAGGCGCAGTTGAAATTGCACCGCTCGTCAGGATTTAGATTTGCATCAATGGCCAGCCCCCCCGCGCGCGACGACACATAGAGACACACCAGCCGGTTCCCCGTGAGATCCGGCGCACCCGTCAACGCTCCATCGACCGCGGCAGCGCCCGCCGGCGCAGTCTCGGCGCTGCCCGAGACCGGGACCGCGTCGAACCCGGGCGGGGCTGGTTGGTTGATCGTCGTTTCCGGCATTTGCGTGTTTTTGTAACCGCAGGCCGTAAATAGCACTCGCCATCCCTTGTCGAACACACGCCTTAATTTGCCGAATGCGGAGTTCCCAGCGGCGCGCGATGAACACAGCTCCGGTACGTTTGCGTGGTTGCCTCGAGGTGTCTTCCGCAGTTGGCGGTGCGCTCGGATGTTGCTGCGGCCGGGATCGTGTCGGGGTGCGCCCGTCCTCGGGCGCAGCGGGGTGGAGCGGGGTGAGGTGAGGATTTTTCCGAGGGCCTTCGTGCGAGCGGACTTCGCTGCGGCCGGGACGGCCGCACTCCGGTCGAGATCTCTACTGCCTCTCGTATTCCCCTTTGTTCACGCGTTTGAGGACGGTGAAGCCGGCTTTTTTGGCGTCGGAGATCGAGAGGGGCTTGGTGATCTGCGGCGACGTGAAGGTGGAAATCAGTTTGCGCACCGGCTTGCGGCAGGCAGGGCATTTCGTCAACGGCGTGGCGTCCAGGGGGCGCCGCAGCGTGAATTTGCCCCCGCAGACGCGGCAGTCACCGTCGCACAGTTCGTATTCGTAAAGCGGCATGGGACGACTGTTGCTGAGGCGGTGTGGGTTGCAAAGCCGGAACCTAGAATCTCGAATCCTGAAGGCAGGGATCCGTCGTCGCTGGCGGGGACGCGCCGGTGCCGGGATGGTCGCGCCGCGAACGCCACGCGAGCACGCCGAGGACGACGTGCGCCAGCACCAACACGAGGGCCAGCCAGCTTTCGAGGCCCGGCCATTCGCGGCCCGCCGCCGCGGGTTGCAACCAGCGGCGCGCGTCGTTGATGAGAACCACCGAGGCTCCGGTGGTCGGGAAAACCCACAGGAGGCAGAGCATCCGGCAACGAATCGCCCGCTGCACCGCCGGGGCCGGGAGGGGCTGCTCGACCTCGGCGGCATCACTCGCAGCGGCGTCATTCGCAGCCGGGTTGCGCGCGGCGGCGGCGGGATCGGGCGGCGGGTTCATGCGTGCAAAAAATGTCCGGCGTGCGGCCGGCGCTGCGGCCGATCAGCCCGCGGCCAGACACGCGAGAAAGCCCTGTCGAATGGCCGTCTCGTCGAGGTCCTTGCCGATGAAGACGAGCTGGTTGAGGCGCGGCTCGCCGATATTCCACAGCCGGTCGGGCTGGGCCTCGAACATCATCTGCACGCCTTGAAACACCACGCGCTTGGGTTCGCCCTTGATGTAGAGGATGCCTTTGGAGCGATAGATGTTTTCGCCCATTTTGCCGAGCAATTCGCTGAGCCAGGCCTCGGCTTTCTTGAGATCCAGCGGACGTTCCTCGGTGAAGGCAAACGAGCGCACGCTTTCGTCGTGGATCGGTTTCGGCGCGTCGTGGTGCCCGTGATCGTGCGTCGGATCCTGGCAGTCGGCGTCGTGCTCGTGCGCGTGGTCGTGGTCATGGGAATGATCGTGTCCGCAGTGTTCGTCGTGGACGTGCGCGGCGGGCGGCGCGGTGGGAAACACGAGCGGCGCGGTCACTTCGCGCGCCTTCAGATTCAGCAGTTGGCGCACGTCGATGCGCGAGCGTTCGGTGCGGTGGATGCGGGCCAGCGGGTTCATCCGGCGTAGCCGCGCCTCGAGGCGATCGAGTTCGGGCGCGGGGAGGAGGTCGGTCTTGTTGAGCAACAGCACGTCAGCGAACGCGATCTGCGCCGTGGCCTCGGGCGCGGCCGCGAGTTCCTGCTCCACATGCCGCGCGTCCACGACCGTGACGATGCCGTCGAGACGCAACTGCCGTTTCAAGTCGGGCAGCGAAAACGTGTGCGCGATCGGGCTTGGGGCGGCGAGGCCGGTGGTCTCGATCAGCACGTAATCAAAGCGCTTCTGCTTCTTGAACAGGTTGGTGAGGCTCGATACCAGGTCGCTGCGCACGCGGCAGCAGAGGCAGCCGTTTTTGAGTTCGATGATCTCTTCATCCACGCCGACCACGAGCTGGTGGTCGATGCTCAGCGCGCCGAATTCATTGATGATGATGGCGCATTTGTAGCCGTGGGGCTGGCTGAGAAGATGGTTGAGCAGGGTTGTCTTGCCGGCCCCGAGGAAGCCGGTGAGCACGGTGACGGGGACGCGGTCTTTGATTTTCATGCGGATAATGTGAGGAGCGTAGGGACGCGGACATCCGCCACCCGGCGGGCGCTGGCGGGGACTGCGGTGATTGTTGGGAGGCGCAGCCGCGCGTTGCCGCCGCGTAGCGCAGACTTCCAAGTCTGCTGTATCGCGGGTTTCCAAACCCGCGGGCTGTCCGCCCACCGAAACCGCCGCGGCTGCTCGCACGCGTTCGCGAGCCCGCGACCGCCGCCGATTTGGAAATCGGCGATACAGCAGGTTTGGAAACCTGCGCTACGAGGACCGTGCGCGGACGCGTCCGGCGTTGGGTGGCTGTGGAGCATTACAATTTCAGGAACGGCGATTTCATTCGCGGCGGCGGAGCGTATGCCGGGCGGGCGGTGGCGAAAAATGAAATTCTCAAGGAACCGCGCGGCGGGTAGCGTCCGCGCGTGGCTTTGGTACGCATACTGGTCGATGGCTTCAGCCTGTTGCACGCGTGGCCGGAGGTGGCGCCGCGGCAGCCGCGGCACTCGGCGGCGGCGCGCGACGAGCTGGTCCACTGGCTCACGCAGTATCAGGACGCCATCGGCACGCCGATGACGGTGGTGTTCGACGGCACCAACGCCCCGGCCGGCACGCCCAAAATCCCGTCGCGCCCCGAGATGGAAATCCTCTACTCGCCGGCGGGCCGCACGGCCGACGACCTGATCGAGCGCGCGACGCACCGGCTGCTGGATTTCGGCGACGTGCTGGTGGTGACCGATGACAATGCCGAGCGCTCCACGATCCTCAGTCTCGGCGGCATGACCGCCGGCTGCGCCGTCTTCATTGGTGATCTCAAGTCCATGCTGGGCGAAATGAAGCTCGATCTCGAACACTTGAATCGCCGCGAACGCCACCGGTTTCACCGCCCCCATTGATTGCATCATGAAAACGCTGCCCACCTTTTTTCTCCTCGTCGCGACGCTGGCGATCAGCGCGGGCCAGGCCCAGGAATCCCCCATTACCGGCCCGCCGCCGTGCCGCTTTCTGTTCTTTGTCGAGTCGTCCAAGGGTATGGCGCGAATTTCGTCCGGCACCGCGGCGACGGTGGCGGGGTTGGTGGAGTCGGGGGTTTCCGGCCTGATGCGGCCCGGCGATTCGTTTGCGCTGTGGCATTTCAACGAGGAGCCGTTTCAATTCGATTTTCCCAACCGGGTGTGGCAGCCCGACCAGGCCGCCCAGCGCGCGACCGAGGCGCGAGTTTACATCCAGAATCAGCGTTTCACCAAGCCGGTGCGCGCGGATCTGGCGCTGCGGGAAATGTTCATCGCCATGCGCGCGACCGATCCGCTCACGGTCGTGCTGATTTCCAATGGCGAGTCGCCCATGGTGGGCACGCCCTTCGATGTCGAAATCAACAAGGTGTATCTCCGGCGCGGCGAGGAACTGCGCAAAGCCCGGCTCCCCTTTGTGACCACGCTGCGCTGCGTGAACCGGCAGATCGAGAATGCGGCGGTGACGGCGGGCCGTGAGGAAATCGTGCTGCCCGAGCTGGTTTCGAAAGCAGCGTCGGTTGCGGCGGCTGGGAATTCCGCGGCGGCGGCGTCAGGGAGAATCGTGCCAGCGGGTGTGGTCGTCACGCCGCCCGCACCGGTGGTCCGGCCGGCCATCTCGACGGCGGGTGGTGCGCCGCCGCTGCCGCCGGTCCTCCCGCCCTCCACTTTGGTGCGCGAGCGAATCACCGATATTTTAGCCCCGCCGTTTGCCGCGTCGGCCACGAACGGTGCCCTCGGGATCGCCGCAGCAGCGCCGGTTTTTCCCACGCCATTGCAGGCGGTCGAAAGCCCGCTGACCGCGCTGCGCATTTCCGCGCCGCGCACGAATGGGGAGTCGGCGTTGTTGCCACCACCGCAACTCCCGCCGTTGCCTGCTGCGGATTCGGGTTCGGCGATTGTGCCGCCGCGCCTGAGTCCGCTGGCGACGGCGACGACCGGGACCGTGACCAACGCCACCTCGATTTTTCCACGGAAAAGCGCGCCGTCGTTTGCGCTCGAAAACGCCAACCCACGGTTGACGCCGAGTGCTCCGGCGGCGATGGCGCCAAACCCGCCGCCCGCAGCCACGTCGAACGCGCTGATTCCTGCGCGCCTACCCGCCGTTGCACCGGCGGTTGCGACTCCGGGGAAACCGCTGGTGCCGGAACGAATCCCCGAGGCGCCCAAGCGGAATGCCGGCGTCACGAATGCAGGTGGCAAAACACTTGCGACGGTGCCGCCGTTGATCCGGCCGGAGGCGACCACGCGGCCGGTTCATTTTCTGTTTGCCGGGCTCGTGCTGCTGGCGGTGGCCGGGTGGTTCATCGTGCTCATCTTCCGCGGGGGGCGGCGGCAGTCGCGGTCGAGCATTTCGCGCGCGATGGATGAGTGAGGGGGCGGTTTGGAGTGCGGTGCGAGGGTTTTGCGCTGCCGTGGCCGCTGTCCGACGACGAAAGAACTGTCGCCAACGCTTTGTGCTTCGTCCCGGAGGGACACCGGAGGAAATTAGCCGGGGGCAAGCCCGCACAGCGGGCGCGGCCCCCCGGTTTGCGCGGCCAAACGTGCCATGCCCCAGCGGGGCATCGAAGAAGTTCTTGGCGACGTTTTCCCCGCAGTTTTTTCGCCACCGCTCGTCGCCGCAGGCCTTTTTCTTCGATGCCCCGCTGGGGCATGGAGCCAGGTGGCTCGGGTTCCGGGGGCGGCGTCCGCTGGGGCGGACTTGCCCCCCGGCTAATTTCCTCCGGCGTCCCTCCGGGACGGGAACCGGGCGTCCCCGCTCGCAGCGGCTACTCATTCGCGGAGATGCGGGGAAAATCAAAGGAGAGTTCCGATGGTGCCGCTGCGACTGGGGATCGGCCGTGCTCCGCCGTGGCTGCGGCTTCGCCGCGCAGCAATGCGCTCGGAAAATTTTCGCGCGCCGTGAGGATTTTGCGCGGAGGGCGGGTGTGTGCGCGGAGACCCAGCCGCAGCGGGTTGGGTGCAGGAGACGCCGCTGATTTCAACGGCCCCTGCGAGGTTTCAGGGCCGCTGCGGCAGGTCCTCGGCGGACACAACCGCGCTCCATGGATTGCGGCTTCACCACTGATTTTCTACGTGCCGCTCGCGCGCCGGGGTGCGGGGGCGAGGACGCGGACTTGTTCTTTGCGGACCCAGCCGGCGCGGCGGGTGTCATCGAGGATTTGGAGCCAGCCATCTTTTTCATCCAGCACGTCCAGTTCGAAGCCGTCGCGCAGGGTGAAGGCACTCTGGGATTCCTCGAGCGGGCCGTAGCGGACGACGGCTTCGGGGACGACGACGATGGCGGTCTGGCTGCGGCGGTGGTGGTTCCAGGCCGCGCCGAGCAGCGTGGCGGCGAGGAGTGCGGCGAGGCCGGCGGCGGCGGTGTAGCCGGCAAACGCACGGCGGAGGTCGGCGCTCCATTGGCCGGCGGCGAGGGCGAGGAGCCAGAGCCAGAGGAACGCGGCGGCGAGGGCGGTCCATTCGTCGAGCGTGAGTGTGGCAAGGGCGCGGTGCCACCAGGAGGTTTCGGGGAGGAGTCCTCCGCGCACGACTTTGCGGGCGAACTGGAGGTTGGCGCGGATGTCGGGGTCGCGCGGGGCGAGGCGTTCGGCGAGGCGGTAGTGGTAGAGGGACTGGCCGACCTGACCGTTTTTGAAAAGGGCGTTGCCGAGGTTGAAGTGGAGTTCGGCGGAGGCCGCGCCGGATTGCAGGAGGAGTTGGTAGGTCTGTGTGGCGGCGAGGTAGCGGGATTGTTCGTAGAGTTTGTTGGCGTGCTCGAACAGGGCGGCGGGAGAGAGCGGATCGCTCGGGTACGTCGGGGTGACGAGGGATGAATTGGAAAGTGCGGTGGGCGCGGGCGCGGCGGAGAGGGATGTGTGAGAGAGCGTGAGTAGGAGGGTGAGGGTGTGGAGAAGCGCGAGCAGCGGGTGGGGAGTGATCATCGCCGGGATGACTTGAGCGGCGGCGGGAGTGAAGCGGGAGCGCCAAGCATTGCTCGGCCTGGGCGCGGGCGGACGGTTCGCGCCGAGCGATGCTCGGCGCTCCGGTGCGTGAAAAGTGCGGCGGGGTTGCATGGGCGGGTCAGGCGGAGCGCCGAGCATTGCTCGGCCCGGTCGGAGGCGGACGGTTCGAGCCGAGAAATGCTCGGCGCTCCGATGCGTGAAAAGTGCGGCGGGGTTCCATGGGCGGGTCAGACGGGGCGGAGTTGCTGGAGGTGGGTGAGGGCGGTTTCGACGCGGGGCAGGAGGGCGGCCATCGTTTCGCGGGTGCCTTGCGGGGCGTAGCGGGCCTGATTGCAGGCGCGGAAGAGTTCGTGGAGCGTTTTCAGAAGGTCGTCGGATGCGCCGCGGGGGCGGAGGCGGGCTTCGATAACTTCCTCGGTGATGGCGGTGCCGGGGAGGTCGAGGCGTTCGCCGATCTGCTCCTGCAACAACCGGAAAATGGTGGCGAAAAATCTCTGGGTTTCGTTTTGCGCGGCGAGCGCGCGGGCCTCGCGGAGGCCGGATTTTATCAGGGCATCGGTCTGGAGGGCGCGCTTGCGGCGCGGGTTGTTGGCGAGGTTTTCGGCGTGGCGTCGGCGGATCAGGAGCGTGAGCCACGCGAGCAGCGGCACGGCTTGAAGCGCGAGGAAGAGGGGTTGTTCGATGAGCGGCGGACGCGCGAGGGCGAGGGTGCCGGGGCGGGTTTTGATGTGGACGATGTCTTGTGCGGGCGGGGGCGGCGGCGGGGCGTCGGAGGTCCGGTTGGTGGTGACGGTGACGATGGTGGGCTGCTGGGCGCTGATGACGGCGGGGCGGACGGTGAGGGGGAATTTGGCGGTGTAGAGCGTGCGATAGGCGCGCAGTTCGGGATCGAAGAAGCTGAACTCGAGCGGGGCGAGTTCCTTGACCTCGGCGTTTTCGGGGAGGGCGATGATCTCGAAATTTTTCACGCCGGCGAGGCCGACGGGGTCGGTGAGTTCGACTTTGCTGGTGGGGGGATAGGTCTTGAATTCGCGCCAGACGGCGGTGGGCGGGAGTTGCAGGGCGTCGAGTTCGCCGCGGCCGGCGATCTGGACGCGGACGGTGAGCGGGTCGCCGACGGCCAGGGTGGTGGGGCTGGCCTGCATGGTGAGATTGAAACTGCCGACCGCGCCGTTGAAGGAGGCGGGGACGTTGGCGGCGGGGAGCGGGGAGACGTTCAGCGCGACGACGTCGGTGGAAATTTTCACCGGGCGGCGTTCGCCAAAAATGCCGCCCGCCCCTTGATAGAGAATCAGGGTGAGTTCGGTTTCAAAGGCGAGGGGAACAATGCCCGTGCGGCTGGCGATGGCGCCGGTGCGGAAGGTGACGACGTTGTAGATGGCGTTGCCGTGCTGCTCGCGGGTTTGGGCGGAGGTGGGGCGCAGGAGGGTGAAGCGGAAGCCGTCGCCGATGGCCTGCGGGATTTGCAGGTTTTGGGCGGACTGGACGAAGAGCTTGATTTCAATGGGGAAGACTTCGCCGACGAAGAGGTTGGTTTTCGGAACGACGAGGCGGAGGAAGGCGAATTTGGCGAGGGAATTGGCCTCGGGCGCGCGGCTGTTGGCGGCGAGGACGGTGAGGGTGAGCGGGCCGGTGGGGACGCTCTGGCCGCCGATATCGATCTGGATGGGGGGGATGATGTAGCGACCTTCCTTCTGCGCCTGCACCTGGAAGGCGTAGGTGTAGGACTGGGAAACCTGACCGTTGATGATCGTGGTCTGGAGGCTCTCGCCGGCGTAGCCGAACTGGAGGCCGGGAACCGCGGTGATGCGGGGCAGGGCGCGAGGGCGGCCGCCGTTGCTGGTGACGTTGAGGGTGGTGGCTTCGCCAAGGCGAAGGGTTTCGGCTTCGAGCGTGGCGCTCACGGTGACGGCGGAGGCCGTGGGGGCAAGGGCGAGAACGAGGAGCAGCAGGGAGGTGAGGAGCGCGAGGGGGAAGGCGGCACGACGATCGACGCGGACGGTTTCGGGGACCGGAGTTGGCAAAGGAATGGCGGCAAAGGAATGGGGACGGGAAAATTTCGTTGGCAAGTTTGCGGCGCGTGCGTCGATGCCGGAGGTCCGGGCGGCGAGTTGCCGCTGGAACTCGCCGGCGAGGACGCCTGCGGGACAGGAAAGGGCTGCGGGCAGAGGGGCGTTCACCAGTCTTTGAGGAGGCGGTTGGACGACTTGGGCTTGGCGGTCGCGGGTTGGAAGATGAGGGCTTTTTCTTCGGCTTTTTGGGAGTCGAGGAGTTGCTTGGCCTGTTCGGGATTCATGAGCATGGCTTGTTGCGAGCCGCCCTGCTTGGCGTTGGCGGGATCGCCTTTGTCGCCGGGTTTTTGCGGGGATTGGTTTTTGCCGGCCTGGTCTTGGTCGGGTTTTTTGCCTTCGGGTTTGTCGGGTTGTTTCTGGTCGTCGGGTTTGCCTTTGTCCTGGTCCTGCTTGTCGTCCTTGCCGGGTTTCTGGTCCTTCGATTTGTCGTCGCCGGGTTTCTGCTGGTCGGGTTTGGAGGAATCCGGTTTGTCTTGGTTCTGGCCGTCTTTTTTGTCGTCGGGTTTGCCCTGGTCGTTTTGGTCTTTCGGGTCTTTGCCGTCTTTCTGTTGGTCCTGCTTTTGTTTTTCCTGCTGCTGTTTCTTGAGTTCTTCGAGGCGCTGTTTCACGAGGTCGCGGTTGAATTCGGCGTCCTTGTCCTGCGGATTGAGCTTGAGCGCGCCTTCGTAGTTTTTGATGGCGTCGTCCCAAGCGGTGGTTTTCTCGTCGGGTTCGGTGCTGTTTTCGCCGCGGCGGAAGAGGGTGTTGGCGAGGTTGTAGAAGGCGCGTTGCTGAAGCTGGAGGTCGCGGGAGGTTTTGGCGGTGCTGAAATGTTTGGCGGCGGTCTCGTAATCTTCGGCGCAATAGGCGGCGGCGCCGGCGTTGTACTGGAGGCGGTCGTCGTCGGGCTTTTTCTCGAGGAGGCGCTGATATTCCTTTTGGGCTTCGGTGTAGCGGCCATTTTCGTACTCGCGGCGGGCGCTGGCGGGGGAGGCGAGGAGGCTGGCGGGCACGAAGAGGCAGAGCAGCAGGGCTACCGCTGCGCGTATCGCGGTGGACGGTCCGCCGACGGTGGCGCTCGCGCTGTTGCTGGCGGGCGCGGGGGCGCGGGTGGCGTTGGTTTGGCGCTCGGGGAAAAAGATTTCAAGGACGAGGCAGAGGAGGGCGAGGAGGAGGGGGATTTGAAAGCGGTCGTGGCTGCGGCGGACGAGTTTGTCGGTGATTTCCTTGCGGGGCAGGGGGGCGAGGCCGCGGTCGTAGAGCATCTGGATGGTCTTGGTGTTTTGCAGGGACAGGTAGAAGCCGTCGGCGGCGCCGGCGATTTGCTGGAGGAGTCGTTCGTTGAGGCGGGACTTGACGATGTTGCCGGCGGAGTCGCGGATGAATTCGGGTTTTTGATTGGCGCCGGTGGTGCGGAGCAGCTCGCCGTCGGTGCTGCCGATGCCGAGGGTGAAGATGCGGACGCCGTCTTTTTGCGCGCGTTTGGCGGCGTCGAGGGCGCCTTCTTCGTGGTCTTCGCCGTCGGTGATGAGGACGATGACTTTGTGGTTGTCGCCTTCTTCTTTGAAGGCTTTCAGGCAGGTGTCGATCGTCTCGCCGAGGGCGGTGCCGCCCTGGGGGATGATGCCGATTTGCAGGGCGTTGACGCTCTGGCTGAAAGCGTCCTCGTCGAGGGTGAGCGGGCATTGGAGGAAGGCGGTGCCGGCGAAGGCGACGAGGCCGAGGCGGTCGCTCTTGGAGAGTTGGAGGAGGTCGAGGGCGGCGAGTTTGGCGCGTTCGAGGCGGTTGGGTTTGAGGTCCTCGGCGAGCATGCTGCGCGAGGTGTCGATGGCGACGAGAATGTCGAGGCCGCGCTGTTTGGCTTCTTCCCAGCGGAAGCCCCACTGCGGCCGGGCGAGGGTGAGGATGAGCAGAATCACGGAGAGGACGAGGAGGGTGAGGCGGAACTTCTGGCGGGCGGGGGAGACGCCGATGAGGAGTCCCTCGACGAGGCGCGAGTGGATGAAGCGGGCGATGAGGGCCTGCTTGCGTCGCCAGGACCAGACGAGGAAGAAGATAAGCGCGGGGACGAGGAGCGCGAGGAGCCAGAGGGTGCGGGGGTGGGCGAAGGTCATGTTGGGGGAAAGCTCAAAGGTTAAAGCTCAAAGCTCAAGGGAAGGGACAATCCTCCAAGGGGATGCGCGAAGGCGGACGATTGAGCGCAGCGGCAGGACGGCACGGGCGGGTCGCCGGTGCCACCCAGTTCCGCTTCCGAGTTTGGTTTAAGTTCACCAAGTGGTTCATGGCAATTTGCGCCAGAGTGTATGGGTGAGGAGGATTTCGAGCAACAGCACGGCGAGGCCGGCGGCGACGAACCAGCGGAAGATTTCCTGGTAGCGCTGGAATTTTTTCACTTCGACGGTGGTTTTTTCGAGGCGGTCGATTTCGCCGTAGATGCGGTGGAGGGTGTCGGTGCTGTCGGCACGGAAGTATTTGCCGCCGGTGCGTTCGGCGATCTTGGTGAGGGCGTCGTCATCGATATCGACATTCATCGGCACGTAGATTTTGCGACCAAAGGCGTCTTTGCGGGGGAGCTGGGCGACGCCGCGGGTGCCGACGCCGACGGCGTAGATCTTGATGCCGAGGGCTTCGGCGGCTTCGGCGGCGGTGGCGGGCGGGATTTTGCCGGAGTTGTTCTGGCCGTCGGTCATGAGGATGATGATTTTGCTTTTGGACTTGAGGTCGCGCAGGCGGTTGAGGCTGGCGGAGATGGCGGAGCCGATGGCGGTGCCTTCCTCGGGAACGGTGTCGATGGTGAGGCGATGGAGATTTCGCAGGAGGAAATTGTGGTCGAGCGTCGGCGGTGAGATGATGTAGGCCCGGCCGGAAAAGGCGACGAGGCCGATGCGGTCGGCGGGGCGGTTTTCGATGAATTTCGTGAGCACTTCCAGCGCGACGGTGACGCGGTCCACGGGCTGGCCGTTCCGTTTGAAATCCTCGGCGGCCATGCTGTCGGAGAGGTCGATGGCGACGACGATGTCGATGCCGCTGGCGCTGATTTTGGCCTCGCCCTGGGGGAGTTGCGGGCGGGCGAGGGCGACGAGGAGGAGGGCGAGGGCGAGCCAGCGGAGGGCGAGTTGCCAACTACCGACGCGGGTGCGCGGGGTGCGGTGGATGGGCTGGACGAGGTGGACGGAGGAGTAGAGGAACGCGGGCTGGGGCCCGCGGCGTCCGCGCAGCCACGCGAAGAGCGGGAGGAGCAGGAGCAGCAGGAGGACCCAGGGGTTGTGGAAGTGGGGGATCATGGCTGCGCAGGCGGGGCGATGGGCGGAGGTGCGGACTGCGATGGCGGCGGCGGGATCGTCGGCGGGACCGTTGGCGGCGGCGTGGAAAGTGGTGGGGGCGCGGATGGCGCGGGCGGGATCACGGGAGGTGGCTCGATGGGGGCGAGGGTTTCGGTTTCCTGAATGAGGCGCAGGGCGGCGCGGTGGAGGTCCATCAGCTCGGGGCGGCCGGGTTCGTAACGGGCGAATTTCACGAGGTCGCAGTGGTTGAGGAATTCGCCGAGAAGCTTTTTCTGTTCGGGGATTAGCAGGGACGTGGCGCGCAGTTCGGCGACGAATTCTTCGGTGGTGCGTTCGGGGGCGCGGAAGTTGAAGTGTTCCTCAAGGTATTGGCGGAGGGCGTCGGAAACGGCGATGCAGAAGGGCTTGGGTTGGTCGAGGAGGTCGAGGGCTTGCTGGAGGCGGGTGCGGGCGCGGTCTTGGGGCGGGACGGGTGGGATGATCGCGGCGGCGGCTTGGCGGCGTTGCCACCAGCGCCAGCCGAGATAGGCGAGGGCGGCGGCGGCGAGAATGGCGAGGGTGAGCCAGACGTAGAACCAAGGGTCGGCGATTTCGACGGGGGGTTTGAGCTTGCGGATGTCGTCGGTGAGCGCCGGGGCGTTGGGGTTGACGGGCGCGGGCGCAGGGACGACGAGGGCGGAGGAGTTGGTGAGCGCGAGGGCGGGGAAGGGGATGGCCGCAAGGAACGCAAAGAGGCGCAAAAAGGGAATGGGGGGACTGGGGAAATTGACCACAGAGACACGATGAACACAGAGGTTTTGGTTCGGTTGTTTTTCTCTGTGTTCATCGTGTCTCTGTGGTCCAAATCGGGTTCCGAACGCACGGGCAGTGCGGGCGGCGAGGAGCGAGGTGATGGATGGGGGTGGGGTGATCATCCGTGGCGGCGGCGTTTTTCGCGCGTTTCAAAGAAGCGGCCGAGGGCGGCGGCGTAGGGTTGGTCGGTGAGGACTTGGATGGAGTCCACGCTGGCGTTGCGGAGGAGGCGCTGGACTTCGGTTTGGGATTCGGTCTGGCGGGATTGGAAGAGGGCGCGGTTGCGTTCGCTGGAGGTATTGACTTCGACGACGTCGCCGGTCTCGGCGTCCTGGAGGACGAGCCAGCCGAGGGGCGGGAGTTCGCGTTCGTAGCGGTCGGCAATCATGACGGCGACGACATCGTGGCGGCGATTGGCCTGACGGAGGGCGGGGAGGGTGAGACCTTCCATGGTGTCGGGGTCGGCGTTGGTGCCGTGGCGGAGGAGGAAGTCGGAGAGGACGACGACGACGGCGCGGTGGGCGGTGACGCGGCTGAGGAATTCGAGGGCTTGGTTGATGTCGGTGGTGTGGTGCTGCGGCTCGAAGAAGAGGATTTCGCGGATGACGCGCAGGACGTGGCGGCGGCCTTTGCGGGGCGGGATGTATTTCTCGATGGTGCTGGTGAAGAGGATGAGGCCGACTTTGTCGTTGTTGCGAATGGCGGAGAAGGCGAGGACGGAGGCGATCTCGGCGGCGAGTTCGCGCTTGGACTGGGTGCCGGAGCCGAACGCGCCGGAGCCGCTGAGGTCCACGAGGAGCATCACGGTGAGTTCGCGTTCCTCGACGAACTTTTTGATGAAGGGATGGTTCATCCGCGCGGTGACATTCCAGTCGATGGCGCGCACGTCGTCGCCGGGCTGGTATTCGCGAACCTCGTCGAAATTCATGCCCTGGCCCTTGAACACGCTGTGGTACTGGCCCGCGAGCGTCTCGGAGACGAGGCGGTTGGTGCGGATCTCGATCTGGCGGATTTTTTTGAGGATCTCGTGGGGGATCATGCAGCCTGAACCTCGTTTGCTTTCTTGTAGGCGCCGCAATTGTCAGTGCAGGGGCAACGAGGATTACCTTCCTTTTCAAACCAACTTAACGCGTCACATCTACCCGAATTAAAATCAATCGCCTCAGACGGGCGAACAAATCTGGAATAAACTCTACCGTTAAAAAATCCGCAGATTTGAAACGTTTCGTCATCCTTGAGTGTTTGGTTTAACACCCGAAAAACCTTACCCTCAAATGAATTAACGTCTTTTTTGAAGGACTCAATTCGCTCGAAGACATCTTCAATGATCAAACACTTGTTATCGTCCTCCTTGATTGCGGAGTTTATGTATCGCGTTTTTCCAGAACTCTCATCCAGATAACACGAACCCACGTCGGAATGGGTCACTGCGTCACGGAGCTTTCGCAGCTTATGAAACCAACTTGCCTTTGCAAAGGCATCGCGGATTGGCTCGGGTAATTTGGGATCTAACTTTCCTTCGGCAGCATTTTGGAAGCACTTGCGAGTTGAATCAGGAATGCCTTGGTATCCGTGATAGATTCCACCAACAATTTGACGGGCGCAATCAACGCTTGAGTATAATTCGGAAAAAATGGTCTCGATTACGGTAGCAAGTCGCGCTCCGTTTTTATTTCCAGAGTAACCTTTTGCGCTCAACTCTTCTCTGTCTTTTCTCAAATCAGGGGCAATTGATCGCGCTAATTCTTCTAAAATTATGGCTTTGTGAAAGTGCCCCGCCACGCCTCGTAGGATGCCGGCCAAACGCTCACCCAATTTATATGTCGTGGAATAGAAGTGAGAGAAGCGGTCAACCTCACCCCATTTTGGAGGGTAAAAGGAGACCCCGAGCCCTTGTTTTCCTGAAAGAGAGAGAACTTTGTTGGACATGGGAGTGTCCGCTCACGGCACCGGCAGTTCGTTGAAGATTTTCTGGATGACGGTCTCGCTGGTTTTTTCTTCGGCTTCGGCTTCGTAGGTGATGGCGACGCGGTGGCGGAGGACGTCCATGCCGATGGTTTTGATGTCCTGCGGGGTGACGTAGCCGCGGCCTTGGAGGAAGGCGTAGGCTTTGCCGGCGAGGGCCAGGGCGATGGTGGCGCGGGGGGAAGCACCGAGTTGGATGTAGTCCTTGATTTTGATTTTGTAGCGGTCGGGTTCGCGGGTGCAGCAGACGATGTCCACGATGTAGTCTTTGACCTTGTCGTCGATGTAGATGTCGTTGATGACTTGGCGGGCGGCGAGGATGTCTCGGGCTTCGACGACGGCGCTGGTGGTGGGGACGTTGGAGGTGCGGGCCATGAGGTCGAGAATCTGGCGTTCCTCGGCCTGGGTGGGGTAGCCGATTTTGAGCTTCAACATGAAGCGGTCCACCTGGGCTTCGGGGAGGGGGTAGGTGCCTTCTTGTTCGATGGGGTTTTGGGTGGCGAGGACGAGGAAGGGTTCTTCGAGTTTGAAGGTCTGGTCGCCGATGGTGACTTGTTTTTCCTGCATGGCCTCGAGGAGGGCGCTCTGGACTTTGGCGGGGGCGCGGTTGATTTCGTCGGCGAGGACGAGGTTGGAGAAGATGGGGCCTTTGCGAGTGGTGAAGCCGCCGGATTGCGGGTTGTAAATCTGGGTGCCGATGACGTCGGCGGGGAGCATGTCGGGGGTGAACTGGAGGCGGGAGAATTTGACGCGCAGGGCGGTGGCGAGGGATTTGACGGAAAGGGTTTTGGCGAGGCCGGGGACGCCTTCGAGGAGGACGTGGCCGTTGGCCAGGAGGCCGACGACGAGGCGCTCGACGAGGTAGGTCTGGCCGATGATGACCTTGCCGATTTCGTTGAAGAGGGGACGAACGAAGGCGGAGGCGCGCTGGACTTCGTCGTTGATTGCTTTGATGCCGTTGCTCATGTGGGTTTGATCGTAACGGAGGGAAAGACAACTCGACTAGCAAATGCGTTCAGAAAAAGCCGGGCGGGGGGAAAGCTCCAAGAATAAAGCTCAAAGCTCAAAGGAAGGGACAAGCGCCAAGAGCCAAGAGCCGAGCGCCAATAGCCGAGAGCCAAGGGGCAAGGACTGGGTGAAGCAGGGTGGGATCGCGGTGGTGTTCTGGGCTGTTTGGAATTTTGAACTCGGCGCTTCCCTTGAGCTTTGAGCTTTATTCTTGGAGCTTCCGCCGCCCTCCGGTCTGCCACCGATCGCGGGACGCAGCGGTTTTGCGGGAGGACGGGAAATGGCTTTGGCACGGGGCAGGCGGCGGGTTAGCGTACGCGCGAAGAATGAGCGCGTGGTATCAAACACTGGCCCGGACGAAGAGCCGCTTTGGCGCGGCGTATCTCGTCCTGCTGCTCTCGTTGGTGCCGACGGTGACGGCGTATTACTTGGTTCGCGAGATCGCTCTGGAGCGGGATCGATTGCGGTTCGACCGGGCGGTGGAGGAGCGGGCGAAGGTGGTGGCGGCGGCGGCGACGCATCACACCGACCTGTTGAATGGCGTGCGCGGTTTTGTTTCGTCGCGCACGAACATCACCCGCGCCCAGTGGAATCAGTATTTCACGAGCCTGAATCTGGCGCAGCGCTTTCCTGCCGTGCGGCGGCTGGCCTACGCGCAGCGGGTGCCGGCGGCGGAGCGCGAGGCGCACGAGGCCTGGATGCGGATGCAGGGCCTGGCGGGTTACGCCATCGTGGGGGAGGACAATCGCGCGGAATATTTCCCCGTGGTGCAGTTCGAGCCGTATGACGCGATCCAGCATGGCGTGCTGGGCACGGACGTGGGGTTTGCGGAGGAACACCGGCTGGCGATGGATCGCGCGCGCGACACGGGCCAGGCGGTGGCGACGGGGAAGGTGGAGTTGTATCCGTTGCTGCCGGACCGGGGCGCGGAGGGCTTGATCGTGTACCTGCCGGCCTACCAGTCCGGCGGCGTGGAGCCGACGTCGGCCCGGCGGCGCGAGGGGCTGGATGGCTTTGTCGTGGCGTTGGTGCAACTGCCGGCATTCATGCGCGGGCTGGGCGATTCCGGGGTGCCGGGGGATGTGGCGCTGGAAGTTTTCGACAGCGATGGCGGCCGGTCGCGCAGTCTGCTCTTTCGCGTGGGGGGCGAGAAGGACGTCGCGGTGCCGCCGCATCCCCGCATGCAGGTGGAGCATTCGCTGGGAATCTTCGGGCGGCGGTGGATTTTTCGGGCGTCGAGCCTCCCGGCGTTCGAGGCGGATTCGCAGCATTACCTCGGCTATCTGGTGCTGGTCGGCGGGTTGATTGTTTCCTTTTCGTTGTTCGGCATTGCGTGGACGCAGGACCGGGCGCGGAAACTGGCGGAGCACCTGAACGAGAACCTGCGCCGGAGCCACGAGCGGGACCGCCTGGTGGAGAAGGCGACCAACGATGTGATCTGGGACTGGGACATCACGGGCGGAATCATGACGTGGAACGGCGCGATGCTGGACAAGTTCGGGTATCCGCCCGAGCAGGTGCAGGCGAAGGTGGATTGGTGGCTCGATCGGGTGCATCCCAAGGACCGGAAACGGATCGCCAGCGGGCGCGAGACGGCGGTGCAGACGGGGAGCGAATTCTGGGCGGACGAGTATCGGTTTCAGCGCCGGGACGGCTCGTATGCGGAGGTGATCGACCGCGGTTACATCGTGAAGGACCGGCAGGGGCTGGCGGTGCGGATGCTCGGCTCGATGTTCGACATCACCGAGCATCGCCGCGCGGAGGCCGACCTCGCGGCGGAAAAGGAGCGGCTGGCGGTGACATTGCGGTCGATTGGCGATGGCGTGATCACGCTCGATGTCGCCGGGAAGGTTTCGCTGGTCAACAACGTGGCTGAGAAGCTAACCGGCTGGCGGCTGTCGCTGGCGTACGGCCGGCCGCTGCAGGAGATATTCCATGTGGTCGATCACAAGACGCGCGAACGCTGCCTCGGTCCCATCCAGCGGCTGTTCGACACGGGCTACATCTTCGAGCTGCCGCATTACGCCGTGTTGATCGCCAAGGACGGCACCGAGCGGGTGATCGCCAGCAGCGCCGCGAAGATTCTGGATCGCGACGGCGGCGACCTCGGCGCGATCCTCGTGTTCCGCGACATCACCGAGCAGAAGAACATGTTCGAGGAATCGCTGCGGGCCGACAAACTGGAGTCGCTCGGCATTCTCGCGGGCGGGATCGCGCATGACTTCAACAACATCCTCACGGCGATTCTCGGCAACCTGTCGCTCGCCAAAATGTATTGCGACCCCACCGACCGGTTGTATCCGCGGCTGGGCGAGGCGGAACGGGCGTCGCTGCGGGCGAAGGATTTGACCCAGCAGTTGCTCACGTTTGCCAAGGGCGGCGCGCCGCTCAAGCACACGGCGTCGTTGAAAGAATTGATCAAGGAATCCGCCACCTTCGCCCTGCGCGGGGCCAATGTCCGCTGTGAGTTTGACCTGGCGCCGGGCCTGTGGACGGCGGAGGTGGACGAAGGGCAGATGAGCCAGGTGATTCACAACCTCGTGCTCAACGCCGTGCAGGCGATGCCGGACGGCGGGGTGATCCGGGTGGTGGCGGAAAATGTGACGCTGGCGGCCGGCGACGCGCAGGGCTTGAAGCCCGGACCGTATCTGCGGGTTTCGCTGGCGGACCGGGGCGTCGGGATCGCGCCGGAGCATCTGCCGCACATTTTTGATCCCTATTTCACGACCAAGCAGAAGGGCAGCGGGCTGGGTTTGGCGACATCGTACTCGATCATCAAGAAGCACGACGGGATGCTCACGGTCGAGTCGGAGCTGGGGCGCGGCACGACCTTTCGCATTCATCTGCCGGCCTCCAACAAACCCGTGGAGAAGAGCTTGCAGCCCAAACTGGTCGCGCCCCGCGGCAAAGGCCGGGTGCTGGTGATGGACGACGAGGCCCTGATCCGGGAGCTGGCCGTGATGGGCCTGAGCCAACTGGGCTATCAGGTGGAGACGGCACCCGATGGGACCGAGGCGCTGCGGATGTACGGCGAGGCGAAGGCGACGGGGCAGCCCTTCGCCGCCGTGATCATGGACCTGACCATTCCCGGCGGCATGGGGGGGAAGGAAGCGATCAAACGCTTGCTGGAATTGGACCCGACGGCCCGGGTGATTGTGTCGAGCGGGTACTCGAACGACGCGGTGATGGCGAACTATCGGCACTACGGCTTCAAGGGCGTGGTGGCGAAGCCTTACAAGATGGAAGAGCTGGCGGCGGCGGTGAATACGTTGGTGCAGGAAGGGGCGGCGTAAACGGGGCGGTCGGGTATGGGGATTGGGGAGGGAAAGCTCAGCGTTCGCCGAGCGTAAAGCGCATGGGAAGCATCAATAGTTTGCCGCCGAGCCATTGATCCGATCATCCGGGTGGTTCCCAGAACCATTCAAGCCACCCTTCCATCTTTAGGAGCACCAAGATCGGCATTGGGGAAGCTAAACCAAATCCAAAGCAATAGCTCCCTATGCCAGAACTAACGATCCAGACACAAATTCAGATCGTCCAAGTAGGAAACCTGACCGCCCGAATATGGAAGTGGACTGCCGGAACACGGAAGTTGACTGCCGCAATATGGAAGTTGCCTGCCGGAATACGAAAGTTGCTCGCGGAAATAGGGAAGTTGCACGCCGGAACAAGAAAGTTGATCGCCGCAATAGGGAGGTTGCCTGCCGGAATACGGCAGTTGCTCGCCGTAATAGGGAAGGTGCCTGCCGGAATACAGAAGTTGACCGTCCAGACATTGCACCTGAGCGTCCCGATACCAAAGCTACTCCTCCAGTTACGATTGATTTTACTCCTGAGGCCAAGACTGGCCCTCCCGATACCAGGATCGATACCCCAGATGCCAAAGCTGGCGATCCAAACGTCACCACCCATCAGGCAGAGGCAAAAACCGTCGATTAAAACGTCAAAGCCACTGCTCCTGCTGCTAAAACGAGCGTTCTAAATGCCAGCACGATGCGCCTGAACACCTAAACACTCTGATTCTCCGCGGTTCTGATTCGAATGACCGGAGCTTGCGGTCCCCGCGTCGGCATCGGTCGCCAACTGCCTGCCGATGGGGCGGCTCTGGTAGGGCGCGTCTGTCCTCAGCGCGCCGGTTGCGTGCCCGCACGGATAGCGGCGCGCTGGGGACAGGCGCGCCCTACCCAGTCAAAGGCCAAGCCGATGCCGGTCAGCGTACATCCATCCGTTGCTCAGGCTGCCGGACCGGAAATCACTGACCGGCACGAACCGGCACTGCTGAAAAACAATCCCCGCCACATCCCCGGAATTCAGGCCAGCACGGCGCGGGCGTGGTCAATGTCGCGGGCGATTTGGGCGCGGAGGGCGGGGAGGTCGGGGAAGTGGATTTCGTCGCGGAGTTTTTCCACCACGGTCAGTTCGAGTTCGGTGCCGTAGAGGTCGCCGGTGTAATCGAGAAGATGGGCTTCGACGTGGACTTGGGGCGTGGGCTGGGCGCGGGTCGGGCGGAGGCCGATGTTGAGGGCGGCGAAGTGGGTGGTCTGCCGGGTGTGGGCCAGGACGGCATAGACTCCGTTGGGGGGAAGGATGAGGCCGCGGGTATCGAGGTTGGCGGTGGGGAAGCCGAGGCGCCGGCCGACTTGATCGCCGGGAATGACGGTGCCGGCGAGGGCGTAGGCGCGGCCGAGCATCTGGCTGGCGGCATCAAGGTTGCCGGCGCGGATGGCTTCGCGGATACGGGTGCTGCTGACGGTCTCGCCGTCGAGGGCGACGGAGGCGAGGTCGTGAACGGCGAAGTTAAGTTCGGCACCAAGCCGGCGGAGGAGTTCCACATTACCCCCGCGTTGGTGGCCGAAGGTGAAGTGCGCGCCGACGCAGATGCTGTGGACGTGGCCGCAGTCGCGGACGAGGGCGCGGATGAAGTCCTCGGCGGGCTGTTCGCTCAGGGCGCGGTCGAAGTGGAGGAGCAGGGTGGCGTCCAGGCCGAGGGATTCGATGGCGCGGAGTTTCTGGGGCAGGGAGTAGAGGAGCGGCGGGATGCGTCCGGGGGCGACGACGGTGGCGGGGTGGGCGTCGAAGGTCACGACGACGGCGAGCGCGCCGTGCTGGCGGGCGTTCATGAGCGCCTGCCGGAGGACCTGTTGGTGGCCGAGGTGGACGCCATCAAACGTGCCGATGGCGACGCAGACGCGGCGCGGCGCGGCGGGGAGTTCGTGTGGATGGCGGATGAGGTTCATCCTCGGGGTGGGAATTTTATTAACCACGGAGGGACACGGATGGGAAGGGGAGGTTTGCGGTGGCGATGTTCATGGTTCGGTTTTTATCCGTGTCCATCCGTGTCCATCCGTGGTTTAAAAAATCCCTCTGCCGAAAGTCACCGGCACCTGGCGCGTCAGCCTTGGGCGGCGAGGGTGAGGAAGGGGATGATGCGTTTCTGCACGTCGGCGAAAGGCATCTTGCAGAGGTCTTCCATCGGGATGGCGTCGGCGACATCGAAGCGGCCGCTGACGGTGCGGCGGAGGGTCTGGAGGTGCGCGCCGCAGCCGAGGTTCTGGCCGAGTTCGTGGGCGATGGCGCGGACGTAGGTGCCCTTGGTGCAGGCGACGCGGAACCAGCCGAATGGCTCGTCGTAGGCGAGGAAGCTGAAGCTGTAGATGTGGACGAGGCGGGGTTTGCGTTCCACTTCGATGCCCTTGCGGGCGAGTTTGTAGAGGGGCACGCCGCCGAGTTTCACCGCGGAAACCATGGGGGGAATCTGCTGGATGTCGCCGAGAAAGGGTTCGCACGCGGGCGCGAGTTTTTCGACGGACAGGGGCGGAACCGGAAGGGTCGCGGTGACTTCGCCGGCGGCGTCGTAGCTGTTGGTGGCGATGCCGAAACGGATGCAGCCTTCGTACACTTTGTCGTCGGCCATGAGTTTCTCGGAGAGCTTGGTGGCGCGGCCGAGGACCATGATCAGCAGGCCGGTGGCGTTGGGGTCAAGGGTGCCGCAGTGGCCGACTTTCTGGAGGTCAAAGTAGCCGCGGATGTAGTCAACGACATCGTGCGAGGTCGGGCCGGCGGGTTTGTCGATGAGGAGCGCACCGTCGAGGGAGGAGAAAGCGTGCATAGATGGGGGAGGGGGAAAAGCTCAAAGCTTAAAGCTCAAAGCTCAAGGGAAGAGCCAAGGACCAAGATTCATCGGGCGCATTCGCGCACGGCCTGCGTAGCGCAGGTTTCCAAAGCTGCGGCATTGCCGATTTCCAAATCGGCAGGGGCCACGGAGTTTCGCGCGTATTCGGCAAGTCGAGGCGTTGCGGGTGGTCGGACCGCCCGCAGGTTTGGAAACCTGCGATACAGCAGACTGGGAAGTCTGCGCTACAGGGGGGCCGTGCGCGGATACGAAATGGGGAGCGCTGGGACGGGTTCGGGTGGTCTGGGACGGTCGCTGCGGGTGGACGTTTCTGCGGCCTGAAGGCTGCGCTCCGGTCGCCTTCACTGCATCGTTACGGCTTGGCCGGTCGCTCCGTGGGAAGCGACTCACAGGCGAGGGTTGAAGCTTGGGGCTTGGTACTTCCCTTGAGCTTTGAGCTTTGAGCTTTGAGCTTTTCCCCGCCCCCGCTGCCTGCCATTCGCAATCGGGACGAGGCATAGCTATTCGCCCGCAGCGTCGATGGCCTGCTTGATGGCTTTGAGGACGCGGCGCTGGACGGAGAGCGGGGAGCCGGGCGTGCGCGCGCCGGCCGCGGCGTGGTGGCCGCCGCCGCCGAACTGGGTGGCGATGGTGTTGACATTCACCTTCTGGCTTTTCGAGCGGAGGCTGATGCGGGTGAGGCCGGGTTCGGCTTCCTCGAAGGTGCAGGCGACGACCACGGGTTCGATGTCGCGGATGTGGTCGATGAGACCTTCGCTGTCGCTGGGCGCCGCGCCGGTGCGGTCGTAGTCGGCTTTCTTCAACCAGAAGTAGGCGATGCGATTCTGGTGGAGGAGGTGAAAGTGATTGTAAACGTGGCGCAGGAGGCGGACGCGGGAAAGGGGATAGGATTGGTAAACCTCGTTGCAAACCTTGGCGAGATCGGCACCGCGTTTCACCAGTTCGGCGGCGGCATGATAGGTCGCGGGGCGGGTGCTGGCGTATTGGAAGGAGCCGGTGTCGGTCGAGATGGCGGTGAAGAGGCAGTCGGCGATGGGCGGCGTGATGGGCCAGCGGGCGGCCTTGGCGAGCTTGAGGATGAGTTCGCCGCTGGAGGGTTCGCGCGGGGAAATCCAGTTGCAATCGCCGTAGCGGGTGTTGCTGGCGTGGTGGTCGATGTTGATGAGGAGTTTGCGGTCCTTGATGAATTCGCCGACGGAGCCGAGGCGCTCGAAGCTGGCGCAGTCGGTGGCGATCACGCAGTCGAAGGCGCTGCCGGCGCGGGGTTGCTGGACGATTTTGTCGGGGTCGAGAAAGTGGAGTTTCGCGGGGACGGGGTCTTGGTTCCAGCAGGTGACTTTTTTGCCGGCGTTTTGCAGCGCGAGTGTGAGGCCAAGCTGCGAGCCGATGCAGTCGCCGTCCGGGCGGATGTGGCCGACGACGCAGATCGTCTCGCTTTGCGCGATGCCTTCGAGAATGCGCTGAATGGTTTTGGGGGCGGGCTTCATGCCGGGGGCGCGGGCTTGGGTTCCGGGGGCAGGGTTTTCTCGATTTCCTCGATCAGCTTCAGGATGTGGTTACCGCGCTCGATGGTGGTGTCCAATTCGAAATGGAGGACGGGCGTGTAGCGCAACACGACGGCTTGGGCGACGAGCGACTGGATGCGGGGCCGCATTTTGTGCAACAGGGCAGGGGCGTGGCGGCGTTGCTCGGGGCTGCCGATGACGCCGAGGAAGACCTTGGCGCTGCGCAAATCGGTGGCGGGCTGGACTTCGTTGACGGTGATCAAGCCGGCTTCGCCCACCGGGATTTCCCGCTGGATGATCTCGCCGATGGCACGCTTGAGCAGCTCGCCGACTCGCTGGAGACGGAGGGAGGACATGGCAGCAACCGCAGGGGTCAGAGCTTTTGGGCGACGCGTTCGACGGTGTAGGACTCGATCAGGTCGCCGATGAGGAAGTCGTTGAAGCCATCGATGCGGATGCCGCATTCCATGCCGGCGCGAACCTCGGTGACCTCGTCCTGAAAGCGGCGGAGCGAGAGGGTGTTGCCCTCGTAGATGAGGCTCTTGCGGCGCATGACGCGGACCTTGCCCTTGAGCACGCGGCCGGAGGCGACGGAGCAACCGGCGACATTGCCGCCCTTGGAGAGCGCGAAGAGTTTGCGGACTTCGGCGGACCCGATGACGACTTCGCGTTCGATGGGATCGAGCAGGCCGGCCATGCCTGCTTTCACCTCGTCCACGAGTTCGTAGATGATGGTGTAGAGCTTGATCTGGACGCCCTGATGCTTGGCTTTGTCGGCCACGCCGGTGTCGATGCGGGTGTGGAAACCGAGGACGACGCCCTTGGAGGCGGCGGCGAGATTGATGTCGTTCTCGGTGATGGTGCCGACGCCATGGAGGATGATGTCGATGGAAACCTTGGTGGAATCGATTTTCTTGAGTTCCTCGACGATGGCTTCGACGGAGCCTTGCGTGTCGCCTTTGATGACGACGCGCAGGACTTTGGCCTGCTCGGCGGTGAGCGCGGCGAAGAGACCCTCGAGGGTGACGCGGTCTTTGCGGCCGGCGGTGCTGTCGGTGTTTTCCTCGCCTTTGCGGGCGAAGAGGCGTTGCTCGGCGACATCGCGCGCGGCCTTGTCGGACTCGACGACGGCGAAGTCGGCACCGGCGAAGGGAACGCCGTTAAGACCGAGCAATTTCACGGCGGTGGAAGGGCCGGCTTCTTTCAGGCGCTTGCCTTCTTCGGTGATGAGCGCGCGGACTTTGCCGTAAAACTCGCCGCACAAAACGATGTCGCCGGTGCGGAGCGTGCCCTTGCGGACGAGGACGGTGGCGGTGGGGCCGCCGGGTTCCATGCCGGACTCGATGACGTTGCCCTTGGCCATGCGGTCGGGGTTGGCCTTGAGTTCCATGACTTCGGCTTGGAGCAGGATGGCTTCGAGGAGCTTGTCCACTCCCAGCTTGGTGATGGCGGAGACATCGACGAAGAGGGTTTTGCCGCCCCATTCTTCACAGGTGAGACCGTGCTCCTGCAATTGCTGGCGCACGCGCATCGGGTTGGCGTTGGGATGGTCGCACTTGTTGACGGCGACGAGGATTTCAGTGCTGGCGGCCTGGGCGTGCTTGAGCGCCTCGATGGTCTGTGGCATGACGCCGTCGTTGGCGGCGACGACGAGGACGACGATGTCGGTGACGTTGGCACCGCGGGCGCGCATGGCGCTGAAGGCCGCGTGGCCGGGCGTGTCGAGGAAGGTGATCTGCTGGAGTTCGTTTTTCCGCTCCGGGTGCGGGAAGGAAATCGTGTAGGCGCCGATGTGCTGGGTGATGCCGCCGGCTTCACCCGCGGCGACGTTGGCTTTGCGGATGACGTCGAGCAGCGAGGTTTTGCCGTGATCGACGTGGCCCATGATGGTGACGACGGGCGGGCGGGGCTTGAGGGTGCCGGGTTTGTCCTCGGTGTCGTAATCGTCGTTCGCCTTGGCTTTTTTCGGGGCGTGAACGATGCCCTGGCCGCGTTCCCGTTTCTCCACTTCAAAGCGGAACCCGTGTTTGGCGCAAAGCTTCTGCGCGACGACCTCGTCGATGGTGTGGTTGACCGTCGCGAAGACGTTCAACTCCATCAGGTCGGCGATGAGCTGGAAGGGTTTTCGTTTGAGCCGCTCGGCCAGATCGCGGATGGCGATGGGCGGCTTCATGGTGATGATCTCGCCGGTGGTGAGCGGGACGAACTTGGGTTCGGCGGGCTTGGCGGGTTCGGGGGCGGGACGGGAAGATTGCGGCTGATTGTAGCCGCCGCGGCGTTGATCGCCACCGCGATTATCGCCACCGCGGTTGTCCTGACCGGGTCGGGCCTGACCTTGGCGCGTCGGCGGGGCCGGGCGGGGCGGGGGAGTCTTGGCTGCCGCGCGTTCGTCCGCGCGCGGGCTGCGGTAGCCCATTGAACTGAGATCGACGCGGCCGACGAGGGAGCCAAGCGCCGCAGCAGGCGGTTTGGAACTGGGAGCCGCCGCGGGGGGCGGCGTCGGAACGGGAGCGGATGCTGGCGCGGGAGCGGGAGTTGGTGCGGCGACCGCGGGCGGCGGGGTGGCGAGGCCGGTTTCTCCGGCGACGGGGACGGGAGACGGAGCGGGCGCGGTCTCGGTGGTCGCGACTGGCTCGACACCGGACGGCAGCGGTTCGGCGGTGATCGGTTGAGGCGCGGGCACCTCCGGTACGACCGGCACTGGTGCGGGCGCAGTGATGACGATCAGTTCGGGCAGGGGTGGGAGCGGCGGCGGTTCCTCTTTGGGAGCGGCGACCGGGGCGGACTCGCCGGGGGAGGATGGTGGGGCGGCGGACTCGCGCGGTTTGGCAAAGGCGGCCAAACTTTCTTCGAGGAATTCGGCGGTGATTTTGTCGAGCGAGCTGGAGGGGACTTTGGCGGCCGTTATGCCCAGTTCCTTGGCCTTGACCAAGACGTCCTTGCTTTCAATACCAAGCTTTTTAGCGATGTCGTAAATTCGAACGGGCATAATGCATTTCTTCCGTGCTTGGCCGGCCACATGGTTTTCATGGGATCAGCCCGGAAGGGTGTCTGTGTCAGGTTTCATCTGACTTACCTTTTGGGGGTTCGGCCGGGGTTTCGGTACCTCGCGCAGCAACAGCGCGGGCAGCATCCATGATCGATGCGGCGTGTCCAGTTAATTGCGGGATGCTCTCCAGGTCGGCCACGTCCGCCTGCAAGAGGTCTTCCAGCGTGTGAAATCCCGACTTCACCAGCACCATCGCGTGCTCGGGACTGATCGCCAAAATCGTCGCGAACCGGGTGGCCGCCGCCGCCACCTTCTCGTCAAACCCGAGCGTGATCACATGCTCGGCGTCGATGTCCACCTGCCAGCCGGTGAGCCGGGAGGTCAGGCGCGCATTCTGGCCGCGCTTGCCAATGGCCAGCGAGAGCTGGTCTTCGCTGACGATCACCTTCACGCGGCGGCCGACTTCATTTACGTCGAACGACTTCAGCTTGGCCGGGGCCAGGGCGTTGGTGAGGTACACCTTGATGTTGGGATCCCACCGGATGATGTCCACTTTCTCGTTGTTCAGCTCGCGGACGATGTTCTTCACCCGCTGTCCGCGCAGCCCGACACACGCGCCGACCGGGTCCACCTTTTCGTCGCGGGAATAGACGGCCAGCTTGGTGCGAAACCCCGGCTCGCGGGCGATGGCCTTGATCTCGACGGTGCCATCGCTGACTTCGGAAACCTCGCGCCGGAACAGTCGGATGACGAATTGCGCATCGGCGCGGCTGAGAATGATCTCCGGCCCGCCGCCTGACTGATCCACCGCTTTGACATAGCACGAGACGCGGTCGCCGATCTGGTATTCCTCGGTCGGCACGCGTTCGCGATTGGGCATCACGGCCTCGTATTTTCCCAAGTCGATCCGGACGTCCGACCGTTCGAACCGGCGGACAATCCCCGACACGATCTCGCCGACCCGGTCGCGGAATTCCTTGAAAATGAGTTCTTTCTCGTACTTCCTGACCTGCATCAAAATGGCCTGCTTAGCATACTGGGCGGCGATGCGCCCAAAGCCCGTCGGGGTGACTTCGATCTCCACTTCCTGGGCGATCTCCGCGTCGGCCCGGATGCGCCGCGCGTCGGCGACGGTGATCTGATCGTGTTTGCTGAGCACCTTTTCGGCGACCACCAGTTTGGCAAACGCCCGGACGATCCCCGTTTTCGGGTCAATGGATACCCGCAGGTCGCGGGCGGGGCCGACCGACTTTTTGGCGGCCGCGACCAACGCTTCCTCGACCGCTGCAATGAGGACGGCCTTGGGCACGCCTTTTTCGCGCTCCCAATATTCCAGTACCGCCAGCAATTCGTCCTTCATCATAAGTGTCGCGCTAGTCCGTCTCATCAGGGGAATAAAAAAGTCGGTTGAAATATCACCGACTTGCCCCGCGCTGGACTACCAGCTTCTAAGATTTTCGCGGCGGCAAGGTAGGAAGGCCCGGACGGAACGTCAAGCTTCAACCGAAAACTGGGCGGACAGCTTGCCGTTGCTGGGGCGTCTCGGCGAATCCGGCCCTGCTCCGCGGCCTGGCCGCGTCCGCTGCACCCGCCGCCGCCTGCTGGAAATGGCGGGCGACTTCCGACCGGGTCCGGTTCTCGCGGCAGAGCGAGATGGGATGGCTGGTCGGCGACACACCGGCACTTCGGCGGCGTGGTAATGGGGTCCGCTTTTGCCTGCCAACACCCTCGGGAGGCGCGTCCCGGTGGGGCCACTCGGGAAAAGCGTTGCCCCACCCCGCGCCGCTCTCTACCGTCGTTTTGTGCCCGTCCAATTCACCATCCTCGGCAGCGGATCCGCCGGCAATTGCGCCTACCTCGAAGCGGACGACACCCGCATCCTCATTGATGCCGGCTTCAGCGGACGGCAGATTCGCCAGCGCCTCGCCACGCTCAGCCGCACGCCCGAAACCCTCACCGGTATTCTCATCACCCACGAGCACTGCGACCACATCCAGGGCCTCTCGGCTTTGTGCGCCAAGCATCAGATTCCCATCTACTGCAACCGCCTCACCCAGGAAGTCATCCAGGCCCAGTCCGCCACGCGCCTGGACTTCCGGCTCTTCACCACGGGTGCTTCCTTCGAGGTCGGCGACCTCACGGTGGACACTTTTGCCGTGCCGCATGACGCGTATGATCCTGTGGGCTTTCTCCTGCATACTTCGGCGGGAAACATCGGCTTCCTGACCGACCTCGGGCACGCCACCAAGCTCGTGCTCGAACGCGTCCGCTCCTCGCACGCGCTCGTCCTCGAAGCCAATCACGATCTCAAACTGTTGCAGGACGACACCAAGCGCCCGTGGAGCGTGAAGCAGCGCATCCTCAGCCGCCACGGCCATCTCTCCAACGACGCCGCCGCGGATGTCGCCGAGCAGATCATGCACGCCGACCTGCGTCACATTTACCTCGGCCACCTCAGCCGCGACTGCAATCGCCCCGAACTCGCGCACCGGATCGTCAACCACCGCCTCCAAAAAATCGGGGCCACCCACACGCACCTTGCGTCCACCTCGCAGGACACCCCCAGCCCCACGTTGACGCTGGTGCCGCAGACCCAACCGGCGGTGTGTGGTTGAGAAATGGCAGGCGGGTGCCAGTAAGTGTCGGTTAGGGGAGCCGCCGCAATGGTGGTGGACTGCGAGGAACTCGCGGGCGAGCCGCGCGCGATGGGCTTGCGCACGGCGACCCGATACGCAGCGCCAACGCGCCGAATTGCTCCTATTTCGAAAAGTGGAATAGGGCTATCCCCTTGCCCCAACTCACCTCGATCTGGCCACGACTAATAGCACAACTGGCTGCAAAAATGGCGATGCGTAGCTGTCGGTTGAGGCCAGTGCATAGCTCTGAAAAACAGCCGAGCTTTCCCATCTTTTACCATCCCTTCAGTCTCGTGCGCTGGATTGGCTTTCTTGCCTGCGCCGCAATCTCGTCGAACCGGTCCAGCGGCTCCGTGATTGTAAAAAAGTTCAGCCGATGACGGCTTCCTTGGCGATCACGCTGCGAAAGCCTGGCCATAGCTCGTGCCGGTGCTGCCGGAGAAATTTTTGGTAACAGATGGGAGGTAAAAGATAACGACATTAGGGCCATCCCTTTCGCTTAACTCACGTTGGTCTTGCCACCATAAATAACACGATTGGCTGTCAAAACGTCGATGCGTAGCTCCCGGTTGAGGGAAGGACATAGCGCTAGAGTGGAAATCCACCGACGACCGCCTCACTGGCGATGTCGAAGTCGCCACCGCCGGGAAATACGAAGCCGTCCGCTCCTGCATCAGCGCTCCCGCCGCCGTCGGTGCGATCATCGAACTCAGTCTCGGCGTCCGCCGCCTCGAGGCCCGCCTCGCCGAAGCGCACAGCTTCTCCGCGCGCGGTGGTGAAAACGGAACTGGCGAAAAATAGGGGCGCAGAATAATGGGGAACGGAGTGCGGGGCACAGATCGGTGCCGCTGGGGGAAATCTTCATCCTCTGCAACGGTCGGGGCGCGTTGGATCAGCCGCACAACGCCGACTTAAAATAGCCCAGCACTAAAGTGCCGGGCTATTGGCGTTCGCCCGCTGGGCTGGGGATGGGAATCAGAAGGCGTGCAATAAACTGAAGTGCATCCGTGCCGCGGCAGATGCGAGACTTCCTCGCTTCCCCATTTGTCTGCCCCCACTTTTCTGCCATCGGTCCCCGTCCCTTTACGGTGTCTTCGTCGCCGTCTCGGTCTGGGCGGTGATCCACTCGAAGGTGATCTTGATGTCGTCGCCGGTCTTAATGAGGCCCAGCGCGAGGTCGGGCGCAGGCGGTTTGATGCCGAAGTCGGTCATCTTCAGGTTGGTGGTGCCCGTCACCTTCAACTGCGTCTTGTCGATGCGGCTGATGTTCACGGTCATCGAGTTGGTGCGCGTTACGCCCGAGACGGTGAGCGCGCCGACGGCGGTGTAGACGTAAGAGTCCGCAGCAGTGCCCGTGCCGGCGGGCGTGAGCTGGGTCAGATGATACTCGATCTTCGGATGATCGGTCTGCTTCATGGCGTTGTACATCACCGTGTCCATGGGCTTTTTGCCGCTCTTGAGCGAGCGCACGGGGATGGCGACCTCGACCTTGGGCTTCACTTTCATCGATTTGAGATCGGCCGCGGTGCTGGTCTCGAGTTCCATCGCGCCGCCGATCATCTGGCTCTCGACCGACCAGTCGTGAATGGTCGAGGTGCCGTTGATCCGGACTTTGCTGCCGGGCTGGGCTTCGTATTTGATCCACGCTTGGGCGCGGACCCCGCCGATGCCGGCGAAGACGAACGCGAGAGTGAGGGCGGCGAAGGAGCGGGGGGAGCGGGCGGTTTTCATGGCGGTAGTGACGTTGGCGGGGCGGGACTTCTTCTGTTGGATCGGGGTTTCGTTGGAAATGGATTTCGCAGGGCGCCTCGCAGACCGGTTCACGCGAGGGCGAACAGTTCCTTGGGAATCAGCACGCGCTGCTGCTTCTGCACGGCTTCGCTGGCCTTGATCGCGATGACCGTGGCTTCGTAGCCTTCCTTGAATCCGGCGGCGGGCTGGCGCTTGATTTCGCTCAGATATTTCACGAGCGCCTTGGTGTCGTTCGGGTTGAAGGTGGCGTTGAAATCCTCCACCGCGGCCCCGATTTCATTGACGTTCGCGACGAACGCCTCGAGCGCGTAGGAGAGCGGCGTGTTGGAAAACGGCGCGTCCTCGACCGGCTTGTCGCCCTGCGCGACGAGCTTGGTGGCGTTGGCCACGAGCGCGATGCCGGTCTCCTTGTAGAACTCGTCCTTGCGCGCATAAACCTCCCAGCCCAGCAGCGGTGCGTCGGCTTCCTTGAACATCCAGGCCTTGTTGCCGCGCACCATGATCGCGCTGTCGGTGCCGAAATAAACCTCGTGATCCGAATCGAACGAGTTGGCCAGCGTGCTCGCGTGCGTGAGCGTGAGGCCGCTCGGAAACTCGAACATCGCCTGCATCGTGTCCGCCACCTCGCGACCGTCCTCCCAGTGCATTACCGCGCCGTAGCCGTTCACGGCGCTCGGCTTGCTGTTGAGGAACCACAATGCCGCGTCGATCTGGTGCAGCCCGAGTTCGCCGACCAATCCGAGCGACGTCTCCTTGCGCAGCCGCCAGTTGATCTCGCGTTCGCGCTCGGGATTCGGCGACGTGAAGCGCCAGCTCAGCTTCTTGTTCCACTGTGTGCGCGCCATCAGATTTTTGCCCATCGCGCCGGAGCGGATGAACTGCAAAAGAAAATGTCGTTGCGGGTCCGAGCGTAACTGGAGGCCGGCTTGAAACACCTGCTTCACCGCCGCCTTGGCCGCCAGCGCGATGGCCTTGGCGTCCTCGAGGGTGTTCGCCAGCGGCGCTTCGCAATAGACGTGCTTACCCGCCTTGAGCGCCTCGATCACGATCTCCCGATGCTGGTGCGTGGGCGTCGCGATGATCACGGCCTGAATTTCTTTGTTCGCCAGGATTTCCTTGTAGTCGGCATGTTTCGTGGCCTTCGGAGCCGCCTCGGATGCGCGGCGCAACGCCGCCGCGTAGGTGTCGCAGATGGCGGCGACGGCAGCGTCTTTCTGCAGCGCCAGCGTGCCGAGGACTTCGCGGCCGCGCGCGCCGAGACCGATCACGCCGACCTTCACCTGCGGTCCGGCGGCCTTGTCCGCCGCGGCGTCTTTCTTGGTTTCCTGGGCGACGAGTTCCACCCCGCCCATCAGGGACATCATGGTGGCGAGCGAGCCGCCTTTGACAAAATCACGCCGGTTCACCGTGGGAGTGCGGGGCGTCTTGGGAAGATGTTTCATGCGGCGAAAACCTGCCCGCCAGTGGAGGCGAAGGCGAACGAATTTTTTGGACCAACGGAGCCGGTGGGCATTTTCGAGGGTGTGGGTAGGGCGCGTCTGTCCTCAGCGCGCCGCGGGCCGTCCGTACGCACCAGCGGCGCGCTGAGGACAGACGCGCCCTACCATCTCGATTGCCTCGCCCGCGTTCGATCTCACACGTCGGCGCGCGGACCACTCCTCTCTCTGCGCATTTCCCATCTCTGCGGTGCTCGGTCGGACCTTCCGCCGTCCGGGCGCGCATCAGAACACCGCAGAGATTGAAAAGGCGCAGAGGAGTGGGGCGCGCAGTGGGTCGCGGGCGAATTCCCGCCACCTTCGAGCGGGCGGACGTGCTGCGGCTGGTGCTGCGCACACAGCCGCGCTCCGGGGTGAAGTCGTGGGACGCCCCCGCAGTCGGTGAACGCTGTCATGAAATTCCTTTTCACCCTCGCGCTGATTCTCTGCTCCGTCGCCGTCACCGCCCAAGAGCAAATCGACAAGGCGGACGCGCGCGGCAAGGCGTCTGCCGCGCTCACCAAGCTCGCGCTGCGCGTGCGGGTGACGCGCGCCGCGCCCGAGCCGGCGGTCGTCCGCATCGGGTGGCGGCGCGGGGGCGAGGGCTTGGGCGGCACCGTGACGCGCGGCGGTTTCATGGCCGCGTCGCAGCAGTTGGACATTCCGTTCGGCGAGTGGTCCGTGTGGACGCCGCTGGCCGGCCTCATCGGCGGGACGCGCGGCTGGGAGTTTCCGACCGTCGTGGTCGAGGTCGCGCCGGCGGCGGGCGGCGCGAAGGGCAAACCCGCGCGGGCCGCGGTGGCGTTGACGAATGTCGCCGTCGAGTTCGAGTTCGCCGACGGTGGCAAGACGTTCCACCGCTTCACCGAAGCCGCGCCGCGCGGGTCGTCCGTGGGCTTCGCGTTTCCCGGCAGCGCGCTGGCGGCGGGCGTGACACCGGAGTTTGTCGCGCAACTGAACGGCCTCGCCGCCCACGCGCGGGCGCGGCGGGAACGGCTGGAAAAACTTTTCCCCGAACCCGCGCCGTTGCCCAAGCAGTTCGCGCTGATCGGTCATCTCGCGGGTTACGGCGACGCGATGGGCGGCGGGCGCGGCAGCGGCTCGGGTTACGGCGTGCGCCATTGCAATCCGGAGATTCTCGCCGACGAATGCCGCACGCTGCGGATGCTCGGGGTGAACAGCCTCGTCGGCTCGGTCCAGCTTGCCGACGCGGCGGGTTTTGGCGCGGATTTCCGCCGTGTGTATTGGGGCGGCCCCGGCTCCGGCAGTCCGCTGGCGGGGCTGCATCAAGGATCGAGCAAGACCGATCCGGGCGATCATTGCCCCTTCGATCCCGCGCTGCCGCCGCTCATGGCCGCGACCACGCAGCGCGCGATTACCGAGCATCGGGCCGTGGGCGCGCGCGAATCGTGGGCGTTGTGGGTGGACGAGATCGGCGTGTTCGCCAAGGAGCACGTCGTTCACTGCGAGCGGTGCGTGGGGAGATTCCGCGAGTACCTGCGCGCGCAAAAACTGACGCCGGGAGACTTCGGCAAAACCTCCTGGGAACCAGTGCTGCCTTTCAACATGTGGTCCGCGCCGCCGCCCGCCGCGCCGACCGCGACTGCGAAGGCGGTCGATGAAGTGGCGAGCCTGTTGGAAAAACCAACGACTCCCAAACCCGCGGCCGACCTTGCGCCGCCGCTGTCCCTGCCCAAGCCCGCCGCCGCCGCGCCCGCGCCCGCCGCGAAGGGCAAGGCCACCCGCGCCGCGAGCGCGCCGCCGATGCCGGACAATGCCGCGGACGCGTTGCGTTATTACTACACGTTTCGTTTCATGACCCACGCCACGGCGCAGGTGTTTCCCGGACCGGCGCGGGAGTTTCAGAAAGCAGGCATTCCGCTTTATGCGATGCAGGGGCCGACGCCGAGTTGGAGCGGCGCGAGCCTCGACTGGCACGAGTTTTACGATCACCACGCGAACACGGCGTTTGTCTTCGAGACCTCGAACCGCGACGCGCGCGTGTGGCAGTGGGAATCGTATCTCGCCGATCTCGGGCGCGGCATCGCGGCGCGCCACGCGATGCCGATGGGCTGTCTCGTGAAGCCGCATCGCGGCGCGCCCGCGCAGCGGATGCTCGCCGTCGCCGCGCGCGGCACGCGGGTGATCGAGTGGTACACCTACGGCCCCGACTACGCGAAAGGCGACAGTTTCTCGCAATCGCCCGAGCTGCTCGAACGGGTCGCACGCGCGGCGCGGTTCCTCGGTCGCAGCGAGGAGTGGCTCTACGGCGCGCGGCTGGCCACCGCGCCGGAAGTGGCGTTCGTCTCGCCCCGCGCGTCGGAGATTTGGGGCCGGGCGGACGGCCTCGCGGGCGCGGCGTTTGAGAATGCCAAGTGGGTTTACCTCGCGCTCGCCCACGCGCATGTGCCCGTGGACATCCTGAGCGAGGCGCAACTCGCGGAGGGAAAACTCGCGCGCTACAAGGTCATCTACGTTCCCGGCACGCACCTGCGTCGCGACGCGGCGGGCGCGGTGCGCGACTGGGTCGCCGCGGGCGGCTCGCTCTGGACCGATGCGTTCGGCCTCGCGCGTGACGAAGCCAACCAGCCCGCGACCGCGCTCGCGGAAGTCCTCGGCCTGGGTGCGCGCAAACTCGAAACCTGGGGCAGCGTCGATGGTTACCGCGCGACGGGCCTCACGCCGCTCGCCGAGACCAACGCTCCGGCGGGCGCGCGGTTCGCGTGGCAAGGCGGCGACATCCAGGCCGCCATCGGCCGCGAATCACTCGATGCGAGAGCTGCCGAAGTTATCGCGCGTTTCGCCGATCAAAAGCCCGCCGTCACGCGCCAGCGCTTCGGCAAAGGCGACGCGACGGTGGTGGGCTGCTGGTCGGGACTGACGTATTCGGCGAAGGTCCGGCGCGCGGAGTTTTCGATGCGCGAAGATTTTCCCGCCGCCGTGCGTGCGCTCATCGCCGCGCCGGCATTGGCGCGCGGCGTGGCCCAGCCCGCGCGTCCGTCCGAGCCGCTGGTCGAGGCCATCGCGCTTGAACGCGACGGCCGCCGCTCGGTGGCGCTCATCAACTGGGCGTATGGCCGCGATGCCGGCGCGAGCGGCAAAGGCGGATTGCAGGTCGCGAAAAATCTTCGCGTCGAGCTGGCGGGCGGCGCGGCGCTGAAGTCCGTGCGCTCGCTCGTTCACGGGCCGCTCGCGTTGAATCAAGACGCGGTGACGCTGCCGGAGATGGCGGAGATTGACCTGCTGATTCTCGAGTAGCGGCGCGGGGAGGTAGCGGGCTTCACCAGTGTTTGCGGACTGGGCCGCGCTCCGGGCGGTTCAACCGGAAAAAGCATTTTAACCACGGATGGACACGGATTAACACGGATCGGAACGGGGATTTCACGGGTTCGGGATTCACCCAAGAAGGGAAGCAACGGAAACCCGTTTCCTCCCGTGTTTATCGGTGTTTATCCGTGGTTTCCCAGTTCCAACTGCCGCTTCCAAACTCAGAGCACTTTCACGACGATGGCGGTGAGGTCGTCGAGCTGGACGGTGGTGCGGGAGAAGTCGCCGACGGCGGCGGCCAGGGCGGCGACGATGGCGGCGGCCGGTTGCTCGCGGTGTGCGCGCACGACGTCGCAGGCGCGCTCGGTGCCGTAGAATTCCTCGGCCGGCGACATGGCTTCCTCGATGCCGTCGGTCATGAGCAGCAGCAGGTCGCCGGGGTGGAGGGGCAGCTCGGGTGACGTCGCGTATTCGGACCCGGATCGGACACCGAGGGGCGGGCCGGAGCGTTTGAGCGTGGCCTTGACGACGCCGTCGCGGTCGAACAGGACCGCCGCGGGATGGCCGGCGTTGGCGAAATTCAGCGTCCGCGCGACGGGGTCGATGCTGGCGAGAAGCAGGGTGACGTAGCGTTCTTCGCCGACGTCGCCGGAGAGCATGCGGTTCGCTTGGCTGAGGATGTCGCCCGCGGCCTCGTGCGTTTGCGCGAGCACCCGGAGGCAGGCGCGGGTCTCCGCCATGAGCAACGAGGGTCCGAGACCGTGGCCTGTGACATCGCCCACGACGAATCCCCAGCGGCCGCGGAGCAGGGGAATATAGTCGAAATAGTCGCCGCCGATCGCGTCGGCGGGCAGGGAGAAGCCGGAGATTTCAATGTTCGCGAGCTGCGGGGCGGCCTTGGGAAAGAGGCGCTGCTGAATCTCGCGGGCGACGCGAAATTGCTCCTCGTTCTCATGCAGTTGCGCCTTGGCGCGCTTGAGTTCCATCACGTCGCGGACGAAGGCGACGAGCCAGTTGCGGCCGGGCAGGGGGAGGCGGTTGACCATCAGTTCGACCGGGAATTCGCGGCCGTCGCGGCGCACGCAGACGCTTTCGAGAATGGGCCGTTGCGGGCCGGAAATATTGGCCGCGGCGGCAGTCATGGTCTGGGTGTGTTCGGCGGCGAGGCGGGCTGGGAACAGGGCGGCGAAGGGCAGCCCGACGGCTTGCTCAGGGGTGTGGCCGAAGACCTGGGCGACGGCGGGATTGGCGAACCGGATGGTGCCGGATTCGTCGAGCAGCAAGACGGCGTCGGTCGCGGTCTCCCAGAGCGCGCGGTAGCGTTCCTCGCTTTCGCGCAGGGCGAGTTCGGCGCGGCGGCGGGCGGTGCGGACTTCGGCTTCGCGGAGCTCGCGTTCCACGGCGGGGGCGAGCCGGTGGAGGTTGTCCTTCATCACGTAATCGTGCGCGCCGGCGCGCATGGCGGCGACGGCCGTTTCCTCGCCGATGCCGCCGGAGACGATGATGAAGGGGACGTCGAGGTTTTTGCCCTGATAGAGACGCAGCGCGGAGAGCGCGTCGAAGCTCGGGAGATTGTAGTCGGAGATGATGACGTCCCAGGTTTCCTCGGCGAGGGCGCGCTCGAAATCATCGACCTTGAGCACGCGACGGGTCTGGAGCTGGAAGCCGCCGCGCGCGAGCCAAGTGGTCATGAGGAGTGCGTCGATCTCGGAGTCCTCGACCAGCAGCAATCGGAGGGGCTGGGGCATAAGCGGGCGTGCGGGGTTGGTTTACGGTGCGGGGCCGAGGAGTTCGCGGACCTTGGCGGGAATGTCGGCGTGGCGCATCAGGGATTCGCCCACGAGAATGGCGCGCGCGCCGCAGTGGGCGAGGCGCTGGACATCCGAGGCGGTATGGATACCGCTCTCGGCGACGAGGAGTTTCGCCCCGGTGCGGAGCGGCTCGGCGAGCCGGGCGGCAAGGCGCTCGGTGGTGCCGAGATCGACGGTGAAGGCTTTTAGATTGCGGTTGTTGACGCCGATGAGTTCGGCCCCGGCGGCGAGGGCGCGGTCGAGTTCGGCCTCGTCGTGAACCTCGACCAGCGCGGCCAGTCCGGCGGCGCGGGCGAGCGTGTGGAAGTGGCGGAGCTGCTCGTCGGTGAGGATCGCAACGATGAGGAGGACGGCATCCGCACCCCACTCGATGGCCTCGAGGATCTGGCGTTCGTCGATGATGAAATCCTTGCGCAGCAGCGGGAGTTTCACAGCGGCGCGGATCTGGCGGAGGTAATCGAGCGAGCCTTGGAAAAACTTCTCGTCGGTGAGCACCGAGAGGCAACTGGCCCCGGCGCGCTCGTAGTCGCGGGCGATGCGCACGGGATCGAAATCGGCGCGGATGATCCCGGCGGAGGGCGAGGCTTTCTTGACCTCGGCGATGAGGGCGACGGGCGCGCCGCGGCGGAGGGCGGCGAGGAAGTCGCGGGGTTCGTCGCGTTCGAGGAGAGCGTCGCGCAGATCGCCCGCGGCGAGCAGGCGCGCGGGGAGCCGGGCGACCTCGAGTTGTTTCTGGGCGACGATGGTGTCGAGGATGTTCACAGGAAAATTACTTCACCTTTCCGAGAAGGGTTGGTTTCGAAATCTTGGCGACGGGGATATCCGAGAAGGTTCGCGGGGATTTGTTTCCTGACGGTGTCCGTGTTCACGCCGTGTTTGTCGCTCCGATGGCCGCTCTGGTCAAGCAGCAGGCCGGGCACCACTCACTAATTACTAATCACTGAGTACTTCCTACTCGTCCTCATCCTTCACCCCCTGCATCCGCTTCATCGGCCCGCCGGCGCGCAGCCAGGCGTGGACGAACGCGTCGAGGTCGCCATCCATCACCGCCTGCACGTCGCTGGTTTGGCAGCCGGTGCGGAGGTCCTTCACGAGGCGATACGGCTGGAAGACATAGCTGCGAATCTGGTTGCCCCACGAGACGCTGCCCTTCTCGCCGTAGAAGCGCTCCATTTCGGCCTTCTGCTCGTCTTGCCGGAGCGCGAAGAGTTTCGAGATGAGGAGGGTCATCGCGGCGGCGCGGTTCTGATGTTGAGAACGCTGGCCCTGCGACGCGGCCACGAGACCCGTGGGCAAGTGCGTGATGCGGACGGCGGTCTCGACTTTGTTCACGTTCTGCCCGCCCTTGCCGCCGGCGCGATAAGTGTCCACCTGCAACTCGACCGGAGGAATCGTGATGTCGGCCGACTGCTCGGCGATCTCGGCGATGACATCAACACTGGCAAAGCTGGTGTGCCGGCGCTTGTTCGAGTCGAAGGGCGAAATGCGCACGAGCCGGTGAACGCCGCGCTCGGCTTTGCAAAAGCCGTAGGTGTTCTCGCCGGTGACGAGCATCGTGACGCTCTTGAGACCGGCGGACTCGCCTTCGAGCGCGTCGGTGATTTCCACCGTCCAGCCGCGGGCTTCGCACCAGCGTTGATACATGCGGAGCAACATGCTGGCCCAGTCGCACGACTCGGTGCCGCCCGCGCCGGCATTGATCGAGAGAATGCAGTTGTTCTTGTCGAGCGGGCCGTTGAGGAGAACCCGCAGCTCGAGCGCGTCGAGATTCTTGGTGAACTTCCCGAGGTCGCGGAGCAGCTCGGCTTCGAGCGTGGCCTGGGCGGCGGGCGGTTCGTCCGCACCGAGCTCGAGCATGACGCGGAAATCGTCGAGGTTCTTCTCGGCCTCGCCCAGCGGCTCGACGCGGCGGCGGAGGGTGTTGGACTCGTCGATGAACTTCTGGGCCTGCTCGCGGTTGGTCCAGAAATTGTCCTGGGTCATCAGAGCGTCCAGTTCCAACAACCGCTTCTGCGCGTTGGGGACGTCAAAGAAACCTCCGCAGGTGCGTAAGCTTCTCGGCGCAGGTGGCGATTTGGGCGGTGATCGGTTCGAACATGGGCGCGAAGCTAAAGGGGAAGGGCGGCGGGACCAAAGGAAATTCTGCGGTGGGGAAGGGTGCGAGGGCGGAGGCGCAGTCGCTTGCAACGATCCGTACGCGTTGGCGCAATCCCGCAAGCACGATCAGAAGTGTGGAGGCCGCGATGCTGTGGGGCAGGCTTCCAGCCTGCCGGTTCGGGCGGCATCCTGCCGCCCGTTTCTCGCGGCGAACTTACGACCGGCGGCCGCAGGAACACGGGGCAGGGATGCCCCGTGAACCGGCAGGCAAGGATGGCTGCCCCACCCGCGCCCCGCCCGTCGCGCGCCCCGATCCTTCACGATCCCCGCCCTTGCCCAGCCCCACCCCGCCCCGGCTTTCCGGCAGGTTCCCCTCAAGCGCACGCGGATGACCGCCGATATAGCTATTGGTCAAGCCAGCCGTTTCTCGTTCGCCCTCGGATTCCCCGTCGGCGGCGGAGGGCGGCGGATGAACCTACTGATTTGGCAATGAAGATTCGCTCGTTGATCGTCGATGACGAACCGCTGGCCCGCAAAGTTCTCAACAACCTGTTGCAGAACGAACCGGACATCGAAGTGCTCGGAGAATGCGCCGACGGCCAGGAGGCCCTCGCCGCCATCCGCAAGCAGGCACCCGACCTCGTTTTCATGGACGTGGAAATGCCCGGCCTCAACGGTTTCGCCACCATCAAGGAAGTGGGCGATCAACAGAAGCCGGTGTTCGTCTTCGTCACCGCCCACGAGAGATTTGCGGCGCAGGCCTTCGACGCCCAGGCGGCGGACTATCTGGTGAAGCCCTTCGACAAGGAACGTTTCCACACGGCCGTTGAGCGGGCCAAGGAACTGGTTCACGAAGGCATGGCCCAGCGTCTCGGCAAACACCTTTCGTCGCTGCGCACCTTTCTGAAGCCCGAGGCCAAACGCGCCGACCGCCTCGTGGTCAAGTCCGGCGGCCGCATCCTGTTTCTCAAAACCACCGACGTGGACTGGATCGAGGCCGCGGACAATTACGTAAACCTGCACGTGGGCAAGGAAGCGTACATGCTGCGCGAGACCATGACCGCGCTGGAGGCCCGGCTTGCCACCGATCAATTTGTCCGCATCAGCCGCTCGACCATTGTGAACATCGAGCAAATCCGGGAATTGAAACCGCTCTTCCACGGCGACTACGCCGTGATTCTGCGCAACGACACCCAGCTCACCCTCAGCCGGAGCCATCGCTCGAAGCTGCATCAACTCGGGCTGGACTAAAGTTTGGAGTTCCGCCTTTAGGCGGCGGGCGCTCCGAATACGCGGGCCGTGACATTCTACCAGTCGCTCTCCCCTCCCCGTCCCGCCGGCTAAAGCCGGAACTCCGAACCGGGGCGGAGGTTTGGAGTCCCGCCTTTAGCCGGCAAGCGCTACGAATACGCGCGCCGTGAAATGCTGCCAGTCGCTCTCCCTTCCCCGTTCCGCCGGCTAAAGCCGGAACTCCGAACCTGCGTGCCTTCCCACCGATTCAAACCGACCACAGATGGAAAAACTAATCTGCGGGCGCCCTGAAGCTGCGGGAGCCTTTTGAATCCGCGGCTGCGGTGCCTACTTCGGCAGCTGGTTCAACGTGTAGTAAAACGTGGGATTCCACAGCCCTTCACCCTTCGCGCTTTTCACATCAGTCCCGCGGACCGAGGTGACATAGCCCGTCTTCCAGCCTTGCAGGCGCAGGCGCACGGTCAGGCGGTCGGCGGAGACTTCAGCCTTGGTGACAGTTATCGCGGTGGAGCGGTTCTCACGGCCGTCGTGGTCCAATTCGGGCGAACCGTATTTGGCGCTGTAGCGGTAGTTATACTGCCCCACGTCATAGCTCTCGACATTGCCGGCGGTGGCGGGATCGACGGGCTGGGTGAAGACAAGCTCGAAGCCATCCACCCGTGCGCGGGCCTCGCGGATTTCAAACGGCACCTTGCCAGTGAAACTCACGCGTTCCAGGGCGGCCTCGAGCGGTGCGACGGCCGCCCACGTCCGCTGACAGCCACCGACATAGAGATTGCCATCGGGACCGAACGCCAGCCGGTTCACGCCCGAGAGAAAGCCCTTCAACATCGGCCACACCGCGCCCTGATATTCTCCGTTCACCTTTTCCAGAAACACGCGGGTGACGAGCGCGTTCTGAAAATCCCCGACCAGCAACTGACCCTTGAACGGCCCGAAGCGATCATCGGGAATCTCGACAAAACCCGAAGCCGAACGGACGAGCTTGTAGGGAAACCAGACCGCCGGCGGATCGAACTTAGTAGTCTTGCCATACTCACTCTCGGGCGCGGGCTTGGAACTGGGATGCCCATAAAACCTTCCCTGCTGAATGTGGTTCAACTTACACGCCGCGATCCAGTTGCCCTGGTTGTCCGTCACGAACAGGTCGCGCTCCGGCCCGAAGGTGCCGATGCCGTTGGGCTCGCGCAGGCCGCTGGCGATGGGTTCGGCCGTGCCATCGGTGCGAATTCGCAGCGCCCAGCCCATGTGCTTCAGGTCCCATCGGCCCGCGTGCCCAGCCATGGCGACGATTGGTTGCCCTTTGCGATCCATGACAGGGCCATAAACAAAAGCGTTGTAGTGCCCGGAATAGTCCCAGTCAGCACTTCCTCGGTAACACCCTAATGACTGCTTTCCAGACTCAGTCGCGACGGACACGCCGGTAAGCTCAGATTTCTGGGCAATAGACATGAGTTCAGACCTTTCTGGTAACTTGGAGTTGGCGACCACCCCCATTGGTTCGAGCAGCCCACGTGCAACCCGGCGATACCGGGCTTTCTCCAACGGCCCGGTGGCACCATCAATGATGAAGACATCCCCAACCCAAGTGGTGACGGCCAGATTTCCATTCGTGTAGAAATCCATGCCAGTGAAGAGCAATTCAGCATCCTTCGGGACTGGGAAGTTCTCGACCCGAAAATAGGCATTGCCCGCCACGCTCGGACGGACTGAGGGCATCGGTTGGAATATCTTCACGAGACCGTTGTTGTCCCGTCGGTAGGTGAGCCGTTGCGCTGCTTCCACCTCGGAATCCGTCTTTTTGGCGTCGAGTCTGAGCGCCTCCAGAGCCTGTGCTTCCGCGGGAAGAACGGCGGTTACGATTGAACAATGGTCACCCGTATTGTTGGAAGTTTCTACCCAGAGCCGAGTTTCTCGCCGCTTGACCAACACACGGGCGTTTCCCTTCTCCATTCCGGTCTCACTTATGCGTTCGACCGGGTATTCCACATTCCCGGATACGGCATGCCATTTGCCACGGGCCGGGCCGCGGGCGATAACCAAGAGTACGTCTGACTTTCGTTGGATGATGATCGCATCGTCATGGTTTGGGATGCGGATTGGGTCGCCCTCCTCGGCGTGAGCCAGATAATAGAGAGGTCCCGACAGTGGCTGAACAAATTTGAAGTTGCGAACGAGCGCCTTAGTCCCGCCCACCAGTTCGTAACCATACGATTCGTGGATACCTGCCGGACTTCCGACAGTCTCGCAGCGGTGGTGAATGGCGGTTGTAGTTCTGTTTCCCCAGTCCGTCGTCGTCACCTCACGGAAACCCAGTTTCTCCGGTCTTTCCGGAAGACCAGTTTCGGGGATTTTTCCAACAGCCCACGGATAGGAGGGCGGCATGGTCCACACCACCTCGCCGTCGAAGGTCGAGATGAAGGGTGATTTGGCGAAGCTGTATTGCGGGCCGTAGAGGTTGAGACCGCGTCCGCGCCAGACGGTGTGGATGCGGCAGAGGTCGGTGTCGAAACCGACGTGGAGATTGGTGCTCACCGCGATGGCAATGCTGCGCGTGGCCGCCGGCGTGGGCGCGGCCCGGAACGGCATGTCCGGCGGATCGTGCCGCGGCGTGACCGCCGCCGCCTTCGGGGCCGCAGCTAGCGCGCGCGTCGGCTCGCCGACAACGGCGACGAGCCCGACGACAGTCAGCAGCATGGCGAAGGAAGTAAATTTCATGCGGCGGGACCGTAGTGAGAGCTGCCGCTGATCGCCAGCTTTTGTAGGAGACGACGTGGGGAGTCTCTAACCTTTTCCGCGGGAGCAGCGTTCTTCGGCAAAAGGAGGGCAGAGTCTCCTCACGTCGTCTCCTGCAAGCACACTCGCGGGCGCCCGATTTACCGCTATTTCAGCTCCCGCAGGAGGTCGGTGACGTTCGTGGAAGTGGTCACTGTGAACTGCTCGTCGCGGTCGAGGAGGTGGTAGGTGGCTTGGGTAAAGGCGAAGTCCTTCTTAGCCTCCGGAACCGTGAGCGGTTTGCCGCTGCCAGCGACGGGTCCGGCGATAATGAGCCGCCGCGGGGCTAGGAGGGCGGCGAGGTGCTGGATGTCACCCACGTCGCGCACAATGCCGGGAGCCATGATGCCGAGGCGCTGGCCTTCGTAGGGAACGTCCGTGAGATAGCTCGCGAGCGTGCCGACGGTGACGACGCGGGTGATGCGCTGATCGAGCGCGGCGGCGCAGAGCGCGACCACGCCGGCGGGGCCAGTGCCGACGATGGTCACCGGCTGCGAGGTCCCTGGGCTGGCCTGCAACTGGCGCGTCAGTGCGGAGCGGACTTCGTGGGTCCATTGCGCCAGCAGGGGACGACCCAGCCAGAGCGACCACTCGGCGGTGTTGTGGTCTGGTGCGCGGCCGATTTGATCTCGCGGATTGGATTCGGCGCCCGTGGAGCGCAGGCGCACCGCGAGGACTTGGCAACGGGCGTCGAGCAGCGCCTTGGCCAGCGGGCTGGCAGCGGCTGCTTCCTCGCCTTGAAAATCCAGCAGGATTGCCAGTCCCTGCACAGCCTGATTGCCGCCTGTTCCCTGGCTCTTGAATACGGAGCTGCCGTAAGATTCCCGTTGCTCGCGATCCGAGAGATTCAATGCCAAGACCTCGGTCTCCAAGACTCTACGCGCGGTCCGCGACTGATGCTCCCAGGTGGTGGCCGAATTTGGGGTAGCTCGGGCGGCCAGCAGCGCCCGGCCGGTGGTCGCCGCAAACTTCGGAATAGTCATCCAATCATCCGGCCGAGTATCGCCGGGATAGCAGCGGAGTGTCTCGGGGTCTTCGGTTTTGAAGGCGGGTTCGGGGACAGGGGAGCCATCCCCTTCGCCTTTGAGATGCTTGGTCATCCAACCGTACATGGCTTCGCGCATGGGTTGGTTGTAGGCATGGGGTGACTCGAAAATGGTGTGGCGGAGCTGGTCGGGATAGCCATGCGCTTGAAATACCTTCTCGGTAAGTGCGAGTGACTTCTTGGCTTCGCCGACGGAGAATTGAAAGGCGTCCTTGGTCGCACTTACCACCATGAGTGCGCGTGGCGCGACGAGGCTGAGGAGGCCCCATTCCTCGGTGAACCGCAGCGCGCCGGGGACGACCTCGCACATGCAGCATGCCGCGCCGAGATAGGCTTGGTAGTTACCGACGGAGCAGACGGGCACGACGGCTTTGAAGCGTTCGTCGAAGGCCCCGGCATACATGCTCTGGTTGCCGCCGCCGCTCGCGCCCGTGATGCCGAGGCGCGCGCCATCCACCTCGGGGCGGGTGAGGAGATAGTCCACGGCGCGCATGTTTTCATAGACTTGCAGGCCGGAGAGCGGCAGGCCGACGGGGAAGAGCGTGGCGGCGGTCATCTCGCCGTGGTATTCGCCGAGGGCCTTGCCGACTCCGCGTTCGCCCGCGCCGAAGGCATCCACGACCAGGACAAAGAAGCCGAGTTTCGCCAGACCGATGCAGCGCGATTGCACCACGGGGTCTTGCTTGGCGCCGCGCCAGTGACCGTGGACGCAGAGGACGGTGGGGAGTTTGCCGGGGCGGTCGGGCACGTAGGCATTGGCGGTCATCCAGACCTTGGGACGGGTTTGGAAAATCAGCTTCTCGACGCGATAACCCTCGCGCTGAAATTCGCCGAGTTTCTTGGGATTGAGCGGGCAGGGTTCGGTGGGAAAACCGCCCCATGCTTTGAGCAAGTTGGCGCGGAGTTCGGTGCGCTGGCGGTTCCAATCGCCGAGGGTGGCGGGCGCGGCGTCGGCACCGCGCAGTTCGGTGGCGCGGGCTTTGACAAATTGCAGGAATGCGTCGGAAGGCGCATTGGTCGCGGGCGGGGACGCCGGTGGGGATTGGGCGGCGACGAGATTCAGGGAGAGCAGGGAGGCGGCGAGCAGGCAACTGAGCGTGCGGGAATTCATTCCGCGGTTGTGGCCCGGCGGTGGGGTTTGAGCAATGGGAAATTACGGGCGCGGCGAGGGACCAAACCCTTGCCGACATTGGATACGCTCCTTCCGCGTGTTGTGCCCGCAGCGGATATCCCGACGGGATTCAGCCGCAACTTGAGCGCGCACTGAGGCAGTGAGATGGGGAGTTGGCTGCCGGCAACGGAGATGCGCCCCGAATCCATCTCTCCCATTTTTCGGACTCAAGGTCCCCGTCCCGCATGGAACCGAACCTGCTTTCACCCATGTTACTATCCGGAAACGGCCCGGATTGAGCTTTGAATCCAGTTTCGCTGCAGCTATAAGCCCACGCTGTCTAAGAACGGCCATTGGAGTTCAAAACCAGACATCAAATGAAATCGAACAAGACCACACTGAAACCAAACTAAATCAGCAAATCCACCGCCGCAGCGCCGGTCTCCGCGCCCAACGCGGCGAAGGGCATCAAGGCCGCGCCCGCGAAAAGCGTGGCCGCCCCGGTCGCCGCTGCCAGCAAAGCGGTGCCGAAATTCACCCTCGAAGCCCAGCCAGCCGCAAAACCCGTCGTGGTCGCCAAGGCCCCGTCCGCACCCGCCCCGGCGGCTCCCAAACGAGCACCGGTGAAGACAGCCGCCCCGGCTCCCAGAGCTTCCGCCGCCCCCACAGTGGCTCCCACTCTCACGGTCGTCCCGGCGCCGCCGGCGGCACCCGCACTCACCGCCGCCCCGGCCCCGAAGGCCGCCCCCGCCGCCGCGGTTGCCTCGGCGTCCAAGCCGACACCGGCCAAACCCGGTCCCGCCAAGGCCGCCCCGGTGACTGCCCTCGCGCCCGCCGCGCCCGCGCCCAAGGCCGCTCCCGCTCCTGTGTCCGTCGCGCCCACCGCGCCTGCGGCCGTCGCACCAGCCCCGGATAAATTCACCGGTCCCTCCGCCCGCAAGGCCCCGCCCCTCGTCACCACCATCGAGGTCCGCTTTGACGCCGGCTTCGGCAACTACCTTTCCCTCCGCGGCGAAGGTGCCGGTCTGGACTGGGACATCGGCCAGCCGCTGGAATGCCGCGCTGCCGACCTGTGGGTGTGGACCACCGACCAACCCGCTGAGCAGCTCGTTTTCAAGGTGCTGCTCAATGATGCGGTCTGGTCCGCCGGCGAGAACTTCGCGGTTCGCCCCGGCGAGCGCGCCGCGGTGGTGCCGAGCTTCTGAGCCGTGTCCAGGCAGTCGGCGCACGGGCGCTCACGCCGTCCACATGACTTCGAGGTGAGGTTGGGGCGGCGTGAGCAAGGGGATTGAAGTCGTGAACCGACGTGCTCGTGCTTGCCCTCCGGTTTCGGCCGCCGCACACAACGTGAGCGGACTGGAAACCCGCGCTTCTTCATCTCCGTCGCGGCCCTTCCCGCCGCGCCGCAACTCATGGTTGCGTCCCGCTTCCATTGGCAGGGTCGAGATCGGCCCTGCCGATGTTTGGTTGCAATTTGTTTGCTTGGAAAATCCCGGACCTTCCCCCAGATTCTTCTCGCATTACGACCTTCGCCACATGCGCCAGCCATCGCCGAAAATTCACCCTTGGCGTTGGTCCCTGCGCCCGGCGGTCGGGGCCCATGGTGTCAGTCACCCAATTGCTCGCCTGAACCTTGTCGCATGAACCTGACGAAATTTGAACTCACCGGCCGCCGCGCACTGGTCACCGGCGCGGGCATCGGCATCGGTCGTGCCATCGCCGAAGCCCTCGCCGACGCCGGGGCCTACGTCGGTCTGCACTGCAACGAAAGCGTCGCGGGCGCTACCGAAGCGCTCACCAAAATCCGCGCCAAAAACGGCGACGGCGTCATCCTCCAGGCCGATCTCACCGACCCGGCGCAGGCGCGCGATCTCGTGGGTCGCTTCATGGAGAAAGGCCGCGCCCTCGACATCCTCGTCAACAACGCCGGCTCCCCGATCAGCCGCACCAAGCTCGAAGACTGCTCACTCGAACTCTGGCTGGCGGCGCTGAATGTGAACCTCACCAGCGCCTTTCTCGTGACCCAGAGCGCCATCCCCCACCTGCGCGCGAGCCGCAACGGCTCGGTCATCAACAACCTCTCGCTCTCCGTCCAGACCGGCGGCAGCGGCGGCGCGGGACCGTACGCCATCGCCAAAGGTGGCCTTCAGGTGATGACCCGCACGCTTGCCCGCGAGCTGTCCCCCTTTGTCCGCGTCAACGCCATCATGCCCGGCGTCATCGAAACCCGGCATCACGAGGTGTTCTCCAGCCCCGACCGGATGCAGCAATACCGCCTGCAAACCCCCCTCGGCCGCAACGGCCGCGCCGATGAAGTCGCCGCCGCCGTTGTGTTCCTCGCCAGCGACGCCAGCCGCTTCATGACCGGCGCGCTGCTCGACATCAACGGCGGCCGCTTTTTCCGCTGAGCTTGGAGGAGACGACGTCAGGAAACTCTGACTTTTTTCCCGCCGCGGTTTTCCATCACCGCCGACGAGGGAAAAAAGCACAAAGCTTAAAGCTCAAAGCTCAAGGGAAGCTCCGAGTTCCAAATTCCAACGCCCTGGCTGCGGAGCGCGGCTGTGTCGCAGACCAGCCGCAGCCGCTCGGCCAGCGGAACGGCTGGAGAAGTTCCGCAGCTCCCGCCTATTTCCGCGTGCTGCGGCTGGTGCTCCGCACACAGTCGCGCCCCGGAAAAGGGTCCGAACTCGCGTGACCGCTCCTACGACATCGGGAGACTTCTGCTTGGAGCTTGGCACTTGCCACTTCCCTTGAGCTTTGAGCTTTAATCTTTGAGCTTTCCCGCCGCCGTCACCAACCCCGGCGACGCCACAAACGTCGCCACCTGCTTCCCATCCGCCGAACTCCACACACACACGCGCCCGTTGAACGCCCCGCCCGCCACGTGCTTTGTGCCCGGATGCACCGCCACCGCGTATGCCCAATCCCCCAGCCCCAGGTAAGTGCGACGCTCTTTGCGATCGCTCAACGCGTGCTCGCGGATCAGCCCGTCCGCCGAGCACGAGAACAGCGACCCATCGCCCCGCGCCAGCCGATACGCCTCCTTCCCGAACCCCGTGATCTCCGCCTGCTTCTTCGCGTCCGACTGTTTGCGTGACTGCGCCGCGTCGTGCGCCAGCCAGACGTGAATCTTCCGATCCTGCCCCGCCGTGAAAACCGATTTGCCATCCGCCGAAAACACCGCGCCGAACACCCCCACGCCGTGCCCGTTGTAAGTGGTGAGAATCTCCCCGCTCACCGCATCGAACACCTTCGCCGACTTGTCCCGGCTCGCGCTCGCGAGCAGTGAGCCGTCCGGACTGAACGCCACCGCGTTCACCCAGTCCGCGTGATTGTCGATCTGCAGCTTCTTCGTCGCCGCAGGAAAATTGAAAAGACGGATCGAACCATCCGCGCCCGCCGCCGCCAGCGTCTTGCCATCCGTGCTGAACTGCACGTCGAGCACCAGATCGGCGGCCGAGAAAACCACTTTCACCAGCTTGCCCGATGCCGCCTCGAGCAACCGCAGTTCGCCCAATTCCCCCGGCTGCCCGCCCGCGACCGCGAGCGTCTTGCCATCGGGGCTGAACGCCAGCGCCTGCGTGCGCGGCGCGACATTCCCCACCCGCCGCGCGAGTTGCCCATTGGTCGGATTCCAAAACGTGATCTCGCGATACCCCGACACCGCCAGCTCCGCGCCCTCCGGCGAGAACGCCAGCGCCGTCACCGGCACCGCCGCCGGATACGCCACCGGCGCGGCCGGATGCGTCAGGCTCGGCACGATCTCGACCAGCGCGAGCTTCGCATCGCCGCCATCGAACTTCGCGCCCGCCGCGATCCAGCCCTTGATCACCGCGATCTCCGCCGCCGGCAACGCGTCCGCTTTCTGCGGCATCCGGTCGTCCGCGTCGGGGGTGATCAGCAGTTGATGCAGCTTGCTCGCCTCGGGTTTGCCGGGCGAAACCGCCGCGCCTTTCTTCGCATCCGCGCGCATCAGCAACTCGAACGTGTCCAGCCGGTACCCGCCCTTCGACACCTTTGCATCATGACAACTCTGACACCGCGCGATCAGGATCGGCGCGACGTCGCGACGGAAGCTGATCTCCCCCGCGGGCTTTTCCGCCGCCGTGCCTGCCCCTCCCGGCGCGAGTAAACACGGCAGCAGCAGGAGCAGAAGAATCGGCGGCGAAAAAAGATTTGAGTGGCGCATGGCGTAATTTTGATTCGCGCTTCCGACGGCGAACAGGGGGAAATACAGAAATAATTTTAGGCGCCACGCCGGACCGCGCGAAAACCGGGAACCGATTTGGCAGACGAGTGAGGGCAACCGAATGGGGAAAGGGCAGGGCAGGGGAGGTATCCGAATGAAACTCAGCGAGTCACCCCGTCTCCTCCCCAAGAAGCGGAGCGCCGAGCATCGCTCGGCACGATGTCGGTGACGCGCCCACAGGCCGAGTGCTCGGCGCTCCGGTCGCGGCATGGTTCAGGGGTTCGCAGCGCGAATTGTGGTCCGGGGAAATCCCTCCCCATTCGCCTGCCCCTATTCGTCTGCCAAATCCCCTCGGCCGAAAAACTCCGCCGCCGCGGCGCCCCGCACCGCGACCGAACGATTGGATAAAATCTCTCCTCAAGCGCCGCCCCATCCCCGCCGATGACCTGCGCATGAGCGTCAGCACAACCGGAGTCAGCGGCTATCCGTCGAAGGTCGATCCCCGTACTGAGATCGGCGTCACGGTCCTCAAAAAGGCCCAGGACCAGATGAAACAGCAAGCCACCGCGCTCATCGAGTCCATCGACCAACCGCCCCCGTCCGACAGCCACCAACGGCTCGACACCTACGCCTGAGCCGCACCGATGCGGTCAGGGCGTCAGGAGCGCGGCCTTCAGGCCGCAGAAGCGCCCATCCGCAACGGCCGCTTCAAACAACCCGACCGCTTCCCGCCACCCACGCCTTGGCGAGTCGGAAAAAGGCCGTCCGGGAATTCGCTCGCTCCGTTACACATCGCACGTTTCTGCGGCCTGAAGGCCGCGCTCCGACCGCGTCGTTAAGCCTGAATCTCGCCGCCTTGCAGCGACGCAGCGACTTCCCCGAATCGCTCTATTGAACCACCCCGCTCCCGCTGCTACACACTGCGGGCATGAACTCACCCGCCCTCGCCGCGCGCCTGCTCACCGTCGCCCTTCTCGGCACCACCCTCCTCACCACCCACGCCGCGAACTGGCCCGCCTGGCGTGGCCCCGACGGCACCGGCGTTTGTTCCGAAAAAAATCTCCCCACCCGCTGGAGCACCACCGAAAACGTCCGCTGGAAAACCCCGCTCCCCGAGCGCGGCAACTCCACGCCCATCATCTGGAAGGACCGCGTCTTCGTCACCCAATCCGTCGGCAATGACCGCCTGCTCTTCTGCTTCGACCGCGCCACCGGCAAACTCCTCTGGCAATCCGGCGCGAAAAATGTCGAGAAAGAGCTGACCCACGGTACCAACCCCTATTGCGCCGCCTCGCCCGTCACCGACGGCGAACGCGTCTATGCCTCCTTCGCCACCGGCGGCCTGTGGTGCTTCGATTTCAGCGGCAAGGAACTCTGGCACCGCGACCTCGGCAAACAGCGCCACATCTGGGGCAACGCCGCGTCGCCCATGCTCCACGGCAACCTTTGCATCCTGAACTTCGGCCCCGGCGAACGCACCTTCCTCGTCGCCGTGGACAAGCTCACCGGCAAAACCCTCTGGCAGCACGACGAACCCGGCGGCGAATCCGGCGAGAAAAAAGGCGACGCCAAGCCCGTCTGGAACGGCTCCTGGTCCACGCCCGTCGCCATCCGCGCCGCCGACCGTGACGAACTTCTGATGACCTTCCCCAAGCGCGTCCTCGCCTTCGACCCCGCCACCGGCAAGGAGCTCTGGACCTGCGCCGGCCTCAATCCGCTCGTGTACACTTCGCCCATTTTCAGCGACGGCATCGTCGTCGGCATGGGCGGCTTCGGCGGCATGAGCGTCGCCGTGAAACCCGGCGGCACCGGCGATGTCACCGCGACCCATCGCCTCTGGCATCATCCCCGCACCAAGCAGCGTATCGGCTCCGGCGTCATCCACGGCGGCCACATCTACATCCTCAACGACCCCGGCGTCGCCGAATGCTTCGAACTCAAAACCGGCAAACTCGTGTGGGAAGAACGCATCAAAGGCTCCACTTCCTCGGGTGAGAACTGGTCCTCCCTCGTCCTCGCCGACGGCCTCCTCTACGCCCTCAACCGCGCCGGCGACTGCCCTGTCTTCAAGGCCATCCCCAAGTTCGAACTCGTGAGCCTCAACCCCCTCGGCGAACCCTCGAACAGCTCCGTCGCCCCGTCCGACGGCGAACTCTTCCTCCGCACTTACAAACACCTCTGGTGCATCTCGCCGAAGAAATAACCGCGCGCCGTCGCCGCCCCCGTACCGCAGGCGTCCTCGCCTGCGAGTTCGGGCGGCGTCTCGCCGCCCGTGACCGGAAGGGGAGCGCACGCGGCCCGCGTGCCGGTTTGGGCGGCCCGCCCAAACCCTCGTTCCCCAGTCTGCCTTTTCCGGCGCGCGAAAAAGTTAGTGGAACGATGTTTTCGGCGGGCCGCCGAAAACAGCACGCCAGCGGCGTGCGCTCCCCGTCGCGGCGGACGTCCCGCCGCTCAAACCGCTGCGTCGCTCTCTGCGACGCCGGACTGTTGGCAAAGGAATGGAGGCAAAGGAATGGGGAAAAGAAATGAGACCTCGGCATCCCAGAAATCTGAGCATCCCTTCCCTCTTCCCCATTCCTTTGCCTCCATTCCTTTGCCATCCTCGGTGGACACACCGTGGCACCCGCACGCTCCACCGATTTCATTTTCTGAAAACCGTCACGCCGTCTAACTCGAAAAAAACATGAGATCACACCTCGCCTCCCAGCCCTCCCGTGCCCTTGCCCGCGCCGCCCGCTTCCCGCTCCCCGCCCTCCTCTTAACCATCGCCTATTGCCTATTGGCCATCGCCCCCGCCATCCCCGCCGCGACTATCGCCGAGTCCCTTGCCACCGCGAAATTCACCCACTACGCCCAAGCCCCCGGCTATTCCGAAGGCCCCACCTGGCTCAACGGCGACGTCTTCTTCTGCAGCGACGGCCTCCGCCGCGTGGACAAAAACGGCAAGGTCATCCTCTGGCTCGACCTCGCCCCCGGCGGCACCGTGCTGCGCGGCGACGGCCATCTCCTCATCGCCGACAACAAACACAAAGCCCTCCTCGCCCTTGCGCCCGACGGCACCCTCAGCGTCCTCGCCGACACCTTCGAAGGCAAACCCCTCAACAGCCTCAACGACCTCACCGTCGATGCCCGCGGCAACATCTACTGGACCGACCCCAGCGGCTCCTCGCTCGCCAAGCCCGTCGGGAACATCTTCCGCCTCCGCCCCGACGGCACCGTCACGCGCATCGGCACCGGCTTCGCGTTTCCCAACGGCCTCGAGGTGGACCCCGCCAGCCGCTTCCTCTACCTCATCGAATCGCAGTCCAAAAAAATCCTCCGCTTCCCGCTCCCGGCCGATGACCAACCGCTCGGCGCCTCCGAACTCTTCTACGACCTCGGCGGCAGCGGCGGCGACGGCTGCGTCTTCGATGCCGAGGGAAATCTCTGGGTCGCCGACTTCCACCGCCCCGAGACCAAGCAGGGCCGCATCACCGTCCTCAGCCCCGCCGCCAAAGTGCTCGGGCAAATTGACGTCCCCGCGCAGGTCGTGAGCAACATCGCGTTCGGCGGCACCAACCACACTGAGATCTTCTGCACCACCGGCGGCCCGCCCGGCGTGTTCCACGCGAAGGTCGGCGTGAAAGGTTTCCCCGGCCATCCCGGCGTCGCGCTGAAGCCCCTCCGCACGCTGCCCGTGCAGCCCTACGAAGGCGCGCACGCCATTCATCCGCGGCGCTTCGGCGCGTCCGGCTCCATCGGCGTCGCGCGCGGCTGGTATCTCTGGCGCAAGTTCGATCCCGCCACCTGGACCGCGGAAATGCAGAACGAATCCTCCGGCGAAATTTTCACCACCAAAGTCCTCCCGTGGGCCACCACCTACCGCCACCTCGTCTATGGCGCGCACATCGACGAACTGCTCCCCGGCGAACGCGTCAACGCCTTCTTCCATCCCGACGGCGACAAACGCCGCGGCTACCTCGTGCATTACCAGGACGAACTCTGCCAGATGAAAGGCCACAACCACGCGTGGATCATCCGCACCGTGGCCCCCGGCGGCCGCGACTTCACCGCCCAGGTTTTCAGCGGCGACAAAGTGTTCGAGGAAAAAACCCGCGACTTCACGCTCGCACCCGATGCCCGCGTCTTCCGCGCCGGCCAGCCCGCCACCGACGCCGCCCTGAAAACCGGCGACCGCCTCTACTTCACCTGGACCCTCGACGCCGACCGTCGCGTCGTGCGCCTCCTCGCCGACGACGCCAGCCTCGACCTCGTGAAAAATGCCGAAGCCGAGCGCGTGCGCACGCGCGTCGCGCGCGACGGCGTCACCGGCTTCGTTGAGGCCGTCAACGGCGACACCGTCCACTTCCTCGTCCACTCCACCTACTGGTTCCAAGCCGGCCAATGGAAGCCCGGCCAAACCCTCGCCCTCCGCGCCACCACGCCCAGCTATGCCCCAACCGGCGATGCCATTGAAGCTGAACTCCTCACCCGCAAAAATCTCGGCACCTACGGCTCCGGCTCCGCCGAAATCACTCTCCGCCTCAAGCAACCTGCCGACGCCAAGAAGCTCTCGGGATGGATGCGCGGCCAGGTGATCTCGGCGACGGCGCGGTGACCGCGTCGTTCCCATTCCCGGTAGGGACGCGTTGCGCGCGTCCGCACCTTTTTCCCCCAACCGTCCGCCCCACGAGAAGCCCACCCGTGCCCACCGCAACCCCCTCTCTGCGCCGTCGGAACCAATTCCACGGCATTGAAATTCGAGCCATGGCCTCAAAGCTGCCGGGCCAAGTTTATGTTGCATATGCAACACGAACTTGGCTCGGGCATTGGCGGAGATTTTTTGGCGAGCGACGGGCAGTGCGGAGGCCGGAGGTTGTCCATTTACGCGCCCGCGATGCGCGGGAAGGGCGAATGCCTTTGGTGTTCCTCCGCTGTCGCACAAGCAGCGGACTTGGCAGTAAGGATGGGGAACACACCAATCGCCCGGCGGAAGCGAATTGCACTGCCTCCACGACTTGGCAATGTGCCGCCGTTCTTACCACCGGAAAATCCTTATGATCCTCACGCAGCCCACACACGACTCGGGAACGCTGGCGCAGAAAATTAAGTGAATCTCCATGAACGACGAGCCGCAACCAACTGAGCCTCATGCCTGCGAAACGGGCGATTCGGTGGCTGAACCAGACCGCCAGGGCAACTGGCTGGTGCGGCTATATCGCCGCAATCCGCAGGCGATCATAGGCCTGCTGATCGTAGCTCTGTTGTCGGTAACTTCCTTTCGTTCGAGCCGGGACAAAGAAGATAGAAGGCAGGCTGCGGACGCCAGCGACACCGAGCTTGCCCATTATCTGGTCAGCAAGGGCGACTTAGTCCGGGCCGAGCCGCTGTTCCGGCAGGCACTGATCGCCAGCGAACGCGCGCTCGGTCCCGACCATGAGGAAACCCTCAAACGCGCCTGTAACTTGGCCAGTTTCCTGCGGACCAAGCGCGATTTCGCGGGGGCTGAGACTCTCTACCGGCGAGTGCTGACAGTTCGCGAGCGCACGTTGGACGCAGGCCACGCGGAGACGCTGGCCACGTCCACGGACCTTGCCAACTTGCTGTGGAGCAAGGCCGATTTGGCGGGCGCTGAGGCGATGTATCGGCAGACGACCGCCATCCAGGAGCGCGTGCTCGGGATCGAGCACACGAACACGCTCACGGGGCTCAATAATTTCGCCATGTTGCTGAAGGCCAGGGGCGACTTGGCGGGGGCCGAACCCGTGTTGCGGCGGGTGCTCGAGGTCCGCGAGCGCCTGCGCGGCGGCGAGCACCCGGACACGCTGGTCTGCATCGCAAATCTGGCCGGCCTGCTGCACGACAAGGGCGAACTGACCGAGGCTGAGCCGCTGTTCCGCCGGGCAGTGGCCGGCTGCGAGCGCGTCCGGGGAGAGGAGCATCGGGATACCCTGACCTGCGTCAACAACCTGGCTGAATTCCTCCGCGCCAAGGGCGACCTGACCGGGGCGGAGCCGCTCTCGCGGCGTGCTTTGGCGGGCTACGAGCGCACTCTGGGCCAGGCGCATCTCTACACGCTCTCCAGCCTCCGCAATCTGGCGGGCCTGTTGAAGGACAAGGGTGAGATCGCCGAAGCCGAGCCGCTGTCTCGACAGGCATTGACAGGCTATGAGCGCGCCGTGGGGGAGGAACACCCGGACACGTTTGCGAGCCTCACATGTCTGGCGGAAATCCTGCAAGCCAAGGGCGATCTCGCGGGAGCGGAGCCGCTGTTGCGCCGGGCACTAACGGGCTGCGAACGCGTGCTGGGTGGCAAGCATCCCCTAACGCACGCCACCGACAACAGTCTGGCCCGCGTGCTTCAAGCCAAGGGCGATCTGGCCGGTGCGGAGCCGCTCTATCTGCGTGCGCTGAGCGGACAGGAGCGCGGCTTGGGTGAGGAACACCCGACCACCCTTCTCACTGTCATGGGTCTGGCCAGCCTGCGACAAGCCCAGGGCAAATTGGAAGAGGCGGTGCGACTGGCGCTGCGGGCGGAGGAGGGATTGCGGGCCAAGCTGGGCGGGGAACATCCGCATACGAAATCCGCGAAGAGTTTGGTGGCGAAAATACGGAAGGAGCTGGCGGAGAAATCGGGTGGGAAGTAAGGCAACGATCCGGGGCACAGCGAGAGACTGGTAGTGATCTAGGTCGGCTGGCCCGACGGATCTGCATCAACGCGGAGGATAATTACACGAAGTTGAGAGGCACGTTTCTTTTCCGTCGTCTCCCCCGCCTTTCCGATTGCACCGCGCTCCTTTGCTCCTAAGCTCGCGCCTCCCTCGCCGGGAAGGGCGTGGGGAGACCGGGTTCCACCGCCGGAAAACCGCCTGAAAGTGACCGTTCCGCATGAGTGAAATTTTTGTCATCGGGCACCGCAATCCCGACACCGATTCGATTTGTGCCGCCATCGGCTACGCGGAGTTCAAGCGCCGCACCGGCATGGAGCGCGCCGTCGCGGCCCGCTGCGGCGACACCAACGACCGCATTGATTTTGTGCTGCGGACCTTCGGCGTTCCCGCGCCGCGCTTCGTCTCCGATGTCTCGCCCAAGGTGCGCGACGTGATGCAGACCCGCGTCGTCAGCGTGAATGCGCAGCACACCGTGGCCGAGGCGCTGGAAATGATGGACGAGCGCGCCATCCGCGTGCTGCCGGTGCTCAACGCCGACCGCACCTGCCGCGGCCTGATCTCGCTGTTCAAGATCAGCAAGTTCTTCTTCTCGTCGAGTTCGCGCGTGTTTGATTCGCGGCGGGTCGTCTCGTCGGTCCGACGGCTGGCGCGCACGCTGGGCGGCACGATGCTCTTCGGCATCGAGGCGGAAAAAGAGGAGGACTTGATCCTGATGATCGGCGCGATGAGCGAGGAGTCTTTCGGCAAACGGTTGGCCAATTACCCGGCGGAAAAACTCGTCGTCGTGGTCGGCGACCGGCGCGACATCCAGCTACGCGCGATCTTTGGCCGCGTGCGCGTGCTTGTGGTGACGGGCGGCATGCCCATCGAATCGGAGGTCTTCACCGAGGCGAAACGCAATGAAGTCAGCCTGATTCAGTGCCCGCACGACACGGCGACGACCGCCATGCTCGCCCGCGCCGCCGTCACGGTGGATCACGTTTTGAATGAGAAATATCTGACCTTCCGCGAGGATGAAAATCTCGCCGCGATCCAGCGGGTGGCCGCGCAGTCGCTGTTTTCCGCCTTTCCCGTGGTCGATGCCGAGCGCCGCGTGGTCGGCATTCTCGCCAAGTCCGACCTGCTCAAGCCGGCCGACCGCCAGCTCATCCTGGTCGATCACAACGAGCTGTCGCAGGCGGTCGCCGGGGCCGAGTTGGTGGACATCATCGAGATCATCGACCATCACCGCATCGGCTCGCTGGCGACGGCGCGTCCGATTTTGTTTCGCAACGAACCGGTCGGCTCGACCAGCACCATCGTGGCCGACTGCTTCTTCCGCTACGGCGTGACGCTGCCGCCGTCGATTGCGGGACTGCTGCTGGCGGGCCTGGTCTCCGACACGTTGAATCTCACGTCGCCCACGACCACCGCGCGCGACGCGGAGATTTTGGAGAAACTCGAAGCCATCGCCGGCGTGAACGCGGCGGAGTTTACGGACAAACTTTTCGCGTCGGGTTCGCTGCTGACCTCCAAGCCCGCGCCGCAGGCAATCACGACGGACTGCAAGGAATACGAGGAAGGCGCGCGCCGATTCAGCGTGGCGCAGATCGAGGAGATCGGCTTCGACCAGTTCTGGAAGCGCAAGCAGGAGGTGCTGGACGCGCTGCAGCAATATCGCCGCAGCCGCAGCTACTACATCTCCACGTTGCTCGTCACGGACGTGGTGATGCAGACCTCGCTGCTGCTCGTGAGCGGTCCGGACGAGTTTGTGGGGCGGATTGATTATCCGAAACTCGAGGAGGGAATCTTCGAGCTGGCCGGCGTGGTGTCGCGCAAGAAGCAGTTGCTGCCGTACCTGACGCACACGCTGGCGCAGGTGTGAAGGCGGTGTGGGAGCGCGGCTGTGTCCGCCGAGGACCAGCCGCAGCGGCCGCGACAATTCGGAAGCGCCCGGTGGATTAAGAGGCGTTCCGTGCGCCAACCCGCTGCGGGCGGGGAAGCCCGGTTCCCGTCCCGGAGGGACGCCGGAGGAGATTAGCCGGGGGCAAGTTCGCCCCAGCGGACGCCGCCCCCGGAAACGGTGCCGCTTGGCTCCGTGCCCCAGCGGGGCATCGAAGAAACAGGCCCGCGACGACGAGTGCTGGCGGAAAAGCAGCGGGGAGAACGCCGCCAAAAATTTCTTCGATGCCCCGCTGGGGCATGGCCTGTTTGGCTTCGCAACCGGGGGCCGCGCCCGCTGCGCGGGCTTGCCCCCGGCTAATTTCCTGCGGGGTCCCTCCGTGACGAAGAACAAAGCGGTGATCACAATTTTTTGGTCGTCGGCTCGCGGCCAGGGCCGAGCCAAAATCCCCGCGCGCCGCACCAGCCGCAGCAGGTTGGCAGCAGGGGACGCCTCCGATGCCAACGGGTGCCCACGAGGTTTCGGGGCCGCTGCGGCTGGTCCTCGGCGGACACAGCCGCGCTTCTCGGGGCGCTGCTTGACCCGCCGGGGGCGGTGTTTAGTTTCGCGCGTTCCGAATACCGGACGTTGGTTTTTTCTGCATGAGCTTTGTCGCTGAATTCAATGAACTGCCGCTGGACGCGTTGGTGTCGCTATCCGGACGCGCATCTGCGGGCATGGTGCGCGAGACGATGGCGCGCGGGACGGGCCTGGGACTGCCGGATTTTGCGCGGCTGATTTCGCCGGCGGCGGGCGAGCAACTCGAAGCGCTCAGTCAGCGGTCGCAGGCGATCACGCGGCAGCGGTTCGGGCGGGTGATCCGGCTGTTCGCGCCGCTTTACCTTTCCAACGAGTGCATCAACAACTGCCAGTACTGCGGCTTCTCCCGGGACAACGCGATTCTGCGCGTGACGCTGTCGGTCGCGGAGGTGCTGCGCGAGGCGCGGGCGCTCGCGGCGGACGGGTTTCGGAACATTCTGCTCGTCGCGGGCGAGCATCCCAAGTTTGTCTCGAATGGCTACATGGCCGACGTGGTGCGCGCGCTGCACGCGGAGGTGCCGTCGATCTCGCTGGAGGTCGGGCCGATGGAAACGGCGGAATACCGACCAATGGTCGAGGCCGGGGCCGAGGGGTTGGTGGTGTATCAGGAAACGTACGACCGCGCGGTGTATGCGGAGCTGCACACGGCGGGGCCGAAGCGGAATTTTGACTGGCGTCTTGAAACGCCCGAGCGCGCGGCGGCGGCGGGGTTTCGGCGGCTCGGCATCGGCGCGTTGCTGGGGTTGTCGGACTGGCGGCGCGAGGCGATTGCGGTGGCGGCGCACGCGGCATATCTGCTGCGGCATTGCTGGAAGGCGCAGGTGACGGTTTCGCTGCCGCGGCTGCGGCCGTGCGCGGGGGAGTTTCAGCCGCTCACGCATCTGGCGGATCGCGAGCTGGCGCAGTTGATCGCGGCGTTTCGCATCTTCTTGCCCGACGTGGGACTGGTGCTCTCGACACGCGAGCCGGCGCGGTTGCGCGATGGCTTGATCCCGCTGGGCATCACGCTGATGAGCGCGGGCAGTCACACGGAGCCGGGCGGTTACACGGGCGCGGGGAAGGAGAAGCTGCATCACACCGAGCGCGGACGCATCGTGGAGCTGGCGGCGAACGCGAGCGAATGGGCGCCGGTGACGGGCCGCAGCACGAACGCGACGGGGCAGTTCGAGATCGCGGATGATCGCTCGCCGGCCGAGATCGCGGCGCTCCTTCGGCGGCTCGGGTATGAGCCGGTTTGGAAGGATTGGGATGCAGGGGTGATGGGGTGAGTGCGAAGGTGTGAGCGTGTGGGAGTGGGGCGGGAACGCAGCTTGAAGCGGAAAAGCGGAAAATGGATGCCATGTTTGTGATCGCCAATGGGGAGCAGGTCGCGGCGCGAGTGCCGGCGACGCTCGAGGAATTTCTCGTCGCGCACGGGTTGCTGCCGCGCAGTGTCGTGGTGGAGCACAATGGCCAGGCGGTGGCACCATCGGAGTTCGCCGCGCGTCGCGTGGCCGCGGGGGACCGGCTGGAGATTGCGATGATCACGGCGGGAGGTTAGTCGAATGTTTCGGTCAAGTGTCAGCGACGCGTTACGACGCGAACTGCGGAGCGCGACCCTCCGGGCCGCAGCGGCTCCACGTGGCCGAGGCGAGGTGAGCGAAGTGTTGTTGCGGTTTCGCAGGGCTGGCGCCGCTGCCGGCGAGACGCTCGCGCTCCGGTTTGGCGGCAGCCGAAACGGCACCTCGCCGGTGTTCAGATCGCAAATCGCTGCCGGGCGCGAAAATGATCGAATGACGAGAAAAGCATGAGACCGAAGTTCATCACGGTGTATTACGCGGGGCTGGCGTTGCTGCTGACGGGCTTGTTTTGGTCCGTGTGGGCGAGCGCCCAGACGAATCCTGTGGCTTCCGCGTCCGTGGCGGGGCGTGCCACGAATGCCCCGGCGGCCGCGGCGAATCCGGCCGGTTTCGTGTTCGCGCCGGAGCCGGTGACGTTTGGACTCGATCAGCTTGGCGCGCTGCAGGGGACGCTGCTGGGGCGGCCGCTCTGGCAGTATGTGGCGTTTCTCATCTATGCGGTTGGAGCGTTCCTGGTCTCGCGCCTGATCAATTTTTTGGTCAATGCGATCCTGCAGCGGTTTGTGGCGCGGACCAAAACGGTCGCGGCCGATCTCCTGCTCAAACTGGCGGCGGGACCGGTCAAGGTGGTCGCGTTTGTCATACTGCTCCACATCGGCCTGCGCATCTTCACCTGGCCGGACTGGATGGAAGTCTCCCTTTCCAAAGGACTCAAGCTGGTCGTCGCCGTCTCGCTGACCTATGTCGCCGTGCGGTGCGTGGATGTGTTCATGAACCTCTGGAAGGAGCGGGCTGCGCGCGAAGGCGATCAGGTGCTCGACCAGCATCTGTTCCCGCTGATTCGCAACAGCGCGACGGCGTTTATCATCGTGGTGGCGATCCTGGTCACGGCCCAGAATCTCGGGGTGAACATCACGAGCCTGTTGGCTTCGCTGTCCATCGGCGGCCTCGCGCTCGGCCTGGCGGCGCAGGACACGCTGGCCAATTTGTTCGCCGCGGTGGCCATCTTCCTCGACAAGCCGTTTCGCGTCGGCGACCGCATTCTGGTGGACGCAATTGACGGCACCGTGGAGCTGATCGGCCTGCGGAGCACGCGCGTGCGGAATGGCAACGGGCATCTGGTCAGCATCCCCAACAAGGCGATGGGCAACGCCACGATCACGAACGTGAGCGAGCGCCCGAACATCCGCACGGAGATGAACCTCGGGCTGCCGTATGGCACGCCGAACGAGAAGCTGCGCGAGGCGCTCGGCATTCTCGAAGCGGTGTACCGGAGCCATCCGATGACCCACGATGTCTGGGTGAATTTCACCAAGTTCGCCGACTCGGCGTTGAACATTCAGATCATCCACTGGTGGAAGGCGCTGGATCACCGCATGTATCTCGCCGGGATGCAGGAGTTGAATCTGACGGTGAAAGAACGGTTGGAAGCGGCGGGTGTGGAGTTCGCGTTTCCGGCGCAGACGGTGCATGTGAAGCAGGCCGGGCCGAAGGCGTGAGGCGGAGCGGAGCGCGGCGTTTACGCCGCAGAGACGTCCGTCGGGACCGGGGGCGCAGGTAAAACCACGGCTCACTTCGCGAGCCACGTTTCTGCGGCCTGAAGGCCGCGCTCCTGCCGTGAATCGCCGCCGGCGGCTACTTGAAGAAGAGCAGGCGACAGCCGACGACGACGATGAAACCGCCGAACGCCCGGCGCAGGTGATCGGCGTGGATGACCGTCGTGAGTTTCGCGCCGATCAGGCCGCCGAGCACGGCGAGCGGCACGATGGCCAGGACAGCCTGCCAGTTGATGTTGCCCTGCTGGTAGTGCTTGAACGAACCCATCAGCGCGGTGGGGATGATGACGGCGAGCGAGGTGCCGATGGCCATCTTGATGTCGCGCATGTCGCCCTTCATGAAAAACATCATCGCGGGAACCATCACGATGCCGCCGCCGACGCCGAAGAGGCCGCTGGTGATGCCGCTCACCAGACCGATCAAACCCGCGATGACAAAGTGCATCGGGCGTTTCTGCCGACGGGGGGAAGGGCGGGCAACTGTTTTCCCGAACGCGCGGTGAGTGTGGGGCAGGCATCCTTGCCTGCCAGTTCACGGGGCATCCCTGCCCCGTGTTCCTAGTTCCGCCACCCCGCGCCGCCGCGGGAAACGGGCGGCAAGGATGCCGCCCGCACTGGCGGGCTGGAAGATTGCACCACGCCGGGACGCGTCCGCGCGCTGTCCCTGTAGCGCAGGTTTCCCAACCTGCTGTATCGCCGATTTCCAAATTGGCAGGGGCTGCTGTGTTCGGGCGCGCGCGGCGAGCCGAGGCGTTATGGATTGCCGGACGGCCAGCGGGTTTAGAAACCCGCGATACAACAGACTTGGAGGTCTGCGCTACCCGGGGGCGACGCGTTGCTGCGCCCGGGGACGGTCGCACTCCGCCTTCGCCGGAAGTTTTCCGTTTGCAAGCGGGCGCGGGGCGCTAGCGTCCGCCGCACATGACATCGGCGCACCATCCAGCATTGACGGCCTTGCTCGCGCAGTTCCCCGGCGAGGCCACGCTCGTGCAGGTGTTGCTCCGCCGGCGCGCGGGCGGCTTCGAACTGCGGCACGCGGATGATGCTGAAGCGGCGGATGACGCGCTCAAACTGGTCACGGCTCCCGAGCTGCGGGCGCTGGCGCAGTTCACGGCGACGGGCGCGTTTCGGCCGTTGAAGAGCGCGCCGAATTTGCGTCGCGGCTGGCGCGTGCTTGCGGCGGGCGAGGCGGATTTGGAAACCGCCCTCCACATTCTTTATCCCGGCGCGCTGGCGGACTGGCACGCGGCGCGGGCGGCGACTCCGCCGGTGACGCACTACCGCGCGTTCACCGAACGCCAGACCGGGATGTATCGCGTCACGACCATGCTCGAAGACGCGGCGGCGGAGCGCGTGACGCGCGCGGGTTGCGACCGGCGCTTCTGTCTGAAGCAGCGGCTGTGGACGGTCGGCGCGCTGGCGGCCGACAGCGTCGCGGGGAAGAGCCTGGTCCCGTGTCTGGAGCCGTGCGCGATCTTGCTGGAGCTGGCGCGCAAGGCCGCGCGCATCGAGCAGGAGGAAAAGCTGACGCTTGCGCTGGCACCGAGCGATGGCGCGACGATTCTCGCGGCGTTGGAAGCTGCGCTGGGGCAGCCCGATTCGGGCGTGCGTGAGGGCGACACCGGTTCGCCGGCGAATCCGCGCCGGCTGTTGCTCACGCTGGAAAAGCTGCGGCCACTTTTTGATGTTCCACCGGCCGGCAAATCCGCAGAGTGAACCCGCGAACGAACACTATTTTAATTCATGACAACCCCTGCCTTCTCCTCTCGTGTCCCGCTTGGATTCGCCGCCACCGCCGCTCTCGCGCTGTGGCTGACCGCGTGCTCCAAGCCGGCGGAATCGGATCCTTTCAGCAGTTCACCGAAGCCCGCGGGCGTCGCCCAACGGCCGGTCGAACCCGCGGAGCCGATCACCGATCTGCCGGCGCTGACGGCCCTGACCAAGACCAACGCCGCCGATCTCGCGTGGGATGCGCTGGTCAAGCTGAGCGAGCCGACCGCGCCGCCGGAGGAGTGGCAGACGAAGCGGCCCGCCGAGGCGGAGATCGCCAAGTTTCGCGAGGCGGAGGCGAAACGCATGGGTGCCACGGCCGCGCGGGCGATGGATTTTTACACGAAATTTCCCAAGCACGAGCAGGCCGGCGAAGCGAAGGAGATGGAGTACGAGCTGCTGCGCGCGGCGGTGCGGCTGGGGCAGACGAATCACGTCGCCCGCGTCGAGGCGCTCGAGAGCGACATGTTGAAAGACCCGGCGGCGAGCGAGGAGCAGCGTTTCAAACTGCGCTTCCGCGCGGTCGAACGCGCGACGATGGCGCTCAACGACAAGGGGCAGGACGCGATGCTGGCCGAATACGAGAAGGGCATCCGCGCGTTGCAGAAGGAGTTCCCAAAGCGGCAGGAGGTTTACGGGATGCTGCTGGAAGTGGCCTCCAACATCGACGGCGAGAAGGCGAAGGCGCTGGCGCAGGAGATCGCAGCCAATGCGACGGACGACGAAGTGAAGGAAAAGGCGGCGATGCTGGTGAAGAAGCTGGGATTGGTGGGCAAGCCGCTGGCGATCAAGTTCACGGCGGTGGACAAGCGCGCAATCGATCTGACCAAGATGGCGGGCAAAGTGGTGCTGGTGGACTTCTGGGCGACGTGGTGCGGCCCGTGCGTGAAGGAAATCCCGAATGTCCGCGCGGCCTACGAGAAGCTTAATCCGAAGGGGTTTGAAATCATCGGCATCAGCTTCGATCAGCAACTCGAGTCGCTGACCGCGTTTGTCGCGAAAGAGAAAATGCCGTGGGCGCAGTACTTCGATGGCAAGGGGTGGGACAACGATTTCGGCAAGGAATACGGCATCACGGGCATTCCGGCGATGTGGCTCATCGACAAGAAGGGCAACCTGCGGGACATGAACGCGCGCGAAAATCTGGTCGCGAAAGTCGAGAAGCTGCTCGCGGAATAACGGGCGGCGGCGCGGGCCGGAGAACGGGGCTTCGTCTGGAAACGGGCGAGGCCCGGTTTTTTTTTATGGCCGAGAAATGGGGGGGACGATCCGAGTTGGGTAGGGCGCGTCTGTCCTCAGCGCGCCGCGGAACGTGTGGACGCGTAACCGGCGCGCTGGGGACAGACGCGCCCTACCAATCGCCAAGAAAAACAAACGAGCCTTGCGGGACATCCCACAAGGCTCATTGCGAAACCGTTGCCGCGCCGCTCAGGCGAAGAGTTCTTTGAGCGGTTTGCCGTTGCGGACGAGCATCACCGGGCGGCCCGTGGGCGTGTGGTATTCCTTTGCGTGGTCGATGCCGAGCGCGGTGTAGAAGGACGCCGCCACATCGTCGGGCGTGATGGCGCGATCCTTCGGGCCTTCGCCCTTGGCGTCGGATTCGCCAACCACCTGGCCGCCCTGGATGCCGCCACCGGCGAGTAGACAGAACATCGCGCGCGGGTAGTGGTCGCGTCCGCCGTTCTTGTTGATCTTCGGTGTGCGGCCGAATTCACCGGTCACGAAGACCGCCGTCGAGTCGAGCAGGCCCTTCTCGGCGAGCGCCGTAAACAGGCCGCTCAGGCCCGCATCGAGCGTCGGCAGATTGGTGCCCTTGAGCTTGCTGAAATTTTCCGAGTGCGTGTCCCAGCCGCCGAGCGAAACGGTGACGAAGCGCACGCCGGATTCCACGAGGCGCGTCGCGAGCAGGCAGCTCTGCGAGAACTGTTCCTTGCCGAAGAGCTTGTTGATGTTGGCCGATTCCTTGCTCAGATCAAACGCCTCGCGCGCCTTGGGCGAACGCATCATCGCGTAGGCCTTCTGGCCGAATTGATCCATGCCCTGCAGCAGTTTGTCGCTCTTTGCGTAATCACCGAACGCCGTGTCATAGCGCTGCAGCAGGTTCTGCCGGCGATCCAGATCCTCGAAGGTGACGCCCGGTCGCAGCGCCATGCCGCGCACTTCCAGCGCCTTTCCCGCGGTCGGGGAGCCGCCCGTTTCAAACGGCCCGTATTCCACCCCGAGATAGCCCGTCGCCTTGGCCCCGAGATTTGGAATGGCGACGAACGGCGGGAGATAATCCGCCGCGCGCAGTTCCTTCGCCGCCACCGCGCCGTAGTGCGGATAGTTGAGGGAGGGCAGGGGACGGTTGCCGGTGTTCATGTAGATCGTGCCCAGCTCGTGCGCCGCCAGCGTGTGGCTGACGCCGCGCAGGATCACGTACTTTTCCGCGCACTTGGCCAGCTTGGGCAGATGCTCGGAAATGCGCACGCCGGGGACGTTGGTGGCGATTTCCTTGAACTCGCCGCGATGGGTGTCCGGTGCGTCGGGTTTCAGGTCGAAGCTGTCCATGTGGCTCGGCCCGCCGCCGAGGCGGACGAAGATCGCGGACTTGCCCCGGGCACCGGGCGAGACGCCGCCCGCGTTGGCGAGGGCCAGATATTCGCTGAGACTCAGGCCGACGCCGGCCAGTGCGCCGACGCGCAAAAAGTCGCGGCGGCTTACTCCTTCACAGTTGGTATGGATGGACATGTGGTTTTGGTTGGTTGGTGGTGGTGCTAAAAAGTGGTTCGTGGTTCGGAGGAATCGGTGGCGGCGCTCAGTGGTTCACCATGAATTCGCGGGTGTTGAGCATCGCCCAGAGCAGTTCGCGCACGCCATCGACCGGGTTTTTCGCGGCGGCGATGTCGGTCTTGGCGCGGCTCATCTCGTCCGCGGTGGGCGGCCGGCTGACGGTGCGCAAAAAGACTTCGGGAATCACCTGGTCGAGGTCGAGGGTCTTGGTCGCCGGCGCTGGGGCCGTATCACCCTTCTTGCGCGCCTGGTTGCCCGCCACGCTCTTGCGCAGTTCCTCGATCCACGCCGCGCCGCCGCGCGCCTGATCGAGCGCGGAAAACATCTCGGGATCATTCCGGGTGAAGAGCGTCTGCAGGATCGTCGGGTCGGTCGTGCGCTCGCAGTCGCAGTTGGTCTCGCGGATCGGCTTGCCGAAAATGGCCAGCGAATAGTTGCCGCCGCCTTTGCCGCCCTTGAGCACGCCCGCGTTGGCATTGGGTCCGATGGCGCGGTTCTCGATGTCCGCCACGAACTTCTCGACGCGCTCGGCGCTCAGCGTGGCCTGGGCGATGGCATCCACCACGACCTCGGCCGGCAGGCGGCGCGGGATCATGCGGCTGAAGTTTTTCTCGTCCTGCTGGTTGGTCGCATTGGGTTTCCAGCTTCGTTGGTACGTGTCGCTGGTCAGAATCTCGCGATGCAGCCACGCCATGTCGTAGCCGTGCGCCGCGAAGCCATCGGACAGATAATCCATCAGCTCCCGGTTCACCGGCGGATTTGCCAGGTTCATGTCATCGGCCGGCTCCACCAGTCCGCGACCGAAGTAGCCCGCCCAGACGCGATTCACAAAGGCCCGCGCGAAATAGGGATTCTTCGCGCTCCGCAGCCACTGCATCAGCGGCATGCGCGGGTCCGGATATTCGTTCAGCAGCACCTCGTCGCCGCCGAGAATCTTGGGCGTCAACACGCGCCCGTCCAGCTTCGCATTGGTCGCCTTGAGCCTGGCGAGTTCCTTTTCCGAAAGCTTTGATTTGCCTTTGTTGGACACGATCACTTCCTGCCACGGCACGGGCTCGCCGGCTCCGACGCGCTTGTCGAACTCCGCGCTGGTGGCCTTCTGATTGTTCCCACCCTTCGGATCCGCCGGCACCGCGTCTTTCAACTCCTTCGTCAGGCTCGCGAACGTCACCTTCTCGTCCTTGGCCGCCTTCGACCCGTAATCAATCCCCTCGAAGAACGCCTGGAACTTCTTGAAATCTTGCTGGGTCCACTGATCGAACGGATGCTTGTGGCACTGCGCGCACTCGATGCGCACCCCCAGGAAACTGTGCGCGAACGCCAGCGCCTTGTCCTCGGGCTTCTTCAAGTTCTGCCGCTGCCAGAAATACGGCATGTTCGGGCGCTCGGCGAATTTCGCCGGATTCTCCGTGCGGAAATACGACGACATCTCCCGCGCATATTCCTCGTACGTCTGGTCCGGCCGCGTGCGCCCCGTCGCCAGCACCACGCCCTCCATCATCTTGTCGTAGGGCTCGTTTTTCAAAATCCGCTCGTACAGCCAGTCGAACCATTGCCGGCTGAATTTCGCGCCGAAGTTCTGCGACCCGCCCTGCGCCCGCAACTGCCCGGCATTGTTTCCGAGATAATCCGACAGCTTCGTCGCCGACCAGGCCGCATACGCCGGCGTGCGCAGCAGTTCATCAATCTTCGCGCTCCGCTTGTTGCCCGACGGATCGGCCAGGAACTTCGTCACCTGTTCCACCGTCGGCAGCCCGCCGGTGAGATCAATGGTCACCCGCCGCAGAAACTCCGCGTCGGTGCTGCGCGCCGACGGCACGATCCCCAGCTTGCGCAGCTTGGCGATCACGAGTTCGTCCACCTTCGTCGGCGCCGCCACCTTCGGATACCGCGGCCCCGTCCGCTCCGACACCGGCAGCATCACGGGAATGGGCTGCACGCCGTTGTCATAAAACGCGACGATGTGCGTGTCGCCCTTCTCCTTCGCCGTCACCACGCCGGTGAGTGACACGGTCGAGACCGAATCATCGTTCGAGCGGAACCGCGTGAGCTGCGTGACATCCTCCACCGCGCCATCTTTCCAATACGCCAGCACCTTGAGCTGCACCGCCCCGCCCGTCGCCTTGAACACGATCTCCTTCGGCGTGATCTCCAGCCGGTCAAATTCCCCCGTCGCCTCGACATCGCCCTTCGCGCCACCCTGAATCCATTTCAGTATCAGGTTGTATTCCCACGATCCCTTGTCGATCCGCTTCTTCCCCTTGTGATGCTCTTCCATCGTCGGCTTCGTCAGCAGCAGGCTCTTCGCCGCATTGGTCCGGTCGATGCGCACCTGCTTCTCGCCTCCGTTGGTATTCACCGTCATCGCCTTCAAATCCTTGTCGAAATCATAACCAAACAGCGAAAGCTGAAAGCCTCCCTGACCCGAAAACGAACCGTGACACTCGCGCCCGCTGCACCCCGCCCGGCTCAGCAGCGGCACCACCTGCCGCCGGAAACTGGGCTCCGGTGCCGTCGCCAAACTCGCAAACCGCTCACTTGGCGGGCGCAAATCCGCCTTGCCCGCCCCCGCCACAACCTGCGCCCCGGCCACCATCGCCAACGCCACCAAACCCGAGAAAAGAAAAGATCGCATGAGGATGTAAAAGTTCGGTGTCCGACGCCGGCACCTCGCGGCGATTCACCGAGATTACAGCGGTCCGGGCGCCACCTGGTGAGCGGGGAGGCGCGCGCTGACGGGGCACCGGTTTCCAAAGCGGCGTGTCCCGATTCCTCCGTTCCGGCCCGTATTGAAACCGGCGCTCCCCTCCTTTCCCCCATCGTCGTGCGCCGTGCAGCCCGCGCGCAGATGCTGCGATCTCGGTCGCCTGACCGTGTGATTTCGGGGCGCATCTCAGTTTATTGCACGCCCTCTGGTTCCCATCCCCAGCCCAGCGGGCGAAAGACAATAGCCCAGCACTTCAGGGTCCGTGTCGGTAGCGAAGCCAGTCCCGGCAGGGACGAAAGAAACCGTGCGCCATCTCGCCGCTTTCGTCCCTGACGGGACTTTCCGGTTTCCCGACCATACGCCCAGCACTGAAGGGCTGGGCTATTTTCGGTCGTCCCTGCGGGACTGCGCCAACGCGCACCGATCGTTGCCGGAAACTGAGATGCGCCCGTGATCCCGCCCAAACCGGAATTGGTTGAAGCCCGTCCTTCCGTTGCCAGTCACCCTTGGCCATTTTCATGCAAAACACCGCCTCCCCCACCGACACGCTCCAAGGCGTCGAGCAGCTCCGGCAGGCCCGCGAGGACATTCTCCGCGAGGTCCGCAAGGTCATCATCGGCCAGCAGGATGTGATTGATGACGTGCTCACCTGTCTCTTCAGCCGTGGCCACGCGCTCATCGTCGGCGTGCCCGGCCTCGCCAAGACGCTCCTCGTCTCGACCATCGCGAGCATCCTCGACCTGAAATACAAACGCATCCAGTTCACGCCTGACCTGATGCCCTCGGACATCACCGGCACCGATGTCATCGAGGAAAATCTCGCCACCGGCAAACGCGAGGTGGCGTTCCTCCCCGGCCCGATTTTTGCGAACATCATCCTCGCCGACGAAATCAACCGAACCCCGCCCAAGACCCAGGCCTCGTTGCTCCAGGCCATGCAGGAACGCGAAGTCACCGTCGGCAACAAAACCTACCAGCTCGCCCCGCCCTTCCTCGTCCTCGCCACGCAAAATCCCATCGAGCAGGAAGGCACCTACCCGCTCCCCGAGGCGCAGCAGGACCGCTTCATGTTCAACATCTACATCGGCTACCCAACCGAGGCCGAGGAAGTCCAGATCGGCCTCGCCACCACCGTGGATGCGAAGCCCGACCTCAAGACCGTGATGAAGGCCGAGGACATCCTGCGCTACCAAGCCATCGTCCGAAAAGTCCCCGTCGCCAATCACGTCGCCGCCTACGCCGCGAAGCTCGTCCGCGCCACCCGCCCCGGCCAACCCGACTCCTCCGACATCGCGAAGAAATGGCTGCAATGGGGCGCCGGCCCGCGCGCCGTGCAAAACCTCCTCCTCGGCGGCAAGGCCCGCGCCATCCTGCGCGGCAACTTCCATGTCTCCACCGACGACGTTCGCGCCTGCGCCACCAGCGTCCTGCGCCACCGCCTCATCCCCAACTTCGCCGCCGAAGCGGAGGGCATCGACACGGTGAAGGTGATTCAGGAACTCGTGAAATCCGTCCCCGAGCCGAAGGAATGAGCGCACCGCCACGACCGGAGCGCGGCGTTCACGCCGCAGAAGCGTCGAGAGTTAATGGACCGCTGGGTTTACCCGATGCTTCCGTTCCATGCGGACGTCTCTGCGGCCTAAAGCCGCGCTCCGCCGGGCGCAAGGCGTTCCCGCCGCCCTTCCCCCATTTTTAATTCTTAATTCTTAATTCTTCCTTCGCTTGTCCTCCGGCTCCCATTTCCTCGCCCCCGCGATTCTCGCCAGCCTGCCCAACCACGAACTCGTGGCCAAGCGGCTCGTGCGCGGCGTGTTCGTCGGCTACCACAAAAGCCCCGATTTCGGATACAGCGTCGAGTTCGTGGACCATCGCGACTACGTCCCCGGCGACGATCTCCGCACCGTCGATTGGCGCGTGTGGGCGCGGAAGGACAAGTATTACGTGAAGCGCTTCGAGATGGAGAGCCAGCTCAAGGCCACCATCGTCCTCGACACCTCGCGCAGCATGGACTTCGGCGACGGCCGCCTCACCAAGCTCACCTACGCCTCGTATCTCGCCGCGAGCCTCGCCTACCTTGTCATCCATCAAAACGACATGGCCGGCCTCGTCACCTTCGACGACAAGATTCAGAACTACCTCCCGCCCCGCGGCAGCCGCGCCCATCTCCGCAGCCTGCTGCACATCCTCGGCGGCATCAAACCCGGCCCCGCGACGAACGTCCCCGCCGCGTGTCATCATCTCGCTGACACGATGAAATCGCGCGGCATGGTCATCCTCATCAGCGACCTCCTCGACGACACCGCCGAAGTCCTCAACGCCCTCCGCCATTTCCAGCACAAAAAACACGACGTGATCGTCTTCCACGTCCTCGACGACGGCGAACTCGACCTCCCCTACCAGGAACTCGCGAACTTCCGCGACCTCGAATCCGGCGTGCGCCTCGCCGTGGACCCCGCCGCCTTCCGCCCCGAATACCGCCGCCGCATCGGCGCCTTCTGCGACGAGCTCAATCAAGGCTGCCTCCGCACGAACATCGACTACCACCTCGTCCGCACCTCCGAGCCGCTGGAGAAAGTCCTCTCCAGCTACCTCAAATTCCGCATGAGGAGGGCGCGGTGAAACCATTCCCAAGCGCAAGCCGGTGGAATCGTCGTGCAGCCGCGACGCGCATCCCCTCCCTCTCCCTTCATCGGATGAGGGGAGAGGGCCGGGGTGAGGGGTTGCGGGCGTCGGCGTTGGTGGCCGCACCCCTCATCCGGCCTGCGGCCACCTTCTCCCCTCCTCCGAGGAAGGGAGAAGGCCCGCTCCGTCGCCGCCCCTTTCATTCCACCGGCTTTCACCGGGCATCGGTATGAGCTTCCTCAGCGGCGCATTTCTCTTCGGCCTGCTCGCCGTTGCCGCGCCGGTGGTGATTCATCTCATCCACCGCCAGCGCTACCCCGAGCGCCGCTTCACCACGCTGCGGTTCTTCAACCGCACCATCAAACACAACGTCCTCCAGAACCGCCTCATTGACCGCCTCCTCCTCGCCCTGCGCGTGCTCGCCCTCATCGCCCTCGCGTTCGGCCTCGCGCGACCGTTCTGGAAATCCACCTTCGGCGAAAAGCGCCTCTCCCTCGTCATCGTCCTCGACAACTCCCCGAGCATGGCGCGCCTGCGCGACGGCAAATCCCTCTTCGACCACGCCCAAGCCGCCGCCCAGTCCGCCCTCGCCCAACTCGGCCCCAACGACCGCGCCGAACTCCTCCTCACCGCCCCGCTCGCCGCGCCCACGCTCTTCCCCGACCGCGCCGCGCTCGACCGCTCCCTCGCCCAACGCGCCGGCCAACCCCTCGCCCTCTGGGTCGGCGGCGCGCAAGGAGCCACGCTCTCCATCCCCGGCCTCACCACGAATCACACCGCCCTCCGCGCCGCCCTCGCCCGCGTCCCCGCCGACGCGCCCGTCGGCCTCGTCACCTTCGGCCCCGACACCGCCCCACGTCTCGACTACGACCTGGCGCGGGTGAAAGCCGCCCTGGCCCAAGCCAAACTCTGCCCCCTCGCCGGCCACGCGCCCGACGCCCTCGCGCGCGCCGCCGAACTCGTGAAGCAATCCCACGATGGCGACCGGAAAGTTCTGCTGCTTTCCGATCTGCAAAAATCCGAGTGGTTCGCCGAACTGCCCGGCCTCGCGGGCGTGTCCGTCATCACCATCCCCTTCGAGCCAGCCCGCGCCCTCGGCGCAAATCTCGCCCTCGAAGACTGCGCCCCCGAGCGCCGCGAAGCCGGCTTCGGCCAGACCATCACCGGTTCCGCCACCATCCGAAACCACAGCGCCCAGCCCTCCGACAACGCCACCCTCTCCGTCACCGCCGGCCCCCGCGCCCGCGCCGTCGAGGTGAAGCTCCCGCCCATCCCCGCGCACAGCGCGCTCCGCGTGGACTTCCCCATCACCATCACCGGCCGCGACCGCAACCTCCTCTGCACCGCCCGCGTCACCAGCGCCACCGACCCCTTCCCGCACGACGACACCTGGCATTTCCAAGTCGCCGTCCGTCCGCCCGTCACCGTCCTCTGCGTCAACGGCACGCCCGCCGGCGCCGCGACCGACCGCGAGACCTTCTTCCTCGTCAACGCCCTTGCCCCGCGCGCCGCCGCCGTCGCCGAGACCGACACCGACGTGCGCGAGTGCGACCTCGCCGAACTCAAGGACCGCCAGCTTTTCCAATACGCCGTCATCATCCTCGCGGGCGTCCCCACCCTCGACGCCGAGCTGCGCGACAAGCTCGGGAAGTTCGTCGCCGACGGCGGCGGCCTGCTTGTCTTCCCCGGCGCGAAGACCACGCCCGAGGAATACAACGGCTGGAAATTTCTCCCCGCCCGCGTCACCGCGCGCAAGACCGCCAGCTTCAGCTACGTGCAATCCCTCGACGACACCACGCCTGAGCTGCTCGAAGTCCGCGACCGCGTCGGCTCCGGCCTCTTCGCCCTCAGCGCCAGCACGCGCCTCACGCTCGAACCCACCGCCGCCGCCCACCCGCTCGCGCGCTTCGCCGACGGCTCACCCGCGCTCGTCGAAGCCACGTCGGGCAAAGGCCGTGTCATACTCGCCGCCGCCAGCGCCCACGCCGGCGACAGCGATTGGCCCATCCGCCCCGCGTTCCCGATTCTCGTGCGCGGCCTCGTGAAATCCCTCGGCGCGCCCGCCACGCCCGCCACGCTCGCCCCCGAGCGCGTCGCCGGCTCCGGTGCGTCCGCGCCCATCCCAGTGGAATTCTCCGGCGCAACCCCCGCCGTCTTCCGCCAGCGCGCGGAGAAGTCCGGCCCCGCCTACGACCCGCTCTTCTGGTTCGCCAACGCCCGCTCCGTGCAACTCCCCGCCGCCCCCGACGCCGGCCATTACCTTCTCACCACCGTGCCCGGCGCTGGCCCCGGCCTCCTGCGCGAACCCGCCCTCGGTGCCGCCGTCACACCCGTCTCGTTGAACCACAGCCCCGCCGAAAGCGCCCTCGCCCCGCTCACCGCCGCCGACCTCACCCGCCTGCTGCCCAAAGCGGAAATCACCTTCACGCCCACGGTCCCACCGCACCTCCACACCGGCACCGAACTCTGGCGCTGGCTCCTGGTCGCCGCGCTGGCCTTCCTCGTCATCGAATCCCTCCTCGCCTGGCGCACCGCCAGCGAATCATCGGAGGGTGGAAAATGAAGAGCCGCCTGGAAGTCGCGCCAGCGTCTTGGACTGCGCCAGCCCTCTGGCGCTTTTCACCGCGACTCTCGAACATCCGCATCTCGCGCTCTCGCCCACCGTGCCGGACGTCCCGCTCAACGCCTGACCACGACGTCCACCTCCACCCGCACGGGACAAAGCGCCAGAGGACTGGCGCACTCCAAGACGCTGGCGCGCCCACCGGACGCCCCGTCTTCACCTCCCCCCGATGACCGCCCTCCTCACCCGACTCGCGCTGCTTTCCGACGGCTCTTGGAGCCTGTTGGCGGAGCGCCTCGGCGTGGCGGAATGGACCTTCGCGCCGGGCGGCAAAACCCTCTTGCTCGCCGGCCTCGCCCTCGCGCTGGTGCTTGTTGCGGTCTGTTACTACCGCACCACCGAGGGCCTCACGCTGCGCTCGCGACTCGCCCTCGGCGCGCTGCGTTTCGTCTCGCTGGTCCTGCTCCTCACGCTTCTGAGCGGCGCGGTTTGCTCGGTGGATGTCTTCCGCACCCAACGCCCCGAACTCCTCCTGCTCGTGGACAACTCCCCGAGCATGACCCTGCCCGACGGCTCCACGAACCGCCTCGCCACCGTCGAGCAAACCCTCTCCCAAGGCGGCCTGCTCCGTCGGCTCGAAAGCCAGTTCAATGTCCGCGTCCAGCACACCGGCCCGGCCCCGTCCTCCGCCGCGCCGCAAGACCTCGCCCGCTCCCTCATCCACGCCGCCGCCCAGCCGTCGCCGCAGCCGCTCGCGCACATTCTCCTCGTCTCCGACGGCGTGCAGTTGAGCGGCGAACGCCTCGCCCGCGCGGCGGCGGAACTCCCCGCGTCCGTCAGCTCGCTCGTCGTCGGCCAGACGAACGCCCGCGATGTCATCCTCGAAAACCTCTCCGTCCCGCCCTTCGTTTACGCCAAGGACCGCGTGCTCATCTCCGCCGAGCTGCGTTCCCCCGGCCTTTCCGGCGAAGCCACGCTACGCCTCGCCAGCCTCCGCGCCGGAGCCGAGAAGGAAATTGCCACGGCCAAAATCACCCTCGCGCCCGGCGGCGAACCGCTCGTCGCCCGCCTCGAATTCCCCGCCACCGACTTCGGCCTCCAGCGCTTCATCGTGCGCGTCGAGCCTGTGTCCGGCGAACTCACGGCGCTCAACAACGCCGCCGCGTTCCACCTCGACGTGCGGCCCGAGAAGATTCGCGTGCTGTTCGTCGAGGGCGAGCCGAGTTGGGAGTATCGCTACGCGCGCCAGGCCTTGCTCGCGGACCCGGCGGTCGAGTTCCACGGCCTCGTGCGCCTGCCCGGCGACGAGTGGTTTTACCAAGGCCCGACCAACCGCCCCGACGCCAAGCCCGTCCTGCGCGCGCCCCGCGACGGCTTCCCCGCCACGCCCGCCGAGTTGAACCACTTCGATGTCCTCATCCTCGGCGACCTCGAACGCAAAGTCTTCGAGCAGGCGCGGCGCTTCGAGCAGGTCGAGGCCTTCGTGCGCCAGCGCGGCGGCGGGCTGGCGACCCTCGGCGGGATGAAGGTTTACGCCGCCGGCAACTACGAAGGCACGTTGCTCGCGCAGATGCTTCCGGTCGAAGTCGTCCGTGAGAAAACCATGCAGCTCATCAACCGCTTCAACGTGCAGCCCACGAGTCAGGGCCTCGTGCATCCCGTGCTGCAACTCGAAGGCGACCCGGTGAAGAACGAGCAGGCCTGGGCCGCGCTCCCGTGGGTCGAGGGCGGCAACGCGTGGCGCGCGCTCAAGCCCGGCGCGACGCCGCTGCTTCTGCATCCCACGCTCCGCACGCCCGCCGGCCCGCGCCCCGTCGCCGCCGCGTGGCCTTATGGCGCGGGCCGCATCTACTCGACCGCGCTGGACGGCACCTGGCATTGGCGGCTCGCGCGCAAGGGGGACGCCGATTACCACCAGCGCTTCTGGGGCCTGCTCATCCGCTGGCTCGCCAACGACCCGCGCCTCAGCCAGCCCGCTGCCCCGCTCATGCTCGACGACCCGCTGCTCGAAGTCGGCAAACTCGCCGGCTTCTCCGTGAACCTCCGCGACCCCGACGGCAATCCTGTGACCGACGCCGCCGTCGAGTTCACCGTGGAAGCGCCCGCCGGCGAACGTCTCCTCGCCCGCGCCGCCTCCGACCCCGCCGCGCCCGGCCGTTACGCGCTCCGCTACACGCCGTCCCAACCCGGCGACCACACCATCAAGGCCGTCATCACCGGCCCCGGCGACCAGCACCGCGAGCAGCAACTCACCTGCACCGTGAGTCCCTCGCGCGCCGAGTTCCGCCACATCGTCCCCGACACCACCGCGCTCGCCGAACTCGCTGCCGCCAGCGGTGGCACGAGCCTCCCGCTCGCGAAGCACGCGGAACTGAAGCTGCCCACCGCGCCGTCGAGCATCGCCGTGCAACGCGTCGTGGTGAATGTCTGGCAAGCGCCGGGCGTGTTGCTCCTGCTACTCACCTGCCTCTGCGCCGAATGGCTGCTGCGTAAACGGAGGGGCCTGGCGTGAGCGAAAGACTTTTGGACCACAGAGACACGATGAACACAGAGAAACACAGGGGATTTGTTCTGAAGGTTCTTCTCTGTGTTCATCGTGTCTCTGTGGTCCAAATCCGGCGGTGAGAATCAAGTGACCGACCCGAACCTCCAATCCACCTTCGAGACGCTGCGCTCCCGCGTGCTGGCGGTCGCGGCGTTGCACCGGCGTTGCTCGCTCGCCGAGGGCGCGGGCTGGCTCGTGTGGGTGCTGGGCCTGCCGTTGCTGGCGGCAATGGGATTGGAGCGCGCGGTCGGCCTGCCGTTCTGGCTGCGCGCGCCCGTGCTGCCGCTGCTCGCCGTGGCGTTCGCGTGGTGGGGCTGGCGACGCATCGTCCGCCCGCTGCGTGAGCACTACACACCGACGCGCGCCGCGTTGCTCGTCGAGGCGAAGCGACCTGAGCTGGGTTCCCGCCTCGTCAGCGCGTTGGAAGTTTATCCCGACCTCGCCGCCGACCGCCCGCGCTTCGACCCGGCGATGGTTGGCGCGCTCGTATTGCACACGCAGCGCGCCACGGCACAGGAGGATTTCTGCGCGGTGATTGACCGCCGGCCCGCGCGGCGGCAGCTCATTGCCGGCGGCGTCACACTCTTGCTCTGGCTCGGCGTTTTCATCTTTGACCCTGCCGGCATGGGGCGTTCGCTGGGCAACTTCGCCCGCGCGTGGGGCGAGGTGCGCAACGTCGCGCAGAAGGCCACCGGCGCGGAAATCGTCGTCGCGCCGCTCGACCGGCCCGCCTATCTCGTCGGCAGCAGCGTCACGTTGCAGGCCAGCCAGCGCGGGTTTCGCAGCGGGGAGATGCAGGTCTTCACGCGGGCCGAGGGCGACGCCGAGTGGCAGGCCGCGCCGTTGCGCGTGGACGCCGAGGGGCGCGCGGCCCACAGCGCCACGAACGCGGCGAAGACCTTCGAGTGCTATTTCGCGTCGGGTCGCATCCAGAGCCGGCGCGTCACGGTGAACGTCACCGAGCGCCCGCGCATCGTGAACCTCACGGTGGAATACGAGCTGCCCGCCTACGCCCGCCGCGCGCCCATCGTCCAGCCGCGCAGCGATGGCAATCTCAAGGCGCTCTTCGGCAGCTCGGTCGTGCTGACCATCGAGGCGAACAAGCCGCTCAAGACCGCCGTGATGGCGCGCTCGTTCGCGAAGGAGCCGGAGCCGTTCAGCGTCGGCGGCCGGCACGCCCGCGCCGTCGTGCGCCTGGACCTCGACCAGTGGCGCGTGGACGAGCGCGCGGCCATCCCCGAGAGTTACCGCCTCACGCTCACCGACGAGTTCGGCTACACGAACGCCGACGCCGACCGCGCCTACGAACTGGTCGTGCAGAAGGACCAGCCCCCGGCGATTTCCTTCGTCGGCCTGCCGCACAAATCGAGCGCGCAGGAGCCGCACATTCTGGAGAAGAACTTGGCCGGCATCGCGCTGACCGTGCGCGCGAAGGACGACTGGGGCGTGGGCAAAGTGACCTTGCACTATCGCCTCGAAGACCTCGACACGAGCGCCGAGAAGCTCAAGGACAGCCGCACGCGCCGCTTCGACGTGCCGCGTGCTGAGGTGCCGCAGTTGAGCCTGCTGCGGCTGGCGGAGCTGGGCGCGACCGTCGGCCAGCGCATCGTCTTCTGGGCGGAGGCCGAGGACACCTACGACCTCGAACCGCAGCGCGGTCCACACACCGCGCGCACGCCGGCCTACAAGCTCGCCGTGGTGTCGCAGGAGGACTTGTTCACCGAGGTGGTTTACAAGGACGACTGGTCCACGCAGTGGTATGACGCGCTGAAGGTCGCGACGTTGAGTGACCGCGAGGTGCCCGTCCGCCAGTCGCCCGACCGCGAGCCGCCCGCGAAGGTCGCCGAGAAACTCCTGAACGCCCCGCAGCTCACCGACCGCCTGCGCGGCGCGGACCGGCGGCTGGTGCAGGATTACTTTGACAGCCTCAACCTCGGAAAGGCCAAGTGAGGAACCAAGCCATGAATGCGATGCGAGTGGAGAATGAAAGCCGCCGGGAAAAGCGCCAGAGGGCTGGCGCAGTCCAAGACGCTGGCGCGACCACGAGGCCGCCACGACTGCGCGGCAGCGTCTTGGACTGCGCCAGCCCTCTGGCGCTTTCCCAGTGGCGCAACCACGCCGAGCACGCGGCTTCACTGCCCCATCTCTCATCTCTCCTTCTCCTCCTCTCGCTTCTCGCCAGCCCCCTCCCCGCCGCCGAGCCCAAGCCCCGCGCGGGTGCCGACTGGATTGCCGCCCTCTCCGGCAAAGCCTCCGACGCCCCCGTGGACACCGGCGTCATCGGCCTGTCCGCTGACGAACTTTCCGCCGTGCTCGCCAATCCCGAGCAAGCCGAGGCCGACGCTGAGGTTCCGCAGGATTTCGTCCGCAACCGCCGCCGCTTCGTCATCCGCGAGATGAAGTTCAACGCCGACTGGGACACCGACCCCACGTCGCTCCCCGCGATGGTGGACCAGTTCCGTCGCCGCACGGGCATGGACGCGCAGGCGCTCCAGCCCCGCAAGCCGCTCACCTTCGACGACCCGGAACTCTTCGACTGGCCGCACATCTTCATGACCGCGCACAACGCCTTCACGCTCTCCGAGGCCGAGACCGCCGGCCTGCGCCGCTACCTCGACTTCGGCGGTTTCCTGCACGCGGATGACTGCCTCTACGGCTTCCCGTTCGGCCCCGCGTTTCACAGCGAGCTGAAGAAGGTTTATCCCGACAAGGAACTCGTGCCGCTCGAACCGGCGCATCCGGTCTTCGGCACGTTGCTCAGGCAGAAGTTCTCGTGGGCGTCGCTGAACGAGGTCGGCCTGCCGCGCGTGCTCAAGCAGAACGCCTTCGAGTATCTCGAAGTCGGCGGTCATCTCTCCGTGCTCTACACGCCGCCGGACCTCGGCTGCATGTGGGAAATCTCCAGCCCGCCCACGCCCTCGAACCCGCTGGGC
>CAMAUZ010000010.1 GCA_945861535.1 Akkermansia muciniphila | reverse complement strand
AAGGTGATGTCGTAGGCGTTCCATTTGCCCAGGCCCTTGTAGAGATGATACGGCGCCTCCGTTTCATTGATCACCGCGCCCATGCCGTGCTTGGTCTTGTCGCCGTCCATGATTTGAATCTCGTAGCGGTTCTGCAAATACACGCCGCTGTTGCCGCGGGGGTTCGTGACGAGGAATTCAATGTGCAGCCGGAAATCGCGATAGGCCTTCTTGGTGACGATGTCCGCGGTGCCGAACTTGCCGCCGGCCGAGACGGGATCGTCGGTCATCACGACCGTGCCGGGCTTGTCCACGGGGTCCTCGACGATCTTCCACTTGATGGGCAGGGCGGACTTGAAACCGGGACCTTCCCAGTAAATCCATTTGTCATCCAGCATCTGCCGCGTGCCATCGATGATGACTTCCGCGCCCGGCGCCGGACGCGCGCCCACACCGACCTGCGCCACGGCCACCGACGTGGTCGCCCACGCGCCCACCGCGAGAATTGCCGCCGCCCACCGACGAGATAACGAGTTCATTTGGATTGTTGTTCAGTTACGAGGTTTGAGTTGTGTTTCGGAATGCGCGGAAGATGCCGAAGCGGCGGACGAATCGCAAAGCAAGATTCGACGAGGCGCGGCGCTGCCCGGTGGGGCGGTGCTCGTCGGAGCGAAGCTCAAAGAATAAAGCTCAAAGCTCAAGGGAAGGAACAAGGAACAAGGAACAAGCCGGGCGCGGTAAAAGTGATCGTGTCGTCCGGATCAATCGCTGAATCACGAAACTCGCAGGGCGGCCCGATCATTGGCTCTTGGTCCTTGGCCATTCCCTTGAGCTTTGAGCTTTGTCCTTGGAGCTTTTTTCCGCCCCCCGCTACGCTCCGGCCATGAGTGCGATCCCGACAGCCACCGCTGACGATGACCAGCTTGCCCAACGCATGACCGCGCTGGGCATCCGCGAGGAAGATCTCGAGGAAACGTTTGTTCGCTCCGGCGGACACGGCGGGCAGAACGTCAACAAGACCTCGACTTGCGTCATGCTCGTGCATCGGCCGACGGGTTTGCAGGTCAAGTGCCAGACCACGCGTCACCAAGGCCAGAACCGGTTTCTTGCCAAGAAACTGCTCATCGAAAAAATCGCCGCCCATCTCGAAAAGCACCGCGCGGCGGAACAAGCGCAGCGGGAAAAAGTCCGTCGCCAGAAACGTGGCCGCTCTCGCGCCGCCAAGCAGCGCATCCTCGCGGACAAGTCGCACCATGCCGCCAAGAAGGGCGCTCGCCGCCGGACTACGGACGATTGATCTGGCGCGTCGCCGGGGCCGCCGGGCGCGCGGCGTTTACGGCGCTTCAGCGTCGGCGCGTCGCACCGCATTCGGATCCGCCCACCGCGCTCCACGCCGAAGCGGCATAAATGCCGCGCTCCCTGATCGCCGCGGGTGCGCCGCCCGCACTTGTAGGAGTCGAGGTGACGAGACTCTGACCTTTTCTGCGCGAGCAGCGGGCTGAGTCTCGTGGGCTGACTCGGGCGGGCCTGTGGGATCGGAACTTGGTTGCAAGACGCTGCTGGGGATGTTTCGGGCGGGTCGCTCGGAGAAGAAGGTTAGAGTCTCGTTACCTCGACTCCTACAAGGCGGTACGCGTTCCCGCCGCACCCGCGATTTTCCTCTCCGTGCGCCCCGCCCCGCGACTATCTTGCGTCGGCATGGCAACCATCGGCAAACGCAACACGCTCACGGTCAATCGGCTCTCGGAACCGGGCGCATATCTCAAATGGGGTGAGCAGGGGGAAATCCTTCTCCCGCGCCGCTATCTCACCAAAGACCTCGGCCCCGGCGACCGCGTCGATGTGTTTGTCTATCTCGATTCCGAGGACCGGCTCGTCGCCACCACCGAGACGCCGCTCGCGATGGTCGGCGAGTTCGCGTGTCTGCAAGTCGTCAGCGTGAATCCGAATGTCGGGGCATTTCTCGCGTGGGGTTTGTCCAAGGATTTGCTGCTGCCATTCCGCGAGCAGCTTGATCGCGTCCGCGTTGGCGAGCGGGTCGTCGTGTTCATTCATCTCGACGACAAGACCGACCGCATCGTCGCCTCCGCGCGCTTGAATCGTCACCTCAGCCGCCAGGCTCCGCCCTACCGCGCGGGCCAGGCCGTGTCGCTCCTCGTCGTGAGCCAGACGCCGCTCGGCTACAACGCGCTCGTCGAGGGTGCGCACCAGGGTCTCCTCTACCACGACAACCTCTCCAGCCCGCTCGTCGTCGGCCAGAAACTCAAGGGCTTCGTGCGCGCGATCCGCGAGGGCGGCAAACTCGATCTCAGCCTCGACGCCGCCGGCTACCAGCGCGTCGCCTCGCTCACCGAGGGAATCATTCAGGCCCTCGAACGCCGCGGCGGCCGGCTGCAATTGGATGACAACAGCCCGCCCCCAGAAATCCGCGCGGTGCTGGGTGTGAGCAAAAAGGCTTTCAAACAAGCCCTCGGCGCGCTCTACAAACAGCGGCGCATCCAGTTCACCAGTCCGGGCATTCAACTCCTCGACAACTCCACCTTCGTCCCCGGCAAATCCGCCCCGGCCAAGGTGCGCCGCTGAGGCGCAACCCAAGCGGAGCGCGACCGTCCCGGTCGCAGCGCGAGGAGCCGCTGGTGGGCACGGCCGAGTTTGGCAGAAGAATTTGGGGCAAGGGAATGGAGGCAAAGGAATGAAAACCAAAAGCCCCCTCGCCCCCTATCTTTTACCCCAAATCTTTTACCAAATCCGTCTTGGGGGATCCGCGCTCAAACTCCGAGGGAAACGCCCGTCTGGGCTGCCACCGCTAAATCTCCTTACGGCTGGGGGGCAGCCGCCGGTGTTGGCGCTGGCGTCGCCGCCTCCGGCGGTGCCTCCGCCTTCGCCGGTCCGTTCGTGCCGCCACCCTTCTTGTCCCCGGCGGGCGCGGGAATCATCGGCGGTTTGATGGTGGGCGGACGCAGCGGTTTGGCGGTTTTACCGCGCGGCTCCTCGCCGGTGACTTCCGTTTTCGCCGCGACGCGCGGCTTGATCAGTTGCTCAAATTTCGTGAGCTGCTCGGGCTTGAGACACTCGCGGATTTCCCCCTCGACGCGGCCGACCTCGGCTTGGAACTGGGGCTGGAGCGGCTCCCACAAGGCCTTGGTCCGTTTGTGACTTTCCCCGAGGGCCTTCTCGACCTGCGTGCGCTGCTCGGGAGTCAGCGCCAGTTCACGCTCCATCCGGCTGAGAAAATCGGATTTCTGCACCGGCTTGACCGTCTTCGCTTTCGGGCCGTGTCCGGGTTGCGCGGCGACCCGCTGTTTGGTTTGCGCGGCGATCCGCACCGCCAAGGCCCCGGTCATGACCCCGGCGCCGAAGATGACCAACGTCGCGAGAATGACCTTCCACGGTTTCACCAGGTGCCCACCATGCGATCCAGTTGTTCGACGTGCTCGACATTGGCGAGCAGCGTGCCCTCGAGGTCCATCGCCGCGTTGTCCGCCAGGCCCGTGCCGTCCCAGGAAACCACCAGCGCCCAGACGCCCAACGTGAGCATCACCGCGACGCACGGCACCGCCGCGCGCCACAGCGCCCCGCCCCACAAGGCCCAGCCATCGACCGGCGGCAGCGCCTTGATGTGGGCCATGATGCGTTTCTCGAAGGCATACGGCACGCGGTCGCTCGGCACGTCGGCGCGGGCGGCGGCGACCAGTTTTCGGTGTAATTTCGGCAGGTCCATTTCCATAACAATCGCACAGACGGCAGGCTCTTCCCGCGGGTTACAAATACTTTTCCTTGGTGACCCGTTCCAACAGCTTGCGCATCTGCGCCCGCGCCCGAAACGCGCGCACCTTCACCCACGCCTGTGACCAGCCCGTCAGCTCGGCGATCTCCTTCACCGTGCGATCCTCGATCTCCAGCAGCGTGATCACCAGGCGGTCGTCGGGCGACAGTTGCCCAAGCACGCGGTCCACGAGTTGTTTGGCCGCGCTGACATCGTCCCGCACGTCGTCCGGCCCCGCCTTGACGCGCTCCAGCCAATCCCCTTCCTCATCCGACAATTCGCTGAAATTCAGCTCCCGATTCCGCTGATGCGCCCGCAGAAAGTCGATGCACGTCCGCGTCGTCAGCCGCATGAGCCAATGTTCGAACGGCGCGTCGGCGCGAAAGCTCGCCAGTTTCTGAAACGCCTTGATGAAGACCTCCTGCACGATGTCCTCGACCTCCGATTCGCGCCGGGCATAGCGCCGCGCCGTGCCGAAAACCCGCGGCTGATAGCGCCGGACCAGCGGCTCGAAACTGTTTACGTCGCCCTTCAGCACCGCGCTGATCAGCTCCGTATCCGTGGGTTCCATTGCGGGCACCATGGCAGGAAGGCTTGGTCGGCAAAATAAAAAAAGCCACCGTCGCAACGAGCGCAACAGTGGCTCTGCCAGACTCAACCCAGACCGCTCAGCGCGGCGACGGACGGCGCTCCGGCTCCCGGTCGCCTTCGCGACGCGGTGGTGCTTCGTCACGACGCGGCGCCGGTTCCCGTTCGCCGCGCGGACGCTCGCCGACCGCACCGTCACGCGGCGCGGCTTCCCGGCGGGGAACCTCGCCCCCGTCGCGCAGACCCTCGCCACGCCGACCGCCCTCGCCGGGTGGGACATCCCGTGGCCCACCCCCGCGCCGGTCACCTTCCGCCGCCGGACGGCGCACCTCGTCCCGCGCCTCGGGCCGCGGACCGCGCCCGTCGCCGGGCCGGCCCTCGCCCTCGCGAGCCTCGCCCCGGAAGGCCGGCGGCCCGCCCGGAGCCATCGGTCCCATCCCGCCGAACATCGGCGAATGGCGCAACTGCTCGAACTGCTGGGCCATCAAATGCGGCCGTATCTTCGCCAGCGACCGCGCGCGTACGACCGCCAGCCGTGCCTCGATTTCACCAATCGCCCGCGCCCGTTGCTCGACCATCTCCGGGCTGGGCGGATCGGCGAGCATCGCCTCCTCGAGCGCGTGCCGGACCTGCCGGTTTTTCTCCATCAATTCCTGCATCTCCGCCCGCGAACCCATCATCGCCTCCTGCACCACGCGGCGCTGCTCGTCGTTCAGGTCGGGTCCGAACGGCCCCGGACGCTGCGGCGCGCCCCGCCCGTCCCCGCGCGGCTCGCCCTCGCGCCGCGGCTCGGGCGGCGGACGCTGTGCTTCCCCGCGTCCCTCTTGGCGCGGCAGACCTTCGCGGCGGACATCGCCTTCTTTACGCGGCTCGCCTTCACGGCGGACGTCGCCTTCCTTGCGTGGCTGGGCTTCACGCCGGACATCGCCCTCTTTACGCAGGTCACCTTCGCGCCGGACATCCCCCTCCTTGCGTGACTCGCCCTCGCGACGGACGCCTTCGCGCGATTCCTTACGCGCTTCACCCTCGCGCCGCTCGCCGCCTTCGCGCCTTGCTTCGCCGGCTTTGCGCGGTTCCGCGTCACGCCGCACACCCTCGCGGGCGCGCTCCTCGCCGCCTTCCTTGCGGCGTTCGGCTGGGGGATTTTCCCGCCGCGGCTCTTCGCTGCGTTCGCGTTCGCGTTCCTTGCGGGGTTCCTCGGCACGCGCCGGATCCGCCGCCGAGACCGTCACCAAACTCGCGCTCGCCGCCATCACCAGCGCCAGCGAACGCGCCGACCAGACCGTTTGTTTTTGAGAGGTTTTCATGACTGAAGTGTGTATGAACGTTGACGTTGGCCCGCGAACGCGCCGCCACCGAACGATTCCAATCCCGCCCGCGACAGCGATTTCAAAGGGGCACTGTGGGTAACTAACAGATTCCCGACTGACCGCCAGCAACTTCGCGGCGCCGCGCCGTAGCCGCCGGCGTGAAGCGGCCCGGCGCGCCAAAGCCGCAGGATCGGGCCATCGTCCGGGAAAGCGGACGGGGTTCCCGTTTTTTTCCTGAAGGCCAAAACTTGGAGTCTATCCGCGTCCTCCCGACTCGTAACGGTGGCGGGCGGGGGCCACCCGCGCTCCGAAATCTTCGCGTCGCGCGCCGGATTTGCGGTGCTGTTGTAGGGAAAACCCCCGCGCCGGATTGTCGGTCCCAGTTCACTTTACGGCGACTGTCAGGCGCGAGTGCCGACACCCGTTTTCCGCAGCATTCACCGTATCTCCATGGTCGTCGTGGCGGTTTCAACTTCACCGCTGCGCCTCACGGTTTCGTCATCGTCTCATCCAGGTTCAGCACCATGTTTGCCACCGTCGTCCACGCCGCTAGCTCCACCTCCTCCACCCCCGCACCGCACGCCTTTTTCCCCACCGCGAGCAGCCGCTTCGCCGCCGCCGGTTCGGCGCTGAACCGCGCCAACGCCTCGCCCTGCACGCGCGCGACTACCGCCGCCTCACGCGCCTGCGGCTCGCGCGCCAGCACCAGTTGATACAGCCGCCGCACCCGCGCCTCCACACCCCCGCCGCCCGCCCCCGCGCCCAGCACCCGCTCCGCCAGCAGCCGCGCTGCTTCCACATAAGTCGGATCATTCAGCAGCAACAGCGCCTGCAACGGCGTGCTCGTCCGCGCGCGGCGGATCACACACGTTTCGCGGTCGGGCGCATCGAGCGTGGTCATGCCCGGCGGCGGACAGGTGCGTTTCCAATACGTGTAAAGACTCCGCCGATACAATCCCTCGCCCGTGTCCGGCACGTAGCTGTACTTCCGCTCCACGCTCACATCCTCCCACAAACCCGGCGGTTGATACGGCTTCACACTCGGCCCGCCCACGCGCACCGACAGCAGCCCCGCCACCGCCAGCGCCTGATCGCGGATCACTTCCCCCGCCAGCCGGAACCGCGGCGCGCGCGCCAGCAACCGCCCCTGCGGATCGCGCGCCACCAGCTCCGCCGTCGCCGCCGTCGTCTGCCGATACGTCGCCGACGTCACGATCAACCGCAGCATCGCCTTCACGTCCCAGCCCGTCCGCACCAGTTCCGTCGCCAGCCAGTCGAGCAATTCCGGATGACTCGGCCGCGCTCCCTGCGTCCCGAAATCCTCCACCGTCTCCACCAATCCCACGCCGAACACGCCCTCCCACCAGCGGTTCACCGCCACCCGCGCCGTCAGCGGATGCCCCGGCTGCGTCATCCACTGCGCGAGGCCCAGCCGGTTCCGCGGCGCGCCCGCCGGCAGCGGCGGCAGGCTTTCCGGCACGCCCGCATCCACCGCCTCCCCGCGCAGATCATACTGTCCGCGCCGCAGCAGGAACGCCGTCCGCTTCTCGTCCGCCTCCTGCATCACCATCGTCATCGCCACGCCCTCTTCCCCCGCCGCCAACTGCTTCGCCAGCGCCGCCCGTTCCGCCGTCAGCCGCCGATTTTCTGAATCCACCGTCTCCAGAAAATACCGCAGCACCCGTTCCTGCTCCGCCACCGTGCGCAGCGCCGCCGGCCGATCAATCACCGCCATCAAACCCCCGACCATCTCCCCGCGCGCCAGCCCCGCGACCTCCGCCGCCGCCAGTTCCGTCCGGTAGAATTGCACCTCGTCGATCAACCCCTTGAACGGCACCGACGCGCTCCGCTGCCCGATCCGAAACACCTGCGCCGTCTTCAGCGAACCGCTGAGCGCGTCCTTCTCCACCGTCAGCGCCTGCGCCTTTCCATCCACGAAAATCTTCACGCCCGCCGCCTTCCCCGACCCGTCCACCGTCGCGAACACATGATGCCACTCCTTCAGCGACATCGCCGTCTGCGTGATGACTTTCAGCGCCTGGTCCGGCCACCGATGCACCAGATGCACCGCCAGTTTTCCGCTCTCGAAAATAAGATCAAACCCCCGATACGCCGCCTGATCGTCGATCTTTGATAACACCGCCATCGCTCCCGTCTCCCGCGGAAAAATCCACGCCCCAAACGACACCTTTTCTCCCGTCTCAAACGCCACCGCCTCGCCGGCCTCGACATGCGTGCGCCCGTCAAACTCCAGCGCGCTCCCCACCTTCCCCGACTTCCAGCTCGCCGGCCCCACGACCTTCCCCTTGCGTTGCGCATCCACCGCGCACCGCACTTCCGCTCCTTGATTTTCATCGAACGCGAACCGCACGGCCGCTCCCGCCCGCGCCAGCCGTGCCCGCTCCTCTGCGCCCAACCCCGCCTCCCACCGCGCCGCGTCCGCGCCCGCGTTCGCCTTGCGCTCCGCCAGCCGCGCGTCCACCACCGCCAACGCCGCGCGCAGCCGCCCCTGCTCCGCCTCCTGCGCCGGCGTCAGCGCCGCGACAAACGGTGCCGCCGCCTTCTTCGTGTTGTATCCCACCACGCGATCCGGCACCCCGTTGAAGAACGCAAACATCCGGTAATAATCCCGCTGGGAGAGCGGATCGAACTTGTGATCGTGACACCGCGCGCACTGCATCGTCAGCCCGAGAAACGTCGTCGTCGTCGTGTGAATCCGGTCCGCCACATACTCGACACGATACTCCTCCTCGATGATTCCGCCCTCCGTCGTGAGCACATGATTCCGGTTGAAGCCCGTCGCCACCTGCTGCTGCCGCGTCGCGCCCGGCAGCAAATCCCCCGCGAGCTGCTCGGTTAAAAAACGATCGAACGGCAGATTTGAATTCAGCGCGTTGATGACCCAATCACGCCACGCCCACATCGTGCGCTCCTCGTCGTTGTTGTAGCCGTTCGTGTCCGCGAACCGCGCCGCGTCCAGCCACGCCCGCGCCCAATGCTCGCCGAACCGCGGCGACGCCAGCAACCGCTCCACCACCCGCTCGAACGCATCCGCCCGTCCATCCGCGACAAAACCCGCGACCTCCTCCGGCGTCGGCGGCAGCCCCGTCAAATCCAACGTCACCCGCCGGAGCAACGCCCCCCGCTCCGCCTCGCGCGACGGCCCCAGCCGCTCCCGCTCCAACCGCGCCAGCACAAACGCATCAATCCCATTGCGCGCCCACCCCGTCGTCACCGTCCGCGGCAACTCCCCGCGCACTGGCGGCATAAACGCCCAGTGCTGCGGCGCCCCGGCCCCCGCGCCCATCGCCACCCCTCCCCACCAGAGCGCACAACTCCAGCCCAGCAGCCATTTGGAAACGTGAAACATGCGGAAAAACTACACCGTCTCCCTTCCACCCGGCGAGCACCGCTTTCCGAGAATCCGGTAGGGACGCGCTGCCGCGCGTCCGTTACCTTGCCCCTCACCGACGCGAACACCAACCGGAGCACGCGCTAACCGCCCGTCGCGAACGAACAATCCTCATGCAGAAAAAGTCACGGCCGAGCAGCAACTCGGCCCTACCAAATCCCGCTAATAAAAAAAACGCCGCCACGTCTCACCGCTGCGCCCCCTCGTCATCGGCGTTTCCATCCCCCTCATCCTCCGCCGCCTCATCCTCCTCCTCCACCGGTTTGCGCGCCAAAATCATCCCGAACACCGCCCCCGCCGCCAACGCCATGCACCCATAAAACACCGCCAACAAGCCGCGCAACTTCCCGTCGCCCGCGTAAAAAACCACCCCCGTGATCAACCCGCACACCACCCCGCCGATCACCAACCCCGAAAACCTCCCCACCACAAACTTCGCGATCCCCACCAAGCTCAGCACCAGCGCCAACCCACCCACCATCAGCACCGCCTTCGACGGCAGATGATAATCGATACTCGCGAACAGGATCGGCGCATTCATCAGTGCCGCCGAGACTACCGCGCCAAAAACCCAAAACGCAATTCACCCGGAAAAAGAAGTTGGAATCACGAAACCTGCGAAGCCCACGAAAAAGAAAGCTCACGTGGAAACCGAACCTCCCCCTTCCGCCTCTGCGCCCTTCCTACCGTTGCGGGGTTCTGACCGCCGCATCCCGGCACCGCTCCGCCCCATCAGAACACCGCCGAGACCGGGAGAACGCAGCGACCGAAACCAAGTTCGCTCACAACCCTCATCCCCAGTCTTCCGCGTGCCAACGTCCCCCTCTCCGCCTCGGATTCCATTGCCGTTGTCTGCCCGAAAAACGCAGATGATAACCGTAACGATTCAGTCGTGCCGAATTGTTTGACCACCGAGACGCGATGACCGCAGGGCGGCGGAGCCGCAACCCAAGGAGCGCGGCCGTCCCGGCCGCAGCGGCTCCGCACCTGCGACAACGCCAGAAATTCTTTGCACCCCGGCTCCATTGTTGCTGCTGCGGCCGGGACGGCCGCGCTCCGTTGGTTGCGGCCCCGCCGCTCTGCACTACAGCCCTGCAAAATCCTCGCGTGGCACGAGGAATCCGGAGCGCGGCTGTGTGCGCGGAGCACCAGCCGCAGCAGGTTGGTCGCACAGTAAGCGTCTGAATTCAACGGGCGCCCACGACGTTTCGGGGCTGCTGCGGCTGGTCCTCGGCGGACACAGCCGCGCTCCTTTGGTCCCGGCTGCGCCGCCCTGTGTTCATCGAGTCTTGGTGGTTCTCACCTCGGTTTTCACCGCATCGATAAGGCTGAGTACGATGGCCTGATGCTGCGCCTTTTTTGGGGGGCGCTCGGGCCTCCTCACGCCGGCGGCTGCGGGCTACAGGCCGCGGTGCAGCAGGCTCAAAGTGACGACGGCGTAGGCGGTGACGAGGGCGGGATCTTTCTCCCACCAGCGGGCGTTGTCGTTGGCCCACGAGCCGTCCTTTTGCTGGAGGTTCAGGAGCTTCATCGCGACGTCGCGCCGCCAGTCGATCTTTTTGCCGTTCTTGAGTTCGAGCGTATCGACGTGGCAGGCGGTGAGGGCCTTGGTCATCAGTTCGTAATAGTAGTAGAGACCCTGCGCGCCGAGGCCGGGATTTTCATCGAGCGTGTAGTTGTCGCGCAGCCAGTCGAGGACGGCGGTGACGCGGGGATCCGTGGGCTTGAGATCGGCGTAGATGTAACTGAGGAGGCCCGCGTAGCTCATGCTGCCGTAGGAACGCAGGGCGACCCGACCATTGGGCAGGTTAGTTTCGCCGGCCTTGCTCATGCCGGGGTCATAGACGAAGCCGCCTTTGTTTTGCGCATCGTCCGAGGCCCACGGTTGTTTGTTGTAGCCGGGGAGATTCTGGCATTGCTGGAGGAACTGGATCGCGGCCTGCCAGTTGAGGTCCTGCGTCTCGGTGGCGGCGGTGTCCTTGATGAGATGGCGCGTGTGAAAGAGGGCCTCGAGGGCGACGAGCGTGTTCGAGAGATCGGAGTTCTTGGTCTTGTCGCCGTAGCCCACGCCGCCGGCGAACGGCTTGTCGGGCGTGCCGGCGGCGTCGGCATCGGTCTGCTGCCGCACGGTGAAGGCGCGGGCGCGGCGGAGGATGGGTTCGTAGTCGGGGTTGTTCGCGGTGACGAGCGCCATCATGGCCAGCGAGGTGTTGTAGTTGAGCAGGCCCTTGGCGTAGATGCCGCCGTCGGGCTGGACGTTTTTGAGGAGGAAGGCGTAGGCCTTTTTTACCCACTCGGGATCGGCGGCGGTGGCTGTGCGCGCGGGGTTGCCACGATAGGCGGTGAGCGCGAGCGCGGTGACGGCGGGATGATCGGCGGTGGACCAGAAGCCGGCGGGGTCCTGATTTTTCGCGAGCCATGCGACACCCTTGTCGATGCCGCGTTGGAGTTCGTGCTGGAACGAAACGTCGCTGCGGCGCGCGGGGATGGCGCGGTTCAGCGGGGCATCGGCGGCGGGCGCGGCGGGCGCGACGGCTGCGATGATCGCGACGAGCAGCGTTGGCAAGGTGATGGCGCGGGCGGCGGGGATGGCGAGCGTTTTCATTTTAGTAAGGCAGACGTTTCCAAAAGTCGGGCATGGCAGCAAGCGCGGCGCGACGTGGTGCGGCGCGGCGTCAGGGCTTGGCTGGGGGCGGCGGGGGCGGCGGTGCCGGTGCCGGTGTTGCGGCCGGCGGCGGCACGGTGATGGTGATGCGCACCGGCGTGTCGAGCGGCGGCAGCGCGGCGGTGTTGATCTTCCAGTTGTCCTCATTCTCGCGCCCCGGTCGCGGATTGTTGAAGACCGCGCCCGGGTCGGTGATGACGGCAATGATCGAGCCTTCCTGCTGCGCGAGGAAGAGTCCCTGAAAAACCTGGGAGCCGGTGAAGACAAACACCCCGCGACGCATGGGTGCATTGGCCTTGGCATCGAACACAAACTCTTCGAGGGCGCACTCATTGGTCTTGCCCCCGTGCGTCCACGCGACGGCGATGGTCACGTGTTCTCCAAGCAGCGGAGCGGCACTGGCCCGGATGATGTCTTCGGCGGAAAGCTGGCCGCCCGCCGGGGCGTTCGTGAGGGCGGGCCTGCCCGCGCCCTTGGCGCCGAGCAGCAGCATGGCGGTCTGGAGATGGAACGGTTCGGCCTCGGTGCGTAGCAAACTCTCGTGCGTTTTTCCCAGTGTGCTGACGAGCAGGTACTCGATGATGCCCTCGTTCATGTTCACCAGCGCCGGAAAGCTGACGGTGCGCCGGCGCGGATCGAGGCGGACTTTGCCGATCTGGATCGAGCCGTCCTCCAGGCGGCGGAAGGGCACGCGATTGGTGCCGGCGGCGGCGGGCGGCAGCAGTTGCGCGGGCGGCGGCGGTTCAGCGGCGCGTCCGACTTGGAGCAGGGACCCGCACGGCGCGAGGGCGAGCAGGAACAGCAAGGCGAGGGTGCGGCAGCGAATGGCGGGCGGATTCATCATGCGTGTGTTGGCGGGTCGGACGGTAGGGGACGGGGCGCGGGAAGCCAAATGCCATTTCCCAATAGGTGGACGATCCCCTTTGTAGGAGTCGAGGTAACGAGACTCTGACCTTTTCTGCGCGAGCAGCGGACTGAGTCTCGTGGGCTGACCTGGCCCTGGCGCGTGGGGCCGAATCTCCGTTGCCAGACGCGGCTCGGGGTGGGTTTGGGCGGGCCGCTCGTGGAAGGAGGTTAGAGTCTCGTTACCTCGACTCCTACAAGGGACGGGCGCGCGGTTGCCTCGCCCGCGAGTTAGGCTTGCAGGTGCCGACGTGAGGAGAACCCGAGCGCCGAAATGGTGCAGCATGGGGCCAGCGTACCCGAAAACGGAGGGGGTGGTGGCTGGTGCCGCCCGCGCTGCCCCGGCGGATTCCTCCCGCAGATTCAGGGAGGCCAACAGATGGGGGACTTTAATCTGTGGGCCTTCCTGAATCTGCGGGAGGATTTTTGAACAGGGAGGGAAACGTAGCACCGGCGGTCCATGTGCCCCGCGGTGAGAGGAACCCGAGCGCCCAGACGGCGCAGCTTGGAGCCAGCGCACCCGCAAACGGAGGGGGGGGGACGTTGGCAGAACCCGCGCGCGGACCGCCCGCGCCCGCGGAAATCAGGGAATCACCTGCAGGCCGAACGGCGCGAAGCGCGAAATGCCACCAATCTGCACCTGCGCGAAGAGGCGGTAGAAGCCGGGCTTGATGGCGAAGAGTTGAAATTCCAGTTCGGGTCCGCCGCGCGCCTGCGGGCCGGCTGCCGGCGCACCGCGTGGATGCAGGTGCAGCACGGTTTGGTAATCTTCGTGAAAACCGACCAGGTGAGCGTAGGCGCCCATCAAGGATTCGAGTTGCTCAAAACCGCGGCCATCGGGGCCGGTGACACGCAGGCGTGCGATCGCAACGACGCCTGCCTTGATGACCGGCGTGGCGAGAGTCAGTTCGAAATCGAAGCCATCCACGCGCACGCGCGACGTGCTGGCGCGGTCGATCAAGCCCGCGGTCGGCCCGAGTCCCGGCAGGTCCGCGATGGCGTATTCCTGCAGATTCATCGGTGCCGGCCGGATGTCCGCCCAAAGGCGGTACGCCCCGGTCTTGCGCGGAGTGAAGGCGAACGCGTATTCGCCCGGCGTCGCGGTCGGCTGCGGATGGAGGTGATGGTAATCGCCGAGGCTCGGCTCGATGACGAGCAGGTGAATCCGCGCGCGGTGAACCTCCTGCAATTCGCCCACGGCCAGCGGTGCGCCATTGGTGCGCGTGAGTTTCAGGATGGCCTGGTTTGGCTCACCCTGCATCAGCGGAGCAGTCATCTGGACCGTCGCGCGAATGGTCGGCTGGGCGGCGGTTGAAGCGAGGTGCAGCGCGGCCAGCCCGCCGGCCTGCCCGGCGGTGGCGGGATTGCAATTTGGGTCCGCCAGCAGCGTCGCGGCCTTGAGGATGTCCGCGGGGAAATGCTTTCTGAGTTGTGTGAAGGCGTCCTGGACGACCGACAACTGCGCTTGGGCGGCAGCCTGGTCGTTGGCATCGGCCGCCGTGTGGAGCTTGGAAACTTTCCGCGCCAGTTGCACTACCTCGACCTTGAACTGCTCGCGACGTTCAGCGGCGATCTTGTTGCTGTCTTTCAGCAGACCCGTCAGCGCCATGTTCAGCGCCATGTCTTGGTTGTGAACGCTCGCGAGTTCGCTGGTCAAAACGTACTGCCGCAGCTTGTCGGTGATCTGCATCACCAGCGCCAGCGCCTCGGGCATCGCCGGGGTGCCCAAGTTCAGGCGCGGACCGGCCGGGGCCGGCGCGAGGGGCGGTGCAGGCGGCTGTTGCGCGAATGCGGCGAGCACGATCAGGAGAATGCCACCGGCCAGCGCGGCGCGGCGACTGCTGAGCAACCCAATAAAATCAAGGTGGACGATCATCTTTCACGGTCACTCTCCAATACGCGGCGAACAGGCGGACAACCGAGCTGACCTGGTCTCCGGTTGGAAACAACACCCACTCACCGTAATGAAGTCGGTCAATTTCTGGCCGGGCTTAATCGCCTTCGGGCCATCCGGTTGATCCGGCTCAATAATCCGAGACCGACCCATCCGGCAACACGCGCCCCGGCCACTTGTAGCTCTGCGGCTTGGCCGATTCTTCCTCGAGCCGCTGCTCGTCGATCTCGACGCCGAGGCCGGGGCCGGGCGGCAGCGCGACGTAGCCGTCCTTGTCCACCTTCCAATCGACCCGCGCGATGTTCTTCGGATTGAAGCCTTGGTTGTCGGGATAAAACTCGTGGATGAGAAACAGCGGCACCGCCGCGATGGCGTGCAGGCTGGCGGCGATGCCGAGATTGCTCGCCGTGCAATGGGGCGCGAGCGGCACCTGATACGTCTCGGCCAGCGTGGCGATTTTGCGCATCTGGCTGATGCCGCCGGTGTGGCAGCAATCGGGTTGGAGAATGTCGAGGCAGCGTTCCTGCAAGTACGCGATCATTCCGAAGATCGTCCGGTCGCGCTCACCCGACGCGAGCGGGATTTTGATGTGCTGCTTGAGGCGCTTGAAGACCTCGATGTTTCCGGGCACGGCCGGTTCCTCGATGAACAGCACGTCGTAGGGCTGAATGGCCGCCGCGACCTGGATCAACGTCGCCGGCGGCAGCGCGCAGTGCGCATCGAACATCACCGCGCCGTCCGGCCCGACCTTCTCTCGCGCGGCCTTGATGGCATTGACCACCAGCGCCACATCCATCGGTCCGCTCGAATGCTCGAACACTTTCGGCGGCGGAATCTTGATCGCCTTGGGCGTGTGATAGACGCGGATTTTGTCGCGCACCGGCCCGCCGAGCAGCCGATAGACCGGCACGCCGTAGAGCTTGCCCGTGATGTCCCACAACGCCATGTCGATGGCCGCCAGCGTGTGAACCATGAACGCGCCGCCGCGGATGTTGCGATGCGCGCGGAAGAGCTTCTGCCAGAGATGTTCGATCCGCGTCGGGTTCTCGCCGTTCAGCAGCTCGAACAACGACTCGACCAGCACTTTCGCGACCTTTGGATCGACCGCCTTGATGTCGCCCCAGCCAGACACGCCGTGATTGGTGTCGATCTTGATGAAGACATTCGGGTTCACCCAGCGCGCCGTGAGCTTGGTGATGCGGATGGCGGAGGCTTTGTCGGCGACGTTGGCGGCGGCGTTTTTCTCCGCGGGAACGGCTTCGTTCAACAGCGCCACGCCCGCCGCCAATCCCGCCGCCGCCAGCGCCTCGCGCCGACGCATTGAGAAGGCGGAGGGCGGCGAACCGTTTTCAAATGAATTCATAATCGGAACCGTATTTTCGAAACCGTTCGCTCTTTTTGCCCAACGATTGAAACCACAGAGACGCGATGGACACAGAGAAAAACGAGGGTTGGGCGCGGCTGCGACAGGCCATCAATCACGGGTGACATCCAGCTCGCAGAGCTGTGGTCTTCTCTGTGTTCATCGCGTCTCTGTGGTTCATCAGAAACTTCCTGACCAAACACTAGTCGTCGGGTCTTGCTATGCGCCTGCGCGCGGGCAGTCCGCGCCCCCGCTCAATAATCCGCGATGCTCCCATCCTTCAGCCGCCCATACGTCGGCCACTTATATTGCCCAGCAGTGGTCTTCGAGAGTTCATCCAGCGCCGCCTCATCAATCTCGACGCCGAGGCCCGGTCCCGGCGGCAGGCCGATGTAGCCGTCCTTGTGGACATCGAAGGCGCAGCGGATGGCGTTCTTTTCCTTGTGATTGAAGAAGTAGCACTCGTGGATGAGGAACAACGGCACGGCCGCAATCGCATGGAGACTGCCCGCGATGCCCAGCAGCGTGTTCGTGCAGTGCGGTGCCAGCGGCGTCTGGAACGCCTCGCCGAGCGTCGCGATCTTGATCATCTGCGAGATGCCGCCGCTGTGGCTCACGTCGGGTTGGAGGATGTCCAGACAGCGCTCCTGCAAATACGGGATGAACTCCCAGATCGTGCGGTCGCGCTCGCCGGCCGCGAGGGGGATGTTGATCGCCGCCTTCAGCCGCTTAAACACCTCGATGTTCCCCGGCACGGCGACCTCCTCGATGAACAGCACGTCGTAGGGTTTGATCGCCGCCGCGAACTGGATCAACGTCGCCGGTGGCACCGCGCAGTGCGCATCGAACATCACCGTGCCATCCGGCCCGACCATCTGCCGCGCCGACTTCACCATTCGGACCATCGTCTCGATGTCCGGCGGATTGCCCGAGTGCTCGAAGACGCCGCCGGGCGGGGCCTTGTGCGCCTTGGCGTGCGAGTAATAGCGAATCTTGTCGCGCACCGGACCGCCGAGCAGGCGATACACCGGCACGCCATGCAGCTTGCCCGCGATGTCCCACAACGCCGCGTCGATGGCCGAAATCACATGCACCATGAACGGACCGCCGCGGATGTCGCGATGCGAGCGGTAAAGCTTCTGCCACAGAAACTCGATGCGCGTGGGGTTCTCGTCCTTGAGCAACTCGAAGAGCGAGCGCGCCAGTTCCGCGGCGACGTTCGGCTCGACCCCGGCGGTTTCGCCCCAGCCGAAGATGCCCTGGTTGGTCTCGATTTTTATGTAGAGGTTGCCCTTCACCGGCACCGCCTTGAGCGACTTGATACGAATGGCCGACGCCTTGTCGCTGACCAGCACGCCGGGATTTTCCGCACCCAGCACGTCGTGCGCGATGCCCAGGCCGACCGCGGCCCAGCCGACCGCGCCGAAGAAATTGCGCCGGCTGCCGCGCACGTTGAAGGGAGCTTCGGCGATACCGGGCGCGGGCGCGGAAGCGGTGCGACGCGAAGGAGACGAGGGATTTGTTCGGGTGGCTTTCATGAGGATGCCCGGTTGTACCGCAACGTGACGCGAATGGTAGGGATTTCTCACGTCGGGCGCGCGCCGTCAGCCGCGAAGGGCAGGGGAGAGGGAAAGGCCGCTGGCAAGAAGGTGAAGTTGTAGGATTGGAAACGAGGCTTGGTGTCGCGGGCGGGGCGGTCTTCAGACGGTCTTGAGGAGTGCGAGGTCCGGGAACGCGCCGGATCGGAGAGCGGCGCTCCGGAGGCAGTGGGCGCGCGGCGTTCACGCCGCTTCACCGTCCGAACGTCGCAGCGCGTGCGCACCCGCCCCGAGCGTCCCACGCTGAAGCGGCATAAATGCCGCGCTCCCGGCGCAGCAGTGCCGCCCGCCCGGCTTGGTTTTCGCCAACAGCTTCGGAAGGCACGGTGTTGAGCGGGTCCCCGCCACCGTGCTTGTATCGCGGAAAAGCGTTTGCTAGCGTCGCTGCCAGTAATTTGAGCAGCCGCAGGTCGCAGCCCGGATCGCTCAGCACACAAAAACCAAAAACATTATGGCCCACGAACTCGCACCGCTTCCCTACGCTCACGACGCCCTGGAACCCTTCATCGACAAGCAGACGATGGAGATTCACCACGGCAAGCATCACAACGCCTATGTCACCAATTTGAACAAGGCCATCGCCGGCAACGCCGCGCTTGAGGGCAAGTCGCTCGACGCGTTGATCGCCGATCTCGCGTCGGTTCCGGACGCCATCCGCGCTCCTGTGCGCAACAACGGCGGCGGGCATTGGAATCACACTTTTTTCTGGCGGATCATGGGAGCGAAGGCGGGCGGCGCGCCCACTGGCAAGCTCGGGACGGACATCGCGGCGGCGTTCGGCAGCTTCGATGCCTTCAAGGAAAAATTTGAGGCGGCGGGCCTCGGACGCTTCGGCAGCGGCTGGGCGTGGTTGCTCAAGAGCAAGGACGGCAAGCTCGAGATCGCCTCGACTCCCAACCAAGACAATCCGCTCATGGGCAAGGCCATCGCCGGTTGCGAAGGCACGCCGCTGCTGGGCTGCGACGTGTGGGAACACGCCTACTATCTCAAGTACCAGAACCGCCGCGCGGACTACCTCAAGGCGTGGTGGAGCGTGGTCAACTGGGCGGAAGTCGCGAAGGGCTACTGAGCGACGGCGCACACGGAAGTCTCACAGAACTCTCAACAAACAAAGGCACGCGGGTTTTCCCGCGTGCCTTTTTTCATGGCCGGGTGCGTTCGCTGCCCGATCACCCTTGATTCCGAAAACGAGAGTTCAACCACGGATATACACGGATAAACACGGATGGACACGGATAGGAACGGTCCCGCCGCGACTCGGATTCGCCCCGGCGAGGGAAGCAGCGGCCAGGGGTTTTCCCGGTGGCTGCAGCGCGAAGCGGTTAAACTTGGAAGCAGCTGTTGAGGCGAACCACGAAAGACACGAAAACAATGGGCCGGATCGTGGTTGGCAGACACAGAATTACCTCACCCAGCTTATGATAACTCCCAATCCTGCAAGGCCCCTTTTCCTTTCGTGCTTTTCGTCCTTTTCGTGGTTCTGACTGCCTTTACGGAGTTAAAACCACTAACCGGCACTAACTGGCACTAATAAGACAGCCGGCCCGGCCACTCCCGCCAGGTGCGGTTGGGCGTGGCTTTCATGAGTGCCGGTCAGTGCAGGTCAGTGGTTTCCCCTCCCGCCTCGGCCTGCTTCTTTGCCGCCAGCGCCGCGCGCCGCTCTTTGCCGACCTTGGCGGCCGCGAAAATCCAGAACGGGAAAATGATGAAACAGACACTCAGGGCCACGCCGCCCCCCAGCATCTCCGCCCGCGCCTTCTTCTCCTGATTCGATTTTCCGGAGCGGTGAATCTGGGTGATCCCGAACACTCCCACGCCGATGCCCAAAATGAGGGCGATGGCGGTGACGATGAGCGGAAGTTTGAAGTGGCGCATAAGTTGGATCCGGTTTTCCACCCCGCATAATTCAAGGGCCGGTGCGAGAGGGAATGAAGTGATGGTTCCTCCCCGGCCCCGGCAAATTCAAGATGAAATCGGGTGCTGCGAGAGCACGGGGCGCAGTGCTGTTTCTGGCATCTCCGGGCCGATTTGGTGCCGCCGCGCCGCTTCGGCCAAGTCGTGTTCAGGCAGTTGAAACCGCCGAGAAGCTCGCAGAGCCGCGATGAACACGGCGCGGCGGAGCCGCCCCCAAAACAAGTTGGCACGAAATTTCTGGGCCGATGGTTTCCTCAATCGTTGGAGTGGCGGCCCTTTTTTTTCGTCCCGGAGGGACGCCGGAGGAGATTAGCCGGGGGCAAGTCCGCGGCAGCGGACGCCGCCCCCGGAAACCTTGCCGGGTTGCTCCGTGCCCCAGCGGGGCATCGAAGAAATAGCCGTGGTTCTGGTCGCTCGCTGGCGACGCGTGGTTGCCGAGACGCTGCGTGGCCAGCGGCAGGGAAAACTTCTCCGATGCCCCGCTGGGGCATGGCCCGTTTGGCGCGGCAACCGGGGGCTGCGCCCGCTGGCGCGGGCTGGCCCCCGGCTAATTTCCTCCGGCGTCCCTCCGGGACGGAGAGCCATTCGCCGGGTCAATTCCTCTGTGGGGCGGCACTCGTCCGTGGTTTGGACGTGGTGAGCTGGCTGGAAGCCGGCGGTCCGTCGTCGTCGTGGCGACGGCTCAGCGCAGCTCCTGCGTCGGCGATTGCGAGGACGGCCCGGCGGGGATCAGCGGGGTCTCGAAGTCGGACGTGCGCTTGCGGAAGTCATCGAGCTTTTTGCGGCGCGCCAGCTCCTCCTTCATGAACTCGTATTCGGCCTGGCGGACGCCGGGGAGGTTGTTGCGTTCGCCCGTGCTGAACTGCGCGGCCATCTCGGGCGTGCGCAGCACCGTCGGGCGGATGAGGACCATCAATTCGGACCGTTTGTTGCCGTCTTTCTGGGAACGGAACAACGCGCCCAGCAACGGAATATCCTTGAGGAATGGCACGCCGCTTTTGACGCGGGTCTTGGTGCTGGTGATGAAACCGCCGAGAATGATGACGTCGCCATCGCGCACCGCCAACTTCGTCTGCGCCTGGCGACGGGTGGTGGTGGGCACCTCGTTGGCGTCAATTTTCACAAAGCCGCCGATCTGCTCGATGTTCTGCGCAATCTCGAGAATCACCAACCCATCGGGGTTGATGAGCGGCAGGACATTGAGGCTGATGCCGACGGCTAGCTGTTGGTACTGCGAGGACGCGCCCGTGCCGACCCCGCCGAAAAAGGTGCCGGTCACATACGGCACCGTCTCGCCAATGAACAACGTCGCCTGCTCGGCGTGCGTTGCCTGAATGCGCGGCCGGGACAAGATGTTCACCCGCGAATCGCTGGCCAGCGCGGTGACCGCCACGTCGAAAACCGGTCCCAGCCGGCCAAAATAGCTCAGGCCACCGGGCGAGTTGGCGAAGGCCGGGACAACATTCGTCCCCAATCCCAAATTACTGAGAAGCTGCGAGCCGGTGTTCAAACTGCCGTCGTTGTTGGCCGAACCGACACCGGCCAGCCCCCCCTTGTTGACCCGTTTCTGTCCGACCGCAACGCCCAGACTGAAGTCATCCGACAGGTTCACATCCAGAATGATCGCCTCGATCAGCACCTGCTGCTGGACGACGTCCAGCTTGGCGATGACGTCCTTTACCTTCGCCATGTCCACCTTGCTGGCCAGCACCAGCAGCGAATTGCCCCGCTCATACGGCATGATGCGCGCCTCACCGAGGTAGGGCTGGTTGGCTCCCGGGCCGGTGCCGGTGGCGGCGCGGCTGACGATCTGCTGCAACCGCTGTTGCAGTGTGTTGGCCGAAGCTCCCGGGGTGGTCGTGCCGGCCTGTGGATTGTACCCCGGCTGCCCGGGCTGCGCGCCCATGCCCATGCCCGACTGGCCGCCGAGTGATCCCGTGCCGCCCATGGTGCTGCCCGCGCCCGTGGGCAGGCCCGTCCGCCGTGTGGTGCTGCCGGCAGCCCGTCCGGTCGTGCTGCCCGCGCCGCCGCCGCCGGTCAGTGAACCCATCACGCCGGCCATGTCCGAAGCGAGCGCGTACTTGATCGGGATGACCTCAAAGTCCTCGTCAATCGTGATCGCCGTGTCGATTTTCTCGATGACCTCGAGCATCCGTTTCACGTTCTCGGCGTAATCGCGGAGGATCAGAATCTGCGTGCTGTCGATGGGGAGGATGCTGTTGGGCAGCTTGGCGAAGCTCTGGATGGCCGGCACGAGCTCGCTCGGCTTGGCGTGCTTGAGCTGGAGGATGCGCGTCATGTAGCGGGCGGCCTCGGGCAGTTCGGCGGAATTGGTGACGGTGGAGAAGGCGGCGGCTTCCTGCTGTGCCTGCGCGAAGGGCACGGCCTTCATGAACTTGGTGCCCATCGGCACCATGGTCACGCCGTTCAACGCCAGCACCGTGTCGAGCGCTTCGATCGCCTCCTTCAGCGTGATCTCGCCCTGGACCTTGAGCGTGATGGGCGTGGTCAATGCGAGGTTGGGCGCGCGCAAAATCGTTTTGCCGAGGTATTCGGCGTAGGTGTCGAGCACTTCGGCGAGGGGGACTTCCTGGAATTTGATCGTGACGATGTCCTGCGCTTTGTCCGGTTCCACGACCGGGTTGGCGGGCGGAAAAACCGGCGGCGTTGGCGAGGGCACGCGGGGCGCGATCACGATCGGATTCGTCTGGCCCGGCGGCGGCGAACCGGGAAAGGCGGGAAAGGCCGGGAACGCTGTCCGCGGCGGTTGCGGCGCGGGAGCCGGCAGGGTGTTCGCGGGCGCCGTTTGCAGCGGCAGGAAAGTGGGCGGAGCGGCCGGCGCGGGAACTCTTGGCGCTGGCGGTGCGGATGGTGTCCCGGGAAAGGCGGGAAACGCAGGTGGGACAGCGGTGTTGGGAGCGGCGGCCGGCGGGAGGGACGGCACCGATGGAGTTGAAGGGAACGCGGGAAACGCCGGCGGGGGGACCGTGGCCGGCGCTGGTGCCGGCGGAATGACCGGGAGCCCCGGCGGGGTGGTCGGCGTGGATGATGGGAAGGTGGACAAGGGCGCAGGCGGCGCGGCGTTCGGCGAAATGACCGGCAGCCCCGGTGGGGTGGTCGGCGCGGAAGATGGGAAGTTGGGCAAGGACGCGGGCGGCGCGGGGTTCGGCGAAATGACCGGCAGCCCCGGTGGGGTGGTCGGCGCGGAGGATGGAAAGGTGGGCAAGGGAGCGGTGTCAAAGCGTGCCGGAAGGCGCGGCGCGGACCCGCCGCCGGCGTTGACGGTGCCGGTGATGGTGTTGGTGATCGTCGGGAAGCCCCGCACCGGAAAACCCGGCGCGGGCGGTGGAATCTGCGCGAGGGCGCTGCCGACGACGAGCAGCGTCACGAAGAGGACGAGTTTGGTTTTCACAAAAAGTTCATCTGGCCGCGGGTTTGGCGGGTGGAGCTGCGGGCTTGGCCGGCGGCGGGGCGTTGACCTTGGCTGGTGGCGGAGTGCTGCGCGCGGACGCTTTCGGATAGCTGGCGAAGAGCGTGAGATTGCAGACGAGCTGGCTGCGGCTCGGGTCGGGTTTCAGGTCCATGTCCCGCACGCGGATCATCGAGTTGTCGCCGCCGAGCGTGACGAGGAAATCGACGAGTTCCTTGTCGCCCGCGGTGAAGCTGATGGCCAGGCCCTCCTCCTCGAAGAAGGCGTTGGTCTTGATGTTGACCCGCGGCACCGGCCGCTGGCTGGCGAGCGTGACGCCGCTGCGGGCGGCCTGCTCCTGCACGCGACGGATCAGCAGCAGCGCCTGCTCGGCGGATTCGACCAGCGGGTTGCCCTCTTCGAGCTTGGCCAACTGGAGCTGGTAGGCGGGCATCTTGTCCACCTCGGCCTTGTATTCGGCGAGCTTCTTGCGCGAGCGCACCATCGCGCTCTTGTGCGTGTTCAAATCATCGAAGCGCGGCCACACGAGGAAGTAATTGAGCAGGACGAACACGAAGATGCCGACGCCGATGACGAGGCGCTTTTCCTGCGGCCGGAGATTGAGGCGGTCGAGCGTGCTCATTCGAACCCCTTTCGCCGCAGCTCGCTGGTGAAATACCAGTCCGCCGTCTGGCCACCGGGCGCGGTGACGATGGTGGGCGAGTTGACCGTATTAAACATCGGCGCGCCGTTGAGCATGATCTTGCTCAGGGCGCTGTTGTACTCGGTGATGCGGGGCGTCTGGCCGGCGGGCGCGACGCCGCGCAGCGTGAGCGTTTTGCCCTGCTGGAAAACGAGGGAGCTGAGCGTCAGTTCGGTCGGGAGATTTTCGGAGATCAGCTTCAACCCATCCAGCGCGGCGTGCCGCAGGTTGATCTGGTCCTGCAACACCTCGATGCGGGCCCTGGCTTTGAGCGCATTCGTGTAGCTCCCGCTGATCGCCGCGACCTCGCCGTCCACGTTGTCGCGCTGATATTGCACCACCTGCACCGCGCCGAAATAAATGAGCAGCCCGAGCAGATAGAGCATCAGCACCGCGCCCAGCGCCCGCATCCACACGGCGTCGATGAACTTCTGTTTGTAACGCGCCGTGAACTCTTCGGGCACCAGGTTCAGCCGCGACTGCCCGGCCGCCGCGCGCCGCGCGCTGAGCGTCGCGAGCTGGGCGGGCGGCATTCCGGCCACGGCGACCACCGTCTGTTCCGTCCATGCCGCGGCGATCTGCCGCGCAAGATCGAGCGATTCCGGGCCGGCGACCAACTGCATCTGCGGCGCGGACGTGAGCCAGCCCTCCAGTTCGCCCGCCCACGCCGTCTGGTGCAGGTGGTCCTTGATTTCGGCGGCGAAATTCTCGGGCGTCGTCAGCGGCAGGATCGTGAAATTCTGCAACGTCCCGCCGTACCACCACGCCGCCAGGCACACCTGGCGGTCGCCCAGTTTCCGCAGGTAAATCCACGCGCCATCAGCATCAATCGCCGTCGCCAGCAGTTCGTGCAAAAACGGAATCTCCAGCCGGTCGGCGAGATACCCGCCCGTCTCCAGTGCGCCGAGAAATTCCTCGACCACCGACCGTGCCACGACCGCCACGACGACGGTCTGCATCTCGCGCGGCAGCTTCGAGCGCGACGGGATTTTTTCGCAGCTCCATACGATCTGCGCCACCGGCAGCGGCGAGAGTTTCTCCAACTGAAACTCGACCATCGAGAGCAGTTCGGAATCGTCGCACTTGGGTAACTGCAACACGCGCAGGAACACCGAATCCAGCGGCAGCCACGCGATGTTCAACTTGCGCGCCACCAGCTCGCCCCAGTCCTTCGCCACCCACTTCGCCGGCAGCAACTGCCCCGCCGGCACGGCCTTCTCCCCATTGAGGTTGAAGTCCTTCATCCCCGCCGAAAAATGCCAGAGCTGCCGCGGCTCGCCCGCGGCGCTCAAAACATTGCATGTGTTCAACCGGGCCATGGTTCAGCGTTTGGATTTGAAATCCATTTTGTAATCCTCGACGAGCGCCTGGAGATGCTCCTCGGTCTGCGTCACGCGCAGCACTTCCTCGATGGTCGTCTGCCCCGCGCGCACCTTGTTCCAGCCGTCCACCCGCAGCGTGCGCATGCCGTGCTGGATGGCCTTCTGCGCGATGGTCGTCGCCGGCGCGCGGTTCAAAATCAGCGGGCGCACCGCCTCGCTCACCAGCAGCAATTCGTAAATGCCCATCCGCCCCTGATACCCAAGCTGCCGGCAGCTCTCGCAGCCCTTGCCACGGTAAAATTTCGCCGTCGCAATCTCATCCGCGGGGAAACCAATCTTCGCCAGGTAATCGGGATCGACCTTTTGCTCCTCCTTGCACTTCGGGCAGATCGTCCGCACCAGGCGCTGCGCCAGCACCGCCTCCACCGACGACGCCACGAGGAACGGTTCGATGCCCATGTCGATCAACCGCGTGAACGCGCTCGGCGCGTCGTTCGTATGCAGCGTCGAGAACACCAGATGCCCCGTCAGCGACGCGCGGATCGCGATCTCCGCCGTCTCCAGATCGCGAATTTCGCCGACCATGATCACATTCGGATCCTGCCGCAAAATGTGCCGCAGCCCCATCGCGAAGGTCAGCCCGATGTCCGACCGCACCGCGATCTGATTGATCCCCTTCAGCTCGTACTCGACCGGCTCCTCGATCGTGATGATGCGCTTGGTCACCGAGTTGATGGAACTGAGAAACGCGTAGAGCGATGTCGATTTGCCCGCGCCCGTCGGCCCCGTCACCAGCACGATGCCGTGCGGCTTCATGATGATGTCGCGCAGCGCGTGCTCCTCCACTGGTGCGAAGCCGAGCTTCTCGAGGCTCAGGAAAATCTTCCCGCGCGTCAGCAACCGCAGGGACACGCTCTCGCCATACACCGTCGGCACGGTCGAGACGCGGATGTCGATTTCCTCGCCCTTGATCCGGACGTTGATGCGCCCGTCCTGCGGCAGGCGCTTCTCAGCGATGTTCATCCCGCTCATCACCTTGATGCGCGAGATCAGCGCCGCCTGATAGCGCTTCAACTGCGGCGGCATCGGCGTCTGGTGCAGGATGCCGTCGATGCGGTAGCGGATGCGCAGCTCGTCTTCGGACGGTTCGAAATGAATGTCCGTCGCGCGATCCTTGAAGGCCTCCCAGATCACCTGGTTGACGAACTTGATGACGCTCGCCTCCTGATCGCCCTCGGTGATTTCCTTGTCCTCGCCGACCAGCAATTCCAGCGGCTCGTCCTCCTTCGCCATCTCGTCGAGCGTCTCCGCGCCGACGCCGTAATATTTCTTGAGCGCCTTCTCGATTTCGCCGCGCGGCGCGAGCGCGAAGGTCACCGGCGCCTTCGCATCGAACTGCACCGCGTTGAGCATCGCCGTGTCGAACGGATTGCCCACCGCCAGTTGCAGCACGTTGTTCTCGAAGCGCGTGGGAATCACCCCGTATTGAAAAGCCACCTTGGTCGAAACCTTCTGCCGCACATTGGGCGGCACATCCACCGTGCGCAGATCGAGGAACGGCGCGTCGAGCACCACCGCCAGCTTTTGCAAAAACGTGTCTTCGGCGATCCCCTTCTCCCGGCAGAAAAACGCGAACAAAGACTCCTGTGAACCATTCTCCGCCGCCACGCGCCACGCCTTGCTCCAGTCATCAAACTGCGCCGGGGCCACCAGATCGGCCTGGGCGAGGACGGTTTTTATGGATGTAAATGCCATTCAGACAGCGGCTAACTTTCTCTCTAAGAACGGCGGACCCTAGGGAAAGTTGCGGCAAGGGTCAAAGTATTCCCGGACGCGGCACGCCAGCGCGCCGCATTTGCCCACGCAGTTTCCCCTCCATCGCCACTTTCCGTCCGAAGGTTAACTCCCGAAGCCGGAAACCGAACCGACGGGCGGGAGAAAAGCTCAAAGCTCAAAGTTCAAAGCGCAAGGGAAGCACCAGAACAGGCGGAACGACGGACCTTTGACGGCGGGAGATTAATAGGCGCGTGTGCGCCGATGGCCCACGTTCCGCGCGTGCCACTACCGCCCTCTCATTAGCACCCGGCTTCAGCCGGGTGTTGGCGAGCGAACGACCCACAACCGCTTCAGCGGTTTCCCGCGCGCCCGGGGAAAAACCGTTAAAATGGTTTGCCTGACGCCCGCCCACCCACACCCGGATAAAGTCGGCTGTTAGTGAGAGGGGAGGGGATCGAGACCGGAGCCCCGCGAGATTTTGGGATCATGCGTTGCCGCCTTGGCTAACAGGTCCGGGTGCGTCGGTTCGTGTTCATCAGTAGTGTTTCCATGCCCCGCGGGGTCTTCCTTTCTGCGGCACCGATGAATTCAGACTGCCCGGCTTCTCCGCCCTCGGTGCCCTTTTCAATGAGTCACTGCGTGTGCGTCCTGTAAAAACGAACGAATTGACCCGTCTTCGTTGCCGCCATAGCCTGCCGCCCCATGAACGCCGTCGAGTTTGCCACCGAATGGAGCGAGGCCGCCGCACTGCCCATCCCCGTCGAGATCGCCGCCCGATTGCCCAATCTCTTCTGTTTGTCCCCACTCCCAACCCTCACCCTCACTCTCTCCCATGAAACTCCTCACCCAGCTCACCCTCCTGCTCACCCTCGCCACCCAGCTCGCCACCGCCGCCGACTACGAGCCGCGCGTGTTCAAGAACTCCAGCGGCGCCACCCTTTCCTATCGCCTGCTCGTCCCGCCCACGACTGCGCCCGATAAAAAGTATCCCCTCGTCCTCTTCCTTCACGGCGCGGGCGAGCGCGGTGACAACAACTCCGCCCAGCTCACCCACGGCACCAAGCTCTATCTCGAACCCGCCAACCGCGAAAAATTCCCCTGCTACGTCATCGCCCCGCAATGCCCCAGCGGCAAACAATGGGTGGACATGCCTTGGAGCGGCGACCGCGGCACGCAGCCCGCGCAGCCCAGCGCCCCGATGCAACTCGTCCTTGAACTCCTCGACGCTTTGCCCAAGGAACACGCCATCGACACTCAGCGCATCTACGTCACCGGCCTCAGCATGGGCGGCTACGGCACCTGGGACCTCGTCACCCGCTTCCCCGAACGCTTCGCCGCCGGCGCGCCCGTCTGCGGTGGCGGCGATGAAACCGTCGCGCCCCGCGCCGCCAAAGTCCCCCTCTGGGCCTTCCACTCCGATGACGATGGCGCGGTCAAAGTCATCCGCACCCGCAACATGATCGCCGCCGTGAAAGCCGCCGGTGGCCAACCCAAATACTTCGAGTACTTTGGCCTCGGCCACGGCTCGTGGAACAAAGCCTACAGCGAACCCGAATTCCTCCCCTGGCTCTTCGCCCAGCGCCTCGGCCAGCCCGACACCTTCGTCCTCCAGACCAGGCCCGCGGCCCTCCCCGCCATCGCCAAAATCCCCGACACCGACGATGGCCTCCCCGGCACCGGTCCCCTCCGCCGCGCCGACTGGTTCCGCAATCTCTGGCGGCAGAAACGCCTCGCCTGGTCCCAGCGCGTCACGCAGGACCAGGGTGCCGTCGTCTTTCTTGGCGACTCCATCACGCAGGGCTGGGGCGACAATTTCGGCAACAGCTTCCCCGGCCTCAAAACCGCCAACCGTGGCATCAGCGGCGACACCTCGCGCGGCGTCCTCTACCGTCTGAAAGAAGACGTCCTCGACCTGAAACCGCGCGCCATCGTCCTCCTCATCGGCACCAATGACCTCGAGGAAAAAGCCACCCCCGAGACCGTCGTCAGCAACGTGAAACTCCTCCTCGCCGCGTTCACAACTCACAACCCGCAAATGCCCATCGTCCTGTGCAAGGTCATGCCCAGCCACGCCAGCAAGAGCCGGCCCAAGGAACAAATCACCCGCATCAACGAACTCCTCACCGACCTCGCCAAGACGTCGCCCCAAGTCACCCTCGTCGATACTTGGACCGTCTTCGCCGACGCCACCGGCAACGCCAAAAAGGAAGAATTCCCCGACCTCCTCCACCCCAACGCCGCCGGCTACAAAAAATGGGCTGAGGCGCTGAAGCCGGTTTTTGAAACGTTGAAGTTGAAGTAGGCGGATGGAGTTAGGCTAACCGGCTTTCGGTTTAGTTTTTGAAAATGGATTGATCACCGTCACCCCGGTGCCGCGGAAGCCCGGTTCATCGCGACTGACCACCATCAAGCCGTGGACCAGCGCCGTTGCGGCCTGATAAGCGTCGAGGACCGGAACCGGCTGCTGCAAACCAAGGTGTCCCCATTGGTCCGCCACTCGGGAGTCCACAGGCAGAACCCGATCGTGAAACTCGGCGGTAATCCACAGCAGCCATTTCTCCAGCGCCCGCGCTTGTTCCGGGTCGCGCGGACGGATCCGCTCGATCCCTTGGCGGATTTCTCCCAGCACCAACACGCTGATGAAGAATTCCGCGGCGGCGTTGACGGCAAACCACTCCCGCACGCCGGGGTCGCAACGCTTCTCCTTCCGCATTTCGCTCAGGATGTTCGTGTCCAGCAGGTAGCCGTTCATAGCTCAACCGGGCGGTCGAGTTGCGGACGCCGCTCGAAATCCGCGTCCTCGCCGACGTTGGGCATGGCGAACAGGGCATCTTTGAACGACGGCTTCTTCGCCACCTTCCCGAGCAGCGACTCGCGCAGGATGCGGCGGTGTTCTTCTTCCATCGAAACTCCGTGCGCGCCGGCCTGCTGTTTCAACTTCTTCACGACCTGTTCCTCAATCTCTCGGACAATTAGTTGTGGCATAGCTCATCCATTTCCGTGTTGGAGGAATGTTAGCAGCAAGGTCCGCACCGGGAAGCAGCAAAGTCGGATGTGGCGGGGCAGCGGGCGCATCTCAGTTTCCTGCAACGACTGGGGCGCGTTGGCGTAGTCCCGCAGGGACGACCGAAAATAGCCCAGCACTTCAGTGCTGGGTTGGCGGTTGGGGAATCGGAAAGTCCCGGCAGGGACGAAAGAGGCGAGACGGCGCACGATTTCTTTCGTCCCTGACGGGACTTGGTTCGCTACCGACGCAGACCCAGCACTGAAGTGCTGGGCTATTGTCTTTCGCCCGCTGGGCTGGGGCTGGGAACCCGAGGGCGTGCAAGAAACTGCGATGCGCCCGCGGACCAGAGGGCGCATCGCACACTGCCCGCGCGCGAGAGCGCTGGAGCGCGGCTGTGTGCGGAGCACCAGCCGCAGCGCGTTGAGAATGGCGGGCGCATGGAAAATGTTTCAGCCGTCCCGCGGGCCGCGCGTGCTGCGGTTGGTCTGCGACACAGCCGCGCTCCGTGGGCGGGGCGCGGCGTTTACGCCGCTGCAGCGTGCGGACGACGCGGCGTGTTCGCACCTGCATGGTACTGCGCACGGTGAAGCGGCATAAATGCCGCGCGCCGAGGGCGGGCGGGCGGGCGGCGGTGGAAAAACTGCTTCGAGTTTGGGCGGGCGGGCGGTACGGTTTTGGCCACGAGCAAATTTGATTTCACGTTATGAGCAACCAACAAACGGATCGCAATTTTACGACTGCGGGGGAGCTGTCTGACCGGGGACCGGCGGGCGGGCCGGCCGCGCTCCAGGGCCGGTTGCCGGCGCTGGCGGGGCTGTGTTCGATGGCGGACGCGATGCGGCCGGGGCTGTCGATCGAGGCGTGTGTGACGCGGCTGAAGCGGTATCACTACGCCCTCAAACGGCTGCATCAGATTTTCACCGCGCGGATCACGGCGGAGCCGCTTTTGGAGTTGAAGCACGGGTTCAGTCTGCACGCGCATTTGTGCGCGGAACATGCGACGGCGCTGCGCAAGCGCGTGGGCGAGATGCGCGAGCCGCCGCTGGGTTTGGAGGAGACGCCGGATACGAACCTGGAGATTTTCTTCGACGAGATTCTGAGCGCGCCGACGACGGAGGAACTGGTGCTCGGGCTGTATGAACTGGCGGTGCCAGCTTTGCAGGCGGCGCTGGAACGGCATCTCGTGGACACCAATCCGCTGGTGGATCATCCGTCGGTGCGGGTGTGCCGGTTCGCGTTGTTGGAGCTGGCGGACGTGCGGCGGTTCGGGGACGCGGTGGTGGCGGCGCTGGTGGATGCGGCGTGCCGGGAGAGGGCAGGGGAGTGGCTGGGGTTGCTTGGGGATTGCCTGACGGCGGCGGGTGCGCTCGATGGTGCGGCGGCGCGGGTGGAGAAAGCGCTGACGCGGAAACATTCGGCGCAGCCGTTCAAGTATGACGGGCGGCCGCGGCGGGATGCGCGGTTCCCGGACCCGTTCAACATGGGCGTGAACGCGGAGGTGTTTTTGTACGATCCCGCGATGCCGCCGGAGCCGAAGACGCTGATGATGTTTTACAAGCGCATCCGCGAGATCGACGTGCCGGAGATGATGGCGAGCATCATCGCGGAGACGCCGGGGAAGCCGTGGGATTATTACCGGGACATGACGCGGCAACTGTGGGACGAGGCGCGGCACGCGATGATGGGCGAGGTGGGGTTTGCGAATCTCGGGATCGATTGGTCGCAGGAAGTGATGGTGAATTTCACCTGGTCGCTGGCGCTGAACACGCAGTTGCTGCCGATCGAGCGGCACGCGGTGTTGTATTTCATCGAGCAGGGGCTGATGCCGCGGACGGGGAAGCGCTTCGAGTGGGAGGTGGGACAGCAGTCGGGAAATCCGCTGGCGGCGTTGTTCCAAGATTACGACTGGGCGGACGAGGTGTTGCACGCGCGCATCGGGCGGGACTGGTATCTGCCGAATTTCAGCGATCCGAAAACGGCGGTGAAATACGGCGACGAGTGCTGGAGCAAGGTGCTGATGAACTGGGCGAAGTGGCGCGATGACGGGCTGACGCAGCATCGCAACTGGTGGCCGGGGCTGTATCGCGCGGCGTGCCGCACATGGGGGCGCGAGCCGGACGCGAAGGTGCTGGCGTATGCGACGACGTATGCGGAAGTGCGGGCGGATTTGAAGAATCTGGTGGGGTCGGCGTGAGGGGGGAGCGGGGAGTAGATGGTGATTAGCGGGGCGTGATTTTTGCTCCGGGATTCGCGAGGGAGGGTGGTCCCGGTCCGCTTCCGGGTCGGGTGCGTGGGGGGTGCTGGGAGGGGGTTAAAGGGGGGGCTGCTTTGGCCGCGCGGCGACCGGAGACCGGCCGCGTTCCGGGAGCGCAGCGAATCCGCCACTATTTTTTTGACGCGAGTGGGTTGCGGGTGTTGTTTGGGCGGCCTTCCGCCGGAAAACTGCGTGGGCAAGTCTTGGTGAGGTGTGGGTCGTAAGGAAGCTATGTTGTATCACCTGTCGGTCGCGGGGTTTTGGTTTCGGATTCGCTGGGTCGTTTTGGCCGCCATCCTGTTGAGCAATGGGATCGCCCGATCCCACGGCGATACCATGCTGCCCCCGGGATTCACGGAGAAGGAAGTGGTGGCCCCCGCGGACATTGCGTACCCGACGGCGATGGCGTTCGCGCCGGACGGGCGGTTGTTCGTGTGCGAGCAGGCGGGGTTTGTGCGCATCGTGAAGAACGGCGTCCTGCTGCCGCAGCCGTTCCTGGCGGTGAACGCGCAGTTTTACCAGGAGCGCGGGTTGGTGGGGCTGACGCTGGATCCGAACTTCGCGGACAATCAATACGTGTACGTCTATTACACGACGCCCACGCCGGTGCCGCACAACCGCGTGAGCCGGTTCAAGGCGAGCGGGGATCTGGCGGTGCCGGGGAGCGAGTTGGTGTTGCTGGATTTGCCGCCGCTGGGCGAGGCGGGGCTGCATAATGCCGGCGGCCTGAATTTCGGTCCCGACCGCAAGTTGTATGTGGCGGTGGGGGACAATTTGCGTTCGACCAACTCGGTATCGCTGGCAACGCCGCTCGGGAAAATGCTGCGGGTCAATGCCGACGGCTCGATCCCCAGCGACAATCCCTTCTACAACGTCACCACCGGCATCAACCGGGGCATCTGGGCGTTGGGGTTGCGCAATCCCTTCACCTTCACTTTTCAACGCACCACGGGGCGGATGTTCATCAACGATATTGGCAACGGGCTCTGGGAGGAGATCAACGAGGGCGTGGCCGGGGCGAACTTTGGCTGGCCGCGGTGGGAGGGCGCGTCGCCGCTGACGGACCGGACCTACACGCCGCCGTTGTACACTTATCCGCATCCGGCGACGCCGCCGACGAGCAGTTCGATCACGGGCGGCGCGTTCTACAATCCGGCGACCAACCAGTTTCCCGCGCAGTATCTCGGGAAATATTTTTTCATGGACGGGACGCGGCAGTGGATTCGCGTGTTGGACCCGGTGACGCTGCAGGTCACGGAGTTTGCGCCGACGATGAACTCGACGCTCGGCACGATGCCGCTCTATCTCACGGTCGGGCCGGAGGGCAGCCTCTACTACGTCGCGCACTTTTCGCAGGCGATTTATAAGATCGAGTACGACGGCCTGATCGCACCGCAGATCGGCATTCAACCGGTGGGGCAGACGGTCGCGGTGGGCGATCCGGTGACACTGTCGGTGGCGGCCTATGGTGCGGCGCCAGTGCTGTTTCAGTGGCAGCGCAAGAATGTCGGGGAGGCGGAATTTGCAGACGTGCCGGGGGCGGCGACGGCGGATTTCACCATTCCGGCGGTGCAGTTGGAGGATGACCAGGTGCTGTTCCGTGCGCGGATCAGCAACGGGTCGGGCACGACGAACAGCCAGGCGGTCGTGCTCGCCGTCACGGCGGCCCCGCCGCCGGTGCCGCTGATTGTCGAGCCGGCGGGCGCGACCTACCGGGCCGGCGATACGATTTCGCTGCTGGGCAGCGCGACGGCGGGCGGCGGCGGGGCGCTGCCGGACAGCGCGTTTTTGTGGGCGGTGGAATTCCATCACCAGGACCACCAGCACCCGTTCATCCCGGAAATCGGCGGCGTGACGGCGACAAACTTCGTGATTCCAACCGTGGGCGAAAGCAGCGATCAGGTCTGGTATCGCATCCACCTCACGGTCACGGATCCGAACGGGCTGGTGCGCACGGCGACCAAGGATCTGCTGCCGGTCAAAGCGAATTTCACGCTCCAGTCAGACCCGCCGGGAATGCAGGTGGAGTTGGACGGCGCGCCGTTGACGGCCCCGAGAACGGTCACGGGCGTGGCGGGAGTGCTGCGGGCGTTGTCCGCGACGCCGCAGGTGATCAACGGCACGACGTACGAATTTGTCGCGTGGTCTGACGGCGGCGCGGCGACGCATACGATTGCCACGCCCGCCGTGGACACGACGTACACGGCGCAGTTCCGGCCGGTGAGCAATCCGCGGGACGACGCGGAATTTCTCACCCAATATTTCCCCGCGTTCATGGCGGCCGGCCAGACGTACGAGGTCAACCTCACGCTGCGCAACAGCGGCACGACGGCGTGGAGTCCCGAGGGCAACTGTTTTCTCGCGAGCGTCAGCCCGGATAACAGCACGACGTGGGGGCTGAACCGCGTGTCGCTGCCCGGGCCGGTGCTGCCGGGCGACACCGCGACGTTTCGTTTCAATGTCACCGCGCCGACGGGCGCGGGGACTTACACGATGCAGTGGCGGATGATCCGCGAGGGCGTCGCGCTGTTCGGCGAACCGGCGGAGGCCGTGCCGGTGGTCGTGGGCGTGGTGCCGAGTGCGGCGGCGTTTGTCGCCCAGTCGGTCCCGGCGGTGGTCAATGCCGGCCAGCGGTATTTGGTGAGCCTCAGCTTCAAAAACGTGGGCACCAATGTGTGGTCGGAGGCGGACCGGTTCCGGCTCGGCTCGTTTAATCCGCGCGACAACAAAAACTGGGGCGTCACCCGCGGCCTGCTGGCGGGCACGGTGGCACCCGGCGAGGTGGCGACCTTCAGCTTCAACATCCTGGCCCCGGACAGCCCGGGGCGGTACAATTTCCAATGGCGGATGGTGCAGGACGGGTTCAAGGCCGCGGGGGTGTTTGGCGATCTGTCGCCGAACCTCGCCATCGAGGTCCGCAACGGGGGCAACGGGGCCGCGTTCCTCTCGCAGTCCGTCCCCGCGACGATGCAGCCGGGGCAGACCTATCCCGTCTCGGTCGTATTTCGCAACACGGGCACAACCGCCTGGACACCCGAGGCCAAGCACCGGCTTTCGGCGATGAATCCCGTCGATAATCGCGTCTGGGGCACCGCGCGCGTCGTGCTCCCGGGGCCGGTGGGGCCGGGGGAGATCGCGACGTTCAACTTTGCCGCGACCGCGCCGACCACGCCGGGCACCTTCAATTTCCAATGGCGGATGGTGCAGGAAAACGTGAGCTACTTTGGCGAACTGTCGCCCAACGTGCCGGTCGCCGTGGGCACTGGCACGGACGACGCGGCCTTCGTTTCGCAGGTCATCCCGACCGCGATGGAAGCGGGGCGCTCGTATCCGGTCACGATCACGATGCGCAACTCCGGCACGCTCACCTGGCCGGGCGGCGGCAACTACACGCTTGGCTCGCAGAGTCCGGCGGGAAATTTGAACTGGGGCGTCAACCGCGTCGCCCTGCCGGCCGCGGTCGAGCCGGGGCAGACGGTGACGCTCAATTTCACCGTCCAGGCGCCCGTGGTGACGGGGCCGCTGCCGATGCAGTGGCAGATGCTCAGGGACGGCGTGGGTTATTTCGGGCAGACCACGGCCGCGGCCGGCGTGAACGTGTTTGCGCCGTTCGACGACGCGCAGTTCGTTTCGCAGTCCGTGCCCGCGACGATGGACGCCGGCGGCGCGTACAACGTGAGCGTCACGCTGCGCAACAGCGGCACGACCACCTGGCGCACCTCCACCAGCAGCACAGAAACGATCGCGCTCGGTTACAAACCCCTGCCGACCTCGACGCTGTGGGGCCTCAATCGCGTGGGGTTGCCCGGCCCGGTGGCGCCGGGCGCGACGGTGACGTTTAATTTCACCGTGCAGGCGCCGGGGGTTGCCGGCACCTATGGATTTCAATGGCAGGCGGTCAAGGGACCGGTCGGGTTTTTCGGCCAGTTGGCGCCGAACGTGGCCGTGCAGGTCAGCCACGGCACGGCGGTGAACGATGCCGCGTTTGTCTCGCAGCTCGTCCCGCCGACTACCGAAGTGGGCCGCAGTTATCCGGCCACTGTGGTCATGCGCAACACCGGCACGACAACCTGGCTGGTCGGCGCTTTCAGCCTCGGATCGCAGTCGCCGCCGGATAATTTGAACTGGGGTGCCAACCGCGTCGCGCTCGCGAACAACGTCGCGCCGGGCCAGAACGCGACCTTCACCTTCAATCTCCAGGCCCCGCCGACGCCGGGCGCCAACGTGTTCCAATGGCGCCTGGTGCAGGCCGGCGGCGGCTTCTTCGGCGAGGCGACACCCGCCTTCCCGATCCCGGTCACTGCGGCGATGAATGTCGCGGCCTTCGTCTCGCAAGCCGTGCCCACCACGATGGTCGGCGGCCGCGACTACGCCGTCACCGTGAGGTTGCGCAACACGGGCGCGACCGTCTGGGATCCGGCGGCGGGCTATCAGCTCGTGGCGTTGAATCCTGCCGAGAATGCCGTGTGGGGCGTCAGCCGCGTGGTGCTCGCGGCGCCGGTGAACCCCGACGAGACGGCCACGTTCAATTTCACCGTGACCGCGCCGGTGAACGCCGGGACATACAATTTCCAATGGGGCATGGTCGTGGGGGCGGCGGGCTACTTTGGTTCGCCCGCGCCGACCGTGGCCGTGGCGGTCACGGCGGTGGATTACGCGGCGGAGTTTGTGTCGCAGACGGTGCCCGAGTCCATGGGGGCGGGCGGCCTTTACCCCGTGAGCCTCACGTTCAAAAACACGGGCACGAACACTTGGACGGCGGAAAATCTCTACCGGCTCGGCTCGCAAAATCCCGACGACACGCTGGTCTTCGGGGCCAACCGCGTGCTCCTGCCCGGGCCGGTCGCGCCGGGGCAGACCGTGACGTTCAGTTTCAATGTGCGCGCGGCGACGACCCCGGGCGCCTACAATTTCCAATGGCGGCTGCTGCGTGAAGGCGTCACCTGGATTGGCGAACCCTCGCCGAACGTCGTGGTGAACGTGGTCGCCGCGGCCGTGCCGGACGCCGCCACGTTTGTCTCGCAATCCGTGCCCGCCACGATGACCGCCGGCCAGCCCTATCGCGTCGCCGTGACCTTCCACAACTCCGGCTCGGCCACCTGGAGCCGCGAGATGCTCTACCGGCTCGGGTCGCAAAATCCGCAGGATAATTTCATCTGGAACGTCGCCCGCGTGCTGCTGCCCGGTCTCGTCGCGCCGGGCGAAAGTGGCACGTTCACCTTCACCGTGCTCGCGCCGCAAACGCCCGGCTCCTATCAATTCCGCTGGCGCATGGTTCACGAAGGCGCCGGCTGGTTCGGCGAGCCAAATGCCGATGCGCTCGTGAACGTGGTCTCGGGGGCCACGCCGGTGAATGGCGCGACCTTTGTGTCCCAGACCGTGCCGCCCACCCTTGTCGCCGGGCAATCGAGCACCGCCACCATCATACTTCGCAACAGCGGCTCGACGACCTGGGCGCCGGCCACCAACCACCGGCTCGCCGCGCAGAATCCGGGCAACAACACGACCTGGGGTGCCAGCCGCATCGAACTTCCCGGCCCCGTGGCACCGGGCGAAACGGTGACGCTCAATTTTCCGCTCATCGCCCCCGCTGCCGCTGCGAACTACAACTTCCAATGGCAGATGACCCAGGACGGCGTCGGCGGCTTTGGCGATGTCACGCCCAACGCTGTCGTCGCGGTGACACCGGTGCAGGTGATTTTCAACGGCTCCGCGTATGTCGCGCAGGACGTGCCGCTGGCCCTCACCACCGGCCAGACCCGCACCATTTCCGTCACTTTGCGGAACAGCGGCACGACGACCTGGAGCAGCGCGGCGGACTACCAACTGTCCTCGCAGAACGCCCCCAACAACCTGAACTGGGGGCTCAATCGCGTGGCCCTGCCCGCCAGCGTTCCGCCCGGCGGCACGGTCACTTTCACCTTCTCCATCACCGCTCCGGCGACGGCGGGAACGTACAATCTCCAATGGCAGATGTTTCAAAATGGCGCCGGCCTTTTCGGCGACGCGACGCCGAACGTGCCGCTCAGCGTGACGGTGCCGATCGTCAATAATGCTGTGTTCGTCAGCCAGGTCGTTCCCGCCGCGATGACCGCCGGCCAGAATTATTCCCTGTCCGTCACCGTGCGAAACTCCGGCACGACCACCTGGACGCCGGGTGCCAGCTACCGGCTCGCGTCGCGGAATCCCGCCGACAACACCATCTGGCTGCTCAACCGTGTTGCGCTGCCGAACACGGTCACGCCCGGCACCAGTGTGACGTTCAATTTCACCGTGCCCGCGCCGGCCGTGGCGGGCACTTACAATTCGCAATGGCGGATGGTGCAGGATGGCGTTGGCGCGTTCGGCGACAGCACGCCCAACGTGTCCGTCAGCGTCACGCTGCCGGCGACCGTGAACGCGGCGGCGTTCGTCACCCAAAGCGTCCCCACCAGCATGACCGTCGGGCAGACCTACCCGGTCACCGTCACGCTGCGCAACTCCGGCACCACCACCTGGAGTGCCGGGGCCAGCTATCGCCTCGCGTCGGTGAATCCTGCCGACAACACCACCTGGGCCACCAACCGCGTGGCGCTGCCCAACTCTGTCGCACCCGGAGCCAGCGTGACGTTCAGCTTCTCCGTCAAAGCCCCGGCCACGGCGGGGAACTACAACTTCCAATGGCGCATGATTCGGGAGGGCGTCGGGCTGTTTGGTGACGCCTCGTCGAACACCGTCGTCGCCGTCGCCGCCGTGCCGCCGCCCACCACGAACAACGCCCAGTTCGTTTCCCAAACCTCCGCCGTGACCGTCAAAAAAGCGTCCACGTTCTTTGTCACCATCCGCCTGAAGAACACCGGCACCGCCACCTGGCTGGCCAATGGCGCGCACAAACTCGGCTCGCAAAATCCCACCGACAACACCACTTGGGGCTTGAGCCGTGCGCTGCTCGGCACCCAGACCGCGCCCGGCGGCACCGCCAGCTTCACTTTCATTGCCCGCGCCCCCGCCACCGCCGGCTCCTACAATCTCCAATGGCAGATGCTGCAGGAAGGCGTCGGCTTCTTCGGTGACAAGTCCACCAACCTCGCGATCACCGTCACCGACTGAGCCCGGTTCTCCGGCGGGCGGGCGGTCCCCGCCCCGTCCCTCGGAGCGCGGCTGTGTCGCAGCGACCAGCCGCAGCAGCCCGGCCGGCGGGGCGGCTGAAAATAATCTCACCGCTCCCACCTCGCCGCCGTCGCTGCGACCGGAAACCGGTCGCACACCGCAGCGGCCCGCGTGCGAGCCCGCCCGTCCCCCGGAGCGCGGTTGTGTCGCCGCGACCAGCCGCAGCAGCCCGGCCTGCGGGGCGGCTGAAATAATCTCACCGCTCCCACCTCGCCTGACGCCGCTGCGACCGGAAACCGGTTGCACACCACAGCGGCGCGTGGGAGATCCCCGCCCCCCATCCACCTCTTCTCCCCATGATTCTGCCTCTAATGATTCTGAGCACTCCCCGCCCCGCCCCGTGGGTGCCGCCTGCGAAAACAGAACGGGAATTGGAACAGAATCATTAGAGGCAGAATCATGGGGAAGATTTTGCGGGGCGCTCCGGTCGCCACCGGAGCTTGGGTTGCGTACGACCGGTGATGGAAAACCACTAACCGGCACTAACTGGCACTAATAAAAACCAATCCCAACCGCATCCACGAGCGTACTCAGCCCGTGCTTTTCATTAGTGCCAGTTAGTGCCGGTTAGTGGTTCCAACTCTCCCGTCGTTCCGCCTCGTTGGATCACGGTCCCGCTTTTTTCCCCGCACTTGTCACCGCCCCCGCCGCTGCTACGTTGCGCCCGCTTTGCGCCCCGGCACTCCGCGGCGTCGGCAAAATTCTCATGCACCTGTCATCCGCAATTCCGTTCACCGCGCTCTTGGCGGCGGTGATCCTCGGCCCGTTCACGTTCACCGCGCTTGCCCAAAGCGGTGACAAAGGCGGTGAGAAACAAGTCCCGCGCGTGCCCAAGGAAAAAATCCCGCCCGCCCCGGTGCTGCCGCCCGGTGAAGCCGTGAAATCCTTCAAGCTCCCGCCCGGCTTCCGCATCGAGATCGTCGCCAGCGAGCCGCTGGTCGAGACGCCCGTGGCGATGCAGTGGGATGCCGACGGACGTTTGTGGGTCGTCGAGATGCGCGGCTACATGCCCAACCCCGCGGGCGTCGGCGAAAACGATCCGGTCGGCCGCATCTCCGTCCTCGAAGACACCGACGGCGACGGGCGCATGGACAAGAAAACCGTGTTCCTCGACAAGCTGGTCATGCCGCGCGCGCTGTGCCTGGCCTACGGCGGCGTGCTCGTGTGCGCCCCGCCCGAGCTGATGTTTTATCCCATCGAAGCCGGCTTGAAACCCGGACCTGCCGTGCCGGTGATGACCAATTACGCCCGCACCTCCAACCCCGAGCACACCGCCAACAGCCCGACTTGGGCGCTCGATAACTGGATTTACAGCGCCAACCTCGGCACCCGCTTCCGGCGCGTGGACGGCGAATGGAAAAAATCCCCGACCTCCACGCGCGGCCAGTGGGGCCTCACGCAGGACGACTACGGCCGGCTGTTCCACAATTCCAACTCCGACCATCTCCGCGCCGACTACCTGCCGGCCGAATATCTCGTCCGCAATCCCTTCTATCGCGGCGCGTCCGGGACCATCCAACCGTTGAAAGACCAGACCGTCTGGCCCTCGCGCGTGAACCCCGGCGTCAACCGCGGCTATCAGGAAAAAACCCTGCGGCCCGACGGCACCCTGGCCAGCTATACCGCGGCGTGCGGACCGGGCATTTACCGCGGCGACAATTTCCCGCCCGCCTACCGCGGCTCTGCGTTTGTGTGCGAGCCGTCCGGCAACCTCGTGCGTTGCGATCTGCTCACGGAAAAAGACGGCCTCGTCACCGGCCGCAACGCGCAGGACAAAACCGAGTTCCTCACTTCCACCGATGAAATCTTCCGCCCCGTCAACGCCTGCACCGGTCCCGACGGCGCGCTCTATCTTGTGGACATGTATCACGGCATCCTGCAGCACCGCGTCTTCCTCACGTCGTATCTCCGCCAGCAGGCCGAAAGCCGTGGCCTCGACAAAGTCATCCGCCACGGCCGCATCTGGCGCATCGTGCATGACGGCAAGCCGCGCGGCCCGCTGCCGCAGCTTGGCAAGGCCACCGCCGCCGAGCTGGTCAACGCCCTCGCGCACGAGAACGGCTGGTGGCGCGACACCGCCCAGCGCCTCCTCGTCGAGCGCACGCCCGGCGACGCCATCCCGCTGCTGAAGACGGCGGCGACCGCCGGGAAAAATCCGCTCGGGCGCCTTCACGCGCTATGGACTCTCGACGGCATGGGCCAGCTCGACGCCGCCACCCTGAGCGCCGCGTTGGACCAAGAGTCCGATGCGAAAGTGCGCGCCGCCGCCATCCGCCTGACCGAACCCCTGCTGCGCACCGCCGACAAAGACGCGCTGGTGCCCATGCTTCTGCAGCAGGTGTCGCAAAAAAATCTCGACGTGCAGATCCAGCTCGCGCTGACCCTCGGCCAGGTCTTCGATCCCGGCGCTGAAACCGTCATGGCGAAAATCGCGACGACTCATTCCGCCAACGCCGTTGTGCGCGACGCCCTGCTCACCGGTCTTGGTGGCCGCGAACTTGAAATGCTCCGGCGCCTGGTCAGCGATCAGGACTGGCAGACGCGAACCGCCGAGCGCGAACAATTCTTCGGCTTGCTCGCCCGCTGCGTCATCGTGCAGGGCCGCAGCGAACGCGTGAACCAGTTGCTCGCCTTGATCGGCGCGGCCACCACGCCGGCGTGGCAGCAAGTCGCGCTGCTCAACGGCATGTCTCCCACCCCCGTCGCCGCCAAGAAGGGCAGCCCGCCGCCGCGCGTGAAACAAATCCGCGTCCCCGCCGAACCGCCCGCCTTCGCCGCGCTCGCGAAACTCAACAACCCCGCGGTCCGCCAGTCGCTCGCCAAGCTGGATGCGATTCTGATCTGGCCCGGCAAACCCGGCGTGCCCGCTGAGAAGCCCGTGCGCCCGCTGACCGCCGACGAGCAGGCCCGTTTCGTCAGCGGCAAGGCCCTTTACGACCTCACCTGCGCCGCGTGCCACCAGCCGCACGGCCTCGGCCAGGAAGGCCTCGCCCCGCCGCTCGTCGATTCCGAATGGGTCGCGGGAAAAACCGAGCGCCTCGCGCGCATCATCCTGCACGGCCTCCGCGGCCCCATCACTGTGCTCGGCAAGAAATACGAAATGGACATGCCCGGCCTTGGCGGAACTTTCGACGATGAACAAATCGCCGCGCTCGTCACCTACCTCCGTCGCGAATGGGATCACCCCTTCGATCCCGTGGACAAAGCCTTCGTCACCCAAGTCCGCCAAGCCACCGCCAAGCGCGACGAAGCCTGGACCGAAGCCGAACTGCTGAAGCTCAAGTGAGCGGCGGCCCGCACTGCCGGGCGGCTAAGATATTTCCGAAGCCGCCTGGCATTCTCACGGTGCTGTGGCTGGATCCCGACCCACGGCTGCGCCCCCGGGAGCGCGGCCTTCAGGCCGCAGAAACGTGCGACCTGTAAGGGCCGCGCGATTTTCCAGCCGCATTTTTCCGCACCACCAAAGGGTGATTGGGGGAGGCGTTCGGGTGGTTTGAAACGATCGCCGCGGGTGGACGTTTCTGCGGCCTGAAGGCCGCGCTCCTGTCGCCCTGACGCCCTGCTGAAGGCTTAGCTCTCGCGGCGTTTGTGCGCGCTGCGGCTGGTCGCTGCGACACAGCCGCGCTCCGGGGCAGCGCCGTGCGCCCGTGCGCGCGGCGGGGCACACGCCCACCTTGACGCGCGGGAGCGGCCCGCTAGCTTCCGGCCCCTCGCCCGCTGGCGAGCCGCCCTTCCGAGATTTTTTGCGATGACTCCACTTGTCCCCACGCCGCCCCATCCGTCCGCTCCGTCTGCGGCGTCCGCCCAACCGCCCGCTCCCGCCGACCTGCGCGAACGCCTGCGCGCCGCGGCGGACACCCTCGAGGCCGTCGCCGATAATCGCGCGCTGCTCGCGTCGCTGCCCGAGGACGAGCGCACGCGCTTGTTGCAGGCGGCGGGCCGCGTCTCGCGTCCGGATGCCGTGGATCGTCGCCGGCTCGTGAAGGCCACCCAGCGCCAGCGCAAGGCCGATCGCGCCGTGCGGGCCGAGGGCGTGCTCGCCGACAGCGGCATTCGCAAACTGCGCCGCGAGCCGGTGTTCACGACGCCGAATGCGTTTCCGCCGCTCGGGTTTCAACAGGAGGAAGTGCGCGACAACCCCGCGTTTCGCGAAGCCGTCGAGCCGCAGAATTGCTACATCTGCAAACGCGATTTCACCGCGCTCCATCACTTCTACGACCAGCTTTGTCCGCCGTGTGCCGAAGTGAATTTCCGCAAGCGCACCGAGCTGGCGGACCTGCGCGGACGCGTGGCGCTGCTCACCGGCGGACGCGTGAAAATCGGCTACCAGGCCGGCATCAAGTTGCTGCGCGCGGGCGCGACACTGATCGTCACGACGCGCTTCCCGCGCGACTCGGCGGCGCGTTATGCCCAGGAGCCGGACTTCGCGGACTGGGGGCACCGGCTGGAAATTTTCGGGCTGGATTTGCGCCACACACCAAGTGTCGAGGCCTTCTGCCGGCATCTGCTCGCCACGCGCGACCGGCTGGATTTCATCATCAACAACGCGTGCCAGACGGTGCGGCGGCCGCCGGATTTCTACCGGCACATGATGGACCTCGAGAACGCGTCGCTGCACGCGATGCCGGAGCGCGTTGCAAAACTGCTCGGCGCATACGAGGGCTTGCGCGGCTATCAGATGCTGCCCGAGGGCGCGGGGTCGGGGGCGGCGTTGACGGGATTGGCGGGGCAGGGGACCGCGATGGCGGCTGGAGCGGTGGGCTTGCCGCACGCGGCGGCGTTGTCGCAGGTGCCGCTGCTGCCGGAGGAATTGCAGGCGCAGCAGGATTTGTTTCCGGCGGGCCGACTCGATCAGGATTTGCAGCAGGTGGATTTGCGCGAGCGCAATTCATGGCGGCTCACGCTGGCCGAGGTGCCGTCCGTCGAGTTGCTCGAAGTGCAGCTCGTGAACGCGGTCGCGCCGTTCATCCTGAACGCACGGCTGAAACCGCTCATGACGCGCACGCCGGAGCGCGACAAACACATCGTGAACGTCTCGGCCGTCGAGGGGCAGTTCTACCGCAAATTCAAGACCACGCGGCATCCGCACACGAACATGGCCAAGGCCGCGCTGAACATGATGACGCGCACCTCCGCCGCCGATTACCACGCCGACGGCATCCACATGAACAGCGTGGACACGGGCTGGGTGACGGACGAAGACCCGGTGGCCATTGCCGAGCGCAAGGTCCGCGAGCACCGGTTTCATCCGCCGCTGGACATCGTCGATGGCGCGGCGCGGATCGTTGATCCGATCATCGCCGGCTTCATCACCGGCGAGCATGTCTGGGGGAAATTCCTGAAAGATTACCAGCCGACAGATTGGTAGCGGTGTCTGGTTCCTCGTCCCGGAGGGATTCCGCAGGAAATTAGCCGGGGGCAAGTCCGCGTCAGCGGGCGCGGCCCCCGGTTGATGCGGGGAAGGCGACCATGCCCCAGCGGGGCATCGTAGAAAAAACCGCACCGCGTGACACGACGTCGCAGGGGAATTCCCCGGCGTCTCCCCGGACCTCCTCGACCAACGCATGGGTTCGGAAATCGGCCCCGAGTCGCAAGGTTTCAGACCGAATTTCTTCGATGTCCCGCTGGGGCATGGATCACCTCCCGTCAGTCGCCGGGGGCTGCGCCCGCTGGCGCGGCCTTGCCCCCGGCTAATCTCCGTTGGCGTCCCTCCGGGACGGGAAGCGCGCACCAGCGCGGCAGGAGCGCGGCGTTTACGCCGCTTCACCGTGCGGACATTGCGGAGTGTTCGCACCCACCCGGAACGCTCCACGCTGAAGCGGCGTAAACGCCGCGCTCCCGCTTGCGCGGCGCGGCTCCGCGCCGCTCGCCCCGCCCCGCCTCACACCAGCTTCCACCCTTTCCGATACTCGCGCCGAATCAGCGGCGCGGCTTCGGGGCAGTTGGTGGCGGTGAGGCTGGCGGCGTCCCAGATGATTTTTTTGCCGACGCGATAGGCGACATTGCCAAGATGATTCGCCTCGGTGAGCGCGCCGCTGTAGTCGAAGTTGCACGTCGTCGGGCCGCCGGTCTTGCAGGCTTCGAGCCATTCCTTGTGATGCCCGATGGAGTCGGGGATGGTTTTGGCCGGGCGCTGGAAGTCTTTGAAATCGGCCTCGGGGAGCAAAATGTTTTTGCCGTAATCGGCGAGGACCATGCCCTTGGAGCCGATGAACAGCACGCCGCTGCCCCATTGCGGAATCTTCCCCGCGGTCCAGAGCGCCGGCTTGGACTCGCCCTGATGCCAGGTGAGTTTGCACGCGGGCATGTCGCCACGCGGGCCGTATTCGTAAGTCGCGGACATCGACGCGGGCGCGATCTCGGGATGCGGCGGCGGGCCGCTGGCTTCGATGCTGAGCGGGTGCCGCAGCTTGAGCGCCCAGAACGCCAGGTCGTTCCAATGGCTGCCGAGATCGCTCATCGTGCCGCCGCCGAAATCCCACCAGCGGTACCACTTTGGCCCCGGAAAATAGACCGAGTGAAACGGCCGCTCCGGCGCGGGGCCGAGCCACAGGTCCCAGTTCAATTCCTTGGGAATGGGCGACGCTTCCGCCGGACGATTCTGCACGTTGACGATGTCCTTGTTCCGCGCCGCCGCCTCCGCGCTCTGCAAGCCCCACGCGCGCCCGACCCACACATGCGCCTCATGCACCGGCCCGATCGCACCGCTCTGGATCAGCTCGACGACGCGCCGGTAGTTGCCGCCTGCGTGAATCTGCGTGCCCATCTGCGTGACGACCTTGGCCTTCTTGGCGGCCTCGGCGATCACGCGCGCCTCCCACACCGAGTGCGTCAGCGGCTTCTCGCAGTAAACGTGTTTGCCCAGCAGCAGCGCGGGCAGGACGGCGAAGGCGTGCGTGTGTTCGGCGCAACTCACGACCACGGCGTCGATGTCCTTGGCGTCATCGAACAGGCGGCGGTAATCGGTGAACTTGCGCGCGGCGGTGTGTTTAGAGCCGGCGGAGTTGAGGTGGTTTTCGTTCACGTCGCAGAGGGCGACGATGTTTTCCGCGGTGACGCTGCCGAGGTTCGCGCCGCCGCGTCCGCCGCAGCCGATCACCGCGAGGTTCAGTTTTTCATTGGGCGATCGCGCCCGTAAAAACGCGGGCGCACCGGCGAGAGCGAGGCCGCCGAGGCCGGCGGATTTGAGGAAGTGGCGACGAGAGGGGAGGGAGCGGTTGGGTTGCATCGCCCCGTCCTACGCGGCGCGCGGAGGCGGCTCAAGCTCATTTGCAGTTTCGAGCGCAGCGGAGGGGAAAAGTAATTGGGGATCAGTGATTAGCGGGGCCGCGAGCGCCTGCGGCTTTTCCCGATGCGCAACGAGTGCGGAGCCCCCCACTGATTACCAATCACTGATCACGAACTATTTGCCCCCGCCGTTCGGCGGCGAACTTTTTGAATTCAGCGCCGCCCCGTGGTAGGGACACGCCGAGGTTTTTTGGAAAATTATGAAGTCACATACGCCCCGGCCCGTTCCGACCGCCCCAGTGCCGCCTGGAGCCGCCCCGTTTGTCAATCGTCGCAGCTTCATGAAACGTACGCTGCTCGCGTCCGCCGCTGCCCAGGTCGTCGCTTTGGCGGCGGCCCCGGGCGACGCATCGGCGGGCGCGGGTGCTGACGGAAAAAAGGCTGCGCACAAACGGCAGCAAGCGGCGGCGCGCATCCGGCGCGAGGCCGCCGAGGCGCATCTGCGATTGCCGCTGGTCGCGCACCCGGACAACGACGACGAGGAGCGTTATCCCACCCGCATCGGCAATTTCAGCAAGGGGCTTCCGCACAATGATCTCGGCGAGGTCGAGCCGGCGGCCTACGACGCGCTGTTGCGCGCGACCGCGAGCGGTCTGCCGCAGGCGTTTGAGGCGATCCCGCTGGGCGCACCCGTGGGCGAGGGCCGCAAGCTCGTCAATCCGCAGGCGGGCCTGGCCTTCGATCTCGAGGGGGCTGACGCGCAGGCATTGTTCATCCGGCCAGCCCCCGCGTTGCACAGCGCCGAGGCGGCCGGGGAAATGGTGGAGGACTACTGGGGCGCCCTCGCGCGCGACATCGCCTTCAGCGACTACGCAGCCAATCCGCTTATCCGCGTCGCCACCGCCGACCTCTCGCGGCTCGCGGATTTTCGCGGACCCAAGGTGCGTGGACGCGTCACGTCGGGCACGCTGTTTCGCGGCGTTCACGCGGGTTGTCTGAACGGCCCGTACCTCTCGCAATTCCTCTGGCTGACCGCGCCGTTCGGTGCGGGCTATGTCGAGTCACGGATGCGCACAACCGCGCCCGGCGTGAATTTCCTGACGCGTTACGAAGACTGGCTCGCCAGCCAACGCGGCTACAAACCGCGGGAAAGCGCGGCCTACGACCCGCGCCGCCGCTACATCCGCAATGGGCGCGATCTTGGCGAATGGGTTCACATCGATGTGCTCTATCAGGCTTATTTTCAGGCGCTGCTCGTGCTGCTCGTCGGGCCGTCCGCGGACCCGACCACCAACGGCATGGGCGCGCCGTTGAATCCGGGGAATCCCTATCTCCAGTCCCAAAATCAGGAAGGCTTTGGCACCTTTGGCGGGCCGCACATCGCGTCGCTGCTGGCCGAAGTATCGAGTCGCGCGCTCAAGGCGGTGTGGTTTCAGAAATGGTTTGTCCACCGTCGTCTCCGTCCCGAGGCCTACGCCGGCCGCGTGCATCATCAGCTCAGCGGCCATGCGGAATATCCGCTGGATTGGCCCTCACTGGCGCACTCGCCCGCGCTCGCCGCGGTCAAGGAACTCAACGGCTCCTGGCTGTTGCCGATGGCCTTCCCCGAAGGCTCGCCGCTGCACCCGGCTTACGGCGCCGGCCACGCGACCGTCGCCGGCGCGTGCGTCACGATTCTCAAGGCGTGGTTCGATGAGAATTTCGTGATCCCGAATCCCGTGCAGGCCACGCCCGACGGCCGCGCGCTCGTGCCCTACAGCGGCGCGCCGCTGACCCTTGGGGGAGAACTGAACAAGCTCGCCAACAACGTCGCCATCGGGCGCAACCTCGCAGGCGTTCACTGGCGCTCCGACGCCACCGAATCGCTCAAGCTCGGCGAGGCCGTCGCGATCAGCATCCTCCGCGACCAGCGCGCCACGTATAACGAAGGCTTCAACGGTTTCACCTTCACCCGCTTCGATGGCACGCGGGTGACGATCTGAAGCGGAGGCGGCGAAAACACGCGGGGGCCGGGGAGTCTCCGAGCGCCGCGGCATTTGCGAAACCGCCATAAAAAAGCGGCCGAGGACTGCTGCCCCGGTGAGGCTGGCGCAACCACCGGGCGGCCGGTCCGGTGCGCCGACCGCGCCTGAGAATCAAGGGCGCGGCAGAAAAAACCCCTTCCCGCTGCTGGAGGACGACCGGCCACCGGGGCCGCTCTGGCCGACGCCTGACGAATCGTTGTCCGGCCGCGACGAATACGACGAGGACTGGATGGTCCGCACGCGCCCGCGCGGCACCTTCATGTCCTGCCCGTTGACGTCCTTGAAAAAATAATAGCCGTCGGGGCTCAACTGGGGTTTCCCGGCCGCCGTGATCGCCGTGCCATTGCTCAGAATGAGGTCGTAGTGATTGCCACCGCAACCGCCGGCGAACACCAGCAGCAGCAAACCGAGGCGAGACAGTTTCATGAGGGGAAAGCGGGAAGGGGAAGATTGGAAATCGAGCGTGGCGACGAAGGAATTTTGAATTGGTGGGCTTAACAGGACTTGAACCTGTACACCTTTCGGCACTACCACCTCAAAGTAGCGTGTCTGCCAATTCCACCATAAGCCCAACCACGGGGCTATAAGAACGCCTGACCGCGACCGGCGCAAGGGGTTTCTCGTCCGCGCGCGAATTATCTCCGGTTGCCGTCTGGAAATGCGCGTGGGCAGTGCGAGGAGTTCGCGCCCGCAGCTTCGGGAGCGGCGTGCGCGCGGCCACATCCTTGGGCCAAGCCGCCAGCTTGCGCCGCTGCCACCGTCCCGAACCCAGCGCAGACAACTGGCACCGCGACCATCGGTGTTTCACACTGGCTCAGTGGCTCATTCCTCGAAGAAGCGGTAGCCGACGCCGCGGACGGTGTCGAGGAAGCGGGCGGCCGTGCCGATTTTGTCGCGGAGCCGTCGCATGTGGGTGTCCACGGTGCGGGTGTCGATCAGGCTTTCGTAACCCCAGACGTCGCGGAGCAGTGTCTCGCGCGATTGCACCCGCCCGCGGCGCTCGGCGAGCGTGGTGAGCAGTTTGAATTCCGTGGCGGTCAGTTCGACCGGCTTGCCGGAAATGGTGACCTGATGCTTGGGCTGGTTGATGTGGAGTTCGCCAATGTGGATCGAGTCGAGCTTGGGTTCCGTGGCCGCGCCACGGCGCAGCAGGCCTTTGACGCGCAGCACGAGTTCGCGCGGGCTGAACGGTTTGGTGAGGTAATCATCGGCGCCGAGTTCGAGGCCGAGTACGCGGTCCACCTCCTCGGCCTTGGCGGTGAGCATGATGATGGGCACGGCGGCGGTCGCCGCATCGCGCCGTAGGAGCTTGCAGACCTCCAAGCCATCCAGTTCCGGGAGCATTACGTCGAGCACGATCAAATCCGGCCGCGCGGTCTTGGTCGTTTGCAGCGCCTCGCGTCCGTCCTCGGCGGTGACGACCACGAACCCGGCGGCCTTGAGGTTGAATACGACGAGTTCGACCACATCGGGTTCGTCGTCCACAACGAGGATTTTTTGCTTCACCATGCGACAGTCTTAGCATCAGGCGGGCGGCGGGGGCAATGCGGGCGGAGTGACAATCTGGTTACGATCCGCGCGGCGGGCGGGTGCGTGGCGTCACTGCGTCGGGATGCGGTCGTGCGGCGGCAGCGGTGGCGGTGGTGCCGAGCAGGGACTTCACGCGGCCAATGACGTCGGCGGTGACGAAGGGTTTGGTGAGATACTCTCTGGCACCCGCGGCGAGGCCGAGCTGGCGGCTCAGTGCAGAACTCCAAGCCGTAAGCATGATGATTGGGATCGTGGCCGTGGCCGGATGCCCCCGCAGAATCTCGCAGACCGAGATGCCATCCAGCTCCGGCAGCATGAGGTCGAGCAGGATCAAATCCGGCTGCTGCCGTTGCGCCTGTTCCAAAGCCCCAAGCCCGTCCGTGGCCGAGATCACATGGTAGCCGGCTGCGCGAAGATTGAACGAAAGCAACTCCACGAGGTCCGGTTCGTCATCCACCACCAAAATGCGTTGCATGATGCCATGAGGTTAGCGCCCGCGCGGGCGGAACAGCAACGGCAGCGCGGTGACGGTCGGGAAACGTTCGCGTGTCCGGGCCGGCCGGCGAGAGTGCGAACGAATCCAACGCAACGCCGAGCGCATCCGCGCACGGCCCCCGGTACCGCAGCCGTCCTCGGCTGCGAGTTGCGGGGCGTCCTCGCCCCGGCAATCGGTCCGGGCGGCGAGACGCCGCCCGAACTCGCAGGCGAGACGCGTGCGGTACCGGGGCCGTGCGCGGTGCGGTTCGTCACGTCAGTGTCACCAGCGCGGGTTTGACACTCACGGGCGGATTGCGAACGATAGGCCCGCATTCCTTTGGGTGCGGCAGAATGGGTGCGGAATTAGGCCGCCAACCCTTCAGCCAGCGGGTAAGCCAGCGTCGGTAAATTCATGCAAGCATTGACCAAGGTGGGCGACCGGGTGCTCGCGCGAGGGCGCGGAGACAGTCCGTACCGGCTCCGGCTCGCGGCCAGCGCGGCGGATGTGCGGGCCGCGCAGACGTTGCGCTTCCTCGTGTTCAATCTGGAGTTGAACGAGGGGCTGGAGCAGTCCTTTGCCACCTGTCTGGACGCCGATCCCTTTGATGAAATCTGCGATCATCTGCTGGTCGAGGACGTGCGCTCGGGCGAGGTAGTCGGGACGTATCGGATGCAGACCGGGGCGAAGGCGGCGGCGCATCGCGGGTATTACAGCGGACAGGAATTTGACCTGATGCCGCTGGAGCCGATGCGCGGCGAGATTCTTGAGCTGGGCCGCGCGTGCGTTCACCAGGAGCACCGCAATCTCGCCGTCCTGGGCATGTTGTGGAAAGGCATCTCGGATTTCGCGCGCGCGGCAGGCGTGAGTTGTGTGATGGGCTGCAGCTCGGTGACCTCGCAGGATCCGGCCGTCGGCGCGGCGATGTATGCGGCGCTGCGGACGCGGCATCTTGCGCCGCCCGCGTGGCAGGTTAACCCCATCCCGGCGTGGGCTTGCGCGCTGGACCAGACTTTGGAAAAAGCACCGAAAGTCCCGAAGCTGCTCGCCGCGTATCTCTCGCTCGGCGCGAGCATCTGCGGTCCGCCGGCGATTGATCGCGAGTTCAAGACGATCGACTTCCTGACCTTCCTCGATCTGCGGACGCTGCCCGAGGCGACGGTCCGCCGCTATCTCAGCTGATGCGGTGGCTGCGACATCCGCTGCGGGTGGGCTTCCGGCTGACGGCGTTTTTCGCGGTCGCCGCCGGCGCAATCGGCGAGCATTTCCTGGTGATCTGGCCGCGGGAAAAAGGTTTCGACTATCAGCGGCGGGCGCGCTGGTCGCAGCGGTGGGGGCGGCGGTTTCTCCGGGTGTTGTGCGTCGAGGTCACCGTCATCGGCGAGCCACCCGCGGACGGATTGTTGGTGGCCAATCATCTCGGCTACGTGGACATCCCGGTGCTGGCGGCGGCGAGTCCCACGGTATTTGTCTCCAAGGCGGAGGTGCGGGACTGGCCGGTGATCGGCTGGCTCACGCGTTGCGCGGGGACGATCTACGTGGACCGCAGTCGCAAGGCGGATGTCGTGTCGGTGAACGAAGGTCTGGAGGCCGTCGCGCGCCAGCGGACGCTGCTGTGCATTTTTCCCGAAGGCACCAGCACGGGCGGCGATCGCGTGCTGCCGTTTCGTCCCGCGCTGCTCGAACCGGCAGTCGCCCGCGGTTGGCCGGTCAGCGCGGCCTGGATCGGCTACCATGTGCCCGGCGGCTCCGCGGCGGACGAAGTGTGTTACTGGCGCGACATGGTCTTCGGCCCGCATTTTCTCAATCTGCTCTCGCTGGAAAAGATCGTGGCCGTGGTCGCCTTCGGGCCGACGGTGCCGAGCGGTGACGACCGCAAACAGCTCGCGTTGCAACTGCACGCGGAGGTGAGCCGGCTGGCAAAGCGGCATGGGGCGGTGGCGAATGGAAGGGCGGAAGTTGAATCGCACGCGAAGGGCGTGGAGGAAGCAACGGGGGACCAAGTGGAAGGTTGAGAAGAAGTGCGGGGTTCACCCAATTGAACCCTGACGCTGAAAAAGGAAAGCCGTCGGAACATTCGACCGCTCCCGGAGCGCGGCTGTGTCGCAGACCAACCGCAGCAGCGCGCTCCGCGGGTGTGGGGCAGGCGTCCTTGCCTGCCGGTTCGCGGGGCATCCCTGCCCCGTGTTCCCGGCCCTGCCGTGCCGCCGCGAGGAACGGGCGGCAAGGATGCCGCCCGAACCGGCAGGCAAGGATGCCTGCCCCACATCATCGGCGATCCCCGCGCCTCACGTATGCCTGATGTCCTGCGCCTCGTAGATGTACACCACCTCCTCGGCGATGTTCGTGGCGTGATCGGCGATGCGTTCGAGGCGCTTGGAGATGGTCATCAAGTGCAGGCACCGCGTGATGGTGGCGGGGCTTTCGATCATGAAGCTGACCAGTTCGCGTTGGAGCTGCTTGTGGATCTGGTCCACCTCTTTGTCGCGCGGGATCACGGCGCGGGCCTTCGCGGTGTTGCGATTCACGAACGCGTCCAGCGAATCCCGGAGCATCTCCAGCGCAATGGCGGCCATGCGCGGGATGTCCACGTACGGCTTGAGCTGCGGCTCCTGGTTCAGATCAATCGCCCGGCGCGCGACGGAGGTCGCCTCGTCGCCGACGCGTTCGAGATTCTGAGAAATCTTCATCGCGGCGGTGATCAGCCGCAGGTCGGTGGCCAGCGGGGCCTGGGACAGCAGAAAGATGGCCCGCTCGTCCACCTGCTTCTCCAGGCCGTCCAGCACCTCGTCGTCGGCGATGGCCTCGCGCGCCAGGGCTTCGTTGCGCTGCACCAAGGCATCAATGGACTTGGTCACCATCGTCTCGGCGCGGCTGCCCATGGAGAGGAGCAGTTCCTTCAGCGCGACGACATTGTCGTTAAATTGCAGGGTCATAATGGGAAGGGTTCTGTCAAAAAATCTCAGCCGTAACTACGCGTCGAAACCGCCGAGTAAACCACAGGCACACGATGAACACAGCGCGGCGGAGCCGCAACCGAAGCGGAGCGCGGCCGTCCCGGCCGCAGCGGCGGCATCGGAGCCAGAGCGTTGGAAATTTGTTGCACCCTCGCGAGTGCGCAGCCGCTGCGGGCGGGACGCCCGCGCTCCGGGAGAAATCCTCGTGGCACGCAAGGATTCTGCAGAGTTGTAGTGCAGAGAAAGTCAAATGCCCGTACCCGTTCCCATTGTTCATCATCGAATGACTCGGAACTGGCCTTCCCAAGCTTTGTCTTCTCTGTGTTCATCGTGTCGCTGTGGTCAATGTTTGCTTCCCGACCGAATGGCTACGCCCTACCCGAACCGCCCGGTCACGTAGTCTTCGGTCTGTTTCTTGCCGGGATTGGTAAAAATTTTCTGTGTGCTGTCGAACTCAATCAATTCGCCGAGATAGAAAAACGCCGTCTGGTCCGAGATGCGCGCGGCCTGTTGCATGTTGTGCGTGACGATGACGATGGTGAACTCGCGCTTCAACTCGATGATCAGCTCCTCGATCTTCGACGTGGCGATCGGGTCCAGCGCGCTGGCCGGCTCGTCCATCAGCAGAATCTCGGGCTTGATGGCGATGGCGCGCGCAATGCACAGGCGTTGCTGCTGGCCGCCCGAGAGGCCGAGCGCGCTGGTGTGCAGGCGGTCCTTCACTTCCTCCCACAACGCCGCGCCGCGGAGGCTCTGCTCGACGGCGGCATCGAGGTCGGACTTGGCCTTCATGCCGTGCAGCTTGAGGCCGTAAGTGATGTTGTCGTAGATGGATTTGGGAAAGGGATTAGAGCGCTGGAACACCATGCCGATGCGTTTGCGCAGCTCGATCACATCCACATCGGCGCTGTAAATGTCGTGCCCGCCGATCTTGAGCGAGCCGGTGATGCGCACCGAGTCGATGAGATCGTTCATCCGGTTGATGCACCGCAGGAACGTGGATTTGCCACAGCCCGACGGCCCGATGAACGCCGTGACCAGCCGCTCGCCCAGCGTGAGCGAGATGCCCTTGAGCGCGTGCGAGGTGCCGTAGTGGAGATTGACCTGCTCGGTCGCGATGAGCGGCGCGCCAGAACCGGTCGCGGGCTGATTGGTGTTGAGCGTTACTTGGGAGGAATTAAAGGCAGCCATGTCAGGTGGGGGATTATCCCGCAGGGGCGGGAGGGATCGTTGGGGAAGAAAAAGTCGCCCGCAGATTCAAGGCGGTCACCGATGGGATTTCCCGTCTGCGGTCGCCCTGAATCCGCGGGACACATCGGCCGGGTATCAGCGGTCATGTTCATCAATGTCCGGCGCGCATCCGGCGGCGCACCTTGGCGCGCACGATGACGGCGATGATGTTGAGCGACAACGTCAGCAGCAGCAAAGCTAGCACGGTCGCGAACAGGATGGGCCGGGTCTTCTCGATGTCCGGCGATTGCGTGCTGAGGATGAAGACGTGATAGCCCAGGTCCATGAACTGGTCCGTGAGCGAGTGCGGCAGGTCGCGCATGTAATACGCCGCGCCCGTGAACAGGATCGGCGCGACCTCCCCGCCCGCACGGCCGACGGCGAGGATGCCGCCGGTGAGAATGCCCGGCAGCGCCTCGGGCAGGACGATCTTGATGATGGTCTCCAGCTTCGTGGCTCCGAGCGCGAGACTCGCCTCACGCAAACCGGGCGTGATGGCGCGCAGCGATTCCTCCGTGGCCACGATGACCAACGGCAACGTCATGACCGCCAGCGTGAGCGAAGCCCAGAGAATGGCGGGTTTTCCCCAGTGCGGTTCCGTCGCCCCGGCATCCAGCGCGCCGCCGAGGAAGCTGATGAAGAAGCCAAGTCCGAACAGACCGAAAACAATCGAGGGCACACCCGCGAGATTGTTCACCGCGCCGCGGATGATGCGCGTGGTGAGCGCAGTCGAATGCGCGTATTCGGTGAGATAGACCGCCGTGATGACGCCAATGGGCACGACGAACACGGTCATCATCAACACCCGCAGCGTGGTGCCGATGAGCATCGGGAGGATACCCGCCTTGTTGACATCAAACATGTCCTGATCCGCGCTGCTCGTCAGGAACCGCCACGAGAACGTGCTCCAACCGTGCCAGACCACGTTGCCGATGATGATGACGAGGATCGCGAGAATGAAGAGCGTCGCCAGCCCGGTGAGGCTGGTGAAGGCGAACGACGCGAAGTCGAAACCGCGCGTGGTGAAATCGCGGCGGGCGTTGGGTGGAGCGGCGGCGGGCATCGGGGAAAAGCTCAAAGGTTAAAGCTCAAAGCTCAAGGGAAGGACCAAGGGGCAAGGGCCAATCCGACCCTGGAGCGCGGCCTTCAGGCCCCGTTGGCGGGCGGCCGCAGTGAGCTGATCGGATGTCCAGTTCCCCGCCATGCTGAAGCGGCGTAAACGTCGCGCTCCAAGCGTGGGGCGCGTGCCAGCTTCGTTGCGGCTTTCGGCATCGCGGCAATTCCCAAGTCGTGGAGCTTGGCCCTTGCCCCTTCCCTTGAGCTTTGAACTTTGAGCTTTGAGCTTTGTCATTGCGCCTTCCCCTCCAGCCGCCCCTTGAGTTTGTGCATGATGAGGTCGCCCGCGAGATTCGTGAGGAAGGTCACAATGAAGAGCATCGCGCCGATGAGGAAGAGCATGCGGTAATGGTGTCCGCCGAAAACCGCTTCAGCCAGTTCCGCCGCGATGGTCGCGGTGATCGAGCGCGTCGAGTCAAACAAGCTCCATGAAACGATGCTCGCGTTGCCGCTGGCCATCAGCACGACCATCGTCTCGCCAATCGCGCGCCCGAAGCCCAGCACCACGGCCGCAAATACGCCCGGCGCGGCGGCGGGCAGCACGATCTGCCAGGCGGTCTGCCAGCGCGAAGCACCCAGCGCCAGCGCCGCCTGGGTGTAACTCCCCGGCACGCTGGTCAGCGCGTCCTCGGCGATCGAGAACACGACGGGAATCACCGACAGCCCGAGCGCGATGCCGGCGACAAAGGCGTTCAGCCGCGATTGGTAGCCGAAGACATGCTGCAAAAACGACGCCATCACGATCAGCCCGAAGAAGCCGAGCACCACTGACGGCACCCCGGACAGCAGTTCAATCGCCGGCTTCAGCCATTCCTTCAGCGTCGGGGAGGCGAGCTGCGAAACATACAGCGCGGCGGCCAGCGCGAGCGGCACGCTGAAAAGCAATGCGACCAGCGTGGTCTTGAGGCTGCCGATGATGAGCGGAATGAGATTGTATTTGTGGATGCGCCCGATGGGTTGCCAGACGTAGCGATCCTCCGGGCGGCTGTCGGACCATTGATGCGCGCCGAAGAGATAGCGCCATTCCGTCGTGTTGACCGTGGCGTCCTTGTCCTTGGGCGCTTCCTTCGCCTCCTCCTCCCGCACTTCCATGAGCGCCTGCAAGGCTTCCTTGTCCATCCGCTTGAACTCGGCCGGAGTCAGTCCCAAGTAGTCCCGCAATTCGTCGGGTTTCAGTATCCCCATCTCCGTGGCGGGAATCGTCGGACGCGCGGCGGCACTGTTCATCCGGCCGAAGACCACGGGGAGCGCTTCCCGCGCGACGAACACGAAGATGAGGATCACCATCAGGATCGCCGTCAGCGAAACGAGGTAGATGAACTGCTCCGCCAGCCACTCGGCGGGCCGCGCCTTGTGCCCGCGATGGATGCCCATCCAGCCGATGCTGCGTTTGGTGTTGTTAGGCGGATGGTTCACGGTTGTCGCGCAGGCTGCCAAGTGTCCGTTATCCCCGATTTCCCAATCGGCGGCGTGTCGCAATGCCAGGGCGCGTCGGCCGACGCACAGCCCGCGGGTTTGGAAACCCGCGCTTCCGCAGCGGTGCAACTGGCGATGATGGGCAAGCTTGTCACTCCGGCGAGCTTACAGGGTGGTCCGAAACTGGTGTGTGACGTTTTGGTGACAATCGTCGGCTGCCGGTAGCGCAAGTTTCCAAACCTGCTGTGGCACCGACTTCCGAGTCGGCGGGGCGTCGGGGCAGGGGGGGGCACGGAACGGTCCGACCGCCCGCAGGCTTGGAAACCGGCGAGACAGCAGGCTTGGAAGCGCGCGCCGCAGGTGCTGATCGGGAACCCACTTCGGTATTTCTCGAAAACGAAGAAGAGCGGGCGACTGACATGCACAGTCTCTCGCCCGCCCCAAGGATGATCGCAGGAGGAACTCACGATCAAAGCGGGTTTGGTGAGTTGCGCAGATTCTTCGGCAGCGGGAAGTAACCCACGTCCTTCACGACCTTTTGACCTTCGTCGCTGCGCATCCACGTCAGGTATTTGGCGATGTCGCCCTGGTCCAGTGCCGGGTTCAGATACACGAAGAGATAGCGCCAGATGGGATAGGTGCCCTTGATGACATTCTCTTCCGTCGGCTCGACGGCCGCCGAACTGTCGTCCTGCTTGATCGAGAGATGTTTGGCGCCCGCGCCGTCCTGTACGACTACGCTGCAAAATCCTCGCGCGCCCCGAGGATTTTTCCCGGAGCGCGGCTGTGTGCGCGGAGCACCAGCCGCAGCCGGTTGGCCGCACGGGAAGCGTCTGATTTCTACGGGCGCCCACGACGTTTCTGGGCTGCTGCGGCTGGTCCTCGGCGGACACAGCCGCGCTCCTCGGGTTGCGGCTCCGCCGCCCTTTGTTCATCGCGTCTCGGTGGTCGTTTCATCGGTCTTCACTGCATAGACAAGGATTGGCGTTCATCGCCAACCCTCGACCAAGCGCACCAGCACCGTGTGCGGCAGGGCGAGCAGGCGGGACCCCGCGCTCGGACTGCATCGTTCCGGTGGCGAGTGAGCGCGCTCGGTGGTGGCGGGTGCGGGAGGGTGTCGAACTGACCGAAGGTGGCCGGCGGAATCTTAATGAAAACGTAACACAAAAGTTCTTGGCTATGGGGAGGTATGACAGCTAGATGCCCGCATGAAATTACGCCGCCTGACCGAACGCGCGACTGCCACAGTCCATGCTGCCGAGGATGCTGCCATTTTGGCCACGGAAACCAAAACCAAAGCACTGGTGGCCGCGCAGGAACTGCGCCAGGCCAAGGTGCGATTGAAGGCGGCCCGCAAGGGTGCCAAGGCGGCGAAGCAGGAGGCCCGGGAAACCGCGGCCGCTGCGGCAATAGCAGAAAAGAGCGCCCGTCGGGCCCGCAAGAAAGCCGAGCACGCCGCCAAGGTCCTGGCCAAGGCGAAGGCCAAGGCCAAAGCCCGACCGAAAGCGGCGATCGCTTCGGCCGCCGCGCCGTCGGACGCAAAACTCCCCGTTCCCACACCGGCCGAGGCGAGACCGGCGTCCCCCGGCGCTTCCCGTCCTTCCGCGAAGTCCTCCAAGCCGTAACCATTCAGTCGGCGGCTGGGCTTCTCACCCGCTCAGCGCGGGTTCACAACGACCGGGAGCGCTTGGCCCGCCACGCAGACTGCTCGCTGAAAGGTGAGCCGAACGCCGGGGACTTGCCCACCGTTTCCCTCCGGGGTGCGCCGTGAGCGGGCGGGACGCTTGCGGTCCGAGGATTGGATGGGTACGGCCAAGCTGGCTTCCGTTCCCCCAACCGATGCCGGAAACGGGCGGTGGCTGTCACCTAAGCGTCACCGGTTCTTAACCCTGCCGTCGTTGTATCCGGCGGTGCCCGGTCCGATGCTCCATGGGCAATGAGACAGCGGATATTGATCGTGGATGACGAGATGGACCTGCGGGAATTGCTCGGGTTCAACTTCCTCCAAGCCGGCTACACCCTGATCACCGCCAGTGATGGTGCGGCGGCCATCGCCGAGGCAAAATTGTGGACCCCAGCAGCCATCATCCTGGACCTGAACATGCCCGGACTGAACGGCTTCACCGTCTGCGAGCGACTGCGACAGGAGCCGGCCACCCGAGCGATCCCCATCATCATCCTGACCGCGGATTCTGCGGACCAGAGCCGCGTCCTGGCGCTCAAGCTGGGGGCCACGGCCTATTTGACCAAGCCCTTCAGTCCCCGCGGCTTCATCGCACGCGTGGCGGAAATAATTCAACTTTCCACGGAATCTGTCCGCATCCCCGTGGGCTGACCCCAGATGCGATTCGTCATCGCCGGTGGGGAGGGATGCTCCGGGTCAGGAGGTGGTTGGAGTCTCGTCGCCTCCGGAGAGCCGAACTCGCACGCGGCTTGGTGCCTGCGCCAGCGCCCGCGCATGGATGCGAGCGGGCACGCGCGGAAGTTCGAAGGTGGCAAGACGCCGGCGCTAAAACGGTGACCAGGCGCCACCTTCCGAAAGAAGCGACCCTGGGGGGAGCAGTGCGGCGAGCGGGCGGGGATTGGTTGCGTTGGTCCGCCCAACTCGATGCGCTCCAAGCGGCGCATCGGCCCGAGCTGCTCGTCGCAACTGGACACCCCCATGACCACCCGCCCGCTGCGCTGCCCCTTCACCAAGGCCCACGAAGATTGCCGATCGTTCGGGTTCACGCTCTCGCCTGGCTTGGCCTGGAAGGGCGAGCCACCCGCGCCCGCGATCCCCTGCCAGGCGCGTCCCCTGGTCGCCGCGGTGGGCTGCATCGTGTGACAGATGTGTTCGTGCCCGCAGAAGTGGGTGGCCGCGAATTCTTCCATCAGCCGCCAGAAGGCCTGCTAGTGCTCGGGAAAAACAGCGGGCACCGTGGTCGTAACCATTCAACGACCGGTGCGCGGGCGTCCTGCTCGCTCACGGCGTGCGCAGGACGGAAACGGTGGGTGATCCCGCGGCGTTTGGTTCCCCATTCAGAGACCGGTTCGCGCCGTGGGCAAAGCGCCCGCGCTCGCCGTGAGCAGGCGCTGAGCGGGTGAGCCGCCCGCGCTCCGACTGCAAGGTTACGGCTTGGTCTTGTCGCTGTAGTGATGGCTGAACGCCAGCTCGTGGCCGAAGACGAACTGCGGTTTCACCCCGCGCGCCTGCGCCGCCGCGAGGTTCTCGGCGAGGCACCGGACGGGCGCGCGGGCGACTTCGATCGTCCGGTCAACGGCGGGCCGGGGGAGTTACGGGGACGAGCGCGACGGTGCCGTCGCGTCGCAGTTCCATGACCGTCGCGCCCGAGGGTTTCGGGGTGACGGTTTTGGTTGCTGAATCCGGAGCCGACGGCCGGGCGGCGGCCGGGCGGACGGTGGGTGCGGGCAAGGATTTGAGATGGGCGATTTGCTCCTGGAGAAACTGGCGGTCGTGCAACTGGCGCTCCAATTCCTGGTTTTTTGCCGCAAGCAGATTGTCGCTGGCGTTCCGGGCATCGCGCTCGGCGCGGAGGCTGAGGAGTTGCTGTTCTTTCGCCGCCGTCTGGGTGCGCAAGTCCTCCCAGGCCGTCTGCTTCCGGGTGAGTTCGGCGGTGAGTTGCTCGGCTTGTCGCGCGAGTTGCTCGTTGGCCTGGCCGGCAGTGGCCAGCGCGGCGTCGCGGTCTTTCACGGCGCGCTGGAATTCCGCGAGGGCCTTTTCCAGTTGGGCGCGCTCGGCCACGGCCCGGGATTCCATGGCGCGGGTTTCATTCTGGGCGGCAACCACGGTGGCTTTCACGGTCTCGATGGCCGCCGTGGCTTGAACGAGACCCTGCCGGGTTTGCGTTAGTTCGGCGGTGAGCGTCTCCACCTTGTTGGAAAAGGTGCCGGCTTCCGCGGCTTTCGCCTTGAGTCGTTCCGTGACCAAGTCGGCCTCGCCGCGGAGGGACGTGCCCTGGGCTTCGAGCACCTTGAGCGCGCCGAGCAGTTTCTCCTCGCGATCGGCGGCGGTTTTCTGCGCGTCGGTGGCGGAGCTGTGGCGGAGGAAGAGACCGATGGCCAGCAGCACGCTGACGCCGACGAGACCGTAACTGGCAATTTTATTGTCCATGGCAGGTGAGAAGGTGGAGGCGCTCAAGACTTGCGGAGGTTTTGGGCGACCGGGGCGTCGGGCGGAGCCGGCGGGCTTTGGTAGTATTTGAGGAGATAGGATTTGAACTCGGCGATGCTGGCGCGGGCGAGGCGGCGCTCGAGCACGCTGGTGGTGCCCCGGAGCCGCAGTTCGACTTTGCGGGCGTTGGCGAGGTCCACAAAGACCGGGGCCGTGGTGCGGAAGGTGAGGGTGGTGAAGCCCGGACGGCTCACGACGGCGGCGGGGGAGTTCGTCGGGGCCAGAGTGTGACGGGCACCGTCAATCAGCAGGGTGAAAGACTCGCCGGGCGCGAGGGTGAAGTCGGGAATCGGCGTGTGTTCGAGGAGCAGGAAGTGATCGGCAGCGCCGCCGGGGCGGATTTCGCGGCGGGCGTTGAGACAGACGACGACTTTCTCAAACACGCCGCGGGTGACATGGTTGGCCTCCATCTGCTGGATGCGGACGTTGTCAAAGCGGTCCACGCGCTGCGTGGTGTTTTGACACGCTGCTAGCAGAGTCGTGGCGGCGGTGGCGGCGATAAGTAATGCGGTCTTCATCCCCGTCCTTGTCCCCAGCCGCCGCGTGCTTGTCAAAGGTGAGTTGCTCGAAACTCCAGATGTCACCCGGCCGTAACATGACAGTTGCCGGATTGACGCAAAACCGGACTTCCAAATGGAAATGTGACAACCACGGAGGGACACGGATAGACACGGATAAGAAATGGGGATTGGTCCGGGGGGAGGTAGTTTTCACACGCGCGAACCTGCGGCGTGGCCATGGGGAGTGCGGGGACTTGTCGCATTTCAGTCTCTTTAAGCCGCCCCCCCCTCTCATTAGCACCCGGCTTTGTATCTGTTTAGCGCCAACGGCGCGGACTTATACCAGCCTGGGGCAACGCCCCAGGAAACGAGCCATTTACCAGTGAAGCGCTGAAAGCGCGGGCCATCGCGGGGACGGATCATCCTTCAGCAGGAAGATGGAACGGGCTTTCAGCCCTGAATTCATTGGCTGGCATCTGACCTGGGGCGTTGCCCCAGGCTGGTATGAGCCGCGCCTGTGGCGCTGAACACATACCCGGCTTTAGCCGGGTGTCTGGGAAGGTAAATCGGCACAACCGCTTTAGCGGTTTTCCAGTCTTGTTGCGGTACCTGGAACCGCCGCCAAAGCCGTTAAAACGGCTGCCCGATTCTCTTTCCCGGCAACACCCGGCTGAAGCCGGGTGCTAATGAGACGAGCAGGAAACTGAGCTGCTCCCGAATCTGACCACCCCGGAGGGACACGGATGAGAATAGGGATTGGTCCGCGGGAGTATTTTGCGAACGCGCAAAACCACTGCGCCGGCGGCGCGTTGCCGCCGGTGCCCGGCCACGACGCCCCGTTTGTCACCTGCTTGTCACCGCTCCGTCGTTTGTTTGTCGCATGGCTACCCAAGAATTCGCCGGATGTTACTGAACTCTGTTGTCGCTCCCTCCCGCCACGTGCGGTGCTCCTAACCATGGACCCATCCTTTACGCCCATCCTGGCCAACGCGCTCTCGTTCGCCTTCGAGAAATCCACCATGGAGGGCAAGATCACCATCGGTCTGCTGGCCATCTGTTCGCTCGTGAGCTGGACGGTCATCATCAACAAATGGCGGCAGTTGGCGAAGGCGGGGCGGCAGAGCAAGGCCTTCTTCGCCGCGTTCCGCGAGACCCGCGATCCGTTGGAACTGTTCCGCGCCAAACGGGAGTTCGAAGGCGCGCCAGCCTATGAAGTGTATCTGGCCGGAGCCGAGGAACTGGCGTTTCACTGGGAGAACAATCCGGTGAAAGTGAAGGGTGACACGAAGATCAGCAGCGCCTCGTTCGAATCGGTGCTCGTGACGATGGATCGCACGGCCGGGGCGGAGGCGCTGGCCTTGGAGAAAGGGATGATTGTGTTGTCCACCGCCGTGGCGGGCGGGCCGTTCATCGGCCTGCTGGGGACGGTGTGGGGCGTGATGGAAACCTTCTCGGGCATCGCGATTTCCAAGGCGGCCAGCCTGACGGCGATGGCGCCCGGCGTGGCGGGCGCACTCATCGCCACGGTCGTCGGGCTGTTCGTGGCCATCCCCGCGATGTTCGCCTTCAACTTCATGATCACGACCATCCGGCACACCACGCACGAGCTGGACAACTTCAACACCGAGCTCTCCACCGCCATGGAACACAAGTACGTGGACAACCGCGCGCTGGCCGACGAGGTCGCCGACGCCATCCGCTCGCTCGGCGTCGGCCGGCCGGAACTCGCGGTGAATTAATCTCCCATGGCTTTTCGCCGCCGAAAAAAGTTGTCCCAGTCGCAGCATCACACGATGAGCGAACTGAACATCACCCCGCTGCTCGATCTCGCGTTCGTGCTGCTGGTCATCTTCATCATCACCACCGCGCCGGCGGTGAATGACATCTCCATCAACCTCCCTTCGGCGGCGAACAATCCCAAGGACCCGCCGCCCAAGATCAACAACCTCACGGTGGACCAGAACGGCGACCTGTTCCTGAACAGCCGCCCGATGCCGGTGCGCGAACTGCGCGGCGTGCTCATCGAACTGCGCAAGTCCGATCCCGACCTGAGCGTGGTCGTGCGCGGAGACCTCACCGTGCAATACCAGAAGGTCATCACCGTCCTCGACATCCTCACGCAGGCCAACGTGAACAAAGTCGGCCTGGCCACGGAGGCCGCCGGACCGTGAAGCCATGGCGGCGGGCGACTGACCAGGGGCGCCGGGGCGGGTTGCAGTGCCTGCTCGCCTTGCGCGACGCCGACCGGCGGTCCCGGCGTGGTCGTTGGAAAACCGCGCGATTGCCGATGATGTCCGCCGCCATCCCCTGCTCGATGCTCCGTCCCCCATCTCCGGTTTCCCCCTGACCCATGCGTGCCGAACGAAAGAAAAAGGCGGACAAGACCAGCGCCGCGATTTCATTCGCGGTGCATGCGGCCGCGCTCGGCCTCATCGCCTTGTGGGCGGTCAAGAGCGGCAAGCTCGACCCGGTGCTCAAGTGGATGGACCTCGTGGCCACGAAGAAGGAGGAGGAAAAGCCGAAGGAAGAACCGAAGCTGCCGGAGCCGACCCAGCCCCAGCCCCAGCAGCCCAACCAGCCCCCGCCGCCGGGCGGACCCGCGCGTGCGGCGACCGTCTCCGCGCCCGTGCCCGGCGCGCCGCCCGCGCTGGGCGGCACGTTTTTCACCGCGCCCAAACGCCCACCGGGCCAGGGCATTACCGGGGGCGGCGTGTTCGGCGGCACCGGGACCAACACCGCGTCGCTGGCCCCGACGGTGAGCGCGCCAAAGTCTCTCCTGCCCGCCATGGCCCCGGTGCCCGCGGCTTCCGTCAATCTGCCCCCGCCGGTCAAATCGCCGCCGGCCCCGCCGCCGCTCGCCGTGGTCAAGCCCAGCACCATCGCCGCCGTATTCGAGGAACGGAAAAAAGCCGCCGCGGTCACCGATGCCATCGGCTCGGAACAGATCGCCCGCTCGGCCGGCGGAGACGCGGGCGACATCGTGTCGAAGCTCACGGCGGCGAGCGTGGTGGATGGCAAGTTCGTCGTCGTGCGCGGCCTGAGCGACCGCTACAACAACACGACCCTCAACGGCGCGGAACTGCCCAGCGCCGATCCGTATCGCAAGTCCGCGCAGGTCGATCTCTTCAGCGCCAGCCAGATCGAGCAGATCGTCACGACCAAGACCTTCACGCCGGACCAGCGCGGGGATTTCACGGGCGCGTCGGTGAACATCATCACCAAATCCTTTCCGGCGCGGCGGTTCATGACCCTCTCGGCCGGCACGAGCTACAACACGCAGGCCAGCCTGAACGACCGCTTCCTGACCTATCGCGGCGGCGGCCTGGACTGGGCGGCGATGGACGACGGCGCGCGGCAGATGCCCGACGCGGTGCGGAACACGCCGCCGGCCAATGTCGCCGGCAACAGCGCCCGGCTCATCCGCGAGTTCCACAGCTCGCAGTTTGGCCCGACGCGGGGCACGTCGCCGCTGAACCAGAGCCACGCCTTCTCGCTCGGCGACACGCTGAATTTCCTCGGCCGCCCGTTTGGTTTCATGGTGGGCGCGAACTACAACCGCGCCTTTTCGTTCTACGAAAACGGCGTCAACGCCCGCTACGACAGCCGCCTGAGCCCGCGCACGCAGTTTCGCGACTCGCGCTCGATCATCGACACGAGCTGGGGTGCGGTGGCGAACTTCGCGTGGGCGCCGCTGCCGGGGCACGAGCTGGGTTTCAATTTCCTGCACAACCAGAGCACCGAGGACATGGTGCGGCAACAGGAGGGCTTTGATTTCACCACCGGCAACTCGCCCGACACGATCACCCACGCCAACATACTGCAATACACCGAGCGGCAGTTGCACACCTTCCAGTTCAAGGGCCGGCACGCGCTGCCGTGGTTCACGGGGCTGGGCGACGCCCGGCTGGACTGGCTCACCGCGCTCTCGAACACCTCGCAGGCCGAGCCGGATCTGCGCTTCTTCAACTACTACTCGGCCGACGACGGCAGCGGCGGAAAGTCCTATTACTTCGACAACTCGCTGCCCGCGCCGAACCAGCCGACGCGGTATTTCCGCAACCTCGACGAGGACAATGTGAACACGAAGCTCGACTTCACGCTGCCGCTGCCGGGGTTCGCGGGGCGCGAGGCGGAGTTGAAGACCGGGTGGTTTCAAAGCCGCTCCGAGCGCACCTTCGCCGAGCGCACCTTCACCTATGCCGGCTCGGCGGGCTGGGACGCCGTGGGCGACCCCAACCGGTACCTCGACAATCTCGCCGCCCGCACGCTCTCGTCCCCCTTCGGCAACCAGCGCTACACCGGCACGTCCGATTCCGCGGCGCTGTATCTGATGCTCGACCTGCCGGTGACGAGCTGGCTGCGGTTCATCGGCGGCGTGCGCCAGGAGAAGACCGACATCCGCATCACCAACAACGACGTGCCCTCCAAGCCGCTGCTGGCGGACGACACCCTGCCCGCGGCCGGCCTCGTCTTCCACCTTTCGTCCCGCATGAACCTCCGGCTCAACTACGGCCGGACCATCGCGCGCCCCACCTTCCGCGAGATCGCCAACTACGAGAGCTACGATCCGTCCGGCGACGAGATTTTCGTCGGCAACCCGGACCTGAAACGCTCGTTGATCGACAACTTTGACGCGCGCTGGGAGTTCTTCCCCCGCGCGGGCGAAATCCTCTCCCTCGGCGTGTTTTACAAGCAGCTCGACCAGCCCATCGAGAAATACCTGCGCACGCTGGACGGCGGCAAAATCAGCGCGATCAACCGCGAGAAAGCCACGGTGTCAGGGATCGAACTGGAGGCCCGCAAGGCCCTGGATTTCCTCGATCCGTCCCTCGTTTTCTGGAGCCTCGGCGGCAACTTCAGCTACCTCCAATCCGAGGTGCCATTGACGACGATCGAGCTGTTCAACAAACGCTCCAACGACCCCGCCACGCCGCCCACCCGCCCGCTCTACGACCAGTCGCCCTACATCGCGAACTTCGATCTCGGCTACAACAACCCGCGCAGCGGCACCAGCGCCTCGCTCACGATGAACCTGACCGGCGAGCGCATCTACATCGCGCTCGGCAAGGGGCCGGACATCTACGAGCAGCCGCCGCTGACCATGGATTTTGTCCTCACCCAAAAACTGCGGCCGAATGTGAAAGTAAAGTTCACCGCCAGAAATCTCACCGACCCGGTCTTCCAGCGCACCTACGGCGCGGAGGCGACCGGCCCGCTGTATTCGTCCATCCGCAAGGGCCGCATCTTCGGCCTGTCGCTGACGCTGGATTTTTGAGGCGTAACTCCGCCGGCGGAGCGCGGCTGTGTCCGCCGAGGACCCGCCGCAGCGGCCCTGAAACCTCGCCGGCACCCGCTAATCAGAGGCGTCCCCTGCGGCCAACCTGCTGCGGCTGGTGCGCCGCGCACACCGCCGCGCTCCGGGCGTGGCGGGACAGGGGAGATCGGGATGGCGGCGCGGGACGGAACCGCTGCAAGCAGGGTTGAATTTGGCAGGGGAATCTGGGGCAAGGTAATGGGAAGGGAAGAATTGGGAGCGGGCTGAAGTGGCCGCCTGCGCGACCGAATAATCCTCGCGCGCCACGAGCATTCTGCCGCTGCCCCGGGCCGCGGGCCGAGGACCACGGAATTCTTGCCAACGACTGGCTCTTCGTCCCGGAGGGACGCCGCAGGAAATTAGCCGGGGGCAAGCCCGCGCAGCGGGCGCGGCCCCCGGTTGCGCCGCTGGACGGGCCATGCCCCAGCGGGGCATCGAAGAAGAATTCGGCGGCGTCCTCCCCACAGCATTTCCGCCCGCACGGGTCGCCGCGGGCCTTTTTCTTCGATGCCCCGCTGGGGCACGGAGTCGGGCGGCACGGTTTCCGGGGGCGGCGTCCGCTGGGGCGGACTTGCCCCCGGCTAATCTCCTCCGGCGTCCCTCCGGGACGGGAACCGGGTGTCCCGCCCGCAGTGGGTAAGGAGTGCGGCGGTCGTCAAAATATGCCGTTGCTCCCTTCCAATTTCACGCCCTGCGACCGGGGGCGATCACGCTCCACTTTGGCTACGGCTCCGCCGCGCTGTACTACAAATCTTTAGAATCCTCGCGGCGCGCGGGGTTGTTCGGGGTTGTAGCCCAGAGAAGGACAGGAATTAGCTGGCCGGGATTGGCGCACTGATTGGGGACTGCCCGGAGGCGACGACGATGCTTGTTTTCCTCCGTGTTCATCAGGTCTCTGTGGTGCTCGCAGCAGTTTCAACTGCATCGATCCGACTTGGAGCTTGACCCTTCCGTTGAGCGTTGAGCGCTGAGCTCGCGGTTTCCGTTCCCCCCGTTCCATCCGCACCGCCGCCGAGCAAAAAGCGAAACTGGTGGGCCCCGACCCGGCGCACGGGTTTCAGGCCGGAACCCACCCCGCCCAACAACACGATGGGCGGAAATTGAAAAGCGAACTGGAAGCGTTCCGGTTCGGCAGCGCCTTCGCTGCGGCGCTCTTGCTTTGAACCTGCGACCCGACACCCCGTTGCCATGGCCAAGAACGAGGTGGAACGATAAGCGGGCCGCCCGGCCAGTGCGCCAGGCGGCCCGTGGAGCGGCCGCCTTACGGGGTTGGCAGGGCGCGGAAGAAGCGGCGCTGGACCGCAGGGGACGTGGTGTCGATGTAGAGCTGCCGGCCACCGGGATGGATGACATTATCCAGGCTCTGCCAGGTGTTGGTGGCACCCAGGGTGTCAAGGGATTGGAATGTGAAGCGCGCCCCGGCCGGACTCTCCACGCTGATGCCGCCAAAGAACGCCGTCTCGACGGTCGCCACGCTGGCGTTGCCGCTCGTCACGGAGCCGAACGCGCTCTGCACGGCCACGGTGTAATTGCCGACGTGTGCGGGTTGCACCGACGTGATGCTGTAGGTCGCGTTGGTCGCGTCGGTGATGGCGATGCCGTCGCGGAACCACTGGAAGGCCAGCGCACCATCCGCCACGGCGCCCGCAGTCAGGTTCACCGCGCCACCGGCCGCGCCGGCGAAGGAGGCAGGCGGCGTGCGGAACTTCGGCACCAGCGGGCCGTCGTAGCCCGGCAGCGTCACGCGCCAGGCCAGCAGCATTGTGTCGAGGACCACGGTGTTGGTGCCCACGGGCACGCCGTTGTGATGGACCACCGAGGCTTTGAAGTCGTTGTCGTTGCCCACGAGCATGAGGTAGTCGTCGGGCGTAGCTGGATCGTTGAGCGGGACGAGGGTGACGGCTTCCCACTTCTCGGTGATGGAATTGGTGTCGCGGGTGGCGTCAGCATTGAGGCCGAAGCGCGCGAGTTGGTTCGTGTCAATGAGGCTCACGAAATCGTGGCGGGCGACCGGCACCACGCCGGACAGGGTCAGGCCCAGCGGGAGGTTGGATTGTCCCACGGTGCCGAGCGGCAGGTCGTAGCCGGTGCCGATGAGGCTGGTCGCACTGGTGAGGTCGGCGAGGACCACCTGCTTGTAGATGGGCGCGCCCGCCGTGCCGCCGAGGCCGATGCCGTCGCGTTCGAGCACGAGCAGTTGGCGGTCGTTCAAGGCGAAGATGGCGCTGACGGGCGTGTGGCGGTTGGTCGTCGTGCTGCCCAGCAGCGTGAGCTGGTAAACGTAGTGACCGATGACTTGATTCTGTGTCGGGCTGCCGGCCTCGAGGTCATACACCAGGAGGCGGGTGTTCTGGCTGAGGTTGTTCGCGCCGCCGTCCTGGATGGTCGGGCTTTGGAGCATGGCAAAGAGCCGCCGGCCGTCGGGCGTGATCGAGAGGCCCTCGAGGCCGCGGTTCGGGCGGCGACCGGAGGTGTTCACCGTGCTGGCGGCCTGGAAGAGGTTGGTGCCGCCGCGCTGCGGTTGGAGCGAGGCCGGGATGGGCAGGGAGCTTTGCAGCACGCCGTTGCTGTCGAAGCGCAGAATCAGCGGGCCGTATTCGTCACTGATCCAGTAGCCCCCGTCGCGCGTGCGGACGATGCCCTCGCCGTCGAGGCTGCGGCGGCCCTGACCCTTGCCGCCGGGCGTGCTCTGCGGGAAGACGCCGTTGCTCGCGTCATCCGCGTTGAAGCCGGTGAAGTTGGTCACGACGGAGGAAGCGTTCGTGTAGGTGAACACCAGCGTCGCGCTGTTGCTCATCACGATCTGGTTCTGCGGGAGGCCGCTGCCGGTGGTCGGCGCAGGGGTGACGGTAAGCGCGAGCGTTTGCACCCGCGGGTGGTAGTCTTCCGCCCCGTCGCCGAAGCCGCGGTCCGGCAGCGCATAGAGGTTGCCGCCGTAGGTGTGGCTGCCGGGTGCGCCGGTGCGGAACCACGAGTGCTGGTCGAAGTAGCCGGCGGAGAAGATGCCGCCGAGGGTGTCCACGTTCGCACCGAGCTTGTCGAAGGAGTCAGCCGGGATGCGGCCCACGCCGACCAGGCCGTGGTTGGCGGCACCGGCGAACTGCGCGGGCACCACCGTGAGCGTCGCCGCCGGGCTGGCGACCGAGCCGTTGTTTGGCGTGCTCACGACCACCGAGTAATGCCCGGCCGTCGTCACATTCGCCACAGTGTAGGCGGCGTTCGTCGCCCCCGCGAGGGGCGTGCCGTTGCGCAGCCATTGATAGTTGAGGCCGCTGCCGATGGCTCCGACGCTGAACGTTGCCGTGCCGCCAGGGCTGCCGGAAGTATTGCGCGGAGCCTGCACGATGACGGGCGGCGTGGTGGTCACGTCGAAGATTTGGATGTCGCTGCTCAACTCATAACCCACGAGCACGAGCGGGTTGCCCGTCGGGCTGTCGCTCGCGGCGATAAACAGCACGCTTTCCGGCGAGACATGGCGCGGGCTGGCCGTGGTGTTGCGGTAGTCCACGAAGAAGGCATTCGTCGGATTGGTCACGTCGAACTGGAACAGGCCACCCGCGCGCTCCTGCGCGATGAAGGCGTAGAGGCGTCCGTTGATTTCGCCCACCGCGACGCCTTCCGGCTCGGGGCCTTTGCTGTCGGAGCGCTTGTCCACGTTGCTGGGCAGGCCGCTGTCCGTGTTGAAGAGCGCGGGGTTGCGGGCCGCGATGATGTGCTCGAACTGGGAGCCAGAGTCGAAGACCCGCACGCCTGACGCGGTGTAGATGGAGAAGCTGCGCGTGCCATACATCACGAGGTTGGTGATGAGCCCGCCGCCGTTGAGACCGTCGAACTTGGACACGCGCAAGTCACCCAGCGCGTTCACATGGGTGACGTTCTGAGTGATGATGCCCTGATAGAAGGCGTTGAGCTGCGCGAGGTAGGCGGGCTCGATTTGCGCGGTCACGGCGCTCACACGCGCTTCCTCCGTGCGGCGGCCCAGCAGCGCGTTGTCGTCGCGGGCATCGCCCTCGTTCGCGGTGACGAAGTAGGTCTGGCCGCCGACGGTGAAGCTCGCGATGGCGTCGGGCATCGGCAGGCCCGTCACGGTGTCATCAATGCGGATGCCGTCCTTCTCGGAGGCGTCGATGAGCTGGTTGATGCTGCCCAGCGGGAGCACTGCTTCCCAGCCGTTGGTGGCCAGGTTGAACACGCCCACCGCGTTGTTTTCCTGAAGCGTGACGTAGGCCTTGCCGCCGCTGACGGTGATATACTCGGGCTCGATGTCGAGGTAGGCATTCGCCGCGTTCGTCGTGGTGTAGAGCGGGTTGATGCGCGCGGCGCTGAGGTTGACGCCTTGGAAATCCACCGTGACCACCGCCGGCATCGGCACGTCAGTCCGGTTCACCACGCCCGGCGAACCGAAGTCTGGTGTCGCACCCGTGCTGCGGAATGCGCCATTGACGTCGGCGATGCTGAAGGTGCCGCCCGGCGCCGTAAGCAGATTGCCGGCGGCATCATACTCCCAGTAAAAGCTCCGGCCCGACGTCGCGGTGCTGAAGCTCACCCGGTGCTGCTCTACGCCCGCCGCATTGAACAAAACCACGCCGTCGCCGCCCGAACTCAGTCCGACACCACTGCCGCCGTAGGAGCCGATTTTGACCGCGGCGGGCAGTTTCCACGTCGCGCGGAAGGCGGCGAGATCTGTGGACTCTGTGAACACGGCGGTTTCACCCGGTTGCAACTGCGTGGTTCCGCCGAAACCCCCAAAGGTCAGCGCGACGCCGGAGCCAAAGAGGAAGCTGCCGTCATCCATGCGGAAACCCGTCAGGTCCACGGGCGTGTCGCCGAGATTGACCAGCTCGAACCAGTCTGCGGTCACGGCCAGTGAACTGGACATGACTTCCGTGAGGCGCAACAGCGGCCCGGCCGGATAGGGGACGGTCACGACGCTCAGGGAACCGGGGCGGTCCACCGTGCCGTTGCTGACCAGCTCGCCTTCGTTGGCCACGAGCACCTTCGCGCCGTCGGGCGTGAACGTGACCATGTCGGGGTGGTAGCCCACATCCACCACGCGGAGCGTCGCGCGGGTGACGAGATTGAAGAACACCAGTTTACCGGGCACCGCGTCGTTCACCGTCGGGATGCAAAGCGCGACACCCACGCCGCGGCCCATCGGGTCCACGGCCACGCTGCTCACGTTGCCGAGCGTGTTGGGCAACGAGAACACTCCGGTGAGGTCGTTGGTCCCGAGCAGCACGGGCGCGGCGGGATTGGCGAGGCTGTAGAACTCCACGCCGCCGTTGATCGTGCCGATGAGGATTTTGTTGAACTTGTCGTAGGACTGGATCTCGCCCCCGCCCGGGTGGGACGTGATGGTGGCGAGCGGAGTCAGGGCCGCCCGCGCGACGAATGACGGCGCGAGCAGGGCGAGGAGGAGGAGCAGATGGCAGGAGGGTAGTTTCATAGTGGTGGCGTCAGTTTGAGAACTGGCGGACGGAGCCACGGCAGCCGCAGCCAACATCATGGGAGCACACCCATCCCGGCACCCTGCCGCGTACTCCGCCCGCCATTCGGGGCGCACGGTGGGGGTGATACGTTACGAACAAAGGGAGGCGTCGTGACGTTCTGGCAAACTGTCCGCGGCCGCGCGCCGCGGCTCCCGAATCCGATGGTGGTAGGGCGCGGCTGTCCGCAGCACGCCGCCGTGGTGGGTGTCACCGCCCCAAGCGGCGCGCTGCGGACAGCCGCGCCCTACCTCGCCGGTGGCAGCGCGGTTTCACCCAATCGTTGCGCCGCCGCCGCCGGAATGTGACCTGCCCGCGCCACGCTAAAAAGAAACCGCCATGAAGAAGGTTAAGAAGGTGCTCATTCTCACCGCCGGATTTGGTGAAGGTCATAACTCGGCCGCGCGCAATCTCCGCGAGGCGTTGGAACTCGTGTCGCCTGCGGTGCAGGTCGAAGTGCTGGATCTCTTCGAGAGCACTTACGGACGGTTGAACACCCTCGTGAAAAAGGCGCATCTCGGCATGGTGCGCTATGCCCCCACGCTCTGGCAGGGCATCTACTCGCTGCTCGATAACGCGTCGTTCGCCGACAGCGGCATCGGCGGACTCACGCGGCTGCGCGTGGCGCTCGGGGATGTGCTGCGCGTAACCCAGCCCGACTGCGTGGTTTCGACCTACCCGGCCTACGCGGCGATCATGAAGGAACTGTTCCGCGACCATTTCGAGAAGCCATTCCGGTTCATCACCATCGTCACCGACTCCATCTCCGTGAATGCCGCGTGGCATCGCGCGCCCAGCGATGTCTATGTGGTCGCGAACGAGCCTACCGCCGTCGTGTTGCGCGCGGCGGGCGTGGACCCGGCGCGCATCCATCCGCTCGGTTTTCCGGTCAGCCCCCAGTTCGCCGCGCCGGAGAGCGTGCCGCTTCCGCTCACCGAGGCCGGCCCGATCAAGCTCCTCTATGTGATCAATCACGGTAAGAAGAAGTACGGCAAGGTGCTGGACCGCCTGCTGGACAATGAGCGGGTGCATCTCACCATCACGACCGGGCGGGATGCGGAGCTGAAGGCGGAGTTGCAAGAACGCTTCCGCGACCGCAGCGGACGCGTGCGGGTGCTCGGCTGGACCGACCAGATGCCCGCGCTGCTGCTTTCGCACCATGTTCTTGTCGGCAAGGCCGGCGGGGCGATGGTGCAAGAAGCCATTGCGGCGCGCTGCCCGATGATCATCAACCAGATCATCCCCGGCCAGGAGGCCGGCAACGCGCAACTCATCGAGCAACTGGGCCTTGGCGCCGTCGCCGAACGCAACCGCGAGGTGCCGGAGATCCTCGATCGCGTTTTTGCCCGGCGCTCCCTGCTCTGGCACGAATGGCGGGCCAACCTGCTCCGGGTCTCCCGCCCCGCCGCCGCGCTGCGCATCGCGGAACTGGTCCTCACTCACTGTGACGACGCGGGCGATTGGTCGAAATTTGGGATCGGCGCCGTGAACGTTCTGCCCGACACCGGTGTTTCCCTGGCGCCCGCGATCTTGGAAGACTCCGCCGCCCGCCCGGCGTTGCTCTGCGATTTCCACATGCACAGCGATTACTCCGACGGCAAGCTCAGCGTGCGGGAGTTGGTGGACTTCTACGGCGTGCGGGGTTTCCACTGCATCTGCATCACCGACCATCTCACTGATCCGCGGCGGCTGATTGGCAAACTGAGCAAACTGAGCCGGCTGGTGCTGGCCGAGGGCCGGGTCGCGGAATATTTCGACGTGTTGGAGCGCGAACGCCGCCGGGCTTGGAACAAGTATGGGATGTTGGTGCTCTCCGGCATCGAGTTCAACAAGGACGGCCTGACGAAGAAAAGCTCCGCCCATTTGCTCGGCATCGACATGCAGATGCCCATCGCGTCCGCGCTGGACCTGCCCGAGACCATCGCGCAACTCCACGCCCAAGGCGCGCTGGCCGTCGCCTCGCATCCGCACGTTTTCAAAAGCGACTGGGGGAAAAACACGCTCTTCCTGTGGGAGAATCAGGACGAATTTGCGCCGCTGCTCGACGCGTGGGAGATCGCCAACCGCAACGACATCTTCGCGCCCGTGGGCCTCAAGCGCATGCCCTTCATCGCCAACAGCGACTTCCACAAACCCCGGGACATCTACTCGTGGAAAACGCTGCTCCACTGCGAGCGGCACCCCGACGCCATCAAAGACTGCATCCGCCGCAACGAGCACGTCTCCATCACGCTCTATCGCGAGGGCGGCGTACTCCCGTTCACCGCGCGGCGCGCCCGGGAAACAGCGGCCACGGAAAACGTCGCGCCGCGCCTGCCCGCGACCGCGCTGCTCCGGGCCGCCCACGCCTGAAACCGCCGCGGCCCGCCGCCCGGCGCCACCCGAGGAGCGCGGCACCATCGGAGAGCCATGACCTCGCCGCCGGTTTCACCGGATCGTCACTCAACCGCAGTGCGGTCGTAACGTGCGTTGCGTTCAATCGTCGCGTGCTGAAAGCAGCACTCGGTCAACCAACCTAAACACCGGAAAAACTAACGTATGAAACTGAAAAAACTTGGAAGCATGGCCTTGCTGGCGGCGGCAACGCTGTGGGGTCAGAAATCTCTCGCCGATGTGGTGCAAGTCACCGATGCCACGCTCACCGCGGCCGGCCCCAGCATCCACTGGTCCCGCACGAACACCTACGTGCTCAATGGTTACTGTTATGTGAAACAGGGCCAGACGCTCACCATCGAGGCCGGCACGATCATCAAGGGCAAGGACGGCGCACCCGGCGTCTTCGGCGCGCTGTTCATCACCGCCGGCGCGAAGATTTTCGCCAACGGCACCCCCAGCGGCCCGATCGTCTTCACGGCCGAGGCGGACAATCTCGGCACGGCGGGCGCCTATCCGAATCTGACCCTCCTGCAACGCGGGCTCTGGGGCGGCATCGTCCTGCTCGGCAAGGCCGTGCTCAACACGCCGAGCGACGCGGGCGGCGCGGCGGCCAGCCCCAAGTATGACATCTTCGAGGGCCTCCCCGACGTCGTCACCGGCGGGCAAAACGTCAATCGTTTCGGCGGCGGCGATGACAACGACAGCTCCGGCGTGATGCGGTACGTGTCGATCCGGCACGGCGGCAAAATCCTCGAGTCCAACAAGGAACTGAACGGCCTCTCGATCTGCGGCGTGGGCCGCGGCACGACGCTCGAGTTCATCGAGGCCTACGCCACGGCGGACGACGGCTTCGAGTTCTTCGGCGGCACGGTCAACACCCGCTACCTCGTCAGCGCGTTCAACGACGACGACGCGTTCGACGCCGACCAGGGCCACAGCGGGCAACATCAGTTCTGGTTCGGCATCCAGGCCGCGGACTCCCGCGACAAGGGCTTCGAATTGAACGGGGAGCCGACCGGCCTCGCCACCGGCGCGGCGCCCGTCGCCAATTTCACGGTCTATAACGCCACGCTGATCGGCGCGGGCGTGGGCAGCGGTGGTGCGAACAACAACGTGTTCACCATCCGCGAATTCGCCGCCCCCCGGTTCTACAACTCCATCTTCACCGACTTCGCCCAGCGCGGCATTTCGATTGATGCGAAGTCCCTCACGCACCTGAACAGCGGGCTGCTCGACTTCCGCGAAAACCTCTGGTTCGGCTTCACCGCCGGCAACACGGTCGCGAACCTCAATGTCTTGAACAGCGACGTCCTCTTCACCGACACCGCGCGCAGCAACGTCATCGCCGATCCGATGCTCATGGGCATCAGCCGCACGGCCAACGGCGGGCTGGACCCGCGTCCGCAGGCCGGCAGCCCCGCCTTGGTCAGCAGCCTCATGGCGCCCAACAATGGCTTCCTCCAATCCGCCGCCTTCAAGGGCGCGTTTGATCAGAACAACCTCTGGCTCGCGGGCTGGACGGCCCTCTCGCAGCTCGGCGTCACGCCGCAGCGCGCCCCGGCGAACATCGTGCAAGTTACCGACGCCTCGCTCACCGCGGCCGGCCCCACCGTCCGCTGGTCGCGCACCAATGTTTATGTGCTCAACGGCTACTGCTACGTGAAGCAGGGCCAGACGCTCACCATCGAGGCCGGCACCATCGTCAAGGGCAAGGACGGCGCGCCCGGCGTCTTCGGCGCGCTCTTCATCACCGCCGGTGGCAAACTCTTTGCGAACGGCACGGCCAACAACCCCATCGTGTTCACCGCCGAAGCCGACAACCTCGGCACCGCCGGTGCGTGGCCGAACCTCGGGCTTACCCAGCGCGGTCTCTGGGGCGGCATCGTCCTGCTGGGCAAGGCCGGGCTCAACACCCCGAGCGACGCGGGCGGCGCGGCGGCCAGTCCCAAGTATGACATCTTCGAAGGCCTGCCTGACGTGGTCCTCGGCGGGCAGAACGTCCACCGTTTCGGTGGCAGCGATGACAACGACAACTCCGGCGTGCTGCGCTACGTGTCGATCCGGCACGGCGGCAAGATTCTCGAATCCAACAAGGAACTGAACGGCCTCTCGGTCTGCGGCGTGGGCCGCGGCACGACGCTGGAGTTCATCGAGGCCTATGCCACGGCGGACGACGGCTTCGAGTTCTTCGGTGGCACGGTCAACACCCGCTACCTCGTCAGCGCGTTCAACGACGACGACGCGTTTGATGCCGACCAAGGCTACAGCGGCCGCAACCAGTTCTGGTTCAGCATCCAGTCGCCCGACGCGCGCGACAAAGGCTTCGAACTCAACGGCGAGCCGACCGGTCTGGCGACCAGCGCGGCGCCGATCGCGAACTTCGCGGTCTATAACGCCACCGCCATCGGTGCGGGCGTCGGCTCCGGCGGCGCGAACAACAACGTGTTCACCATCCGCGAATACGCCGCCCCCCGCTTCTTCAACTCGATCTTCACCGACTACGCGCAGCGCGGCGTCTCCATTGATGCCAAGTCCGGTCTGCACCTGACCAACGGCATCCTCAAGTTCGAGAACAACCTCTGGTTCGGCTTCACCGCCGGCAACACGGTCGCCAACCTCAATGTCTTGAACAGCGACGTGCTCTTCACCGACACCACGCGCAGCAACCTCATCGCCGATCCGATGCTCATGGGCATCAGCCGCAGCGCCACCGGGATGCTCGATCCGCGTCCGCAGTCCGCCAGCCCGGCGCTCGCCGGCCTGGCCAAGACCTTGCCGGTGGACGGCTTCCTCACGCCGGTGAACTTCGTCGGCGCTTTCGGTTCCCAAAACTGGGCGGCCGACTGGACCGCGCTCTCGGCCTACGGCGTGCTCAGCACCGCCGGCGCCGCCACTCCGGGCGCCCCGCCCCAGCCCGTCTCCCCGGTCTTCAACACGCAGCCGCCGGTGAACACGGTGGTCAATGCGGGCGGTACGGTGAACCTCATGGCCAACGTCGCTGGTGCGACCTCGTTCCAATGGTTCAAGAACGGCGTCGCCATCCCCGGCGCGAACGGTCCCTCGCTCACGCTCAACAACGTGCGCGGCAGCGCGGGCCTCGACCACACTGGTCCCAGCAGCAGCCGCCCGCCCTTCCAAGAGGCCGTGGATTCCGGCTACGCGTTCATCTCGCTCATCTCGGTGGGTGATTTCGCCGGCACGAACCCGAACGGCACGCCCCGCCGCGCGGCCGGCGTCATGGACGGACTCGGTGCCTACGACAACGGCAACGGCACCTTCACGGTGCTGGCCAACCACGAAATCAACGAGGCCAGCGGCATCGCCCGCCGCCACGGCGCGAAGGGTGCCTTCGTGACCAAGTTCATCATCGCCAAGAGCAACCTCGCGGTGCTCGACGGCAGCGACCTCATCACCAACGTGTATGTGTTCAATACGAACACCTCCGTTTACGCGCTCGGCACGAACGTCCTCATGGGCCGCTTCTGCGCCGCTGACCTGCCCGTTCCGACGGCGTTCTTCAACGCCGCCACCGGCAAGGGTTCGCAGCAGAAGCTTTTCATGAACGGTGAAGAGTTCTCCTCTGAGTCCCGTGCTTGGGCGCACATCGCCACTGGTCCCGAAGCCGGCAACTCCTGGCAGCTCCCGCGCTTCGGCCGCGCTTCTTGGGAAAACATCGTCGCGAGCCCGTTCGCGCAGGACAAGACCATCGTCGCCGGCCTCGACGACGACGGCACGACGGACTCGCAGGTGTATTTCTACATCGGCACCAAGCAGGCCACTGGCACGAACGAAGTGGAGAAGGCCGGTCTGATGAACGGCTCGCTCTACGGCGTGGCGGTCGCTGGCCTCGCGCAGGAAGTGGCGGGCACCACCTCCGTTCAGCGCAACTTCACCCTGTTCAACCTCGGTGATGCGAGCAACCAGACCTTCGATGGCCTGGAAATCTTCGGCAACACGAACGGCGTCACCGCCTTCTCGCGCGTCGAAGACGGCCTGTGGAGCCTGACCAATCCACGGGACTTCTATTTCCTCACCACCGCGAGCTTCGCCCTCCCCAGCCGTCTCTGGCGTCTGCGCTTCAACGACATCGCCAACCCCGAGATGGGCGGCGTGATTGACATGCTCCTCGACGGCACCGAAGGCGTCAAAATGGGTGACAACCTCGGCCTCGACAACGACGGCAACCTGCTCATCCAGGAAGACGTGGGCAATCAGAGCCACAACGGCAAAACGTGGAAGTATGTCCTCGCCACGGATTCGCTCGTCCTCGTGAGCCAGCACCGCCCGAACCTCGTGACCACCGGCCAGCCCGGCTTCCTCACGCAGGACGAAGAGGCGTCCGGCATCATTGATATGACCGCCATCCTTGGCTACCGCTCCTACCTCATCGCCGACCAGATGCACGGCGGCGCTGGTTCCTTCGGTGCCGCCGGTGTCCCGGCTGGCGCGTCCATCACGGAATTGGTCGAGAACGGCCAGCTCCAGCTCATGGTCGAGGTCGCCAACGGCGCTTACACGCTCGTCGCGGGTAATGCCAATGGCTCGGTGACCAGCTCGGTCGCCAATGTCACCATCACCGCGCCGCCCGTCATCGGCGACACGCTGTTCCGCAACGGCCTGCCAGGTGCGACCGTCAGCAGCGGCGGTGCTCTAACGCTCGCCGCGCCCACCAATGCGATCTTCGGCACCGGGCCGTTGACGTATCAATGGCGGATCAACGGGACCAACATCCTCGGGGCCAACAGCCTCACGTTGACCCTGCCCTCGTTCCAGCCCGCCGATCTCGGCGCTTACAGCCTGGAAGTTCGTAACGCGGCCGGCCAGGCCGTCAGCATGGACGTGCCCGTCGCGCTGGTGGATGGCGCTTACTTCGGCGGCGTCATCATCAACGGGCCGATCGGCGCCCGCTATCAGGTCGAGTTCGCGACCGTCCTCGGCACCCCCACGGTCTGGACTCCGTTGACCACCGTCACGCTGCCCACCAGCCCTTACATCTACGTGGACACCACGTCGTCCGGCGCGGCCCGCCGCTTCTACCGCGCGACCCCGCAGCCGTAAGCCCGGTCCGACAAGGGCCGCCCGCGAGTCGATCGCGGGCGGCCCCCTTTTTCCTTTCCGCCCTGCGGCCGCCGATAAACTCGCTCTGATCCGCCGCGCGTCGTCATTTTGATTCGCGGGCCGCTCGCACCGCTGCCCGCCGCAGTTTTCCGCAGTTTTAGATTTTCTCCCATCGTGTGGTGGGAGGGGTGGGTTCCGGCCTGAAACCTGTGCGCCGGGCCGGGGCCCACCAGTTTTTTTTAGTCGGCTGTCGTTGTGAGTGCAGTGGGGGGTGAAGCTCAAAGCTCAAAGGCTAAAGCTCAAAGAAAGTTTCCAAGGACCAAACTCCAATGCCGCCGCCACCGAGTTCCGGCGACGCCGGGTGCCGTCAGCACCGAGGTGGCGGCTCGTTGAGTGAGGTTGGGAGCCGTCACGAAATGAGAGTGGCCGTTTCGCTTGGTCAGATGCCCAGGGTTGGCGTTCGCGGGTCAACGGCGGGGACGGGCGCTGCCGGCGGGAAGGAGGTTAGAGTCTCGGTGCCTCGACTCCTACAATTGGGCGGAGCGTGCGGATACGGCGGGCCGCGTTTTATTCCAGATAGACAAACTCGTTGGCGGCCATGAGCACGCGGCAGAGGCTGCGCCAGAGGAGGCGGCGGCGGGCTTCGGGGGCGGTGGGTTCGGGGCCGAGCTGGGCTTCGGCTTGGCGCAGGAAGGCGAGGAGGCGCGTGGTTTCGGCGGCGGTGGGCGGGCGGCTGACGGTTTGTTCGTAGGCACGGTGGATGCGCTCGGTGTCATCGAGTTCCGCGGCGGCGAGGAGCGAATCGGCGAGGCGGGTGGCGCTGGTGGCGACGAGCTTGTGGTTCATCATGAAGAGGGCCTGCGGGGCGACAGTGGTGCTCGAACGTTCGCCGTTGATGACGCTGGGGTCGCCGAAGTCGAAGGCCTGCATCACCTCATAGACCGCGCTGCGCAACACGGGGAGATACACGCTGCGGCGGGGCGTGTCGTAGTTCGCGGCCTGCGCGCCGACGCCCGCGACGCCGGTGACGTATTGGCGGTTTTTGAAGGTCATCAGTTGCCCGCCGAACTGCGGCGCCAACGTGCCGCCCATGACGAGGATGGCGTCGCGCACTTCCTCGGCTTCGAGACGGCGGCGGTTGAAGCGGCTGAAGAGTTTGTTTTCGGGATCGGCGGCCAGCGTCGCGGGGCTGGTGGTGGTGCTCATCTGGTAGGTGCTGGAGAGCATGAGGAGGCGGTGCATGGCTTTGAGGCTCCAGCCCTGGCGCATGAATTCGCGCGCGAGGTGATCGAGCAGCGCCGGGTGCGTCGGGCGGTCGCCGAGGCGTCCAAAGTTGTCGGTCGATCGCACGATTCCCGCGCCAAAGTGCCAGTGCCAGATGCGATTCACCATCACGCGCGCGGTGAGCGGATGCTCGGGCTGCGTGAGCCAGCGCGCGAATTCGAGGCGCCCGCTGCGCGTGGAGTCGATGACCGGCGGGTGGTCGCCGGCGAGGACGCGCGGGAAGCGGCGCGGAGTTTCCGCACCTTGGGTGAGGTAGTTGCCGCGGAGATGGACTTTCAGATTCATGATGTTGCCTTCGCGCACACCCATCGCGGCGGGCAAGGCGGGGCGTTTGGTTTCGAGGTCCTTCTGCTCTTTCTCGAGGCGCTTGAGGTCGGCCTTGGCGGTGTCGGTGTAGAAGCGCTCGGGCTTGGGCGGGACTTGGAACGGGCCTTGGGGATCGCGGAGGGCGGCGCGCAGGGGCGCGAGCGCGGCAAAGTAGCTCGACATTCCAATGTCGAGCCGGTGCGCGCCGTTCGTCGCGGGTTGCGCGGTGGCGGCCTCGGCGAAGAGGGCGGTGTAGCGGGTGGTCAGCGTCGCGGCGTTAGCGAGATCGGCGGGGGTGAAGCGGGCGCGGGTGGCGGTGGGGATTGGGCTTGGCGGCGAGACGCCGCCGGAACTCGCAGGCGCGGACGCCTGCGGCACCGAGGGCGGTGCATGTGGGGCAGGCATCCTTGCCTGCCGGTTCTCGGGGCTTCCCAGCCCCGAGTTCCTGTTTCCGCCGGGCCCCACGTCCGCCGTCGGAACGGGCGGCACGGATGCCGCCCGAACTGGCAGGCTGGAAGCCTGCCCCACAGTGGCGGGCGCGGTGGCGTGTAGTTGCAATGCGGGGAACCAGACGCTGTCGGCGGCGGGCTTTTGTTCGCGCAGCCAGGCGATCCAGCGTTGGAGGATGGGTTCGCTGAGTTTGTGTTCGCGCGCGAGTTGTTGCGGGCTTTTGAAGCCCGGCTTCGGCTCGGGCAGCGCGATGGTCGCGGGCGCGGCCGTGGGCACGAAGGCAATCTGGTCAAGGTGCGGCGTGGGGCCGGTCTGTTCGATGCGCAGCGTGTGTCTGCCTTTCTTCAACGCGACGATGTCTTCGGCGAACCAGCGTACGAGATTGTCCGCGAAGCCGCCGGTGTCGCCGGTGACGGCTTTGGCGTTGAGCAATTCGCCATCGAGGAAGAGCCGGAAGAAGCGTCCGCCGGTCGAGGTGTAGAGAAGATCGAGCTGGTGGTTGCCCGTGGTGGTGATTTCGAACTCGTATTCGGCCTCGTTGAAATAGTCCTCGCCGCCCTTGTTCAGGATGACCGGGCCGCGCTTGAGGAAGGTGCCGCGGGTGAAGTTCTCGGCTTCGATCAGCAACGCGCCGGGCGGCGTGGCTTTCGCGTTGAGGGCCATGGTCGGCTTGAGCGGCGCGGGCGGCGGGACGCGGCGCGGGGCCTCGGCGTGGCTCACGGATTGCGCGGCGGCGAGCAGATACTGCGCGGCCTTGGGTCGTTCGCGGTCGAGGAATTCCTGCTGCGCGGCGGTGGTGCGCTGCTGCACTTCGGCGGCCTTGCGCGCGAGCAGTTCGTCGTGGGCTTTGTTGAGGGCGAGGGCCTCGGGGGTGGCGAGCTTGTGCTCGTGCCAGACCGCGACGACGCGGAAGTTCTCCATCGTTTTGGTGCTCTTGAAGATGCCCGTCAGCGAGTAGTAATCCTCGGTCGGAATGGGATCGAACTTGTGATCGTGACAGCGGGCGCAGCCCATCGTGAGGCCGAGCAGCGCGCGGCTGGTCGTGTCCACCTGCTCGTCGATGATGTCCATTTCCATCTTCAGCGGATCGTCTTCGGCGAGCATTTTGCCGCCGAGCGCGAGGAAGCCGGTGGCGATCAGGGGATCGAATTTTTCGGTCCCGGTGGCGGCGGGGTTCTCGGGGAGTAGATCGCCGGCGAGCTGTTCGTGGAGGAAACGGTCGTAGGGTTTGTCCGCGTTGAAGGCGCGGATGACGTAGTCGCGGTACCGGTAGGCATTGGCGTAGGCGAGGTTTTCATCGAGGCCGTTCGAGTCCGTGTAGCGCGCGACGTCGAGCCAGTGGCGGCCCCAGCGCTCGCCATAATGCGGCGACGCGAGCAACCGCTCGACCACGCGCGTGAAGGCCTGCGGCGCGGTGTCGGCGAGAAAGGACTGCACCTCGGCGGGCGTCGGCGGCAGGCCGGTGAGATCGAACGTGGCGCGACGGAGGAGCGTGCGCTTGTCGGCGGGCGGCGCGGGCGCGAGGCCCTTCGCTTCGAGATCGGCGAGAATGAACTGGTCGAGGGCGGTCCTCGGCCAGTGCGCGTCGCGGACCTTGGGTGGCGGCGGATTTTGAATCGGCTGGAAGGCCCAGAACTGGCGGCCCGCGGCGAGATCGATGGCCTTGGGCTGGGGCGGCGCAGCGTCGGCGAGGGTGGCCGTGCGGGGATCGGGCGCGCCCATTTTCACCCAGGCCGTGAGGTCGGCGATCTGCGCGGCCCGAAGCTGATATTTGGGCGGCATCTGGAATTCCTTGTCCGCATAACGCACGGCGCGGATCAGGAGACTCTCCTCGGGTTTGCCAGGGACCAGCGCGGGGCCGGATTCGCCGCCCTTGAGCAGGGCCGCGCGGGAGTCGAGGCGCAGACCGGCGCCGAGCTTCTTGGTCGTGGTGGCGCTGTGGCATTCGTAGCAATGCTCGACCAGCACCGGGCGGATTTTCTTTTCGAAAAATTCGCGGGCTTCGGGGGCGGCAGCGGGCGGCAGGTCGGCGGCGGGGGCGCGCAGGCAGAGGACGCTGGCTAAGGCTACGAAGAGCAACAGGGTGGTGTGACCGGGAGAACGTAAGCGGCGGCGGAGGAAGCTCGGCCAGCGTGAGACCGCGTGGCGGGCCGCGGGCGGGCTGGGCGACGGGAGGTTTCGGACGAGCATCGGATGCCAGACGTGAGGGTGCGCGCGGGGCTTCACGACGGCGGGGCTAGGTTGCGCCCGGAGCGCGGGCGTCCCGCCGCTCACGTCGTCCGCCTGGGGCCGCGGTGGATTTGCCCGGGCGCGAGCAAAAATCACCGCAGGGGAACCGAAGGCGGCATCCCTTGCCTTCGCTCGCAGAATATCCGTCCGTTCGAGGTGTCGATGGAGAACGCGATGTTCATTGATGAGGCGTTCCATCGTGCTCTCAAGAAGTCTCAACTGCGCCCAGGCGACCTCGCCATTGTGAGGACTGGCTATCCGGGAACTGCGGCTGTGATTCCGCCCGAGTTGCCGGATTCAAATTGCAGCGACTTAGTGATCGTCCGTCCGAGTAAGGAAGTGAATCCGCATTTCCTCGCCGCGTTTTTCAACTCCGCTTTCGGAAAGCAACTTGTCCTCGGTAAGATTGTCGGAGCGGCGCAGAAGCACTTCAACATCACTGTGGCGAAGGAAGTGATGCTCCACGTTCCACCGATTGCAGAACAGCGCACCATTGTCGCGATGGTCGACGACCTCCGCGAAGAAACCCGATGCCTCGCCCGCCTCTACGAGCGGAAGCACGCCGCGCTGGAGGCGTTGAAGAAGTCGCTGCTGCACCAAGCCTTTACCGGGGAGTTGTGAAACAAACTTGCAGGCGGGTGCCGCGATGACAGCCTTGACACCAGTGACACCAGTGACACCAGTGACACCAGTGACACCAGTGACACGAATGAAGGCATTCATGCCAGCGGGTGATCACGTCGGGCCAATCCCGTCAATCCGGTCAACCCAGTCCCACAGCATGGAGGCGACACATCATGGCTGAACTGTTCGACAAACACGGCGGGTTCCGCCGGCTCCATTCGTTCACGCTGGCGACCATCGTGCAGCTCGAGACGCTGCGCTTCTGCCGCCGGTTCCTGACGCACGACCACCGGGAAGCCGGCGCGAAGTTTTACGACCCCAAGGGCCGACAATACGACCAGATGACCCAGGCCGCGCGGAGCGGGCGGCAGAACATCATCGAAGGCTCGGAGCGTTCCTCCACCTCGAAGGACACGGAGATGAAACTCACGGACGTGGGGCGGGCGAGCCTGAGCGAACTGCGCGGCGACTACGAGATTTTCATCCTGGACCGGGGCGAACTGCCGTGGTCCTGCCATGCACCGGAAGCGCGGGCAGTGAACGCCATCTCGCTCGATGACCCGCCTTTCACCGACGACATGGTGCATGAGTCCGCGAAGCACGCGCTGGCCCAACGCCGGAAGTATGCCCGCTGGCTGGATGCGGAAGACCCGGTGGTGGTGGCCAACGCGATGCTGATCATCATCGGCCGCGCGCTGAACATGCTGAAAAGCCAGATCGCGGCGCAAGGGGAGGCGTTTGAAAAGACCGGCGGCTTCAGCGAGCGGCTAACCACGCGGCGGCTCGAAGCGCGCGAGGAACAGCGCGCGGCCGAACCGGCGCCAGAATGCCCGAAATGCGGCAAACCCATGCGCCGCCGGAAGTCGGCGAAAGGGGAGTTCTGGGGTTGTGCCGGCTTCCCCGAATGCAAAGGAACCCGCCCGGTATGAAAGCGGGGGATTGGTGACCCGATTGACGGCGGTGACGTCGTTGACTGGCTCAACGAGGTCAACCCGGTCACTGGCGTCAACCTTCGGAAAAACCCCATGAACGAAGCCGAGACCCGCGCCGAGCACATCGACCCCGCGTTGAAAGCGGCGGGCTGGGGCGTCGTGGAGGGCAGCCGTATCCGCCGCGAGTATCCGATCTCGCCCGGTCGCATCGAGGGCCACGGCCGACGCGGCAAGGCGCTCACGGCCGATTACGTGCTGGAGTATCGCAACACCAAGCTCGGCGTGATCGAGTCCAAGGCGGAGGACGAGGAGCTGACCGAGGGCGTGGCGCAGGCCAAGAACTACGCGGGCAAGCTCGCCATTCGCCACACCTACGCCACCAATGGGTGCCGCATCTACGCCATCGACATGGAGACGGGCCAGGAAGGCGAGATCGCCGCTTACCCAACGCCGGATGAACTCTGGGCCATGACCTTCGCCAAGGCGGATGCGTGGCGCGATGCTTTCGCCGCCGTGCCGTTCGAGGACAAAGGTGGCTCACACCCCAGCCGTTATTATCAGGACATCGCCGTCGAGCGAGTCATGCAGGCCATCGCCAGCGGACTCATGCGCATCCTGCTCACGCTGGCCACCGGCACGGGCAAGACCTTCATTGCGTTTCAGATTGCGTGGAAACTCTTTCACGCCCGCTGGAGCTTGAGCGGCGAACCCACGCGCCGTCCGCGCATCCTCTTCCTCGCGGATAGGAACATTCTGGCGAATCAGGCTTACAATGCCTTCTCCGCCTTCCCCGAGGACGCGCTGGTGCGGATCGAGCCGGCGGACATCCGCAAGAAAGGCAAAGTGCCGAAGAACGGCAGCCTGTTCTTCACCATCTTCCAGATGTTCATGAGCGGCCCGCCCAAGGACGGCAAACCGTCGCCCTACTTCGGCGAGTATCCGCCGGACTTCTTCGATTTCATCGTCATCGACGAGTGCCACCGCGGCGGCGCGAACGACGAAAGCAACTGGCGCGGAATCCTCGATTACTTCGCGCCCGCCGTGCAGCTCGGCCTTACCGCAACGCCCAAGCGCAAGGATAACGTGGATACCTACGCCTACTTCGGGGAGCCGGTGTTCATCTACTCACTCAAGGAAGGCATCAACGACGGCTTCCTCACGCCGTTCAAGGTGAAGCAGATTCAGACCACGATTGATTACTACGTTTACACGTCCGACGACGCGGTGGTGGAGGGCGAGATCGAGGCGGGGAAACTTTACGAGGAGGCGGACTTCAACCGCAGCATCGAGATCCGCGAACGCGAAAAGAAGCGTGTGGAAATCTTCCTGTCCCAGATCAACCAGAGCGAGAAGACGCTGGTCTTCTGCGCCAACCAAGCCCACGCGCTGCTGGTGCGCGACCTCATCAACCAACTCAAGACGAGCAAAGACCCGAACTATTGCCAGCGCGTCACGGCGAACGACGGCGAGTTGGGTGAGCAACACTTGCGAGCTTTTCAGGACAACGAGAAAACCATCCCGACCATCCTGACCACGTCGCAAAAGCTTTCGACCGGAGTGGACGCCCGGAACATCCGCAACATCGTCCTGATGCGGCCGATCAATTCGATGATCGAGTTCAAGCAGATCATCGGGCGCGGCACGCGGCTCTACGACGGGAAGGATTACTTCACGATTTACGACTTCGTGAAGGCGCACCTGCACTTCAGCGACCCGGAGTGGGACGGTGAACCGCTCGAAGAAGAACCATGTCCCAAGTGCGGCCAGCGGCCTTGCGCCTGCGATGTGCCCCCGCCCAAGCCCTGCGCCAAATGCGGCAAGTCCCCATGCGAATGCCCGAAAGAGCCGTGCCCGGTCTGCGGCCAGGTCAGATGCGTGTGTGAGAAAAAGAAAAAGGTGAAAGTGAAGCTCGCCGACGGCAAGGAGCGCACCATCCAGCACATGATGATGACGACCTTCTGGCATCCCGACGGCACGCCGATGAGCGCGCAGCAATTCATGGAACTGCTCTTCGGCAAGCTGCCCGATTTCTTCCAGAGCGAAGCCGCCCTCCGCTCCCTCTGGAGCGCCCCAGACACACGGGCCAAACTGTTGCAGGGACTGGCCGACAAAGATTTCGGCCACGAGAAGCTGGTGGCCATGCAGCAACTCATCGACGCCGAGAAGAGCGACCTCTTCGACGTGCTCGCCTACGTTGCCTACACCACGCCGACGGTCACACGGGCCGAGCGCGCCGACCATGCGCGCGTGTATATCAATTCCCATTTCAACGCCAAGCAGCAGGCGTTCCTTGATTTCGTCCTCCAGCACTATGTCACCGAAGGCGTGACCGAACTGGAGCAGCGCAAACTGAACCCGTTGCTCCGGTTGAAATATCACGACTCGATCACCGACGCCGTCGCCGACCTTGGCGGCAAGCCGGAGGAAATCACCAAAGTCTTCGCCGGCTTTCAGAAGTATCTCTACGCCGAGACAGCTTGAGCCGGCCGGATTTGGTCGGCTGCGTCAACCCCGACGGCTCTCGGGGCTGGTGGTCATCGAGTTGAAGAAGCCCGGCGTGCGCGCTCGCTCGGCGGCGCCCGGCCCCCGCCTTGGTACCGCAGGCGTCGCGCCGGCGAGTTCTCGGGGCGTCTCGCCCCGAGTTGGGACCGGCGGCAGTGTCCGAATGCACCCGCAGGCGCGCACCGCTTCGTCCGCACTGGTATTCCGCACGCACACGCGCCTAGTGTTGAGCCATGCCTCTCTCTTGGCTCGTGGCGTTGGTGCTGGCCGTCCAGATCGTGCTGGGTTTCTCGCCTCAGGCCGACCGCCTGACGTGGGCGCTGGAAAATGCGCCGGTGTGGGTCGGCCTGGTCGTCTTGAGTTTCACCCACCGCCGCTTTCCGTTGTCGGCGCTGTGTCTGCATCTGCTGGCCGTCCACGCGCTCATCCTCGCGCTGGGCGGCCACTACACCTACGCCAAGGTCCCGCTCGGTGACTGGGTCCGCGATGCCTTCGGACTCGCGCGCAATCACTACGACCGCCTCGGGCATTTTGCCCAGGGCTTCATCCCGGCGATCCTGGTGCGGGAATTGTTGCTGCGCCGGACTCCGTTGCCACGCGGTGGCTGGCTGAACTTCCTCGTCCTCAGCGTCTGTCTCGCCTTCAGCGCCAGCTACGAACTCTTCGAGTGGTGGACCGCCGTGCTCACGGGCGAGGCCGCCTCCGATTTCCTCGGCACGCAAGGCGACCCGTGGGACACGCAATGGGACATGTTCCTCGCCGTGTTCGGTGCGACTTGCTCGCTGCTCTTCCTCCGCCGCGCGCACGACGCGTCATTGCAAAGAATCAGCCCGCCGGTCACGGCGCGCCGCGCCCCCGCCGACGGTCGGAACGCTGCTGACGACTGACGACCACCCCGGCCTGCTGCGGCTGCGGGGTTGCTCGGGCCGGCCGGGGCGTTCGGTATGAAGTCACTGGGATAAACGGCGTCTATGGCCCACGTTTTTTACCATGCTGAAAATTTTTCTCCATCTCGTCGGGAAAGTCGTGCTGGTCGCGGCGTTTTCATTGTCGGCCGCCGACGCGAAAAAGCCGCTCGACCTCACCAAGCTGCCGCCTGCCGCGAGCGGGCCGGTGGATTTCGTGAAGGACATCCAGCCGCTCTTCGCGCAGCACTGCCAGCAATGCCACGGGGCCGCCAAACAAAAGGGCGGCCTGCGCCTGGACCTGCGGCAGGGCGCGCTCGAGGGCGGCGACGTGGGCGCGGTGATCATTCCCGGCAAGAGCGCCGAGAGCCGGTTGCTCCATCTCGTCGCGAAGCTCGATGGCGAGTTGCAGATGCCGCCGCCGGGCGAGAACCGCCAACCGCTCACGCGCGACCAGATCGGCAAATTGCGCGCATGGATCGACGCGGGTGCGAACTGGCCGGAGACCGCGGGCGTGGTGACGACCAAGTCCGACCACTGGGCGTACAACGCGCCGCGGCGGCCGGCGGTGCCGGAGACTGCGGAGGGAAACAAAGCTCAAAGCTCAAAGCTCAATGCTCAAAATCCGATTGATGCGTTTGTGCTCGCGCGGCTGGCGCGGGAGAAAGTCACGCCGTCCCCCGAGGCGGACCGCTACACGTTGATCCGGCGGTTGAGCCTGGATTTGCTCGGACTGCCGCCCAAGGCCGAGGAGGTCCGCGCGTTCGTGGCCGACACACGCCCCGATGCCTACGAGCGGCTGGTGGACCGGCTGTTGCAGTCTCCGCATTTCGGCGAGCGTTGGGGCCGGCACTGGCTGGACCTCGCGCGCTACGCGGACAGCGACGGCTACGAGAAGGATCGCACGCGGCCCTTTGCCTACGTGTATCGCGACTGGGTGATCGCGGCGATCAACGATGACATGCCCTTCGACCGCTTCAGCGTGCTCCAGCTCGCCGGCGATCTCCTGCCCGACGCGGGCGTCGCCGAGCAGACGGCCACGGGATTTCATCGGCAAACGCTGACCAACACCGAGGGCGGCACCGATCAGGAGGAGTTTCGTTGCAAGGCCACCGTGGACCGCGTGAGCACCACGGCGGCGGTGTGGCTCGGCGTGACGCTCGGCTGCGCGGAATGTCACACGCACAAGTACGACCCGTTCACGCAGCGCGAGTTTTATCAGTTGTTCGCCTTCTTCAACAACGCGTCGGAGAAAAACATCCTCGCGCCGCAGCCGGAGGAAGTCCGCGCGCTTGCGGCCGCGAAGAAAGCGTGGAGCGACGAGAACGCGCGGCTGATTCAGGTGCGCGACAGTTACGCCAGCGGCCCGGCGGGCGCGAAGTTCGCCTCGTGGGCCACGAACGCCGCGGCAAAATCCACGCCGTGGTTCGCCCTGACGCCGGGCAGGACGAGCGCCGCGGCGGGCACAACCTTGAAGGCCGAAAAAGACGGCACGATCGTCGCCAGCGGCGCGTCGCCAGCGAAAGAGACCTACACCGTGGAAACCCCGGCGGGCGCCTCGCTTCTCACCGGTTTCCGCCTCGAAGTCCTGCCCGATCCGGCGGTGAAGAAAAGCACCGTGGGCCGCGCGAAGGACGGCAATTTCGTGCTCACGAAATTCGCCGTGCGCCTGCTCGCCGCGGGCCGGCCCCCGGTGCCGCTCGCATTGCACAACGCGCAGGCGGACTTCTCGCAGCCGCGCTTCAACGTCAGCGCCGCGCTCAAGGGCGAAGCCGCCTCCGGCTGGGCCGTCGCCAAACAGGCGGACCAGCCGCATACCGCGGTCTTCGAACTGAAAGAGCCGCTCACCGTGCCCGCCGGCGCGCGTCTGGAGTTCACCCTCGATCACCAGTATCCGGACAACTACACGCTCGCGCGCTTCCGCCTTTCCGCCACGTCCGCGAGCGCGCCGCTCAAGCTCGATTCCCTCCCCGACGCCGTCGCGCTCGCCCTGAGCCAGCCCGCCGAAACGCGCGACGCCAAGGCCACCGAGTCGTTGAAAAAATATTTTGCCACGCAGATTGATCCCGAGGGCCGCAAGCTCCAGAAGGCCATTGACGACCACGCCGCCAAACCTCCGAAAGCCCCCGATACCATCGCCGCCACGCTCGTCGAAGAAGCCGCCGGGCGCGTCACCAAAGTCCACATCCGCGGCAACTTCCTCGACCGCGGTGCCGAGGTCCGCCCCGGCACGCCCGCCGTGCTCCACACGTTCAAGGCGCGCGGCACCCGCCCCGACCGCCTCGACCTCGCGCAGTGGCTCTTCGACCCGGCCAATCCGCTCACGGCGCGCGTCACGGTGAATCAGTGGTGGAAAAATCTCTTCGGCCGCGGCCTCGTCACCTCGGTCGCCGATTTCGGCGTGAAGGGCGAGCAACCTTCGCATCCCGAATTGCTCGACTGGCTGGCCATCGAACTCCCGCGCCTCGGCTGGAGCCGCAAGGCGATGCTCAAAGTCATCGTCAGCTCCGCCACCTACCGCCAGCAATCCCACCTCCGCCCCGACCTCGTCACGCGCGATCCGAACAACGTCCTGCTCGCGCGCCAGAACCGCATCCGCCTCGAGGCCGAGTCCGTCCGCGACGCCTATCTCGCCGCCAGCGGACTCCTGAACCCCAAGCTCGGCGGACCCAGCATCCGCCCGCCCTTGCCCGCGGACATCGCCGCCCTCGGCTACGCAAACTCGGTGAAATGGACCGAGTCCACCGGCACCGAGAAAAACCGCCGCGGCCTCTACATTTTCTTCCAGCGCACCGTGCCCTATCCGATGCTGATGACCTTCGACGCGCCCGATTCCAACGCCACCTGCACGCGCCGCGAGCGCAGCAACACCCCGCTCCAGGCGCTCACGTTGCTCAATGACCCGGTGTTCTTCGAGTGCGCCCAGGCCCTCGGCAAGCGCATGGCGGAAACCCCCGCCGCCACTGCAGCCGACCGTCTCCGGCAGGGTTTCGAGCTGTGCCTCGCGCGCCCGCCCACAGGCGATGAACTGAAAGTCCTGCGCCAAGTTTATGACACCCAACTAAAACTCGCCCAGGCCAGTCCCGAGAACGCCGCGAAAATCTTCGACGGCAAACCTGACGATCCCCGCGTCGCCGAAAAAGCCACCCTCGTCGCCCTGAGCCGGGTGCTGCTGAACCTCGATGAGTTTGTGACCCGAGACTGAGCGATTGCCCGGGCAACGTCGGCGAATTAACCTCCGAACATGAGTGCCAAAGAACAGTTGATCGAACGGGTAAAGACCCTGACTGAAGAGCAAGCTAAGATCCTGTTGGAATGGATAGAGCAGGAGTTTGGACCCGCAGAGGTCGAGGAAACCCCGGCCGAAGTTCGCGTCGCCCGGAGGTGGAGCAAGAAATACAACCTGCCCTACAAGACCACTGCCGAATACATGAAGGCCATCCGGGAGGGCGAGGAGGGTTTCTCCAGCTGGGCCGGCCCCACTGGTGCCGGAGCGGAGCAGATACCCTGAAGCCCAAACATGAAACCGACGTTGAAAACCAATAACAGAACATGAGTGCCACCGAACAATTGCTGGAGCGCTTTACGCGCCTGACCGAAGCCGATGCCACTGCCGCCCTTGATTGGATCGAGCAACAACGACCACCGGAACCGAAGCGAGTCGGCGAAGCGGAACTGCGCAAAATGGACGAGGCGCTCGGCTTTGCCCGAACCTATCGGAGCGAAACCCGAACCACCGCGGAATGGATGAAGGAATTGCGCGAAGGAGAAGCTGACTAATGGCGTGGGTCGTGGACACCTGCCTGCTGATTGACGTCAACGAGAACGACCCGGTTTTCGGAGCCGCCTCGCTGGCATTACTAAAGGCAAAACGAGCGGCAGGACTGTGTGTATCCCCGGTTACCATGGTGGAACTCGGCCCCGTTTTCCTCGGCCGGATTGAATTGGCGGAACAATTTCTGGCGACCCTCGGAATCGAATCGCGCCAATTCTGGAGGCAGGCTGACACCGTCGCCGCGTGCCAAACGTGGGCGGATTTTGTCCGCCGAAAACGATTGCAGCAATTGCGACGCCGTCCCGTCGCCGACTCACTGATCGGCGCGTTCGCTTTGCGTTTCGATGGCTTGCTGACGCGCAACACCTCAGATTTCCGAAGCATACTTCCAACCCTAAACCTCCTCTCCCCATGAACTCCCGCCCCGCCCTCTCCCCCCAGGAAATCGTTAACCTTACCCGCCGCGACTTCCTCGCCAGCACCGGCATGGGCACGCTCGCGCTCGCGTCGTTGCTCGCCAAGGATGGCTCCCTCGCCCACGCCGCCACGGGCGCGCCGAGCGCCACCGCCGACCCGCTCGCGCCCAAGTCGCCCCACCTCACGCCCCGCGCGAAGAACTGCATCCTCATCTACTTCGAGGGCGCGCCCAGCCAGTTGGACCTCTTCGACCCGAAACCCAAGCTCATCGAGATGGATGGCCAGAAACTACCCGACTCGATGCTTGAGAAGGTACGCTTTGCCTTCATCAAAAAGGAGACCGTGCGACTCATGGGCGCAAAGAAGCGGACGTGGAAAAAATACGGCCAGTCCGGCATGGACCTCAGTGACCTGCTCCCGCACATCGGTTCGTGCGCGGATGACATCGCTTTCATCCGCTCGATGCACACCACGCAGTTCAACCATCATCCCGGCCAGTTGCTGATGAACTGCGGTTCGCCCCTCTTCGGCCGCCCGACCCTCGGCGCATGGCTCGCCTACGGCCTCGGCAACGAATCCCAGAACCTCCCCGCCTACGTCGTCCTCCACGCCGGACGCGGCTCCAGCGCCGGCGCGAGCGCGTGGACGAGCGGCTTCCTGCCCAGCAGCTACGCCGGCGTGCTCTTCCGCAATCAAGGCGACCCCGTCCTCAACCTCTCCAACCCGCCAGGCATCACGCCCGAGATGCAGCACCTCGGCCTCGACGCCATCGGCGACCTCAACCGCCTCCGCCACCAGCACGTCGCCGACCCCGAGATCGCCTCGCGCATCGGCGCTTACGAACTCGCCGGCCGCATGCAGACCGCCACGCCGGAGTTGATGGACCTCTCCAAAGAAACCCAGTCCACGCTCGACATGTACGGCGTCGGCCGCCAAGACCTCGCTGTGAAAGCATCGCGCGGCGGCGGCTCGGGCCAATACCATCTCTTCGCCAAGAACTGTCTCCTAGCCCGCCGCCTCGTCGAACGCGGCACCCGCTTCGTCACCGTGCTGCACGCCTCCTGGGATCACCACAGCAACCTCGACAACGAACTCGCCTTCAACGCCGGCCTGGCCGACCAACCCATCGCCGCGCTCCTCAAAGACCTCAAACAACGCGGCCTCCTCGACGACACCATGGTCATCTGGGCCTCCGAATTCGGCCGCACCCCGCTCGGCGAAAACCGCGGCGGCTCGACCAGCGTCACCGGCCGCGACCATCACCCGTTTGCCTTTACCACCTGGATGGCCGGCGGCGGCATCAAAGGCGGACAAGTCATCGGCAAGACCGACGACATCGGCTGGAGCGTCGTCGATGAACCCGTCTCCGTCCCCGACTTCCACGCCACCATTCTCAACCGCTTCGGCTTCGACCACGACCGCCTCTCCTACCGCTTCCAAGGCCTCGACTTCAAACTCACCGGCGTCGAAGGCGCGAGCGTCGTGAAGAAACTGTTGGCGTAAGAAACGGATAACGGGTTGAACCGTTGAACCGTTGAAAAGTTGAAGGGGCAAGCAAAGCAACGGCTCGTCCTCTTCAACCCTTCAACCCTTCAACCCTTCAACCTTTCAACCTTTCAACCCTTCAACCCTTCAACCCTTCAACCTTTCAACCTTTCAACCCTTCAACCCTTCAACCCTTTCAACCCTTCAACCCTTTCAACCCTTCAACCCTTTCAACCCTTCAACCCTTTCAACCCTTCAACCCTTCAACCCTTTCACCCTTTCACCCTTTCACCCCGTCACTCCGTCACTCCGTCACTCCGTCACTCCGTCACTCCGTCACTCCCCGCCTTTCCCTCCCGCCCCCGATACACCGCCAGAAAATAAACCAGCACCACCGCCACCACCGCCGTCAGGCCGCCCCAGAACAACGGCCAATCCACCGCCCCCGCGTGCTGCGCCGCGCGAAACCACCACCCCGTCCCCAGATATCCGATCAGATTTCCCACGCCCCCCAGCATCAGGCTGAACAACGCCTGCGCCCGCGCCCGCCAGGCCACATCAATCCGCTGATCCAGATAAATCTGCGCCGTGATGAAAAACAGCGTGAACGCGAACCCATGCAACGTCAGCCCCGCCAGCACCCACGCCTTGCCGTTCATCATGCACAGGCTGTACCGCACCACCCCAAACCCCAGCCCCGCCGCCAACGTCCACTTGAAGCGCCACCGCCCCAGCACGCTTGCCAGCCCCACCATCGCGATGATCTCCGTCACCTGCCCCAGCGTCATCCACGCCGTCGTCCGCTCCATTCCCAGCTCCCGCAGATGCGTCGGCGTGAACGGATAAAACGCCGCCAGCGGAATCGAGAACAGCGCCGCCGTGAGGAACACAACCCGGTGATTCCGATCCTTCAACAACGTCAGCGCATCCAAGCCCAGCCGCTGCCGCAGCGTGATCGTCTCCGCCGACGCCGGCGGTGCCTCGCACGGCAGCCGCAGCGTGAACACCGCCACGCCCACCCACATGCCCGCCGCCACCCCGCCCGCCACCGCTGAGGCATCCGCGCGCAGCAGACTCACCACCCAGCAACCCACCATCCACCCGAACGTCCCCACCGCGCGAATTGGCCCGAACTGCCGCTGCGAATCACTCAGCCGCCCCAGCACGATCGACGTCGCCAGCCCCCACGTCGGCGCGGCGCAGAGCGCGTGCAATTGAATCAGCGCCAGCACCACCCACGCACTCGCCCCCTGCCCAATCGCCAGCGCCGCCAGCGCCATCGCCCCCGCCGTCGCCAACGCCAGCCCGCGCAACACCCGCACCGGCGCCACATGCCGGTCCGCCATCGCGCCGAAAATCAGCGGCGACACAAACGCCGCCACCGCCGACGTCGCGAACGCGAGCGGCTTGATTCCCTGATACCCGTGCGCATCCAGCACCGTCCCCAACGGCACGAACCACGCCCCCATGGCCATCGCCTGGAGGAAAAACAAGGCGGCCAACTCCGCCCACTCCCTTTGTTTCGTTTCCCGTTGCACGCGCGACAGGACACACGCGCGGCGGGGAAATACAAGCCTTGCCCATCGCACCGCCGCGGATGCGGGACCAACTCCTTTCCCAGCGTCCCCCGTCCGAGCAAGGCTGGCGGCGGAAGCTCAAAGCCCAAAGCCCAAAGCTCAAGGGAAGCACCAAACTCCAAGCATCAATGGGAGCGCCGCTGCTCATGCCAATCCCCCCGGCTATCAGTCTTTGCGAAAGATCGCGTAGTCCACACCGCGGTCTCTGGCTCCCTCTCCTCCGTTCGTGCCTCACGGGGAGAGGGAGACGGACGCGCTCCCCGTCTCGGACATTCCGGCACGAACTTTCGCAACTCCTGCTATGCCCCGGCACCCTCTGCGCCTCCCGCTGTCCCGCCTGCCAGTGGTCGCAAATTGATCCTTGGCCCTTCCCTTGAGCTTTGAGCTTTATTCTTTGAGCTTTTCCCTCCCTCCCGCTAAACACTCCGCGCATTCCGGCACGCACGGCCCACCGCCACGCGGCCCAACTCAAACCACGCACCCACCCACACTCCCATGTTTGGCGAAATCAAGAACGCACACGGCGAACGCCTCGACCACACCTTCCACCCCGGCGCGCCCGGCGCGAAACACGTTGCCGTCCTCGGCCACGGCGTCACCGGCAACAAAGACCGCCCCTTCGTCGTCGCCCTCGCCGAAGCCCTCGCCCGCGCCGGCGTCCCCGCCCTGCGCTTCTCCTACTCCGGCAACGGCGCTTCCGGCGGCCGCTTCGTGGACTCCACCATCACCAAGGAAACCGCCGACCTCGGCTCCGTCCTCGACGCCCTCGCCGGCTGGCGCGTCGCCTACATCGGCCACAGCATGGGCGGCGCAGTCGGCGTCCTCCGCGCCGCACACGACCCGCGCATCAACGCCCTCGTCTCCCTCGCCGGCATGGTCCACACCAACGCCTTTGCCCAACGCGAATTTGGCACCGTCACCCCCGGCCAAGGCAACATGTGGGACGATGAGAAATGCCCGCTCTCCCAGGCCTACATGACCGACCTCGCCACCATCGACACCGTCGTCCACCACGCCCCCGCCATCAAAATCCCCTGGCTCCTCATCCACGGCACCGAAGACGACGTCGTCCCCATCCAAGACTCCCGCGACATCTTTGCCAAAGCCAACATCCCCTCCCAACTCGTCGAGCTAAAAGGCTCCGGCCACGTCTTCTCCGGCGACTTCACCCGCCCCATGATCGAGACCGTCGTCCCCTGGCTCCAAGCCCGCTTCGCCTGACCCGCCCCCCGTACAGCAGGCGTCCTCGCCTGCGAGTTCGCGGGGCGTCTCGCCCCGAGTTGCTACTGGCGGCGAGACGCCGCCCGAACTCGCAGGCGAGACGCCTGCGGTACGAAGCCGGATCGGAAGCGCGCAGCGCGTCCCTACCAACCCGGTAGGGCCGGGCTGCCGCCCGGCCCAAACCCTTCCCCTTCCGAACGCGCGGCAAATCCGAAACCGCCCCTCTCATCCACGCGCACCCGGGGAGAGGCCACGGACGCGCCGCAGCGCGTCCCTACCAACCCCGGAGAGGTTGTCCGTGAATAGCCGGGGGTGCGCGAGGCACGAGCGCACCCCCGGAACAGACGGCCAACATGCCCGCCACCCCGGCGGGGTGGCCCCATTCCGCGGGCCGTGGATGCCCTGGTGTTTGGGGGAACCCCTGCGGGGTTCGGGAGCGGTGCGGCGAGTATCCGGGGGTGTCGCTCGTCCCTCGCGCCACCCCCGGCTATTCATGGGACAACCCCTCCGGGGTTTGTCGGTGGAATGCGCGCCGGTTGCGCGTCCGCACGTTCACGGCGCGCTGGGGACAGACGCGCCCTACCCACTGCGGCGAGGGTTGACGCCTGGGTGTAGTCCCGCAGGGACGACCGATAATAGCCCAGCACTTCAGTGCTGGGTTGGTGGCCGGGGAACCGGCAAGTCCCTACAGGGACGACCGAGGCTGGACCACGTACGCTTTCTTTCGTCCCTGACGGGACTTGGTTCGTTACCGACGCGGACCCAGCACTGAAGTGCTGGGCTATTATCGGTCGCCCGCTGGGCTGGGGCCGGGAGTTGATGGCGGCCGGCGGCGTCGCGCACCTTCCCATCACGCCTTGCCACGCGCCCCCCGTGGACCGCGAACGGCCCGCTCCCGCGACTGCGGGATGCGCCCGGGAAATGCTTCCGCCATGGCAGCGGCCTTGCCCTCCGCCGCCACGACTGCAATTCTTCGCACGCCCCGATTCGCTCATGAACGTCGCCCAGCACTTTTGGCCGCACTGCCAACATTGATCGTCGCCCCTATCACCATGCTCCCGCCCACGCCACCGCCCTTCGATCTCTCCCACCGCGACCTTTGGATTATCGGCGGCGCGGGCTATCTCGGCCGTGCGGTCGTCACGCTGCTCGCCTCCATGCAAGCCCGCGTGCTCTGCGCGGACCTCGATGACCGCGCGCATCGCATGGTCGCCGATGCCGGCCTCCCGCCCAACGTCACGCCCGCCACGCTGGATGCTAATGACACCGCCGCCGTCGAGCGGTTCGTCACCGAGCACTGCGCCGCGCGCGGCGTCCCGCACGGCCTCGCGGTGATGACCTACTCCTCCACCGGCAAACGCCTCGACGACCTCACCCCCGAGGATTTCGACCGCGCGAATCACGGCAATCTCACCGGCACGTTCGTGCTCGCCCGCGCCGTGTCGCAGCGCATGGCCGCGCGTGGCAGCGGCAGCGTCGTCCTCTTCTCCAGCATGTATGGCACCGTCTCGCCCGACCCCGGCGCCTACGAAGCGCCGATGAATCCCAACCCCATCGAATACGGCGTCGGCAAAGCCGGCATCCAGCAGATGACCCGCTACTTCGCCGTCCACTTCGGACCCCGCGCCGTGCGCTGCAACGCCATCTCGCCCGGCCCCTTCCCCACCGTCGCGACCCAGCAGGCGCACCCCGAGTTCATCCAGCGTCTCGCCAAAAAAGTCCCGCTCGGTCGCATCGGCCAGTCGTCCGAAATCGCCGGCGTGGTCGCCTTCCTCCTCAGCGATGCCGCCAGCTACATCAACGGCCAGAACCTCGCCGTCGATGGCGGCTGGACCTCGTGGTGAGCGCTGGCAAACGACGTCACGCTGTGAAAACCAAACGCAAACCCAACTTGTCTGACCGTCATCACATCCCTTTTCCCCTCTTTGCGTTTCTTTGCGTTCTTTGCGGCCATCCCAATCCCCGCAACTAAATGCCCTCCCTCGTCACCGAACTCACCCCTTCCGACCGCGCCCTCGCCGCCTCGCTCGACGATTTCCTTCCCGCGCAAGTCTTCGATGCCCACGCGCATCTCTATCACACGCGCCACTTCGCCGAGGGCAAACGCCCCGCCTTTCTCCCGGCCGACACCGCCTTCGGTCTGAACACCTACCACGCCGCCCTCCAACGCTGGCTGCCCCATCGCCGCGTGGACGGCCTCTTCTTCGGCTACCCCAGCGCGGGCAATGACCGCCGTGGCGAAAACGCCTTCCTCGCCGCCGAAATGTCCACGCTCCCCGCCGACTCACCCACGCGCGCCCTCGTGCTCGCCGCGCCCGCGGACGACCCCGGCTACGTCCGCGCCCTCCTCGCCACGCCGCACTTCGTCGGCCTCAAACCCTACCGTCTCTACGCGCCCTTCGCGGACACCACGCAGGTCGCCATCGAGGACTTCGCCCCCGAATGGATGTGGCGCCTCTGCGACGAAACCGACGGCGTCCTCATGCTCCACCTCATGCGCAGTGACGGCATCGCCGACGCGCGCAATCTCGTCGACCTCGACCGCCTCTGCCGCCGCTTCCCGCGCTGCCGCCTCGTGCTCGCGCATGTCGCCCGCTCCTTCAATTACCGCACCGCCCTCCGCGGCCTCCGCCACCTCGCGCGCCTCGACAACGTCGTCCTCGACACCTCTGCCATCACCGAGGCCGACGCAATGCGCGCCGCCCTCGACGTCCTCGGCCCGCGCCGCGTCCTCTGGGGTTCCGACTACATGGTCAGCGAACTGCGCGGCAAAGCCTTCACCATGGGCGACGGCTTCTGCTGGGTGTACGCCGACGACCTGCCCGCGCCCGCCGTCACCCATTTTGAAAATTTCACCCTCGTCGGCATCGAGGGCCTCCTCTGTCTCCGCGAAGCCTTCGACTCCTGCGGCCTCAACGACGCCGATAAACACGACGTTTTCCGCCACAACGCGCTGCGCCTCCTCGCCCCGCATCTCCCCGCCTCCGCGCTCCCTCCCGCAACCTCCGGCCCCGAACTCTGGTCCGCTGCGAAACAAAAAATCTCCTGCGGCACCGGCCTTCTCTCCAAGCGCGCCCAGCTCTTCGATCCCGTCACCTGGCCCTCCTACTACTCGCGCTGCCACGGCGCGGATGTCTGGGATTTGCATGGCCGCCGCCTCACCGATTTCACCGGCGGCGTCGGCGCGATCCTCCTCGGCCACGCGGACGAAGCGGTGAACAACGCCGTCAAACGCCGCCTCTCCCTCGGCAGCTACTGCACGCTCGTCTCGCCCGACGAACCCGCCCTCGCCGAGCGCCTCCTCGCGCTGCACCCGTGGGCCGCGCGCGTCCGCTTCGCCCGCGGCGGCGGCGAAGCCCTCAGCCTCGCCGTGCGCATCGCCCGCGCCGCCAGCGGCCGCAGCGGCATCGCCTTCTGCGGCTACCACGGCTGGAGCGATTGGTATCTCGCCGCCAATCTCGCCGACGACCACTCCCTCGACGGCCACCTCCTCCCCGGCCTCACCCCGCTCGGCGTCCCGCGCGAACTCGCCGGCACCGCCGTCCCCTTCCGCTACAACGACCCCGACTCCTTCCGCCACGCCATCGCGCAGCTCGGCGACAACTTCGCCGCCGTCGTCATGGAACCAATGCGCTCGGAAAGCCCGCGCGATGGTTTTCTCCAAAACATCCGCGCCACCTGCCAGCAACGCGGCGCCGTGCTCGTCATCGACGAAGTCACCAGTGGCTGGCGCTACGGCTTCCCCGGCGCGTCGCCCCGACTCGGCCTCGAACCCGACCTCGTCGTGTACGCCAAAGCCCTGAGCAACGGCATCCCCTGCGCCGCCCTCGTCGGCCGCGCCGCCGTCATGGATGCCGCCAACGAAAGCTTCATCTCGAGCAGCTCCTGGACCGACGGCCTCGGCCCCGCCGCCGCCCTCGCCTGTCTGGAAAAAATGGAACGCCTCGGCGTGCAACCCCGCGTGTGGTCCCTCGGCGAACAATTCCAAGCCAACCTGCGCGCCCTCGCCGCGCGCCATCCTGCCCTAAATCTAAAGGTAGGCGGACAGCCCTGCTCGCCCTCGCTCACCTTCGCCCTCGGCGAAAACAGCGCCGCCGCCAAAGCCCTCACCATCCGCGGCCTGCTGCACGCGGGCTTCCTCTTCTCCTCCCAGCTCTACCTCATGTGGCCGCACACCGACGCCATGATCGCCGAACTCCTCGCCGCCCTCGACGACGTCCTCACCCACCTCGACACCCTCCACGCCCGCAGCTTGCTGCGCGAAACCGCCGGCCCCACCGTCGCCCCCGCCGGCTTCACCCGCCTCGCTTGAGCCGCAACTTATGAGTCGAGCCGGATCTCTTAACCACCGAGACACGATGAACACCGCGCGGCGGAGCCGCCACCCAAGCGGAGCGCGGCTGTGTCCGCCGAGGACCAGCCGCAGCGGCCCCGAAACCTCGGACGCACCCGTTGGAATCGGAGGCGTTCCGTGCGGCCAACCTGCTGCGGCTGGTGCTCCGTGCACACAGCCGCGCTCCGGGGAAAATCCTCGCTCGCCGCGACTATTCTGCCGCTGTCCTGCCCCCGGCCGACGAACAAAGAATTGTCGCCAGCGCTTTGCTCCTCGTCCCGGAGGGACCCCGCAGGAAATTAGCCGGGGGCAAGCCCGCGCAGCGGGCGCGCCCCCCGGTTGGGCCGCCAAACGGGCCATGCCCCAGCGGGGCATCGAAGAAGTTTTTGACGGCATCTTCACCGCAGCATTTCCGCCGCCACTCGTCGCCACGGGCCATTTTCTTCGATGCCCCGCTGGGGCACGGAGCCACGCGGCACGCTCACCGGGGGCGGCATCCGCTGGTGCGGATTTGCCCCCGGCTAATCTCCTCCGGCGTCCCTCCGGGACGAGAACCGCCGCCGATTTGTCCCTTTCCCAATTCCCTTGCCCCAAATTCCCCTGCCCAATTCAGCCGCCCTCACGACCCGCTGCGTCCTGCCCGACACGCTGGGGGTCTTCCGTGCGAGCGTGGGGCCTCCCCATCGGCTCCTTCCCTCTCTGCGTTCCTTCCGATCTCTGCGGTGTATTCAGGAAACGCTCCGATCGGGGCGACGCGGAGTGGAACACCGCAGAGATCGGAAGGAACGCAGAGAGGGAAAGGGCGGACGCGCACGAACTCGCATCATTTCGGCCCGAGCGGCGACCGACGAAGTGGGGAAGAAGCTCAAAGTTCAAAGCTCAAAGCTCAAGGGAAGGACCAAGCTCCAACTACCAGGCACAACGTCCTCTCGCCGCGCGCCTCTCGATCTCCCATCATCCAACCCACCCCCTCCGCACCGCGACGCCGCACGGTTTCCCCTGTACCGACCCCAAACCGAAATGCTCCCGCCCCTTTGTCGCTTGTCCCTTGTTCCTTCCCTTGAGCATTGAACTTTGAGCTTTGAGCTTCCCCCCGACACCCTCTCTCCAACCCAACCCTTGAACAGCATGCTCATCGACTGCCACAACCACCTCGGCGCCGACCTCCTCTTCTACCTGCACGGCGATTTCCCCTACGCCCAGCAACTCGTCCAGATGCAGACCGAAGGCGGCGCGCTCGGCGTCACGCACTGGATCGTCTTCCCCTTCGTCTCCTACGTCGCCATGGACGTCACGCGCTTCCGTAGCGGCGGCGTCGCGTTCGGCAACGGCCTCGAAAAAATCCCCTACGCCTTCGAGAACCGCCGCCTGCTCGACGAATGCCAGCGCCTCTTCCCCGACGAAGGCCGCCGCACGCTCCCCTTCGTCATCGTCGATCCCCTGCGCGACACCGACGCCCAGGCCGCCGAACTCGTGAAGCTCCGCGCCGAGTACCGTTTCCACGGCATCAAGATTCAGAGCACCATCATCCAGGCCGACATCAAACGCCTCGCCCACGAAGGCCGCGTCTTCCTCGACCTCGCGCGCCAATGGGACATCCCCTTCCTCATCCACAGCAGCGTCGCCGCGAGCGACCTCTGGGCGCAGGCCCACGACATCCTCGACCTCGCCGAAGCCAACCCCGACCTCCGCTTCTGCGCCGCCCACTCGTGCCGCTACGACAAGGAATGTCTCGACCGCGTGAACGCCCTGCCCAACGCGTGGTTCGACAACTCGGCCCACTGCATCCACTGCGTCGGCGCCGTCGATGACCTCCCCTACATCGCGCCTCGCTCGCGCCGCTTCGACTCCGATTACACCAACCCGGCCCGCGTCATCGCCGACCTCGCCGCCGCGTACCCGAACAAATTTATGTGGGGCAGCGACTCGCCCTTCTACAGCTACGCCGCCGAGATCAATGGCCAGGTCGTCCGCCTCATCAGCACCTACGAACGCGAAGTCACCGCGCTCCAAGCCAGCCCGTCCGACGTCGTCCAACGCATCGCCAACACCAACACCCGCGCCTTCCTCAAACTCCCCGATGAACGCCTTCTCGCTTGACGCCCACGCCGCCCTCGTCACCGGCTCCTCCCAAGGCATCGGCCACGCCATCGCCCTCGGCCTCCGCGACGCCGGCGCGCGCGTTGTCTTCCACGGCCTGTCGGAAAAATCCGCGGAACTCGGCGCCGCCCTCCCCGCCGACGCCCCCTACCTCGCGTGCGACCTCCTCCCCGCCACCGGCCCCGAAACATTGCTCGCCGCCGCCTTCGCCGCCGAACCCGCGCTCGACACCCTCGTCTGCAACGCCGGCAGCTTCTTCGACCTGCCCCTCCTCGAAATGACGCGCGAACGCTGGCAGAAAACCCTCGACCTCAACGTCACCGCCACCTTCTTCCTCGTGCAGGGATTCGTCCGCCGCCTCGCCGCCGCCGCGCGCCCCGGCTGCATCGTCATCACCTCCAGCACCAACGGATTCCAAGCCGAAGCCGACTCCTCCGCCTACGACGCCAGCAAAGGCGCGCTCGTCATGCTCACCCGCTCCCTCGCCGTCTCCCTTGCTCCGCTCGGCATCCGCGTCAACGGCATCGCCCCCGGCCTCATCCGCACCCCGCTCACCCACACCTGGCTCGAAACCCGCGCCGACGACCTCGTGAAACACTACGAGAAAAAAATCCTCCTCGGCACCGTCGGCACGCCCGCCGACTGCGCAGGCGCCGTCGTCTTCCTCTGCTCCCCCGCCGCCCGCTACCTCACCGGCGAAATCATCGTCATCGACGGCGGCCTCACCATCGCGCAGATCGGCCGGATGTGAGCAGGCCGCCCCTTCTGCCGTCTTGCCCTCGCCCCCCATCGGCAGCCATAACCGGGCAGGCCCAAAAACCGAAGTCGACCACGAAATCACTAAAGGAGACCAGTCATGAGAGAAATCCTCGGCAAAGCCAAAACCGTCCGCTTCACTTTCGCGCACCCGAAGCAGATTCCCGACATCTACCGCATCCTTTGCTCCGGCAAAACGGAAGCCCACACCCGGTTCTGCAATCTCTTCGACCAGCAGACCAATCATGGCAGAGATACGCAGGCCTGCGACACACTATTGGAAAAAGCCGTGGACTCCCTCGCCGCCACCTACCGCAAACGCGCCGCCTCCGGCCGCCAGTCCGGGCGTGGGTTCGTTCCGCCCAATGCCCAGGAGCAGGTTCCCGAAAAGACCGAACTCGAACTCGTCACCTGGCTCGTCATCACGGAGGACCAGGCATGAAAGAAAGCCAGCAGCTCGAATGGAAGGAAACGTGGCGCGATGAGTTCCTGCGCGGGATTTGCGGTTTCGCGAATGCCGGGGGCGGCATCCTTCACCTCGGGCGCAATGATCAGGGCGTGGTCGTCGGTTTGCCGGATGCCGCCAAGTTGCTGGAGGACCTCCCGAACAAAGTCCGCGATGTCCTCGGCATCCTTGTCGCAGTCCATGCCCATCAAGAGAACGGCCGGCCGTGGCTGGAGATTGTCGTGGATGCTTATCCCAACCCCATCAGCTACCGGGGCCATTACTTCCAGCGCAGCGGCAGCACCTTGCAGGAACTGAAAGGAGCCGCGCTGGACCGCTTCCTCCTCCGCCGGCAGGGCCGCACCTGGGATGGCGTGCCCATGCCCGGTGTCAAAGTCAGCCACCTCTCCTCCGCCGCCCTCCGCCAGTTTCGCGATCTCGCCCGCCACAGCGGCCGCCTGGACCCGGCGGACCTCCGCTCCTCCAAGGCCGCCCTCATTGAAAAACTCCAGCTCACCGAGGGCGCCTATCTCAAGCGCGCCGCCGTGCTCCTCTTCCATGAAGACTCCGAGAAATTCGTTACCGGAGCCTTTGTCAAAGTCGGCTACTTCCGGTCCGAATCCGATCTCGCCTACCACGACATGATCCAGGGCGACCTCTTTACCCAGGTAGCCAAGACCATCGACCTCATCCGCACCAAATACCTTAAAGCCGCCATCACCTATCAGGGCATTCAGCGCATCGAACGCTACCCCGTGCCCGATCCCGCGCTGCGCGAAGCCGTCCTCAATGCTCTCGTCCATCGCGATTACGCCACCGGCGCACCGGTGCAGATCCGCGTCTATGAGAACCGCTTGAGCATCTGGAACCCCTGCGTGCTCCCGGACGGCTGGACAGTGAAGAACCTCCTCGCTCCGCACGCATCCACACCATTCAACCCCGCCATCGCCAATGTCTTCTTTCGCTCCGGTGAAATCGAAACCTGGGGCCGTGGCATCCAGCGCATCTTCGCCGCCTGCAAAGCCGCCGGCTCCCCCAGACCCCTCCTCGCCTTCGACGGAACCGGCCTCACCCTCGAGTTCCGCTACTCACCAGAGTATCTGAAAGCCATGGTCGCTGCGGTGACACCCACCACTGGACCAGTCACAGGTGAAGTCACCCCCCAAGTCACCGCGCAAGTCACCGCGCAAGTCACCGCGCAAGTCACCGCGCAAGTCGAGACGCTGCTCCGCGCCATCACGGGCGAGATTTCGAGAGAAGAAATTCAGCGCCACCTTCAATTGCTGCATAGGGAGAGTTTTCGCCTTCTCTATCTCCACCCCGCCCTCGCCGCTGGCCTCATCGAGCGCACCCTCCCCGACAAGCCCAACAGCCGCCTCCAAAAATACCGCCTCACCCCCAAGGGCCGTGCCTGGCTCGCCCAGCATCCCTCCCAACCATGATCTCCGCCCTCGCCCATTTCCAGACCCTCCCGCTCCAGGAAGCCGCCCGCCCGCTTCTCGCCAAGCTCGGCTACCAGAGCGACAAGTGCATCGCTGGTGCCGGCTCCTCGCCGCAGTCCTTCCTCGACCGCTTCACCATCATCAAACAGGAGGGAAAGGTTTAGAAACACGCATCCGCCATGAACAAAGACCTCATCATCGGCATGCAAGGCCAGTTTGATCAACTGGCGCAACTTCACCCCGAAGAGTCCGGCTTGGAATTCTGGTTTGCCCGGGATTTGCAGGAGCCTCTCGGCTACGCCCGCTGGGAGAACTTTCTCACCGCCATCCAGCGGGCGATCGACTCTTGCAAAACCACAGGTTACGAGCCGGGGCATCATTTTCGTGGCGTCACGAAATTGATCACCCACGGCAAGGGCGGGCAGCGTGAGATCGAGGACTTCATGCTCACCCTGACCATCGCCGCCAAGAACCTCGCCACCGAGATGACGAACCATAACGTGCAGCAGGCTGATCTTCAGGGCGAGCCATCCATCACCCGTGAGCATGTGCAGAACAACACCAGCGTCCGCCAAATGCTCGGCGAACGCGGCATCAAACGGGAAACCCTGCCGCCGGAGGAAGACATCAAGAAACTGGAATGCCGGGTGAAAACTGACAAAAAGAAGCTCGAAAAACAGGCGGGGCGCCTGCCCCAGAAAGGAGAGAGTAAATGAATCTGCCCGACGCCGTGCCCCCGCACCTCGCCCCCTACGCCCCCGAGGTCAGCGCCGCCCGGCAGCGCGCCTACCTCACCCACCTCCACCCCACGCTCAACGCCCCGGGCCACCCCATCCGCCAGCACCTCCTCCGCCTCACCGCCGTCAGCCCCGGCCTCCTCGCCATCATCAAACCGGAGGGCCGCGTGTAATGCCGAATGTCGAATTCCGAACGCCGAAAACTTGAATCCATGAGCGACCTGATCCCAACTCCCATGCCCGGCAGCGGCGAGTTCCTCTTTTACCAGTCGGACGATGGCCGCATCCGGCTACAAGTCCGCTTGGAAGACGAATCCGTCTGGCTCACGCAGGCGCAACTCTCGGAGTTATTCCAGCGGGAGCGATCCGTCGTCACCAAGCACATCCGCAACATTTTCGAGGAGGGTGAACTGGTGGAGCAGGCAGTATGTGCAAATTTTGCACGAACTGCCGCCGACGGGAAAACCTACCAGACCGTTTACTACAACCTCGATGTCATCATCTCCGTCGGTTACCGGGTGAAATCCCAGCGCGGCACCCAGTTTCGCATCTGGGCCACGCAACGGCTGCGGGAATACATCGTGAAGGGCTTCACGATGGACGACGAGCGACTCAAACAGCGCGGGGGCGGCAATTACTTCGAGGAGTTGCTGGCCCGCATCCGCGACATCCGTTCATCGGAGAAGGAATTCTGGCGCAAGGTGCTGGAGATTTAGCGACGAGCATTGATTACGACCCGAGCATGGAGGCATCCCGCCAGTTCTTCGCGACGGTGCAGAACAAGATGCACTGGGCGGCGCACGGCCATACGGCGGCGGAGGTCATCCATGCGCGGGTGGACGCCGCCAAGCCACAAGTGGGGATGACCAATTGGATCGGCGCGAAACCGAGCAAAGCAGAGGCGATCATCGCCAAGAACTATCTGTCGCCCGAGGAACTCAATGCGTTGAATCGCATCGTCGTGGCCTATCTGGAATTGGCCGAGGTGCAGGCGCTCAACCGTCAGCCCATGTATATGCGCGACTGGCTGGGAAGGATGGACGACTTCCTGCGCCTCGGTGGCCGGGACATCCTCACGAACGCCGGGAAGATTTCCCATGAGCAAGCGGTGGCGAAAGCGGAACTGGAGTTTGAAAAGCATCGCCGTGCCCAGCTTGACCTCCCATCGCAGGTCGAACAGGACTTCGACGCAGCGGTGAAGGATTTGAAGAACCTCACCGCAGCGGGACAGAGGAAAAAGAAGCCATGAACGAGCACCCCATGCTCACCGCATGCCGTTTGCCAAAGCCGGTGCCGGAACCAGCCGCGGAGCCGCCACCTTCCTCAAAAATCTCATCAGCGCCCGCGTGATGGCGGGCTACTTCCGGTTGCCCATGGCGCAGCGCGAGTCCGATCAGAGAAGTGAGATTCCGCGGGACACCGCCGACTGCGCCGGCGCCGTCGTCTTCCTCTGCTCCCCCGCCGCCCGCCACCTCACCGGCGACCTCATCGTCATCGACGTCGCCCTCACCGCGGCACCGATCGTCCGGAGGTGAGCAGGCCGACACCCATGGTGATCGCGCAGCCGAAAAAGCTGAACCAGATGAAAGACACCAGCAGCGCGGGCTTCTGCGCCGTGAACGCGCCGGTCCGGTCCAGAGGCTGCGTCACCGGGTACCCGATCCCCGTCAGGCACCCGGGCAACACGCCGTGCGGCGGCGCTACCCAAATCCGCCTTCGTATTAATTCCGTAACCGGGTTCACGCACCGATTCCTAAATCCCCACGTAAGGAATTGAAAAGGCGAGCTTGTCCTTTGTTTACAAGGGTTTTATGAGCTTTGATGTTCAATACCGGTTGTCTGCAACATCAAAGCGTGCCGCAGCCCCGTATTTATTGATCAGAACTGAGTTTCGCAGTTCCTTACGTGGGGATTTAGGCGATTCAGAATCCCTTGGCGGTTTTCAAAAGAGGTGCTTTTATTCCATCTCGGTCCCCTAACAGACAAACAATCAAACAATCAAACTCAGATAACACTATGAAACTCCTGTCCTCACTCCATGCAGCAGTCCTTGCGGTTCTCCTGATCGGTTCCCTGTCCCCTTCGCGCGCCGCGGTGACGGATTTCACCTTCTTGAATGGTTTGTCCGGAGCCAATGAAATTCCGGTGAATGCTTCAAGCGGCAGTTACACGATTAACACGCTCCGATTTGACGATAGCGTCGGCACGTTTGGCTCGTTCAGCGTGGTGGTCGATTTCGCCGGCTTGCAGGGCGGCGCGAATAACGCCCACATCCACGGTCTGGCGCCCGTGGGGGTCAATGGGGGGACGCTTCAGGGACTCTCTTACACCGCGGCCTCGTCCGGCACAATCAGCGGCGCCTGGCTTCCCGTATCGTCCGCGCAAGTTACCGGTCTCTTCGCTGGTCAGACCTACATCAACATTCATTCCACGTCGGTTGGGGGAGGCGAATGGCGGGGTCAATTGATTCCGTTGCCGGCCAATGTTCCTGAGCCTTCCACTTGGGCGTTGGTCGGGGCGGGTGCGCTGGGCCTCCTCTATCGACGTCGCCGCCGCGCCTGATTTACCGGAGACTTGCGGCACAATCACAGCAATTCCGCGCGGGCCTTGGCTGCCCGCGCGTTTTTTTGCAAAAATGCAATTGCTCGAAAAAATTATTTGACGGGCAAAGCAACGCTTGGTTTCCTTACCGAACTCCTAAGTTTCTCGCACCGGTCTCGGGGCGTTTCGCCTTGTCTCCCCGAGCGATGTTCCCTCGGAAAAATGGGTTCTGTGCAATGCCTGCCTTGACTTGGTACCAGTCGGCGTTTAGCCGGTCGCTCCCGCGACCCGATGGGTTGCCTTTGATTTTCCCCCTGCGGATCGGGGCCTCTACCTTGGGCACGGGCTTCACTTTTCGAGGACCACCAAACCACAGTGAATCGTCGGCCAACGGAATCTCCAGTTTTCCGTTAGAATCGCCCGAGTCCCCAACCGGCGGATCGCAGTTCGCTCCGGTACAGACCCGCGCGCGGCGGTTGGTGGCGGAGGGTCGGGCCGAAGTGGTGTTTGCCTCTATCCCCGGCATGGCCGCCACGCGTTGGCCAGCACCGCCGGAGACCATCAAGGACTTCATTTTCCAGTGAAACCTATGCGCCGCAAACTGCTTCTCTTCCTCGCCACAGCCTGCCTATGGGCGGCACCGCTGCATCTCCATGCCCAGTGGCTGACTCAATCCTTTGCCCTCAAAGCCGGCTGGAACGCGATCTATTTGAATGTGGACCCGAGCTACGCGACGCTTGACGCGCTGGTCGCCGCGGATGCCGCCAATCCCATTCAGGAGATCTGGCTCTGGCAACCCGCTCCGGCCACCGCACAGTTCATCCAATCCCCGCAACTTCCCAGTGGAAATGGCAGCCAATGGGTAAGTTGGGTGCGGGCGACGGGACCGGCCTCCCAGTTGCAGCGCGCGGTCGGCAATGCGGCGTATCTGGTACGTATCAGCACCAATGCTCCGACGTACACCTGGAATCTGAAAGGGAAGCCCGTTCCATTCCGCTTCCGTTGGACCAGCACCGGCCTGAATCTGCTCGGCTTTCCAACGCCGACCACCCAGCCACCCACCTTCGAGAGTTTCCTTGCCCCGGCACCGGCCTTCCAGCAGGCGGCGCAGATTTTCTACTATCCGGGCGGGAACCTCGGGGCGACCAATCCCGCGCCGCTCAACACCCCGCGCACTTACAGTGTCCGCCGCGGCGAAGCGTACTGGATGCGGGCGGGCGACACCTACAACCGCTACTTCGGTCCGTTCGAGGTTGTGCTCCCCGGCGCGGCGGGCGTACAGTTCCGCGACGATCTCGGCCAGTCGCGCCTCCGCCTGCGCAATCTGACCAGCGGCAATCTTACGGTCTCGCTCCGCCTGCTCGCCTCTGAGGCACCCCCGGTCAGCCAGACCACCCTCGTCGGCGTCCCGCCACTGCTGCTGCGGGGGGCGCAAAACCTGACCAATCTCACCTATGCTTCCTCGAATCTCGTGGTCGGCGCTCCGGCCAACACCTATCTGCTCAAACCCGCCGGCGAGGCTGGCTCCGAGGTCGAGATAGTCCTCGGTTTGAACCGCTCCCTCATGACCGGGGCTCCCGCAAGCGCCTATGCGGGCATCCTGCGCCTGACCGACTCGTTGAACCTCGCCCAACACGACCTGCCCGTCTCCGCCGAGGTCGGCTCCAACGCCGGCCTCTGGGTGGGTGCGGCGTCCGTGTCGCAAGTGCGCTCCTATTTGAAAAGCTATCAGAAGGATTCTGCGGGCGTGAACACGGTGGGTGCCAACGGCGCCTATGTCCTCACGGGCGTCAATACCAACCTCGGGGCGGTGGCCCGTCCCTATCCGCTCCGACTCATCCTGCACACGGACAACACCAACACCTACCTTTTCCAGCGCCTGTACCACGGCCTCAATCCCGCCACGAATTTTGTCAACGCGACCCGCGAGAGTTTCCTCGACCCAAAGCAGCTTGCCTCCGCCCGGCGCATCAGCGCGATCCATCTGCCCGCCACGCCGACCAACACCTTCTGGAGGCTCACCGGCGCGTTGCAAGCTGGCACCAATCTTACCGCGAGCATCACTCTCTCGCACGGCGATCACGCCTCCAATCCCTTCCTCCACACCTATCATCCGGACCATGACAATCTGGATGCAAAATTCGCGCAATTCCTTCCCCCGGGTTTCGAGTCCTACACCGTCACCCGCGTCATCCAGCTCACGATCACCCCGCCCGGTAATGACTTCGCCAGCCTTACTGGCGGCGGACAAAGCTTTACTGGGATCTATGACGAAAGCGTGACGTTTGGTGGCAAAGGGACTGAATCCCGCCGGTTCGATACGCGGGGAACCTTTACGCTCGACCATCTCAACCGCATTCGCACGCTGACCACACAATGAAAACCCTGCTTTCAGGCCTGCAATCCACCACCGAAAACCACCCCAAACCCACTATGAGCACCCGTCCTGTCGTCCCTCCGGCCGGCGCAATTTTGCGCCGGGCAATCACCATGGCCTTTCTTTGGGCGCTGGCCGTCGGCGCGGGTGGTCGCCTCGCGCGCGCCGCGGACTCCAATCCGCCGGAGCGCCTGACCTATCAAGGCTTCCTGGCAAATCCCGATGGCACACCCTTCGCCCCCACCACACCGATTAATTACGACATCGTGTTTCGTATCTACGACGCGCAGACCGGCGGCACGCCGGTTTGGGCGGAGAAGCAGACGGTGACGGTGGATAAGGGGCAGTTTGCGGTGCTCCTGGGTGAAGGTGCGGCGAATGGCAGTGAGCTGAGGCCTTCCTTGTCCACGGTGTTTGCCGGCGCCACGGCATCAGATCGGTACATGGAACTCACGGTGACCATTAACAATGCCCCGCTGACCATCGCCCCACGCCTGCGGTTGCTGACCTCCGCCTACGCTTTTCTGGCCCGGAACGCGACCGCCTTGGTCAGCCCGAACGGCTCCAGCGTCGCCAGTGCGGCCAATGGCGCGCTCACAGTTAACGGTTCGCTCAACGCCGGGGCGTTGACGGCCACGAGCCTGGCCGGAAATGGCGCGGGGTTGACCGGCCTGACTGTCGGTCAGATACCCGCATTGGATGCGAGCAAGATCGGCAGCGGAACTTTCACCCCCGCCCAGATCCCCTCATTGGACGCGGGTAAGATCACGAGCGGGACGTTATCGGCCACCCAGATACCCGCATTGGATGCGGGCAAGATCGCCGCTGGCATCCTTCCCATTGCCCGAGGCGGCACTGGCTCAGGAACTCAGAACTTTGTAGATCTAGTTTCCAACCAGATAAACCCTTCGATTAAGGGCAACAAAACATTCTTCAATTACGTTATGGTCAACGGTTGGGATGGCCAGAGTCCCCGAGCACCGCTTGACGTCAATGGCGATGCGGTGATCAGCGGCAATCTCGGTATCGGCACCTTGACTCCTACCCAGGCGAAGCTGGTGGTGGATGGTTCTGTTACTCATGCCTTTTTCACCTTTGGGTATGGCCGCGACACCTGGGACAATATTGGTGATAAATTCCTCAATCCGAATCTAAGTATTCTTGCAACACATGGCATCGCGGCTGACATTTTCCTTGCGGGTTCCGATGCCCGAATCAAGGATGTGGTTGGAGTGTCGGACCCGGCTGCCGATCTCAGCGTGCTGCGGCAAATTGCGGTAACCGACTATCGCTACAGGGACTGGAGGGCGAAGGGCCAGGGCGTCATGAAGAAGGTCATCGCTCAGCAGTTGGAACAGGTCTATCCCCGAGCCGTCTTCAAATCCACCCAGGTCGTGCCGGACATCTATCAGATGGCCACGATCACGAACGGTTGGGTGAAGCTCGCTACAAATTTGAAACAAGGCGAGCGCGTGCGTCTCATCAGCGAGGGCCAAGAGGGCGTTCACGAGGTGTTGGAAGTGAAAGCCGACGGATTCCGCACCGCCTTCCGACCCGGAGGCGACAAAGTCTTTGTGTATGGCCGCGAGGTGAACGATTTCCGGGGCGTGGACTACGAGGCTATCTCCATGCTCAATGTCTCCGCCACGCAGGAACTGGCCCGGCAGGTCCAAGCTCTGCGCAAAAGCGAGGCACGCGTGGCCGAACTCGAGCACAAGGTTTCCCGGATGGAAGCACTGGAGCGGCGGGCGGCCCGGGTGGAGGCCCTCGAGTTGAAGGCCACTAAAGTGGAAACCCTCGAACGTGACCTGGCGGAACTAAAGAAGCTGGTGACCCGCCTCGCCGGCCCCCGTCTGGACGAACGTCCGGCCGCCGAAGCATTACCCACCACCAGCACTGCCGCGCCGAAGCAATAACTGTCCAGGACTATGGGTGATGCCCGCTGGGCCGACCTACAGTCCCGGCCTACCAATTACCGATCACTGACCGCCAACTGCATCCGGCTTATGCGAATTTCCCGAATTGCCGCCCTCCTGTTGGTCTGCCAGCTCGTGGTGACGGACGCTGCCGCCCAGATTCGCCCGGAAATCCGGCAGGACTCGACCCGCTACAACTGGCGCACAACCAATGGCGTGCCGCTTTCCAGCACTCGCAACGTGCCGCCCGGTTCCGACGGTCGCATCCCCACGGGCGGCGGTGGACAGACGGTAAACCCGGCAACTTCCAACCAGTTTCAGGGCGTGTATTCGTTCACCGGCTTGGTCGGCCCCACCAACACGGCCCGGCTGAACAACACCCTCAGTTACGTGGCCAACGCGCGCGATATTGGCCTGCCGGTCGCCCGGAGCGGCGAGGTGGTGGTCGCCATTCTGAAAACGGCCCAGCTTGGTTCGACTTTCTTCAGCCGTTCCGCCTCTGCCCAGTTTGGCTCTCGTCTCCTCCCGCCGTCGGAGGACGTGGCGGGAAATCCCCTGGTCGCCGAGCTTCCGAGCCAGTACTGGCTGCCCGAGCCGCACACCACCAACAACCACGCCGGGGCCGGTTATTACTGGAGCAAACACGCGGGGGTGGTTTTCGCCATTCAGTCCGGCCCGGTGAATGTGGTCTGGAGAAAGGCGGTCCCCGTGGTGCTTGCCACCGGCACCCCGGCAGGCTTTGTCACCAACCAAACGCACTACCGGGACGGGCCGAATTTCTACCCGCTCAAACTAGTTCGGCACATCGTCTCAGGCAGCGCGGTGAAGCAGCCGCAGCAGATGTACTGGACCGAGGGCGTGTTCCGCGACACCGGCAAACCGGTGGCCTTGCCCGCGGCCCGGGTGTCGGCGGTGAACATCATTTACAACAACAACTTCCCCCGCACGGTCGCCAATCAGTATGTGGCGGAGGGACAATCGTTCATCACGGCGCAGACCAACCTGCTGCAGGAATTGCGGACGCTGTGGGTCGATGACCTTCAAAAACAGGTCCGCGCCTACAACGCCGAAGGGCGTGCATTCGTCGAGTTGCTCGGGGACACCCAGCCGGACGGCCAGACCAAACAACACCTCGGCTTTGAGATCGTCGATGTCATCAAGCAGCCCAATCCGGCGGATGTCGCCGTCGAGCTGGGGGATCGCCTGCGGGCCTTCGCGGACGGGCAGGACGACAGCCGGCTGATTCCCGAGCCGATCCTCCGTCCGGACGTGCAGTCCTTCACCTATCAACAGACCATCCCCGGCACGGAACAGCGAAAGTATCATGCCACGCGGGAAACCCTGAATCAGAACGATGTCCTTGTGCATTGGTTGCAGGAAGGCGTCCAAGGTCTCCGTTGGCCCCTGCGCCTGGTGCGCTACCAGCAGCTCTGGCCGGCAAATCCCGCCAGCTACAGCCATTACGTGCGCCCCGTGGTCCACACGGAGGAGGAAGCCCGGCTGACCGCCGTGCCGCTCCCGAATGACAATGCGCCGGTGATCGAATTTCAGGATCCATTTGATCGCCCGCGGGCCAAGCTCACGGAACAATTTGCGTTCTACTCGTTCCTGGACGCCGCGGTGCCGGCGCACCGGGCGTTGGTGCGGTTCACGGCCGGAGAAGCGGTCGCCTTCGAGCGGGTATTCTCCTGGCTGGATGTAAACCTGAAGGCCACCAACTTCGCCGGTACTGTCGCGACGAACCTGACTTCCGTCGCCGACTATCTCAATTACCCGGCCGCCCTCAGCAACTACAACCGCTATCTGACCAGCTACGCCGCCTTCACCAACTACGTCAACTACACTAACTACCTGGCGGCCCGCACTCGCGGCGTGAACGGGGTATGGAAACTGTATGTGAGCGACAGGGAGGGTTACGGGGGTAACATCACCTCCTGGCAGCTGGTGGTGGTGCAGACCAATGCGGCAACCGGCTCGTCCACGACCAACACGATCAGCGGCCCGGGAGTTATTAATTTCCCAGATGGGGTTGGTACGGCGATCCCGTTTCCCTCCAGCATCACGGTGTCGGGTGTCACGAACGCCGTGAGTACCGTGCGGGTTAACGTGACCGGGCTGAACTCGGGTAGGATCTACGGCGTGAATATCTTCCTGGTCGGCCCGCGCGGGCAGGTATGTGCTCTGATGACGGACTCCGGGGAACAAGCTGACCAAAACCTGAATCTGACTTTTGATGACGCGGCCGCCGCCGTGGTTCCTTACGCCGGCACAATCCCCTCCGGCACCTACCTTCCAACCTACAGAGACGTCGGTTTCACCAACCATCTCCTGCCGCCTGGGGCCGCCGGGAACATCGGCACCAATCTGGCTGCGCTCCTGCTCCCGGCGGTGCCCACGCTGCCCCGGCCAGCCGATCCGTTGGTCACCACTGCGCCGTCCGTGGTGTCGGCACCGACTGCGGGCTCGATCCTCTGGCCCAATGACCTGGTCTCGCCCCGGGTCGTCAGTCAGACGGTCAATGTAGGAACCCGCATCCCCGCACCGGACCGCGAACTCGGTGCGGCAGCAGGCGATTCGTATCTCGCCGGGCATCTGCGCACCAGCGCGGGAACTTCCTATCATCCCACGGCCTATAAAGACCCGTTGGCGGAAGGATTCGAGGTGGCCAACCAGGGAGCGCTCATCCCGGTCAATGCCATTCCGGGTGCCAATTCGCTGGAAGTTTGGTGGTTCCGCAAGAATGCGGCGGATTTGACCAAGGGATTCAAAACCGTTTACTGGCCGTCGGTCATCGGTCGGTACACCCTCCAGTGGCCGGTCAACCCGCGGGAAATCATCCTCGCCAGCAACCAGGGGAGCGGGGGTTTGGGCAGCTTGGAGGCCGGCGGCGCCATCTATTTTCAGAATGACCCCAGCGCGCCCGGCTATAATCCCAATGAAGAACATGCTCTGATGAACGCCGGGCAAGCCTATGCGCTGCGGGATGACCTGAACCTGACCCAGACAACGGTCCCGGCAGTACTCGTCGGCGAGCGAGCGACTTATTCCTCCGCCCCGTTCGTGTTGCTGGACTACACCGGTGCTGATGGCCGGCCGGCGATGACTGTCTTCAAAGTGCTGCGCGAGAAGCCCGGGGCCGGCATCCTCTTCGACTACATCGTGGAGGCTGGCAACCAGGAACTGACCGGCCCGATGCCCCTGCCGCTGCTGGCGCCCCCGGTGGAGGGCGAAGGCGAGAGCGCCATCAACTACAACACCGAACCGCCCACCAACTCCTTCAATCTGCCGCCGAACTGGACCCCGGCCACCGATGGCGGCGGTCCCAACGGGCATTATCAAAGGTTCACCTATCGCGACCGGAAGAATAAGTTCCGGGTCTATCGTGGCTTGCACTCCGGCCTCCCGAAATTCGAGGCGGGCAGTTACAGTCCGGCGGCCGGTGTTTTTCTGGCGCTTTCCAACGCTACCGCCGTGGTGAACCAACCGTTCACCCATCACGTTCAGGTCTCGCGCCGGAGCGATACCCTGACGATGACCAATCTCAGTCCGCTGCCGGCAGGATTGGTGGCTGAACGGCTGACTGTCCGCGGCATTCCCACGGTTGCTGTTACCAACACCGTTTCCTTGCGGATCACCGACTCGGGGGATGGCAGCACGGTGACGAACACCTTCACTCTCAGCGTGGGAAACAGTGGCCCCGTCGTGAGTCAGGGGCCACTGACCATTACCAGCCCCAACCGCTATGCCGGCACGAACGTGACCTACACCAACCGTCCGCCCTATCTCGCCCAGTCTCCGACCAACACGAACAGTTTCACCATGCGGTTCTACTATCCGACCGAGGAAAGCTTCGCCTGGCCCGGCATCGCCAGCCCGCCGGAACCTGGCTCGATTGTTCCCTACCTGCGGCCGCTCACCAACGGAACCTACGCTGGCAACCCCGCGACGAAAACCACCCCGGCCCTGGACATTGTGTATCGCCCCACCTGGCCGGCCAGTTCCCCCGCGCTTGCTCCGGGACAGACTCTCACCGTTCCGACCTTGGGCCTCCCGGCTGTGCGTGGGCAGACAAGCTTGCAGATTCTCTACCAACAATCCATCGGCACCAATTTTTCGACCAAGACACCAAGTGTGATTCTGCACGACCCCACCGTGGAGAAAGCCTACGACATTGCGGGACAGGGGTTGGAAAAACTGCCCGCCGGAGTGCGAACCGAGAGTTACCAAGGCAAGGTTTTCTTCCCCAATCTCCCGCCCCACCTGGCCAAACGGCTCTTCTTCGACGCCAATCGTGGAACCAAGGGGCACCTCGTGTTCAAGGGCGAGTTTCAGGATCAGGCGCTGGGCGAGAAATATGTCCTGCTCAACGTGCTCGACACGGCTGATCTGGCCACCGTGAAGGCGCTTTGTCCGGCCGCGGATGGAGACAAGTCCAAATGGGACGGAGCCATCCATGGCTTGGCGGTGACGGTCGAGACTTACTCCGACGATCCGACTCGACCCGGTACTCCGATTCCCAACCCCAGCCTCAGACGAACCGTGGGCATTACCAATCTCGTCGAAGTGACTGACGATAACACGGCAGTGGACTCCTATGCCTTGAGTGCGGTTGGTCCCGGCAGCGGCTTCGTCACGCTCCTCGCCGGCAATGGCACGGCCTTTACCCAGGCCGGCGATCCGGTCTTTGTCCATGTGTTGCGCGTGAGCGGTCCGCTGTATGTGGGGGAAGTTAATCCACTTTCTTCGCTCAACCCATTGAACGAATTGCTGACCTTCCAGCATACCGGCGACCTCGCCGCCCGGACCACCCAATACGAATATCAATGGCGTATTGCCCCGCCGGTGAACGGCCTGCCCCTGAAGGTCAATGCGGAGAATCCCACCATGACCGGTTGGACCAGCCTGACCAATGGACTGGGGCTGCCCCGTTTCACTCTCGGCGGCGCGGGCATCCAGGTGCTGGTGGATAATTATGTCACCCTGCGCTACCGCCCCATGAACCCGCTCCATCCACTCTACAGCGCGACACCCGCGGCGACGGCAACCAACTGGTCTGCCTGGACCAAACCGGCGCTCGCGGAAGGGTGGATAAAACGTGTGCTTGCCGGCATCAATCCGTTTAACCAGCGGGTCGGGGACCTCTTCAACAACTCCGTCAACACCGATGCCAGCATCCTGTCGCAGGCGGGCAGACGCTGGGAAGGCGATGTGGCGCTCAACCTGGAAACGATCAATAACTACGGCCTCATCGAGATTTACGAGACGGTGCTGCGCCGCGGCCGATCTCTAAGCATCGATTCCGGCATCAACTACGGCCCTGCCAACGACGCACTCTTGCTCGCCGCCGGTTATCTGAGCGATCTCTATATGATGCCATAACCATCCGGATATTAGTCCCACAGCATCAACTGGTTACGAGAGGCGGTAGCCTCATCTTGAGAGCCGATATTGGCAAACAGCTCAGCCATAGGCACTTGCTCAAACGCGTTGACGCTCACAATCTGTAGCATTTGGGACAGGC
>CAMAUZ010000009.1 GCA_945861535.1 Akkermansia muciniphila | reverse complement strand
ATAATGGTTAGTCTTGCGTTGTTTCTGCCGAGTTCGTTTTCAAAACGTGCAACTGAATCCGTATCCGCCGAGTGAGGTCGTCCGGCTGACGATCCAGTTCCTTCGGGGCCGATTTGGGCGGGATGATTGGATAGCTCATTTCGCGCTGGGTTTACGGCTGGCACGGTAGGTCGCCAGCGTGGCGGACTGACCGGCGGCGATCTCGGCGCACGCCCGGTCACGCAGGGTGTCGTAGGCCTGGATGTCAGCCAATTCCTCCTCGGCTTCGCGAAGTTGCTGGTAAGTCTGCACGACCGCAGTGCGTTTGCCTTTTGCATCCGTGAGGAAGTGTTCCTCTTGGCCAGCCAGCGTTTTCATAGGTGAGTTTTTGCTGATTCCAATTGGTTCGCAACTCTTGCCCACGACTCGTTTCAATTTCTCCGGCTATGTTCACCTTCACGTCCGGCAGGCGGTGTGAGCGGGCGGGACGCCCGCGCTCCGACCGCGGTTCTCTATTTCCGCAATGGCCCATGTCGCATGTTCGGCGATGAGGGGTTCGGGGTCGGTGGTGGCGCGGGCGAGGGCGGGGAGGGCGCGGGGATCGCCGGTGTTGCCGAGGGCGACGCAGACGTTGCGGAGGAGGCCGCGGCGTTTGGTGCGGAGGATGGGGGTGTCGGCGAAGCGTTTTTTGAAGCCGGGGGCGTCGAGGGCGAGGAGTTCGAGGAGGTCGGGGGTGGCGAGGTCGGGGCGGGCGTGGGGGCGCAGGAGGGTGGCGGCGCGGGCGAAGCGGTTCCACGGGCAGGCTGCAAGGCAGTCGTCGCAGCCGTAGATGCGGTTGCCGAGGGCGCGGCGGAATTCGAGGGGGATGGGGCCTTTCAATTCGATGGTGTGGTAGGAGAGGCAGCGCCGGGCATCGAGCTGGAACGGGGCGGTGATGGCCTGGGTCGGGCAGGCGGTGAGGCAGCGGGTGCAGGTGCCGCAGCGGTTTTTTTCGGGAGTGTCGGGTTCGAGTTCGCGGGTGGTGAGGATTTCAGCGAGGAGAAACCAGTTGCCGAGCGAGCGGCTGATGAGGTTGGTGTGTTTGCCGATGAAGCCGAGGCCGGCGCGTTGGGCGAGGTCGCGTTCGAGGATGGGGCCGGTATCGACGTACCAGAGGGAGCGGGTGCCGGGGCCGCCGAGGTGGTCGAGGTAGGCGGTGAGTTGGCGGAGCGGGGCGGCGAGGAGGTCGTGGTAGTCGGTGTAGCGGGCGTAGCGGGCGATGGCGCCGCGGGGGGAGGGAGGGACGGGGAGAGAGGGAGAAGGAGGGACAGAGGGATAGGGGGATGGGGGGAGGGAGGGAGCGGGCGTGAGGTCGGTGGGGGTGGCGTAGGTGGTGGCGAGGCAGAGGATGGAGCGGGCGCCGGGGAGGATTTGGGCGGGGTCGATGCGTTTGTGGGCGTTGCGGGCGAGCCAGGTCATTTCGCCGTGCTGCCCGGTGTCGAGCCAGCGGGTGAGGTGCGGGGCGGAGGCGGGCGGGGCGGCGGTGGTGACGTGGCAGAGGTCGAAGCCGAGTTCGCGGGCGCGTTGCTGGAGGGCGGCTTTCATGCGCCGGGGGGATGGCCGCGAAGAACGCAAAGAGACGCAAAGAGGGGAGGGGGTGAGAGATAGTTTCGGCTCTGCGGATTTCCAATCTCTGCGGTGTGATGTTGGGTGCGCCAATGGCAGATGAGGCGTACCACCAAACACCGCAAAGCGGGGAAGCGCACAGAGGGGGGGGGCGGCAGGGAAGCCAAAGGGCTTGGAACCACGAAAGACACGAAAGGTACCAAATGGGAAGGGGCGGGGAAGAGTTGAGTTTTTTGTCCGGTTGTTTTTGCCCCCCAGTTTTCGTGTATTTCGTGCATTTCGTGGTTCATCGCAATTGCCATTTTTTGCGTCTCTTTGCGTTCTTTGCGGCCATCGCGAGGCGGGGTCAGTGGCGGGTGTGTGGTTGGCCCTGGCTTTGGTGGAAGTGGTGGATGATCTGGTGGGTGACTTCGCGGAGACCGCGGTATTCGGTGTTCACGAGGACGTCGGCCTGGCGGTAGTAGGGTTCGCGGGCGGCGAGGAGGGTGCGGATGGTCTGGAGGGGGTCGGGGCCGTTGAGGAGGGGGCGGTGGGATTGGTGGCGGGTGCGCTGCCAGATGGCTTCGGGGGAAGCCCAGAGGCAGATGACGAGGGCGTGTTTTTTCAGGCTGGCGAGGTTGGCGGGGTTGACGATGAGGCCGCCGCCGGTGGCGATGACGCAGTTGGTTTTGGTTTCGAGATCGCGGACGAGGTCGGATTCGAGCTGGCGGAAGACGGGTTCGCCGTCTTCGGCGAAGATGCGGGCGATGGATTTGTCGGCGCGTTTTTCGAGGAGGTCGTCGGTGTCGAGGAAGGTGAAGCGGAGGTCGTCGGCGACGTGGTGGCCGACGGTGGATTTGCCGGTGCCCATGAAACCGACGAGGGCAAGGTTGCGGATGGTGGGGGTGGCTTCGTTCACAGGGGAGGAATAGCGGATCAGTGCGCGGGTGGCACGCCGATTCTGTGATTGAGCCGGGGAATGGGCGGGAATGAGGCAGGGGAATTTTGGGCAAGGGAATTTGGGAGGGGAGGTATTCCACCTGGGGGCTTGTACCATGGCGCTGATCTGAAGCTTTGAGCTTTCTGCTTTGAGCTTTCGCCGCCTGCGGGCGGCGGCGGGAAGAATCTGCTTTCAAAAAATGGGGGCGGGAAACAATTATTCATCATGCCCGATCAAAAGCGGACTGGGGAAATTGTTTACCGCGGCGTTCCGGTTTCGGCCGGAATCTGTCGGGGCAAGGTCTTGGTCGTCGCCAAGCCGCAGGAGGGCGAGATTCCACGGCGGGAGATTTTGGAGAGTGAGGTGGCGCACGAGCTGGCGCGGTTTCATCAGGCCTTGGTCAAGACGCGGCAGCAGATTCTGGAGGTGCAGCGGCAGGTGACGGCGGGGATCGGGGAACAGGACGCAAGTATTTTCGACGCGCATCTGCTGGTGCTGGAGGACTCGACGTTGATCGACGAGGTGAGCAAGTCCGTGCATCGGCGGAGGGTTAATGTCGAGCAGGCGTTCCGCGAGGTGACGGACAAATATTTGCAGGCGCTGGCAGCCATCGAGGACGATTACCTGCGCGAGCGTGCGGCAGACATGCGCGATGTGACGGGGCGCATCATGAACAACCTGCTCGGCCAGCACGAGGCGGTGGACCTGCGGCATCTTTCCGAACCGTGCATCATTGTCAGCCATGACTTGACGCCTTCCACGACCGCGCTGCTGGACAAGCACAACGTGCTCGGGTTCGCCACGGATGTCGGCAGCAAGACGTCGCACACGGCGATCCTGGCGCGGTCGATGCACATCCCGGCGGTGGTGGCGCTCAAGACGATCACGCAGCATCTGTGCAACGGGACGCAGATTCTGCTGGATGGCTACAACGGCGTGGTGGTGGTGAACCCGACGGACCAGACGTTGTTCGAGTACGGCCAACTCGCCAAGAAGCAGCTCAATCTGGACGAAAAGCTGCGCACCATCCGGGACGATCCGGCGATCACACTCGACGGCGTGCGGCTGACTTTGTCCGCCAACATCGAGTCGCCCGAGGACACGGTGGCGGTGAAGGCGCAGGGTGCCGATGGGGTCGGGCTGTTCCGCACGGAGTTTCTCTTTCTCAATCGCGAGACGATGCCGGATGAAGAGGAGCAATATCGCGCCTACCGGCAGGTGGCGGCGGCGCTCAAGCCGGAGCCGGTGATCATCCGCACGCTCGACATTGGCGGGGACAAATTTGTCGAGCACTTCGGATTGGAGCAGGAACTGAACCCGTTCCTCGGCTGGCGGGCGATCCGGTTTTGCCTGACCGAGAAAGCGCTGTTTTGCAAACAGCTCCGCGCGATCCTGCGCGCCAGCGCCGAGGGCAACGTGAAGATCATGTACCCGATGATCTCAGGCACCGACGAGCTGGATCAGGCCAACGCGATGTTGGAGGAGTGCAAGGCGGAATTGCGGGCGGCGGGCGTGGCGTTCGACAGCCAGCTCGAGGTGGGCGTGATGATTGAAATCCCCTCCGCCGTGCTGGTGGCCGATGCGCTGGCGCGGCGCGTGAAGTTTTTCAGCATCGGCACCAACGACCTGATCCAGTACTCGCTGGCGGTGGACCGGATGAACGAAAAAATCGCGCATCTCTACGAGCCGACGCATCCGGCGATTTTGCGCCTGATCAAAATGACCGTGGACGCGGCGCGGCGGCACGGCATCTGGGTGGGCGTGTGCGGCGAGATGGCGAGCGAGCCGGCGCTGGTGCCGCTGCTGCTCGGGCTGGGCGTAGATGAATTGAGCGTCACGCCGAGCCAGGTGCCGCAGGTGAAGTTTCTCGTCCGCCGGATGAAGATGACCGACGCGGTGAAGCTGGCGGAGTTCGCCCTGGGCTGCGATTCGGGGGCGGAGATACTGCGACAGGCGACGACGCTGGCGCGGCAGGTCGCGCCGTTGTTGATGGAAGACCGGGTGTAGGGGGTGGTCGCTGTTCGGGCGTGGCGGGGGGGCAGAGGCTCGGCAAAGCGGGAAAAACAAAAGGCGACCCACCTTGCGATGGATCGCCCTGGATTAGACTAGCAGAAGATTAAGCCTTCTTCTTGGCGGGGGCGTTGCACTTCGCGCAGACCTTCTTGTCTTTGGCCGCGGCAACGCAACATTCGTGGGCGCATTCTTTGCCGGCCTTCTGGGCCTTGTCGCAGCAGCCGCCGTCTTTGAACTTCGGCTTTTCGTCAGCGGCGACAGCGACACTGACCATGACGGCGGCGGCGAACGCGAGAACGGCGAGGGATTTAACGAGCTTCATACTTATCTTTTTGAGTTGTTGTTGTTAGCCAAACCAAAGGATGCACCGGCAACGCGCCGGGCGATTCCCATCGGTAGTGCTATTGACGAGAATGAGATTCCCATATTCAGGAGGCGGTGTCGATGCGTATATCTACGTGCATGGCAACGGGTTGTGCCAGTGGGCTTTCATTCGCCCACGAATTTGGATCCCGCTTGCTGATATTGCGGTGAGGCGGCCTGATACGCGGCCTCGGCGGACGAACACCTCCCGCGGATGCCCCGGCGTCCCCCTTTTTCCCCTCTCTCGACGTCCACCATCAGTTCAATCGCCGCCCTCCGGTGGCTGAGTACGCCTCAGTTCTTCCCCACGCCCTTCCCCCACTTGAACTTCGCGTTCGCGGCCGCCTCGCTGTACGGATAGAGCTTTGTGAGCTTGGCGAACGACTCCTGCGCCAGGTCGGTCTGCCCGAGCGCGAGGTGAATCTCGACGAGCTGGTACAACATCTCCGCCCGCTGGTTGTCCACCGTCGTCCCGTTCAGCAGTTGCAGGCTCCGCGAGCGCGCCAGCGGAAACTCCTTCCGGCCATAGAACGCCTTCACCTGCGGCAGCCCGGTCTCGAAATCCATCCGTTCCATCGGCTTCTCCCACTGGATTTGCCACATCATCTCCGCCACCGCGTCGTATTCCTTGCGCCGGATCAAATCCCGTGCGTTTTCGATCTTCGGCACGGTCGCGTCGAGCCGGACCGCCGCCCCTTTCACCGGCGGCGCGGTGATGATCGCCTTGTAAGCGAGGCGTGCCTCCTCGGCCTTGCCCTCCAGCAGCAGCAGGTCCCCGCCGATGATTTTTTTCAGGCGGCGCTCGTTGTCGGTCAGCGCGGTGTCTTGAATGGAGTCCAAGAGCTTGCGGCCCTCGACCGCGCGGGTCGCAATGTTGATGTAATGCCCCGCCAGCCGGAGCTTCGCCCGCTCGCGCAAAGTCGGGTCACCCTGCGCAATCGCCGCCTTCCAAGCCTGTTCCGCCGCCGGGTAATCCCGCACCGCGAAGTGTTCATAGTTTCCGGCGAGCTGGAAAAACGCCCCCGCCAGCGTCGCGTCAAACTCCCCCTGCCGCTTCAGCGCAAATCCCCCCAGCCGCGTCAGCAGCGGCCGGTCCTCGATGCGATTGGCGAACTTCACCAGCGCCGCCACATCCGCCACCGGCGTCGCCGCATACTCCCGCGCCGCCAGATCGCGGGACTGCTCCGCGTAGGTCGCGTCATTCCACGCCGCCTGCTGCGCCCACTGCGGCTTCACCGCGATCGTGTCCGTCAGCGACGCCACTTTCACGCCCTTCTCCAGGACGTTCAACGTCACCTGCCGCATCCCCACCCGCGGGAACGGATGCCGCACCTTCGCCCCCGTCGCCGTCGCCGCGTCATCGAAGACCCACTGGTAAGTCTGCGCCGCGTTGGTCCCCACGACATTGAAATCCATGTTCACCAGGATCAGATCATCCACCTGGTTATGTTCCACATTGCGCGACTCGAAATAGGCGCGCCCCGGCACCGGTTCTGCCGGCGCAAACTCCGTCGCCGCAAACCTCCCCACCGGCACGAAATTTGTCGGCGCGATCACCTGGAAATGTTTCCCCCCCGGCGGCCGCCAAGCCGCGCCCGCGTACCACGTTCCCTCGCCGAAATGCGCGCACGAATACTCCACCTGATGCACCCCTGCCTGCAGTTCGATCTTCCCCGCGCCCTGCACATGCGACGCGTTCATCCCCCCGCCCTTCGGCCGGTGCATCATCGTCCGCCCGTCCACCCGCAGGAACGACGGCCCCGTTGACATCGACGTAAACTCGTACACCCCGGTCTGCGGCGCGACCAGATAGCCCGTGAATCTCCCCACAAAATTCGCCGTGGCATCGAACGGATGAATCCCGTGAAAAACATAGGGCACCAACCCCCGTCCCAACACCGGCTTCGACCCCTGCCACAGCGCCAGCGCATCCTCCCACGTATCGAACCCACCTTTCCCCACCCGCCGCGTCTCCAACGTCACCCCCGCCTGCGGCTCCCACTTCGGCCCCGCCGGCAACGGCATGTCCCCGACAAACAGGTAATAAATCGGCGACCCTCCCGACGTATCAAACACCACCCGGATGCCCTCCCCCGTGGCCGCCCACAAGATCCGCGACCCCACCTGCTGGCTCCCCGCATACACCGCCACGTTGCACTTCGCCGCATCGAACCCGCACCCCCACACCGCCGCCACCCCGACCCGCGCCGTCGCCGCCGAATCCTTCGTCCGCTCCACCTTGATCCGATGCGGCACCGCCCGCGCGTCCGCCGCCCCGGCACGCCCCGCGAACCCGCCGCCCACCGCCAGCGCCACCACCACCATTCGTGCTAGTCCAAACATAAATGCGTCACCCTTTCCTCTGTCGGAGACGACGTGAGGAGACTCTCACTTCTCCCCCGCCCGCTCCCATCCACGCTGCCGTCCCGCCCAACCCTCACCGCACCCACTCCCCCCGCCTGCCCGCCGCTAACTCCGAACTCCGACGCTGGAAAAGGTCAGAGCCTCCTCACGTCGTCTCCTACAAACTCACCTAAAACGCCGAATACGACCGGTTCCCGATCACATCCATCGGCCCCGGGAAATGCGGTCCCCCCGCTCCCATATACCCCAGGCTCGCCCCACTCAGCGGTTGGCTCATCCAGAACGAAAACAAACTCGCGTCCGTCAGATGAAACCGGAACCGCACCGGCCGCCCGATCAGCTCCGTCAGGTTCTTCTTCCCGTTCCAGTTCGCCAGCATCAACGTTGTGTCCGCGCTCATCGGCAGCGAATTCTTCCGCTCGAATCCCGGGATCACCGCCCCCGCCTCGTCCAAGATCTCGACCTGCATCTGCCCCGCCGGCGAGTTCGTCCGCAGATTGCAGAACAAATACCGCCCGCTGAACACCAGCGGCCGCGTCGTCAACACCCCGTTCGTCCCCGCCGCATCCATCGACGCAAACCCGTCCCGCCGCAGGAACGCCACCCCCGTCGCCCCGCCCGCGTCCCGCTTCCCCTCCACCCCCGCCCGACCGCTGAAATAGAAGTGCAGCTTCCTCCCCACCACCACACACCCGCCCCCGACCGACTGCACATTCCCCCAGTTCCAATCCCCCGGCTTCTCCGACACCGCGATGAACGGCCGCCGGTCCGGCCGCGACCAATGATACCCGTCCCGGCTGAAGCCCACGCAAATCTCATTCGGCTTCGGACGCCCCGCCGGGATGTTCTTGTCCCCCCGCCAAATCGTGAACAACCCCACCATCAAACTCTCGTACGGAAACGCATCCAGATTATACAACTGCGGCACCACCTGGAGATCCGCCCGCTGCGGATCCAACCGGTCCGCCCCCACCCACAGCGGCGTCTCCTCCGTCGTCTTCCACTGCGGCCCCGCCAAGAGATCACGCACCTCCCAGAAACTCCGCGTCCGCGCCCCCTTCACGTCCGACCGCAGGCTGTACACCCAGCTCTGCTTGAACGGATTGTAAAACACCGTCGTGCGATCCCCCGTCGGCCCCGTCCGCAACACCTCCGGCCCCCAGTGAATCCCGTCCTCCGAAAAGTGCAGCGCCAAACCCCACTGAATGTTCGTCCGCGCCGTCCGGAACATCTTGTAACGCTTCCGCGGGTCCGCCTCCGAGTGATCCAGCCACACCGTCGAGGAATCCCGCGTGTCCCCCTGCACCAAGTTGCTCCCCGGTTGCACATCGAACTCCGGCTTCACCCAGTTCAAGCCATTCGTCGAAGTCGCCATCGCCGTCCCCCGCCCATACCCCGCCATATACCACGCCCGCATCGCCGGCGGACGCCGCGGAAACTCCCGCGCGAACACATCCCCCAGCAACAACCGGTTCACCCGCGCCACCTCCGCCCCCACCGCCGTCTGCCGCAGCCACGCCTGCGTCTGATCCCCCAAAAACACCGTCCCGAACAACCCCGGATCGAATATCGACGGTCCGTTGATCCACTGCGTCAGCTCCGCCGCCAGCGCCGCCTTCGCCGCCACCGCGTCCGGCGGTGGATTCGTCTTGGCAAACGGCTCCAGCCTCGTCCGCGTCGCCGGCGACAGCCTGCCCCACAGCGCCTTCTCGATCGCATTCGTTCCCCCCGCCAGCCGCCGCACGATCAGCCCCAGATTCTCCACGTCCGCCACCGTGATATTCGTCGGCACCGGCAACAACCACGGTTCCACCCACACCCCGTCGCTGAACGGCATCGCCATCGGCGCCTTCCCCGCCGTCTCCCACGCCTGCTCCGCCTTCAGCACCGGATTGTTCGAGTACAATTCCGGCCGATGATACGTCCGCACCAGCGTCGTCGAGTCGATCAGGAAATCGTCCACGAACAACTGCCGCCCCGCATCAATTGGGATCACCCGCGGCGGGTTCATCAGATAAGGGACCACCATCGACTCGCCCATCACAAACTCATTCGTCGGTGGAAACTCCTTCGGCAACACCACCGCGTTATACAACGTCCGCCCATCCGGCGGCGGAATGTTCGGCAACGCAATAAACGATGGAATCTGTCCCCGCTGCGGCGGCGCGCCGAAGCTCGCCGGCGGCACCACCGACCTGACTGCCGCCGTCGGACTCGCCCCCTCCCGCGGCACCAACGCCCCCGCCGGCAACGGCTTCGTCAGCAATGGAAACGGCCGCGGAAAAGGATTCGTCTGCGCCCGGCCAAACCCGACCGCGCCCAACCAAATCAAGCCCACACCCAACGCCTGCACGAACACGGATTTCATGCCCGCCAGCCTTAGCCGTTTGCCCCCTCGCGTCAAGCGGACGCCTCCCAGAGCACGCCGCGCCTGTGGGGCAGGCATCCTTGCCTGCCGGTTCACGGGGCATCCCTGCCCCGTGTTCCTGATTCAGCCTTCCCGCCCGAACCGTCAGGCTGGGAGCCGGACCTGCACCCCCAGCGAGGTTGCTCCTTTTATTTGTTGCCGGCTCCCTACTTCGCCGCCGCTTTCGGCGCGGTGATCATCGGGAAATCATCCGTGCGGAACGGCGACGCGGGCAGGCCCTCTTTGTTCCAGAGGTTCACGACCGGGAAATTCGCCCAGCCGAAGCGCACGGCGACGGGTTTCGCGACCGCCGGGCTGCTGACGGCGATGGTGTTGTCGGGGAGAATCTCCGCCTTGCCCCAGACAAACTTTTTGTCGTCGCCGCACACGGCGAAGCCTTTGAGTTCGCCCTCTCGCGCCTCGAGTCCGCTGCCGACGTGATCGAAACTGAGGAGCGCGCGGCTGCCGTCCACCTTCAGCGATTTATAGATGGGACCGGAGGAAACGATCTTCTCGTGATACGCGATCGTGCGGGCGGCGAGCGCGAGACGCGCACCCACAGGGCCTTTCTTGCGCGGATGGATGTCCACTTCCTCACCGACATCGGTGATGACCGCCATGCCGACGTTCGGGAGTTTCTGCGTGGCGAGCCATTGCGCCTCGCGCAGTTCCGCCCAATTGCTATCGGCCGGCTCGGGCAAAATCTTGGTGAACGGCGCGAGCTGCACGCCGAGGAAGGTGAAGTCACCGACGCCCCAGTCGCGCCGCCAGTTGGTGATCATATCGGCGTAGAGCGTGCGGTATTCGTGCGCGCGGCCGGCGTTGGATTCGCCCTGATACCAGATGGCGCCGCGAATGCCGAAGGGGATGAGCGGCGCGATCATCGCGTTGTAGAGTTCGGACGGTTTCCAGCCGGGGCCGCCGGGCGGACGACCGGTGGGTTTCTTGCCCTCGCTGGCGAGCTTGGCGGCGTCGGCATCGAACTTCGCCTTGGCGTCCTTCGCGCGTTCCAGGGCGGCGGTGTAGCCATCAAGGATGTTGCGCTTGTAGTCAGGATTGCCCGCGAGCACGTCGTTGCTCATCCAGACCTCGGCCGGCGAACCGCCCCACGACGTGTGAATCAGCCCGACCGGCACCTTGACCGCCTTCTCCAAATCGCGTCCGAAATAATAGCCGACCGCGGAAAACGCCGCCGCGCTGCCCGGATTGCAGGCGGTCCAACTCCCTTTGATGTCCGCCAGCGGCGCGTCGGCCTTGACCCGCGGGACGGTGAAGAGGCGGATGTTCGGATTGGCGGCAGCCGCGATGTCCGCCTCCGGCTGGAACGACTGGCGCAGCGACCACTCCATGTTCGACTGCCCGCTGCAAATCCACACCTCGCCGACGAGCACGTCCTGAAGCTGCACGCGCGTCTTGCCCGCGACCGTGAGCACGGTCGGCGTGGCGGTGGCGGTGAGCGGCTTGAGTTTCACGGACCACTTAGTGCCGCGCGTGGTGGTAGTGGCTTCCTGGCCCTGGAGTTTCACCGTGACCGCCTCGCCGTCGTCGGCCCAGCCCCAGACCGTGAGCGGGATGCCCTGTTGCAGGACCATGTGATCTGAGAAAATCGCGGGCAGCTTCACGTCCGCGAACGTCGCGCACGCACTGGCCAGCAGCGCGGCAGCCACGGCAGTGGTGGCGGAAACGATGGCGCTGATTTTAGGAAAAGAATGAGCCCGTCGGGGTGTGAATTTCATCGCGCGATTCAACCGGGCGGACCGGGAGGGTCAATGGAAAAGGTCCGGGGAGCTCCACCGATTCAGCCCTACGGCTTCACCTTGAACCCCATGCCGACCGCGCCGTTACACGCAGCGCATTCCTCCTGCTTCTCGAAGCCGGGGGCGAAGACCGCGAAGGAATTGTCTGCCTTGAATCGCGTGAGCATTTCCATGCCGCGCTTGCGGCCCTCCTCGAGTTGCGCCTGAACAGTTTTGCGTTCCTCCGGTGTCAGTCGCAGCGAAGCGAGCCGGCGCTCGACCCAGCGCTTGACGAGTTGGTTGACCACCCCGAGACGGGCGGTCTGATCGGGGCTGCGGAGTTGCACGCGGAGTTCGGCTGACAATCCAGGGCCGTAAGTGTTCTCCGCCGCCTGATTGCCGTGAATTTTGTAGCCGAAGATCGGTGCCCGCTGCCGGTAGGTCTGCAACGCATTGATGGTCGGCATGCAGAGCGGACAGGCATAAATGAAATGCTGGAAGCCTTTGCCGTCCGGGCCAGTCAGGAGAATACGATCGACGTCCGCATTGCCCAACCCGTCCTCGAACGCACCCTCGAGCACGGAGTAGTAGATCAGGCGGTAGGTCGAATCTAACGGCGGCTCCGGCTTCGACGCGGTATCGGCTGCGAATGACCCGCCCGCCGCAAGAAGGAAGCCAGCAAAAAGAGAGAGGTAGAGATTAGTTTTCATATGGAGACGGAAACGAAGCTCCGCTGGAGCCACCTATGCGTCAAGCGGGCGGTGACTGTGAGCTATTCGGGCGCAACTCAGTTTCCAACAGCGATCCGTGCGCGCTGCCTTAGCCCCGCGGCGACGATCGAGAATAGCCCAGCACTTGAGTGCTGGGGTGGCTGACCATTCGGGAGGGCGAACCCTTACCTCCGCCCTCCCGTGACTTCAGCTTTTCAGAAACAGCTTCCACGCCGCAATACCATGCGAGTTACGAATGAAGGCCGTGGCCGGCAGTTCCTTTGGCGCGCGCGGAATGGTGAGCAGCCGGAGACCGGCTTCGTGCGGGAGACGGTCGGCCTTGCGCTGGTTCACGTCCTTGGCGGACCAGACGAGGTTTTCCCACGAGTCCGCACCGCCACGCGAGCGGGGGACGACGTGGTCGAGGCTGCCCTCGTCGGGATGGAGCACGCGGCCGGTGTATTGGCAGCGGTTGCCATCGCGCTCACGGATCGAGCGCGCGCAGAGACGCGGGCGCTGCTGCGGCACCTTGGCGTAGTTCACCGCGATGATCACAGCAGGCACGCGTATTTCCCCGCGCACCGTGCGGACAGCGTGGTCCCCGTCGCGGATGGGCAGGGTGATCCACTCGGCCCAGGAGACCGGGCGGATTTGTTCTTCGCCCATGATGTCCAACGCGGTGGCGACCTGCGTGGCCATCTGGCAGAACGCGTCGGCCGGCGTGCGGATGTTGATCGCCTGCCAGTTGCGGTTGAGCACGAGCACGATGTTTTTGTTCAGGATGTCGGACATAAAACAACAGGGTGACCGAAGGGATGGTGCGATAGTCTGCGACCTTGGGCAAGACTCTGTCGCACCAGCACACGGCTCCCGGGGTTGGTGTTTGTTCCTGTTGGTTATGGCGGTGAGTGGCTGCCTCGCCCGGATTCGCACCGGGTCCGTCGGGGTCAAAGCCCGGTATGCTCCTGTTACACCACGAGGCTGAAGTTGGTGGCCCGCCAGGGTAACGCTCCCTGTTCCTCGGATTAAAAGTCCGATGCATCACTTTAATGCTTGCAGGCCGGAAAATGAGTGGCGGCGTAGTGGTCTGTTTGCGGTGAGGAATTGCTCGCCTTGGTTTCGCTGGCGGATAAGGATGAACCTATGAATATCTCCTGTCCGAAGTGCCGGCGCGGTATTCCGCTGGAAGATGTGAATGTGGCGACCGACGTGGCATTGTGCCGGTCGTGTTCGCAGACCTTCAGTTTCGCCGAACTCTCGCAGGAGCAGGCGGAGCCGCCGATGGATATGTCGCGTCCACCGGGCGGGACGTGGCTGCGGCAGATGGGCGGAGGCTTCGAGGTGGGTGCCACAACACGTTCAGCGCTCGCGTTCTTCATGGTTCCGTTTGTGCTGTTGTGGTCAGGTGGCTCACTGGGTGGAATCTACGGAACACAAATTGTCAAGGGAGCATGGGATTGGAAGCTATGCCTGTTCGGTTTGCCGTTTCTAATCGGAAGCCTGTTTCTCATTCCGTTCGCATTGATGTCTGTCTGCGGCAAGATCGCTGTGCGACGGGAAGGGGATCGCGGCGAAGTCTTCACCGGGATCGGGCCGATAGGTTGGACCCGGCGTTTCCGCTGGAGCGAAGTCAAAGCGGTGCGCCGCTCGCTGACCAAGTGGCAGCAGAACAAGCGGAATGTGCCGCTGATCGAGATCGAACTCGGAACCAAGTCCCTGCGCTTCGGCTCGCAACTCTCGAGTCAGCGCCGGGAGTTTCTCCTCCGGGCGCTGAAACAGGTGGCGGGAGCGCAGTCTTGTTAACCAGACGAGGACGAGAGCATCCTGGGCAAAAGGTGGCGGAATGTCGTGGACTTGCACCACTTGCCCGCAGGCACGCGCTCGTTAGCACCGAGGCCCGGCTCGCTCGTCCGGTTGACATTCCAAATAGGCTGGCGCGGCAACTTCCTTCGACTGATGATTTATCCACCCGCTTAAGTCAGTCGCCGCAAAGTGGTGGGCATGGAGGGAATTGCACCCCCAAGGCTGCCAGATTCTGAGTCTGGACCCTCTGCTGTTCGGGTTTAACCACACGCCCGGAAAAGGATTGAAAGTCGAAGGTGAGAAAACTTAGTTGGTCATCCCAGAGACTCTCAACCGATCAAATTGGTGCATCCGGCAGGACTCTCACCTGCAAACTCTCCGTTCGAAGCGGAGTATGAATGTAATTTCACCACGGATGCGCAAACAGTCTCCCAAGCGCACTGAGTCCGGTGCCCCGCCCTTTGTTCGACCGTGCGTGGTCTCTGCCGGAGGACCGGATTCACTTGGAAAAAGTGGAGTCCCGTGCGGGAGTTGCACCCGCCTGCATGGTTTTGCAGACCATTGCCTGAGCTGCTCGGCCAACGGGACAGAAAGTGAAAGCGCAGACGGCATGCGGTCGCTGCCGCCCGCGTTCGATTTCCCTAGGGACGTTAGATCGTGGGCCATGCACGCACAGGCCATGGTGGCGCATTATTCGTTGGTGCGCAGGAAGCCGGGACTCGCACCGACGAATTCGGGTTTACAAAACCCGCCCTGTAGCTGCTGAGGCACAGGAGTGACGAATGACGAATGACGAATGACGAATGACGAATGACGAATTGCGAATGACGGGGCGCGCCAATCGAGGAGTCGGCGAGCGCACCGGCAATTCGTCATTCGGCATTCTCCATTCGCCATTGGAATTGGTGCTCTCACGTGGATTTGCACCACGAACCTCCGCCTTCGCAGGGCGGCGTGCAGGGTTCTCGTTACACCTTGAGAGCGTTGGTATCCGTGGCCGGACTTGCACCGGCTACGGCCTGCTTGAAGGGCAGGCTGCGCGAGCTGCTTTGCATTCACGGACGAGAAATGGTCCCCGAGGCAGGTATCGCACCCACGTCTCCTCCTCTTCAGGGAGGCGCTAATCTGTCTCAGCTACTCGGGGATGGTCAGGGGGCTGCCGGACCGAAGTCCGACGCCCCGTAAATGGTCGTCCCGCGCGGTAACGCTCCGCGGTCTCTCGCTTATCGGGCGAGGGCTCTGCTATTAAGCTACGGGACGATGGTGAGCAGTGGCTTCTCGCCGAAGCGATTGGCCGGGCGAAACACAAGGGTGCCGCGGGTCACCCGCGGGATGCAGAGGGGGCGGCGCGGTTTGTAGCTGCGGCGCACCGGCAACTGACTTTGGAAACGGATGGGTGGTTTCATAGGAATGCCTTTGGTTGAGGGTTGCGTGTTAAATCGGGGTCAAAATGGCGGAAGGCGTCGGTAATGCTCCGACCTCGGCGATGCCGATCCTGTTTTCGGGACAGGTGCAGCCAGCTTATATCTGCCTGCCTTCCGTGAAATGGTGAGGGTGGAAGGGGACTGCGCCGGGGCTGCAGGCCGCAAACTCTCGGGTTATCAAGAGAAACAGTCTGCTCCAGACACCGCACCCGGAGAAATGGCTGCCAGACTTGGACTCGCACCAAGACAAGCGGCTTAACAGGCCGCCGTGCTACTTTGACACTATCTGGCAATGGTGCTGCCGGCGGGAGTTCCACCCGCATCGGTCCACTTAGAAGGTGGATGCCTGATGTGTTCGGCCACGGCAGCACACGAAATTGGTCAGCGCGGCAGGAGTTGCACCTGCGGTCCCCCGGTCCCAAGCCGGGTGCGTTGGCTGCTACGCTACGCGCTGTTGCGCCCCGGTCTTTGGCTCAGACCGGGGCGGTGGAATCGCGGGGCAGGGATTCCCTGGAATCGGCCCCGCGGTAAAGTGGTAGCGGGAGTGGGAGTCACACCCACCTGTAGAAGTTTATGAGGCTTCTCTCTGTGCATTGGTCGAGTTTCCCGCAGTGAAAGTGGTGGAGTCGGTGGGTAATGCTCCCACATCGGCTTGCTTGCAGGGCAAGTGCATTGCTTGTCTGCCACGACCCCGGGAGAGTATCGCAAATTGGAGAGGCGCTTGTAAAAGCTCGGCTTCACAGTTCCGGCGTTCCATCTTTTACCCCTCATCTTTTACCAACTGCCTGGGCCTTGGACGAGGGGACGGGATACAGATGGTAAAAGATGGTGGGTAAAAGATAAACAAGCACGGGTTTTGCAAGTGGCACTGGAGATTTGAGATTTCAGAATGGAAAATGGCAGGCCGCCTTGGTGCTGCCCCAAGACAACTGAGTTTTGGAGACTCTGTGGCGCAGGCTGGCGCGCGGCCTGTTGAAAGATGGTTAGTGGCGACTCCCAACTCGGAGTCGCAAGGGGATTGGTGCGGTTGCCGGGAGTTGCACCCGGACTTACTCCGTGGCGGGGAGCCATTCTGCTGTTAAATCACAACCGCGAAAAGTAAGAGGGCCGGGAGCGTTCGCGCCCCCGGCCCGTGCCATACTAACAAAGAACAAACACCTCTTGGTCATCTTACGATGCCAACCCGCGGGTTCACGGCGGATCTTTCGGTGTTTGGAGGCACACCTTCTAGGAAGCCTTTAGAATGTAAAAGCGTATCATAGTCTCGCGGGCGGCCATCTTGACTATGGATGAACACACCGCACCGGCGGAGCGCGATGGCTCTCTTCCGGCTAAACTGTTCTGGCGCGACCGACATCATGTAGATGTCTTAAAACTGCTCGTCACTGGGCTGGGCCTTTCAGGTTGTATGTGTTGCTGGTGCTCACATGGGTTAAATGTCATCCGACCAATAAAAAACCCTGCTCACTTTTCAGTAAGCAGGGTTGGTCGAAAATGAGTTCTTTCGTTACCTGCTTACTGGGGGAGCCTTCGGATTGGAGCCGGTAAGGTATCCCGGCCGACCAATATGGCGCCCCAGACTGAACGCACGTTCACAACGCGCCCAGTCCTGACGGATCGCCGAGGCGACCGTCATTCTGGTCAGTTGTGATTTCGATTGGTTCATACAGGCAATGTTTGAATCTGGCGTCATTTCTACGGTGATATTTAGGCTGTGTCAATAAATTGTTAAAACTATCTCGATATTTTTTGGCGGGGTGTAAGTGACTTGGTAAAAGTGCGTTTCTGGCGCGGAATTTTCAATAGGGATTGGTGGGGGGGGTGTAAGTCCTTTTCGGGATAGGGTGTCTGGGTGTGGAGCGGGGCGGAGCGGGGAAGGTAACACTGGTTTTGGCGATCTGTCTTGGGGGCGGGACTGCAAGCGGCGCAGTATTGATGGGCGCATGGGAGGTGGGCAGGGGAATTTTGGGCAAAGGAATGGAGGCAAAGGAATGAGGACGGGGAAGATTTCGGTATCTATTCCTTTGCCTCCATCCCTTTGCCCAAAGCGTGGTTGGGATTGGGGAAGTTTCGGGGGCAGGACATCCGCCTCGTCACCTCGGCGGCTACAAACTTAGACAAGCTCGTTGGGCTAGTGTCCGCCGGTGACGGTGTATCCTTGGCGGCGGAGGTCTTCGGCGAGTTCTTGTTCCATTACGAGCGCGGCTTCGTAGGGCATGGGGTTCAGGTGCGCGAAGAGTTCGGGCAGCAGCCGGACTCCAAACTTTTTCACGGCCCAGGCGGATTGAATGCCGCTCTTATGATTGGCGAATCGTTCCTCGGGCGGGAGGCCGGTCATGCCGACATAGACGCAGGGTTGGGTGGGTTTGCGGGCGGGATTTTCCCGAAGGACTTTGCGCACCCGCGCGATCGCGGGGCGGAGGAGCACGACATAGACACTGTGATGGTAGTCGGCTTCGCGCGTGGTCTGGCGCGCGGCGCGGCGGCGTTCCTCGAAGACGTTGCGGCGTTTCATTTCCCAGGGCGCTGGTGTTGGAAGAACTCGAGCCAACCGGCCATCAGCGCGTCGGGGATGGCTGTGGATTGGCGGCATTCTACCAGCGGTTTGCCCCAGTAGAAACCGATCCATCCGGCGGCCACGGCGCGTGACTCGGTGATGAAGCGGGCGAATTCAGGCCTGGAACATTTTAGGGGAAACGTCTCTTCGATCACCACGGGTTTGCCCACGGCGAAAGCGTGCAGCGTCGCGAGTTCCTCGGCGACCTTCCCAGCCTCGGGATAAAGATGAACGCTGATGAAATCGAGGTCGGCGACGATGGCCTTGGGGTCGAAGCCCGAGGTGAGGCCGGGACGATCGAGGCCCCACGGGACAAGTCCGACGGTGATGGGCGTCGCGGAATCGATGGCGCGGATGGCACGGGTGAGGTGTCGAATCCACGCTTGCGCCACGACGGTGCGCGAGCGTCCGGCGAGATCGAAGGCGATGCGTTGTACGAAGTGTTTGCCGGCGAATGCGGGGCCAAGCCAGTCCTTCGCGGCGGTTCCGGCGGGGGCCACCGGCTCGTTCATCAGGTCGTAACAGAAGATCGCGCTCGCGCGGGCGATGGCTTCCCAGAAGCGCGCCTGCACGGCCCAGCGACGCGGCACGGGCAGAGTGTCGTACCACGCGGGCACGTCCTGTTTGTGGTAGCAACCGAGGCCGGTGACAGCGGGACGGAGGCCGGTCGATTCGGCGAGGCGGACGAGTTTTTGGAATTGCGCCAGTTGCGCACGGTCCGGCTCGTGTTCGCGGGTCAGGAAGCGGCCGAGCTGTAGATGCACGCGCACGACATTGGCTCCGAGGTCTTTCATTTCCTGAAAATCTTCGGCCACCGTGGGCCATTCGGTTTGCCAGTAATCTTCGAGGAGGCGACCGCGATCGTCGTGATCGTAGTTGAAGCCCCACGGTTGAAAGGGACGGCCGGACGGGTGCAGGACAAAGCCGCGCTGGTCGGCGGCGACGCGGACGGGCTCGAGGGGCGGCGGTTCGGCGGAGGTGAGAGCGAGGGGGAGGCTGAGGACGACCAACGCTCCAATGAAACAAACCAACGGTGCGATGCGCCGGACACCCGGCCAGGCGGGGCGGCGCGGAGAACGGGTGACATGGGGCGGGTCGCGAGGTTGGAAATACATCGGGGGCAGCTTAGCGGGATGAGTCGGGGGCGAGCAAATCCGGCGTGAAAAGTGCCTTGAAAAAAGGGATGCCGCTCTCGGAGCGCGGCTGTGTCCCGCGCGGCGCGGGATCAGCCGCAGCGGTTTCGCCGGGAAGGGCGCGCAAGGACAAATTCCCGCCCTCGCCACGGGGGCCGTGCTGCGGTTGGTCGCTGCGACACAGCCGCGCTCCGGGGCAGGCGCGCGTCCCGCGCAATCGGGGTTAGACAACGGCGCGGTGCGCTCCTATCGTCCGCGCCCAATGTCCGAAGGACTTTTAACGATTGCCGGGCGGGCGTTTCGCTCGCGGCTGCTGCTGGGGACGGGCAAGTTTCCCTCGCCGGAGGCCATGCGCGACGGGCTGGCGGCCAGCGGAACCGAGATCGTCACGGTGGCGCTGCGGCGCGCGGATTTGAGCGGGAAGAAGGATCCGTTCGCAAACATCTTGGAGTTCATTGATTCCAGAAAATATCTACTGCTGCCGAACACCAGCGGGGCGATGAACGCCGAGCAGGCCGTGCGGTTGGCACGTCTGGCGGTGGCCGCGGGATTGCCGAACTGGGTGAAGCTCGAGATTCATCCCGACCCGCGCTATCTGCTGCCGGACCCGATCGAGACGCTCAAGGCTGCGGAGATTTTGGTGAAGGAAGGCTTCGTCGTGCTGCCGTACATCAACGCCGATCCGGTGCTCGCGAAACGCTTGCAGGACGCCGGCACCGCGACGGTGATGCCGCTCGGTTCACCCATCGGTTCGAATCGCGGACTGCAGACCCGCGACCAGCTTCGCATCATCATCGAGCAGGCGACGGTACCGGTCGTGATCGATGCCGGCATTGGCGCGCCGAGCCACGCGGCGGAGGCGATGGAACTGGGCGCCGACGCCGTGCTGGTGAACACCGCCATCGCCATCGCGAGCGATCCGAACCGCATGGCCATGGCCTTCAAGATGGCGGTCGAGGCCGGCCGCGCCGCGTACGAAATTGGTCTCGGCGCGCCACTGGACACGGCGAGCGCGACGAGTCCGCTGACGGCGTTTCTCAACTGATTTCAGCCAGTGCCATTGGGCCGATTTTTGATGAAAACTCTCCCGCTCACCCGAGTTCGAGAACTGCTCGAGGCCGCCAACCGCTCTCGCATCCTCGTGCTCGGTGACGTGATGCTCGACCAGTTTATCTGGGGGAACGTGAGCCGTATCTCGCCCGAGGCGCCGGTGCCGGTGGTCGAGTTCGAGCGCGAGAGTTTCATGCCCGGTGGTGCGGCGAACGTCGCGCGGAACCTCACGGCCTTTCACGCCGCGACCGAGCTGCTCGGGGTCTGCGGCAATGATGCCGCGGGCCAGCAACTCCACACGCTGCTCACGGAGCATCATGTCGATTGCCGCGGTCTGCTGCCGGTGCCCGGCCGCATGACGACGAAGAAAACCCGCATCATCGCGCAGCGCCAGCAGGTCGCCCGCGTGGACCGCGAGACGCGGACGGACACGGATCGGGCGACGCAGAAACGGCTGCTCAAAGTTCTGGATCACCGGCTGGCGAAGGCGGAAGCGTTGATCATCGGAGACTACGGCAAGGGGGTCGTCACGCAGCCGCTGCTGGACGAAATCAAGCAGCGCTGCCGGGCGCGGGGCATCTGGCTGAGCCTCGATCCGAAGCCGGTTCATCACCTCAATCTCACAGGTCTCTCGCTCATCACGCCCAATCGCAAGGAGGCGTTTGAACTGGCCGGGGTGGCTGACGGCCGGCGGGGTGCCGATCCGTTGCAGGACACCGCGCTGCGGGCGGTGGCGGAAAAAATCCTCACGGGCCTGAGGCCGGCGGTGCTGCTGATCACGCTCGGCGACCAAGGGATGCTGCTGTGTCAGCGCGGCCGGCAGCCGTTTCACATTCCGACGGCGGCGCGGGAGGTGTTCGAGGTATCGGGCGCGGGCGACACGGTCATCGCGTCGTTCACGCTGGCGATTGTCGCAGGGGCGTCGCCGCTCGAGGCGGCGATTTTTTCCAATCATGCGGCAGGCGTGGTCGTGGGCAAGGTTGGCACGGCGACGGTCACGCCGGCGGAATTGCTCGCGAGTTTCGAGCGCGAGGGATGAGCCACGCCATGTCCCACCCCCCTGCGGGCACGCCGACGAAGCGCGCCGTTTTCCTCGATCGCGACGGCACGCTGGTGGTCGAGAAGAATTACCTGAGCCGGCCGGAGGACGTGGTCTTTTTTCCCGGCGCGGCGGCGGCGTTGCGGCGGCTGAGCGAGGCGGGCTTCGTGCTCATCATTGTCACCAACCAGTCGGGCATCGGGCGCGGCTATTACACGCTGGAAGACATGCACCGCGTGAACGAGCGCGTGACGGACGAACTGGCGCAGGAGGGCGTGCGGTTCGAGAGGATTTACTTTGCGCCCGAAGCACCGGAGCAACCGAGCCGCGGGCGCAAACCCTCGCCGCAGTTTTTGTTCGATGCGCGGGACGAGTTCGGCATCGACCTCGCGCAGAGCTACATGGTCGGGGACAAACTGATCGATTTAAAATGTGGGTGGAACGCGGGGGTGAAGCGGAGCTTTCTCGTGCGTACGGGCTACGGCGCGGAGGTGGAGAAAAAGGAGCCGCAGAAGGTGGCGCGCGCAACGGTGGTGGATGGGTTGGCGGAAGTGGTGGCGGCGATTTTGACGGGTGGGGGGTAGTGCGGTGCGCGGGCGGTAGGGCGTCGCTGTCTTCAGCGCGCCGCGGGTGGTGTGGACGCCCCACCGGCGAGCTGAGGACAGCGACGCCCTACCAACGCCTCGACATCCGCCACCGTTTTTCGCACTCCCTGCGTGCGGGGACCGCAGGCGTCCGGGCCTGCGGGTTCGGGCAGCGGCGCGCCGCGCGGGCAAATTCGGGGCGGGACGCCCTGCGAACTCGCAGCCGGGACGGCTGCGGTACCGAGGCGGCATCGCGATTCGGGAGGTGGTTGAAAAATTTGTGAGAAACCATTGGCCAGCGTCACACCAACCCGCGAAGGTGATCGACCAATGCAGTCGCTGAGCACACCTGAAACCCCACCGGAAGTTTCCACACCGATTCCCAAAGCACGCGTGAGCACCGAACCCGATTTTAACAGCCCCCCCAGACCAATCGCCGAATTTGTCGGGCTGCCGGATTTTCCCCGCTGCGCGGTGGGGGCATACGTGGACATCGGCGGCTTCGCGGGGATCGTGGCAGACATCGTGAACAACTCGATCAAGGTGCGCTCGCCGGAGGGGATCAGCCAGAGCTTCAATTTCAATCGGCTCCGCATGTTGTATGGCCCGCCACCGGCCAAGGTGGAACCGCTGGTGGCCAGCCCGGAGCCGGAGCGGCCACGGGAGCGGCCGCAGTCCTTTGAACAGCAGAGCGAGCGGCCAACGGAACGCGCGACCGAGCGAGTGCCGGAGCGGATCGTCGAACGGCCGAGCGAACGGTTCGAGCGCGTGGTCAAGAAAGAGGAGCCGGCGCCGCGTCCGGTGCCGCGGCGGGAAGTGGTCTCAGAGCCGGATTTTTCGCAGCCGGTGAAGCTGATCAATGTGCTGGCGGGCCGCGCGGATTTTCCCAAGTGCGCGCTGGGCGAGCATGTCGAGATCGTGGGGTACTCGGGCGTGGTGGTGGAGATCGTGAACCAGTCGCTCAAGGTGCTGTCGATTGAGGGGACCACGCGGAGCTACAATGCGCAGGCGTTGAAGAAGCTGCACGGCGGGGGATGAGAAAGCTCAAAGCTTAAAGCTCAAAGCTCAAGGGAAGAGCCAAGGGTCAAGGTCCACCGCCCGCGTCGAGCGCTGCGGTTTTGCGAGCCGGCGCTCGACCGAGATCGGCGCGACGACCAACGGAATCGCACCGGATGAGCAGGATGAGCGCAGGAATGCAACGCCCCGGCGTGGCGCGTGGTGATTGGGTGGTCCTGGAGCTTGGTGTTTCCCTTGAGCTTTGAACTTTGAGCTTTGAGCTTCATCCCAATCTCCTGCACCAACACCGTCGGCCGGCACCGGTCCCGTCGCTCCCGCCGGAAAAGGGTTTGTCTTTTGGGCGGTGGCCGATTTAATCGCGCGCCATCACGCCGATGTTGAAATTTTTCACCCCCTGGCTCCTCGCCCGGCCCGTCCCGCGGGCGGCGGCGGCGCGGCTTTCATCATGACCCTGACTGCGAATCGGCGGATGGCTTTGATCGCAGTCGTGACGTTGGCGCTGGATCAACTGACCAAGCTGGTGGTGCTGAAATTTCTCGGCTACGCGCAGGAGCGGGTGGTGATCGACGGGTTTTTCAAGTTCGTGCATTGGGGCAACACGGGGGCGGCGTGGAGCATGTTTCATAACAACAACGAGCTGCTGGCGGTGGTGTCGCTGGTGGCGTTGCTGGCGCTGTTTGTTTTCCGCGATCAGTTCGAAACGCGGACGGTGATGGGGCAGGTGGCGATGGGGTTGCTGTTCGGCGGGATCACGGGGAACATCATCGACCGGCTCATGGACAGCCGCCGGCATGTGGTGGATTTCATCTACTTTTATCTGCATCGCCGGGGCGGCGGGGAGATCGGGTTTCCGGCGTTCAATGTGGCGGACTCGGCGATCTGCGTCGCGGTGGGGCTGCTGTTTTTGATTTCATGGCAGGCGGAGATGGCGGGGCGGCGCGGGCCATCGGCGGAGGCGACCGGGACCACGGGGAAAACGGGGGTGGCAACGCGGGAATCTTCGATCAAATAGGGATGGCGGCACCGGACATTGTGTTTCTCGCGGGGCCGACGGCAGTGGGGAAGTCCGCCGTGGCGCTGCGGTTGGCGGAGGAGCTGGGCGGGGAGATTGTCTCGGTGGATTCGATGCAGGTGTATCGCGGGCTGAATCTCGGGACGGCGAAGCCCACGGCAGCGGAGCAGGCGCGGGTGCGGCATCATTTGATTGATGTGGTGGAGCTGGGCGAGGAGTTCGACGCGGCGGGCTTCGTGCGGCGGGCGCGGGCGGCGGAGGCGGAGATTCGGGCGCGGGGGAAGGTGCCGGTTTTCTGCGGCGGGACGGGGCTTTATTTCCGGGCGTATCTCGAGGGTCTCGGGGAATCGCCGCCCACCGATGCGGCGCTGCGGGCGGTGTTGGAGGCTACGCCGCTGGCGGAGTTGCTGGGCGAGCTGGAGCGGCGCGATCCGGAGACGTTTGGGCGGATCGACCGGAAAAATCCGCGGCGCGTGGTGCGGGCGGTGGAGGTGATCCGGCTGACGGGGCGGACTTTTTCGGAGCAACGGGCGGAGTGGACGAAGAAGGCGGCGAGTGGGGGTGGGACGGGCGCGGGCGCGAGTGGGGGGGCGGGCGCAGGTGCAACTGGTGGTGCGGAAGCGGGCCAGGCGGTGTTCGGGCTGACGCGGCCGGCGGCGGTGTTGCGGCGGCGGGTTGATGAGCGGGTGGGCGAGATGTTTGCGCGGGGATTGGTGGCAGAGACGCAGGCTCTCTTGGCGGTGGGGCTGGAGCAAAATCGAACGGCGATGCAGGCGATTGGGTATCGGCAGGTGGTCGAGCATCTGCGCGGCGAGCGCGGGCTGGCGGAGACGATCACGCTGGTGAAGGCGCGGACGTGGGCGTTTGCGCGGCGGCAGTCGAACTGGTTTCGCAATCAAATGCGGATGGAGTGGCTGGAGATTGGGGAGGCGGAGACGGCGGACGAAGTTTGTGCGCGGATCGTCGCAAGAGCGGCGGTGGAGATGGAGAAACCGCGGATCGACACTGAGGGACACGGATGAAGACGCGCAACGACTCGGGGAGCGAACGCCGCTGGCGTGCTGTTTTCGGCGGCCCGCCGAAAACTTCGTTCCACAAACTTTTCTCCCCGGAAGAAAAGGCAGACTGGGGAACGACGGTTTGGGCGGGCCGCCCAAACCGGCATGCGGGCCGCATGCGCTCCCCATTCTTTCCGGACCTTCGCGACCAACACGGGCGGTTCCCTATCAGCGATTCCATATGTGTCCATCTGTGTTTATCCGTGGTTTCACATCGGTTCTTAGCCTAACCTCCCGAAAAATTTGAAAGCGTACATCACGACCAAACGGCAGGCGCCGGAGCGGGTTTTTCTCGTTGGGGCCGAACTGAAAGCGCAGGAGGCGTGGCAGGTGCGGGATTCGCTGGATGAGCTGGCGGAGCTGGCGAACACGGCGGGCGGCGAGGTGGTGGGGGACGGAACGCAGCGGCTCGAGGCACCGCTGCCGGCCACTTTCATCGGCTCAGGGAAGGCGGAGGAGTTCGCGAAGACGTGCGCGGCGGCGAAGGTGGACACGGTGGTGTTCGATGATGAGTTGTCCGGGATGCAGGCGCGGAATCTGGAGGCGATTTTCAACTGCAAGGTGCTGGACCGGACCAGTCTGATTCTCGACATCTTTGCGCTGCGGGCGCGGACGCGGGAGGGGAAGCTGCAGGTCGAGCTGGCGCAGCTTGAACATTTGCTGCCGCGGCTGACGCGGTTCTGGAGCCATCTGTCGCGGCAGAAGGGCGGCATCGGGATGCGCGGCGGCGAGGGCGAGACGCAGCTCGAAAGCGACCGTCGGCGCGTGCAGGAACGCATCGACAAGATGAAGGAGGAGCTCGAACTGGTGCGGCGTCATAGGCTGACGCAGCGCGAGGGGCGGCAGCGCAGCCATTGGCCGCTGGCGTCGATCGTGGGCTACACGAACGCGGGGAAATCGACGTTGCTGAACGCGTTGACGGGCGCGCGGGTATTGGCGGAGGACCGGCTGTTCGCCACGCTGGACCCGACGACCCGGCGGCTGCATTTGCCGGACAATCAGAACGTGTTGATGTCCGACACGGTGGGTTTCATCCGCAAGCTGCCGCACCGGCTGGTCGAGGCGTTCAAGGCGACGCTCGAGGAAGTGGTGCACGCGGATTTGCTGCTGCATGTCGTGGACCTGAGCCATCCGCAGGCGGAGGAGCAGATCGTCGCGGTGAACGAGGTGCTGGAGGAAATCGGCGCGGCGCGGAAGCCGACGCTGATGGTGTTGAACAAGGTGGACAAGCTGCTGGGGGACGAGCTGGTGACGCGGTTTCTGAGCCGCTTCCCGAACACGGTGTGCATCTCGGCGCGGACGGGCGCGGGGTTCGAGGAGCTGAAGGGCGAGCTGGGCGGGATGCTGCGGCCGATGCGGCAGTTCATGGAGCTGGCGATTCCGCACGAGGCGGCGGCGCTGATCGCGCGGCTGCACGCGTTCGGGCAGGTGATGGAGAAGGATTACGACGGGCCGGTGGCGCGGTTCAAGGTGCGCGTGCCGCCGCATTTGGTGACGGAGTTCACACCGTTTCTGGCGAAGGCGGAGGAGGCGGAGGAGAAGCCGGAGGCGTGAGGGGAGGCGCGGATTTTATGGAACGGAAGGAAACTGGGGAGGGGACAATTCAAGAGGCGCGCCTGGTGGGCGCGGACGGCGCGGGGAGGCCGGACGCGGCGGCGGGGTTGCCGGGAATTTCCAACATTCGCATCGTGGATTTGCCGGCGCAGGAACGGCCGCGGGAGCGGCTGGCGGCGCACGGACCGGAAGGGCTGTCGAACGCGGAGTTGATTGCAATTTTGCTGCGGACCGGGATGAAGGGGAAATCGGCGATTGCCATCGCGCAGGAGCTGCTGGCGAAGTTCGGGACGCTGGGGAATCTGGCGGGGGCGTCGTGGCGGGAACTGACGCGGGTGAAGGGCATCGGGCGCGACAAGGCGGTGGCGTTGCAGGCGGCGTTCACGCTGGCGCGGCGGATGGTCACGGAACTGCGGCACGAACTGCCGCTGGTGGACACGCCGGAGCGGATCGCGGACCTGCTGCGGGAGGAGAACCGGCTGCTGGATGTCGAGCATTTCCAGGTGGTGCTGCTGAACACGCGGAAGCGGTTGATCCGGGTCGAGCGCATTTCGCAGGGCACGCTGGACACGACGATCGCGCATCCGCGCGAGGTGTTTCGCTGTGCGCTGGCCGCAAACGCCGCGGCGATTGTGCTGGCACATAATCACCCGAGCGGCGATCCCACGCCGTCCGAAGCGGACATCCGCGTGACGCGCGACATGATTCGCGCCGGGCAGTTGATGAAGATCGAGGTGGTGGATCACATCATCCTCGGCAAGGCGACGACGGAGCGCCCGAAGGATTATGCGTCGCTGCGGGAACTGGGGCATTTCTATGCCTAACCCGAATTTTTCACACTCCTCTTGTAGCGCGGGCTTCCAAGCCTGCTGTATCGCGGGTTTCAAAACACGCGGGGCGTGCGGCGGGGCCGACACCCTGCCGACTTCGAAGTCGGCGACACAGCAGGTTTGGAAACCTACGCTACAGGGCGCGCGGTGCGCGCCTGCGAAGGGAATGTAAAATATCCGGGCTAACCCGCCGCTGCCACGATTACCACCTAACCCAAACCCGGCCATGTCACTGATTCATCCCACGGCGATCATTCATCCCGACGCGCAGGTTCACCCGAGTGTCAGTGTCGGTCCATACGCGGTGATCGACGCGGCGGTGGTGGTGGGCGCGGATTGCCGCATCGGGCCGCAGGTGCATCTGACCGGGAACACGAGCATTGGCGCGGGCAATCAGTTTCACACCGGCTGTGTGATCGGGGATGCGCCGCAAGACTTGAAATATCACGGCGAGCCGACCCGACTGCGCGTCGGCGCGGGCAATGTATTTCGGGAACATGTGACCGTCCATCGCTCGAACAAACTGGCGGAGGACACGGTGATTGGTTCGCACAATTTCCTGATGGCGCACAGTCATGTCGGGCATAACTCGGTGATTGGAAACCATGTAATCCTCGCCAACGGGGCGCTGCTCGGCGGGCATGTCACGGTAGAGGATCGGGTGTTCATCTCGGGCAACTGTCTGCTGCATCAGTTCGTGCGGGTGGGCACGCTGGCGCTGATGCAGGGTGGCTCGGCCATCAGCAAGGATCTTCCGCCCTACACCATTGCCCGCGGCGACAACGGCATCTGTGGCTTGAACACCATCGGACTCCGGCGGGCGGGATTTACCAGCGAACAGCGGCTGGAATTGAGGCGGCTCTATCACGCCTTATTCCGCAGCGGTCACTCACTGAAAGCGGCGCTAACTCTGGCGCACACGGAATTCACGAGCGAGGCGTCACTGGCCGTCCTTAACTTCGTTAAAGAGAGCAAGCGCGGAGTCTGTGCCGAAGTGGGAAATCTGCGGGATGGGGAGGACTGACCGGGTAGTGATGAAGGCAGGTTGGGTGCCGCGGGACAGATCAAGGTAGAAAGCAAAAAACCCCTTCCGGACTGGCCGGAAGGGGCTGGAATATTCTAAGCTTGCTTAGAACTTGTAGATGACGTTCAGAGCGAGCAGATGGGAGTTGTTGAACTTTTGGGCGGCAGCAGCGGCCGGTGCATTGAAAATGCCTCGATTGCCCGAGAGATCGTGATCGATGCGATACTCCAGCCGAGTGATGACATTCACCCACAAGGCATAGTCCGCGGTAAGCGTTCCGGCCAAAACCTCAGTGCCTGCCCTAACGGCTGCCGCACCGGAGTTCAAGTCAGCATATTCGCCACGCAGATTGAGCGTCAGCTTCTTGGTCGCACGATAGGAGAGGTAGAGACCGTACACATCGTCGTCGTTGTTCTTTGCCGCACCAACGTTCGGCACGATGCGCTTGTCATAGGCCAAGCCGAGCGAAAGCCCGGTGACAGGCAACGGAATGGAGGCACCGGCATACAGGTTGTAAGCCGAAGGCGCGCCAGCGCCATTCGCACGACCACCGAGGTAGCCGAAGTTGAGGGTGGCACCCGCCAACGATCCAGTGCTCTTAGGAGCCGTCAGGCTGACAAGGGCAGTGTGGGAGATGTTGCCCCGGTTGCCGCCCGCACCGCCCGGACGACCATTAATCACCGAGGTGGTGGTGTTTGCCAAGGCCGCCGACAGGCTCATCCATTCGCAGAAGCGATAGCTGGCCTGCAGACCGGTGTGCTGGAAGGGTTCGATGGTGTAGGACCATGCACGGGTATAGTTCGGGTTGCTGCCGGCATTGAAGGTCTCAGTGCCAATCAACGCATCGAACACACCGAGCTTGGTTTCGAGACCGTTGCCCACCGGTATGCGGAGGTTCACATAGGCCTGCTTGATGCCGAGATCGCTGGTGGCGGTACCAGCCGAGTTCACCCCGAGCTGATTCGCATCCGGTCCAAAGAGCACTTCCGCCTTGTAACCAGCCGCCCACTCTCCTTCGCCAAGGGCCTTTTCGAGGGTCACGTTGACCACGTCGAGGTTGAAGCCGTTTTGCTTGCCCGCGCCAATCGCATACCCGGGGGCCAGATTTTGCTTGGGGTTATAGTGGACCGACGTATTCACATAACCACTGATGGTCGTGGAAGCGATGGCGGTCTTGAGGGATTCCTTGGCTTCTTCTGCTTGTGCTACGGCTCCAAAGCTGACCACGCCAGCGGCGGCCAGCCCGAGTGTCCATTTATTGATCTTCATTACAGTTAGTTCCTGCTACGGTGTTTGTTTACTGGTTTACCGGTCGTGACTGTTCGTTTTAGTTGGGTAACAGACGATTTACCCGAGCACCAAAACGGTGCATTAGCGGGTGAGCCTAGGTAGGGGCCGGGGGATTGACAACAGTTTTTTTAGATTTTTTCCGGGAACGCATCGGAAAAGCTAGGTGTGGCCGGCAAAAGGAAGAGCAAAGCCCGTGGCAGAAGGCTCCCAGCGGTCGTTCAACCGCCTGAGATTTCCACCATTTATCAACCCTCCAAGGATCAAAACACTGACGGCACACCCTCTTCGAGAATGCGGATGTGCTCGGTTAATCCGTCACGCGCCGCGATCTCGTTCAACCACCGCGGCGGCTCTTCCACATCCTCAAACGAGAGCTTGAAGGTGCCGTAGTGCATCGGCACCAGCCAGCGCGCCCGGACATCGCGGAACACCTTGATCGCCTCGTCCGGCCCCATGTGAACATTGCGAAACGATTCCGGGTAATAGGCGCCAATCGGCAGCAGCGCGATCTCCGGGGCAAGGCGCTGACCAATCTCCTTGAAACCTTCGTAATACCCGCTGTCGCCCGCGTGGTACACGGTACGTCCCTGGTGCTCCAGCACGAAGCCGCCATAGCCCCGGTGATGGTCATGCAGCATCCGCGCGCCCCAGTGCTGGCAGGGCGTCAGGGTCACTTTCCAGTCTCCGTGCGAGAAACTTTCCCACCATTTCAACTCGATGATCCGCTCGAATCCCAACCCGCGCGCCAGTTCGCCCATGCCCCACGGCATGACACCGATCTTGGGTGCGGGCAGCTTGCGGATGCTCGGTTTGTGAAAATGATCGAAGTGCGCGTGGGTCAATAACACCAGGTCAATCGGGGGCAAGTCCTTGATCTTGAGACCCGAGTGCTTGATCCGTTTCAGCAGGAAGATCCAGTTCGCAAAATTCGGATCGATCAGCACGTTCAAATCCGTGAACTGCACGAGGAACGACGCATGGCCGATCCACGTCAGCGCCACCTGCCCCTTCGTGAGCGTCGGAAACGCCGGACGCTTGTGGTGGCCGGCCCGCTTGGTGAGCAACGCCTTCCACACCATCTCGTGAAAAAAGGTGCGCGGATTGAAGGCGTTGGTCGGTGTCAGTTCCTTGAACGACCGCGGGATGCGGCGGTGTTTGAAACCGCCGGGTTGGTGGTGGCCGGGATCGGAAGTCATGGCTGGCCTGCTGGCCAGCTTGCTTATAGGCGCGCGCTGAATAGGTGGCAACCGAAACCGTCGCACCGCCGACAGTTCAACAATCTGACCTTATGAAAAAATTAACTCTGATTCTGACAACAGTGGCGGTGGCAGCGGCCGCCGTCACTGACACCCGGGCGGGCGATCGCGAATGGGCGACGGCGGGCAAGGTGCTCGCCGGATTGGCGGCTTTCTCGGTGGTTGCGGCGGCGACGCAGCCCGCCTACGCGCCGGTTTATGCCGCGCCCGCCGGCCCGCCGCCGATGGTTTATCAACCGCCCGCGCCCACCTATTACGCGCCGCCGCCAACGGTACAATACCCGGCGGTTCAGTATGTTCCCGCACCGGTGGTGACTTATTACGCGCCGCCCGTCTATTACGCACCGGCACCGCGGTATTACGTTGCGCCACCGATGTATTGCGCACCGCCCGTCGTCTCGATCGGTTTCGGATTTGGCTACGGCGGTGGCTTCGGGCGCCGTGGTTTTGGTCGGGGTTGTTGGTAACTTCGGCCCCCAACCAGGTCCCTCTCGGCCCGTCCGGACTCCAGTCCGGGCGGGTTTTCTATTTCCAACCGTCCGCCCTGCGATTAACTCTCCGGCATGAACAAGCTTGAGCAGCAATTGGAGACGTTCCTTCGCAAACCGCCAACCTTAGGCACCGGCGTTTATCTCGCCAAGACTGCCGTCGTCCTCGGCGACGTGTCCCTCGGCGATTACTCCAGCGTGTGGTACAACGCCATCCTCCGTGGCGACATCAACCGCATCGTCGTCGGCCACCACTCCAACATCCAGGACAACGCCGTGGTCCATCTCGCCGACGATTTCGCCTGCCTCATCGGCAACTGGGTCACCGTCGGTCACTCCGCCATCGTCCACGCCTGCACCGTCGGCGACGAATGCCTCATCGGCATGGGCGCGACCATCCTCGACGGTGCCCAAATCGGCGCCCAGTGCATCGTCGGGGCCAACGCCCTCGTCACCCAAAACTTCATCGCGCCACCGGGATCCCTCGTCCTTGGTTCCCCCGCCAAAGTGGTAAAAACCCTCACGCCCGAACAACGCGCCGGCCTCAAACACTGGGCCGACAAATACGTCACCAACGGCGCCTACTGCCTGAAACACGGCATCAACGTCGGCCAACCGCTGCCGTCGTAAGCGCGCCGCGCGCCAACTCGGAAACGGAATTGCCGGAAGAAACGCAAAGCGGCGCAAAACAGAAACGCCCCAGAACCCTGGCCCAAGGCGTAACCCGGTCCGCATCCCATCCCTCCCGGCCCGTCCCCTTTTTTGCGTTTCTTTGCGTTCTTTGCGGCTAAAAACCCCGCCCCCGCTCCTACTTCTCCGCCTTCTCCGCCACCACCGGTTTCTCCGCCACCACCAACGCCGCCGCCCGCTTGGCCAGGATCGCCTCGACGATCTTCGCCGCGAGCTCCGGCTTCTCCGCCATCGCCTTTTGCGCCGCGTCCTTCCCCTGCCCGATCAACTCACCGGCGAACTGCAACCACGCGCCCTTCTTCTCCACCACGCCGTCCTCGATGCCGACCTCAAGAATGCTGCCTTCCTTGTTGATCCCGTGGTTGTAAATGATGTCGAACTCCGCCTCGACAAACGGCGGTGCCACCTTGTTCTTCACCACCTTCACCTTCACGTGATTGCCCGTCGCGTTGCCCGCCGCGTCCTTCAGCGTGTCCTTGCGGCGGATGTCCAACCGCACGCTCGCGTAAAATTTCAGCGCCTTCCCGCCGGGCGTCGTCTCCGGATTGCCAAACATCACGCCCACCTTCTCGCGCAACTGATTCGTGAAAATGCACGTCGTCTTGGACTTGTTCAAAATCGCCGTGAGCTTCCGCAATGCCTGGCTCATCAGCCGCGCCTGCATGCCCATCGTCGCCATGCCCATCTCGCCCTCGAGCTCCGCCTTGGGCACCAACGCCGCCACCGAATCCACCACGATCACATCCAGCGCATTCGACCGCGCCAGCGTCTCGCAAATCGTCAGCGCCTCCTCGCCGCTGTCCGGCTGCGACACCAGCAGATCATCCAGATTCACCCCGAGCTTCTTCGCGTAACCCGGATCCAGCGCGTGCTCCGCATCGATAAATGCCGCCGTCCCGCCCGCCTTCTGCGCATTGGCGATCACATGCAACATCAGCGTCGTCTTGCCCGACGATTCCGGCCCGAAAATCTCGATCACCCGCCCGCGCGGCAGCCCGCCGACACCCAGCGCCAAATCCAACGCCAGCGCACTCGTCGGGATCACCTCGATGTGCCGGTTGGCCCGCGCATCCCCGAGTCGCATGATGCTCCCCTCGCCAAACGATTTCTGAATCGACGAGATCGCCTCCTCCAAATCACGCGACCGCGCGGCACTCAGTTTGGCGGCTTCGGAAGTGGCTTTGTCGGCAACGGCGAGCTTCTCGGTGGTTTTGGGCGGCATAATGATTCTCCGTAAAAAAATGTTCGCAGGCTTTTAGGGACTGGCTCACCACAAGTCAACCGCCGCCTCCACGTCCGCAGCGAAAAGTGCGCGTCCCGAACCGATTGGCGAGCGACCGCCGACGGCAGGCGCGGCCCCCATCGCTCCCGGCACAGCCTCGCGCTGCGCCCTTCCGACCTTTGGGGTGTTCCGATCCGCCTCGGTTCCCGCCGCCGGCCGGTTGCGGCAAGAAAATCCAAAAAAAACATCTCCGATCCCACATCCGTGGCCGGCCTGAATCTGCGGGAGATCTCCGCAGTTTACGCTCGCAACACGCATCCCAAATCAGCGGTGGAAGCTTCCGAAGCACCCCCCGTTCTGCCGCCGGACCAATGGTCCGCCAAATCCGCTCCCCATTCGTCTGCCCTCATTCGCCTGCCAAAATCCGGCGCAGCTCGCCGCGTTCGGGCCGTATCATGGCAAGGCGGTCGTCCCTCACGGCGCGACGGACGGTGGCTTCAACAGCTCGCGCACCTTCTGCGCGTTGGCCTCGCTCCATTTGTTCTCCAGCGCGCCCTTGACCTTCGGCTCGCTGCGCAACAGGGACACGTAGGCCGCGTCGCGCACCGTCGGTTCGGGATCGTTCAGCGCCGCCAGCAGCAGCGGCGTCGCGCGCGGCCCGGGGCAGTGCTCCAATGCACCCATCACCAGCGTCCGCCGCGTCTTCGCGGGGCTGACCGCCAGCTCGCCGATGACGGCCCACGCCTCGTCGGTGTTGATCGCCGCCAGCGCCGTGACGCCGGCGCGGAGGCGCAGAAAGCTCGGGACCGAACCGGCGGGGCCGTTGGTGCTCGGGGCCAGCGCCGCGCGAATCACGCCGATGTGATTGGTGGCCTTGAGTTCCCCGAGCGCGCGGAGCATGGCGGGCTGCTGCTGCCGCCAATCGGGATCGCGGCGTTGTTCGAGCTGTTCGACAATCAGCGGCAGCCCGGAGGCATCATGATGCTCGGCGAGGGCGAGCGCCGCCGCCACGCGCACCTCGGGCAGCGGATCGTCAGCCAGCAGTTTCTTCAACGCCTCGAGGGCCTCCGGCCCGCCGATCTTGCCCAGCACGCGGGTCAGTTGCGCCAGTTGCGCCGGCTCGACGCGCTCATCCTCCTCCGTCGCGAGCGTGGCGCGATTCTCCAACACCTCGAGGATGCTCGGCACGGCGTCCTGCCGGCGGCGCACCAGTTCGTCTTCGAGATCCGGGCGCGTCGTCTCGGCAAAGGACCGGGCCAGTTGATCGGTCGAAGCCAGCGAGGGATTGGCCTTCACGACGAGCTTTGCCGCCCAGAGGCCGACCACGACCACGCCCCCGGCCCCGAGCAGCAGCCAGAGACGCGACACCGCCGCCCGCTCCAGCGCCACACGATTGGTCCGCACCAGCCACACCAGCGTCAGCACCAGCACGATGAGCGCCGCGACGGCCCCGACGCCGAAGCCCGCCAGCACCGCGCCCGTTCCATGTCCGACCGTCGGGTTGAACCACAGCGCGAACCGGTACGCCAACGCCCCGAACACCACGCCCGCGCCCACCGCCGCGAACAGCGCGATCAATCCGCCCGCCGCCAGCCGTCGCCAGCCCAACCCGGCCAGCAAAACCACGGCCGTGATCACCAGAAAAACCGCGCCCAGATAATTCAATGTCGTGCTCATAAAATCTTCACCCGTTTCCTACCCGCACCCCGGCTTCCGTGCTCTCGTTCGCTCCGTCCCGCGGCGCTCCCTCACGCCCACGCCCACACCCTCATCCGCTCACACCTTCTTCCGCCACTCGACCTTCGGCGGTTCCGGCAGGCCCTGCGCCCGCAGCGCCGTGCGGAAATGCAGCTTCGCCACCTGCTCCAATTCACCCACGCCCCGTTGCTCGAAAAACGTCTTTGCCACCTGATCCACCGCCGCCGATGCGCCTTTCGGAAACACCTGCCCGAACTTCTTCCCGAGCGCCCCGAGCTGCGTCACGAACGCGTGCCGCGCCAGGATCGACGCCGCCGCCACCGCCACGTCCGCCTCGGCCTTGTGTCGCTGCACCAGTTCAATCTCGCGGCCCAGGTCCATCAGCGCCCGCTCCACCGTCCGCTTATCCTGCGCGAACTGATCGCTGATCGCGCGCACCGGCAGCGGGTTCATCCGCGCCCGTTGCTTCAGGAGATTCTCGATCACGCGCGCATGGCCCCACGCCAGCATCGCGTTGACGCTGCGCATCGTTTTGTAGAGCCGGTTGTAGGCGGGATTGCCGATCACCACCACGTCGCACACGCAGCCCGGCGTGTCGCGGATCAGCTCCGCCAGTTCCGCCATGCGCTTGTCGCTCGAGATGTTTTTCGAGTCACGAATCCCGGAGTCCTTCCACGCTTCGATCACCGCCGCGTTCACATACACGCCCGCGATGCACAACGGCCCGAAAAAATCCCCCTTGCCGCTTTCATCAATGCCCAGTCGCGGCAGCAGCAGTTCGGGATTCAGCACCGCCTCGTAGCCCAGCCGCGCCTGTTGGAGAATTTGCGGCTCCAACGTGAACTCGACGAACTCCTGCGTCTCCTTGCCCTGCACCACCAGCTTGCCGCTTTGATAGAGCACCACGTTCACCTTGGGCTTCTGCCCGGCAATCCGCGCATACGGCACCGTGCGCAATTCGAAGCCCTCGTCCCGCAAATACGCCTCCAGCGCCGCGCCCTGTTCCGGCGTCAGCGTGCAGGTATAAGAAGTCAGTGCGCTCACGTTGCGGCGACGTTACGGACCCGCGCCCCGTGGCGCAACCTCGCAGGGGATCGTGCGATGAGCGGGGGTGTGATTAAAAGCCGGTGCGGGGAGGCAGGCATTATGGAGTGCGGTGGCTCGCGACGTGGTCGGTGCGCCGGGGCGAATCAGGTGGCCAGTGGGCGCGTGCCGGAGGCACGAAGCGGACGCGAGGGAGGGTGCGCGCGTTGCCTCCATTTTCAGCGCTACTCACGGGGTCTCCTCCCGCATCTCCAGCACGCGGCCGCTCGTTTTGGGAAGCGTACGCGGGACGTTCCAGCGCTTTTTTTGCGCACGAAGAAACCCGCATCAGGTGCCGTCCGACGTGGCCATTGCACCCAAAACCCACCATGAAATCCCTGTCATTTTCTGTGTCCCCCCGCTGCCTCCCGCCCTTTCTCCACCGCTTCCTGCGCCCGTTTCTGAGCGCCTGCGCCGTGGTGGCGGTGCTGCTTTCCACGTCGCTCGGCGCGGCGGAGTTCGAGCAGATGGCGGCGCGGGCGCCGGGCTATCGCGGCGCGGCGCCGGTGCTCGCGCAGCCGGACGGGAGCATTTTGTTGGAGGCGGAGGAATTCCAAGTGGGCAAGCCGGAGGAGGTCGGGTGGCGACCGGGAAACTGGGGCGAGAATTATTACGCCGCGACCTTTGCGATCACGTTCCTCAGCCGGAAGGCGTTTCTCGGCGCGCCGGAACAATGCAAGCGCACGGAGGCGACCATCGAGATGGAGGTGGCCAAGGCCGGGCGTTATCTGGTGCTGGCGCGCTATGAGGCGTGTTACCGCTTCGAAACGCGGTTCCGCATTCGCGTCGAACAGGCCGGGCAGGTGCGGCTGGACCGGCCGTATGGCGGGCGCGAGCAGCCGAAGGTGTGGGCCTTCCACAGCGGCGTGAAACCGGAGGTCGGTTGGAACTGGGGCGCGGTGGAAAACACCGTGTGGGAAGGTGACGACGCGTTCGCCGAGCTGCAACCGGGCCGCGCGCGGGTGACGCTGATCGCCGAGGCGCAGCCCGAGCCGGCCGCGCGTCGCAACGTCGATGCGATCCTGCTGACGATGGACGAGGCCGACGTGAAGGCGCGGATCAAGAAGGAAGGCTATCTGCCCCTCGACGGCTTGCTCACGCAGTCGGGCGATGTGTTTCTCAAACTCAAAAATCGCAATGCCCGCGCGGCCGTGACGGTGAAGCTCGGCAATGGCACGGAGCATTCGCCGTATTGGGTGCATCAGCGCGCGTGGAAGCCGCGGACGATCGTGGCCGATCCGGGACAGACCACCGGCTGGGAGGAAGTGGGCAGCCTGCTGGACACGATGAACGACGGGCAATGGCGCGTCGCCGCGGCGTCTGCGGAGAAGACGGAGGCGCTGGATTACGTGCTGGAATTCGGCGTGAAAAGCGCCGCCGGGGAAATCCAATCCATCGCGAGTTTTCCCAGCACGGCGGCGTCGTTCGAGCTGGCCTACGACGGGAACACGCGCTACTCGCGGCGCATTCGCACGAGCGACCAGGTGCTCTACGATCTGCTCGGATTCCTGAAACAAAAACCCGTGGCCGGGCAGCCGCCGCAGCGCACGATCATCTACGGCTACACGTTTGAGGAACGGCCCGACGACGCGAAATTCAGCCAGGCGCGCGATGATTTCAGCCAGCAGTTCAGCCTCGTGGTGCGGTCCAAGAAGGGGAAAGGCATCGGGCGCTCGAACGCCGAATACATCGACGTGCGCGGCGTTTGGACGGACAAGCTCGCGGCGCATTTCGAGGGGCTGAAGGCCGCGGGCACGGACCTCGCCGCGATCCGCACGGTGAGTCTCGGGGACGAAATCGGACTGGCCGCGCCGCCGGTGAATGCGGCGGGGCACGCCGCGTTTCGCGAGTGGGCGAAGGCGCGCGGGCTGCGGCCCGAGGAGATCGTGCCGGGCGCGGGCGGCGACTGGGCAAAGGTCGAACTCACCCGGGCACGCGACGCGGCGACGAAGAGTCCGCGGCAGCATTATTTCTCGCAGCTCTATGGGTTTCAGTACGGCATCGAGAATCTGAAACAGCGCACGGACCTGATCAAAAAGGCCCTCCCAAACGCGGACACCGGCGCGAACTTTTCGCCGCATCACGGCGCGGCCTCGTATCTCGGCACGGCGCATCAGTGGATTTCGCTGTTTCGCGAGAACGGCATGACGATGCCGTGGAGCGAGGATTACACCTGGCAGGTGCCCATCGTGTCGCAGCAGGCGACGTTCATCCTGCTCGATCTGGCGCGCGCGGCGAACCGCTATCATCCGAAGCGTGAGAGCCATTTCTACGTGATGCCGCATTGGCCGGGAAACACGCCGAACAGTTGGCGGCGGCTCTTCTACGGCGCGCTCGGGCACGGGATGACGATTGTGAATCTGTTCGAGTTCCGGCCCGTGCAGGCCGCCTACACGGAGAATCACGTCTCGTTGCCGGAGATGTTTCTCGAGGTGAAGCAGGGTCTCCACGAACTCACCCGCTTCGAGGACATCGTGCAGGACGGGCGGCCGCGCGCGGGCAACGCGGCGCTGTGGTACAGCGAGACCGGCGACGTGTGGCACAACCACTCGGGGCCGTTCGGACCGAACAAACGCTCGCTGTATCTCGCCGCGCGGCACCAGCAGTTGCAGCTCGACATCGTGGACGAGGCCGATGCGCTGAAGGGCACGCTGGCCGGCTACAAGGTGCTCTATCTCGCGGATCCGAACGTGAGCCGCCCGGCGGCGCAGGCGCTGGCGAAATGGGTCGAGGCGGGCGGCCAGCTCTTCGCGTCGGCGGGCGCGGGGATGCGCGATGAGTTCAACGAGCCGAACATTGTGTTGCAGAATCTGTTCGGCGTGCAGCAGAGCAGCCTCGTGGTGGCGACGAACCAGCCGATTGCGTTGGAGAAACAGGACCTGCCGTTCGCGACCGCGCTCGAGAACGTGACGTGGATCTCGCCGACCGGAAATCAGTACATCCCGGTCTTCGGCGCGATCAGCCGGATCACCGCGTCGGGGGCGCAGGTGGTCGGGAAGTTCGGCGATCAATCGCCGGCCATCACGATGAAGACCGCCGGGGCCGGGCGTGCGATCTACTGCGCGTTTCTGCCGGGCTTGAGCTACGCGAAGCCCGCGATTCCCAAGCGGCCGGTGGATCGCGGCAGCACGGATGACGCGATGGCGCATTTCATTCCCACCGAGTTTCACGCGGCCACGGCGGCGCTGATCGGCCTGCCCGCGCGGGACGTGGCGCGGTCGGTGACGTGCTCGAATCCGCTCGTTGATGCGAGCGTGCTCGAGGCGAAATCGGGCACGGCGGTGGTGCTCTCGAACTGGAGCGGCAAGGCGCTCGCGGGCTTGCAGGTCACGCTCTCCGTGCCGGTGCCGACGGCGAAAGTCGAGCTGGCTTCGGGCGGCAAGGCGACGCTGCGGCGCGAGGGCGACAAGACCGTGGTGACGCTCGATCTCGGGGTGGGCGACGCCATCATCCTCCGTTGACGGGTCTTTGCGGATTCGCCAACGATGCGCGGCAATGCGCGCAGAAATATCCAGTGATTGCCGGGTGGTTTTCGATTCCACCGGGTTCCGCCCGAACTCCAAAGTTGGCGTCGGGCGCAGCCCGGCCGTCTGGGGAGCGCACGCCGCTGGCGTGCTGTTTTCGGCGGCCCGCCGAAAACTTCGTCCCACTAACTTTTTCTCGCGGAAGAAATGCCAGACCGGGGAACGAGGTTTTGGGCGGGCCGCCCAAAACGGCACGCGGGCCGCGTGCGCTCCCCGTCGGATTTTGGCGTTCGCGTGTGGTTATTTCGCCGTTCGCGCAGGCGGAACGCAGTTGCGGCGGTTGCTGCTATTGGGGCTGATCGCGGTGAGCTTCGTCGTGACGGGTTGCGAAACGGTGCGGCCGGCGCGGCGTGCGCCGGCGCGCCGGGTGGCTTCCGAGCCGTCGCTCGCGCTCGCCGCGCGGCCGCCCGGTCCGCGCCAGCCCGTGATGCAGATCACCGCGCCGCCCAGTCCGTGGAAGACGGAGGCCGAGCGTTGGTATGGCACGCCGTACCGCTTTGGAGGCAATGATGCCAATGGTTTCGACTGCTCCGGATTCACCACGGTGCTGTACCGGCGGGTGGCGGGCGTGAACCTGCCGCGCACGTCGCAGGACCAGTTTCATCTGGGTCGCGGAGTCTCGCAGGACGACCTGCGGCCGGGCGACCTGGTCTTCTTCCGTTCGCCCAACAGCAGCACGATCACGCATGTGGGCGTGTATGTCGGCAGCTCGTATTTCACCCACGCCAGCAGTTCGCGCGGGGTGACGTTCAATTCGATCAAGGAGAGTTATTACCGGAACAATTTCCACGGCGCGCGGCGAGTGGTGGGTGGGTAGAGAGGAGAAGGGACATCAACCCGGCGACCGCGGTGGAGCCGCGCCCCAGCGGAGCGCGACCGGTCCCCGGTCGCAGCGCGTGAAGAGCAAGGGGAGCGAAAGAAGGAACCAACGACTCTCGCCATGTGGACGCGCTGCGGGCGGGGACCGCCCGCGCACCGGGGCGGCGGCAGCTTCTCCATCGGCGCCGCTTACAACTCTTCGCGGTGGACGGTGAACGCCTGTAGCGCGGCTTTCACCGCGGTGGCGAGCGCGGCGGTGCGAGTGGCGAGAGGGAAGTCGGAGGGCGCTTCGAGCGTGTAGGAAAGGCGCGTCTTATGTTGCAGCAGGTAGAACGCTTCCGGCCATTGCGGACGCGAAAGGGGATCGACGTCGGGGCGCACGATGCCGCCGTGGGCGGGGCGGGTTTCGATCACGGGCGAGAGGTCGATGGGGCAGACGGGGGCGACGGCGGCGATGATCTTTTCGGCGAGGGAGGGGAGTCCGTCGGGGTTCAATTCGTAGAGGTAGAAGCCGTGGGATTCCCAGTCTTCGTGCAGGCAGAGGGCAAGGTCGAAGTCAGGCTGGCCGTCGAGCCAGCGAATGTGGGCCTGGACTTCGGTGGCGGTGGGCGCGTGGTATTCGCGATTGAGGTCGATGCCGGTGTTGTTCTCTCGGCGGTTGAGAGCGAAGCCCGCGGGGTTGAGGCACGGGCACAGCCAAAGGTCGGCGTCGGAGGGCCAGTCGTTTTGCTCCAGCAACTGCAAAATCGCCGCCGGTCCCGCCGGCTCGTCGCCGTGGATGCCGGCGGAAATGTAAATGCGGCGGGTCGCCGTGGCGCTGCGGCGGTGGAGGGCGGGAAGTGTGAGCGTGTCGGTCTGGAGGAAATTTTCCAGCCGCCAGCCGTGCCGGGTGGCGGTGGCGACGATGTGTTGGAGCACGTCGCTGATGGCGACGGTCTCGCCGAAATAACCGCCTTGGTTTTTGCCCAGACGTTGCATGGGGTGTTTGGCGGAGACCGGCGCGGGAAGCTCCAAGCTTAAAGCTCAAAGCTCAAGGGAAGTTCAAAGGCTCCAAGCTTCAAGACCAGCGGCCGCTTGGTTACTGGCACCGGGTTCATCGGAGCAAATTCGGCCGCGTCATTTGCGATGGCTCATCACATTGATAACCACGCCATTCGGATCGGTGACAAAGAAGCGGCGGACGCCCCACGGCTCGTCGGTCAGCGGGTAGGCAATCGGAAGGCCGCGCGCGACGGCTTGGGCGTGAACGGCATCCACATCGGCGACCTCGATGGACATCTGCGGATGCGGGATTGCGGAATCCGAGGGCGCAAGAAGCGTGATCTGGGCCGTGGGATTGCTGGCGGAGGCAAACGTCACGATCCACCCCATGTCCATGGCGATCTCGAAACCAAGGAACTCCTTGTAGAACCGGCGGCTCTCGTCGAAGCGGTCAGTCTGAATGTTGGGAACGACTCTCTGGATGCTCATGGGTGGTGTCCTCGGATACCCATCGGAATTCACGCGCGGCGCGCAAGGTGCCCGCGCCTGATGTCCAAGAACCAGACTGGTTCCGATGGCGCTTGGTGCTTGAAACTTTCTTTGAGCTTTAAGCTTTGAGCTTTGAGCTTCATCCCCCGCCGCGTCTCAGTGTTTCCGCTTCACGTTCATCGAGAGGATGCTCGTGCCGCGATAGATGTTGCCGGTGCCGCCGGTGATGACGCGGCGGATGGGTTCGCCGGTCGTGGGGTCTTTCGTGAGCGCCGGTTCGGTCATCTTCTGCTGCAGCTCGAGGCGGCGGGGTTTCTGCTTCGGATTGGCGGGGATGGTTTCGTAAGTGTAGGTGGCCATGGTGTCAGAGGGTTGGGTTGCGTGTGAATGAGGGGGGCGCGGGCTGAACAGCGCGGCTCAGTTCGCGGCCTGGATGCGATAGAGATTTTTGGCGGAGCGGATGAACAGCGCCCCATCGCCCACGGCGTAGGAGGCGAGGGTGCGTTCGCCAAGCGGGTTTTTCGACAGGACCTTGAATTCCTTGCCCGCCGCCAAGACCACGCCGAGGCCGGCTTCGTCCTGGATGTAGATTTTTCCATCCGCGTAAATCGGCGACGCGGAGCAGCCGGCCCCCACGCGTTCCTGCCAGTGGACTTTGCCGGTCTTGGCGTCGGCGCAACTGGCGACCCCGGCATCGGACACAAAATAAACCTCGTCACCCGCGAGCACGAGCGACGGCGTATTCGGCGCGCCTTTGCTCAGCTTCCACGCGACGTGCGTGTCGGTGACATCGCCGCTGCCATCGGGGCGGATGGCGTACACCCACGGCTGGTCGTAGCCCGAGCCGAGGAAGAGCAGACCGTGGCCAAAGACGGGGCGCGGGATGACGGAGTAGCCTTCGCCGTAGCGCACGCGCCAGAGTTCCTTGCCGTCCTTGGGATCAAACGCGCAGACCGCGCCACTGCCGGGGCTGATGACCTGCTGTTTGCCGTTCACCTCGATGACGAGCGGCGTGCTAAATGAAAATTGTTTCTTGGCGGTGGTCTCGCGTTTGGTTTTCCAGAGCAGCTTGCCGGTGTCGCGGTCCAGGGCGGCGATGAACGGGTCTTTGCCACCGTCAGCGCTGAAAATCAGCGCCTGACCGGCGAGCGCGGGCGAGCCGCCGTTGCCGTGGACGGGCGAGTAACGAAGCTCGTTGTTTTTCCAGAGCACCTTGCCGGCGAGGTCGAGGCAGGCGGTGCCTTGGTGGCCGAAATGCACGTAAAGGCGATCGGCGGCGAGGATTGGCGTCGGGCTGGCCTGGCTGTTTTTACCGTGGCCTTTCGAGACGTCGTCCTGAAACACCTCGGTGTTCCAGATGATTTTGCCGGTGCTGGAATCGAGGCAGAGCGTGCGCAGCGATTGTTTGGCGGCGTCGGCCGGCTTCACGGCGGAGGTGAGATAGAGGCGGCCGTTATGCAACACGGGCGAGGACCAACCGGCGCCGGGAATCTCCTGCCGCCACGCGATGTTCTTGTTGGTGCTCCATTCAGTGGGCAGTTGTTTGAGCGCCGAGATGCCCTGGCCGGTCGGGCCGCGGAACTCAGGCCAGCTATCGGACGCCCGTGAAATCAGGGCGGTGGCGAGGAAGACGAGTGCGAAGTGAAACGGTTGGATTTTCATGCGGCGGAGAATGGGGTTCCCCCTCCGCAGCGTCAAGACGGGCACCGGAGAGAGGAGTGACAAATGATGAATGGCGAATGACGAACGGGAAGGGCGGATCTGCGCGAAGACGCTCTTCCCGTCCCGGAGGGACACCACAGGAAATTAGCCGGGGGCAAGGCCGCGTCAGCGGACGCAGCCCCCGGTAAACTTCCAAAGTTGCTCCATGCCCCAGCGGGGCATCGAAGAAATCGAACCAAAGCTTGATCGGCGGCGATGGCGGCATAACTGCGTATGGGTTCGCCGACTGTTTGAGGACAACGGGCAATTCGCCAGACACCTCGCGTTTGGTGACACGGGAATCTTCTTCGATGCCCCGCTGGGGCACGACTCCATTCCACGCGCTAACCGGGGGCGGCAACCGCTGGCGCGGTCTTGCCCCCGGCTAATTTCCTGCGGTGTCCCTCCGGGACGAACACCCGGTCGTCGCTGTCAGTTTGGGATCATCCATGCAGCGCCCGACGTCACGGAAAGCTCGGCGCGGGGCAGGGAAGTGTTGAGGCACTGAGAACGGCGCGCGTTGGTTAAGTTCTCTGCGCCTTTCCAAGCTCTGCGGTGTTTTGTGGAGCCGGTCCTAGGCCGGCGCGCTGATCAGAATACCCCAGAGTTTGGAAGGACGCAGAAAGGGGAGCAGACCGAGCGGCGCTTCCCCGGAGTGTGGCTGCGCGCCGAAATTCATCCTTGCCCGTGTCGGCGCGGATGACGCAGCGTCCGGGCACGCCCGCTGCCAGTGTGACCCACACGCGCGTGGCTCAATAAACCTGCTCTCTGCTGTCATCATGCGAACCTGCTTTTCTTCCGCGACCCGCCGGTCGCCGCTTTCCGTTCGTCTCGTCGCCGGCCTGCTCGTGGGGTTGGTGGCGTGGCTGCCCGCCGTTTCCGCGCGCGGGCAGAATCAGCCCACGGGCGTCATTCTTGGCCTGCTGCCGGAGAAGGTCGCAGGCGTGGACGCGGGTGAACTGTTGCTCGCGGAACTGAACTGCGTCGGTTGCCACGCGGCGGCGAACCCGGTGAAGCAGCGCCTCGCGTCGAAGCGTCCGCCGACGCTCGGCGAGGGCGGGCTGCGGATCACGCCGCAGTATCTGCGCGATTTCCTCACCAATCCGCACGGCGACAAGCCGGGCACGACGATGCCGGATGTGCTGCACGGAATGGCCGCGGGCGAGAAGGCGGAGGCGGTCGAGGCGCTCACGCATTTCCTCACGTCGATCATGCCGGCACCGGCGGCGGCAGCGGCGCCCACGGGGGATTTGTTTGTCGTGCAGCGGGGGAAGCAGTTGTTCCATTCGGTCGGTTGCGTGGCGTGTCATGCGCCGCAAGAAGCGCCGCCGGCCGCGGCCGGAGCAGCGCCCGATCTCGAGGCGCTGAAACTGGTTTCGGTGCCGCTCGGCAATCAGGCGCGCAAGACCACGGTGTCGGAGCTGGCGAAATTCCTGATGAATCCGCTGAAGGTGCGGCCCTCGGGGCGCATGCCGGCAATGAACCTGAACGAGTCGGAGGCGACGGCGATTGCGATGTATCTCCAGCGCGCACAGTTGACCGCGACAGACGCGGGGGGCGCGCCGGTGCGGGCGGCGGGATTGAAGTATGAGTACTTCGAGGCGGGCGACGGCGCGAAGATCAAGTTCGACAAGGACAAGCCCGTGGCGAGCGGGTCGGTCGAGCGGTTCGTGGTGACACCGGCGAAGCGGAAGGACAATTTCGGCCTGAAATTCTCGGGCGTGATCACGTTGGCGAAGGCGGGTGATTACACGTTTTTCACTTCGTCCGATGACGGTTCGTTTCTCTACATCGGTGACACAAAGGTCGTGGACAACGGCGGGGTGCATGCGGCGCAGGAACGCAAGGGGACGATCAAGCTGCCGGCGGGCGATCATCCGATTCTGGTGACGTTTTTCAATGGCGGCGCGGGTTTTGAGTTGAAGGTGTCCTACGAGGGGCCGGGCGTGGCGAAGCAGGAGATTCCGGCGAAGGCCCTCTCGCATCTCGGCCGGCCGATGCTGCCGCTGGGCGAGACGAAGTTCGCGGTCGATGACGCGAAGGTGGCGCGCGGGAAAGAACTGTTCGTGTCGCTGAACTGTTTCTCGTGCCACCAGGTCAAGGGCGTGCCGACGGATGGTTTGCTCTCGGCGCGTGATTTCGCATCGCTCAATCCGGCGGCGGCGAAGAGTTGCGTGGCCGATCAGGTGCCGCCGGGGCTGCCGCAGTTTTATCTTACGGCGAGCCAGCGCGCGGCGATGCGCGCGACGCTCGCCAAACGCGCGGCCTTGAGCCAGCCGCTCGGGCACAAGGAGCAAGTCGGGCGGACACTGGCGACGTTCAATTGTTTTTCGTGCCATGCCCGCGACGGGCAGGGCGGTCCGGGGACGGCCCGCGCGGATTATTTCGGCGTGAACGGCGAGGTGGACCTGGGCGATGAAGGCCGGATGCCGCCGACGTTGCATGCGGTGGGCGCGAAATTGCAGGCGTCGTGGATGAAGACCGTGCTCACCGAAGGGGGCGCGGTGCGGCCCTACATGGCGACGCGGATGCCGCAATTTGGCGCGGCGAACGTGGGGCATCTCCCGGTGGCGTTTGAGTCGGCGGACGCGCGGGTCGATGCGCCGCCGCAGCCGAACGGGTTTGCGCCGGGCGCGGCGGAGGCCGCGAAGCACGGGCGGCGGCTGGTGGGAACGACGGGGCTGTCGTGCATCGCGTGTCACAATTTTGCGGGGAACAAATCGCTGGGCGTCCCGGCACTCGATCTCGCGACAACGGGGCAGCGGTTGAAGTGGGACTGGTTCCGCCGGTATCTGCTTGATCCGGCGTCGCTGCGGCCGGGGACGCGGATGCCGCCGTTCTGGCCGGAGGGAAAAGCGGTGAACAAGGACATCCTCGCGGGCAACACCGAGAAGCAGATCGACGCGCTGTGGATGTATCTGGCGCGGAAAAATTTCACGGACCTGCCGACGGGTTTGGTGCAGGGCAAGATGGAGGTCGTGGTGACGAACGAGGCGGTGATTTACCGGAACTTCATCGACGGCGCGGGTTCGCGGGCGATCGGCGTGGGCTATCCCGAGAAGGCGAATCTGGCGTTCGATGCAAACGACGTGCGGTTGGCGCTGATCTGGCAGGGGGCGTTCATCGACGCGGCGCGGCATCGCACGGGGCGCGGCGTGGGCTTCGAGAAGCCGCTGGGCGGGAATGTGCTCAAGCTGCCGGCGGGACCGGAGTTTGCGGTGCTCGCGGATGAGAAGGCGGCGTGGCCGACCGACGCCGGGAAGAAGGCGGAGTTCCAGATGCGCGGGTACCGACTGGATGAGCAGCAGCGGCCGACGTTCCGCTATTCGTTCAAGTCGGTGGAGATCGAGGATTTCCCGTCGGCGGTCGCGGGCGAGGACGATCCGTTCTTGCAACGCACGCTGACGCTCAAGGCCGCGACGCCAGTGGCGAACCTCTGGTTCCGCGCGGCGGTGGGCGCGAAGATCGTGGCGCAGGCGGACGGGAGCTTCTTGGTGGATGAACGACTGAAGCTGCGCGTGACGGGCGAGGGCAAGGCGGTGCTGCGCGAGTCGGGCGGCAAGCAGGAAGTGCTCGTGCCGGTGAAGTTCGGCGGCGGCGCGGCGAAACTGGTCGAGGAATTCAAGTGGTAAGGATTTTCATGAAGACAACGAAATCAAAAAGCTGGCTGCGGCTCGGGCATTGGTTCACCGCGTGCCTGGCGGGCGCGGTGGTCGGGACGCTGGACATTGTGCGCGCGGCTGAGACCGCGCCGCCCGAGAGCGACTATTACCAGATCGTCACGTTGCCGATTCCGAAGGGGATCACGCTGGAGGCGAGCGCGCTGCAACTAATGCCGGACGGCAAGCTCGCGGTGGCGACGCGCCTCGGCGAGATCTACATGGTCGAGGGCGCGTTCGCGAATCCGCCGGAGAACGTGAAGTTCAATCTCTATGCGAGCGGGCTGCATGAAATCCTGGGCCTCACGATTCGCGAGGGCTGGCTGTATTGCGTGCAGCGCTGCGAGGTGACGCGCATGAAGGATACGAAGGGCAAGGGCCGCGCGGATGTGTTCGAGACCATCGCGGATCCGTGGGGGATCAACGGGGACTATCACGAGTACGCGTTCGGCTCGAAGTTCGACAAGGACGGCAACATCTGGACCGTCCTGTGCCTGACCGGGTCTTTCACGAGCGAGAATCCCTATCGCGGCTGGAGCCTGCGCGTCTCGCACGATGGCAAGGTGACGCCGACGTGCAGCGGCGTGCGTTCGCCGGGCGGCATCGGTGCCAATGCGGTGGGCGACATGTTTTACACGGACAATCAGGGGCCGTGGAACGGCGCGTGCGCGCTGAAGCATCTGGAGCCGGGAACGTTTCAGGGAAACCCGCAGGGCAACAAATGGTACAAACTCACCGACGCGCTCGGGAAGCAGCCGGAAGAGCCGAAGAGCGGCAGCCGGATGCACATCGAGGCGAAGAAGATTCCGCAGCTCATGCCGCCGCCGATTATTTTTCCGTATCGTAAGATGGGGCAGTCCGCGAGCGGCATCGCGTGTGACACGACCGGCGGTAAGTTCGGCATTTTCCAGAACCAACTCTTCGTCGGCGACCAGACACACAGCACGGTGATGCGCGTGCAGTTGGAGAAGGTGAACGGTCGCTACCAAGGTGCATGCTTCCCCTTCCGCGCGGGCTTTGATTCCGGAAGCCTAAGTCTGGAGATGACACCCGATGGCTCACTGTTTGTCGGCGGCTCAGACCGCGGCTGGGGCGCGCGCGGCGGCAAACCCTTCTCACTGCAACGCCTCGTGTGGACCGGCAAGAAGCCCTTCGAGATTTCCGAAATGCGCGCCCGCCCCGACGGCTTCGAACTGGCCTTCACCTCAGCGGTGGATTCCGGTTCCGCGAGTTCCCCGGCGAGTTATCAAATGGAGACCTACACCTACATTTACCAAAGCAGCTACGGCAGCCCCGAGGTGGACGGCACCAAGCCGACGATCAAGTCAGCAACGGTGGCGGCGGATGGCCGGAGTGTGCGTTTGGTAGTGGATGGCTTGCAGGAAGGGCATGTGCATGAGTTACACCTCCCCGGCGTGCGGTCGCCAGAGGGAAAGCGACTGGTTCACGATGCGGCTTATTACACGCTGAACCAGATTCCGAAGTAGGGCCGCGGAGTGGGCGCTCGGTGTGGCGCGCGGGCGGTCCGCGTCCGCAGCGGCTGCGAATCCCCGCCAGGAGACGACGAAAGGCGAACCCGAGCGCCGAAACGGCGCAGGCTGGGGCCAACGTCCCCGAGAGAAGGAGGCGACTACGTTGGCGGACGGAGCGCCCACCCTTGTAGGAGTCGAGGTAACGAGACTCTGACCTTTTCTGCGCGAGTAGCGGTCTGAGTCTCGGGGGCCGCCTTGGGCAGGGCGTGTGGGATCAGAACTTGGTTGCAAAACGCGCCTTGGGGGGGGTTGGACCTGCCTCTCGACGAAGAAGGTGAGAGTCTCGTTACCTCGACTCCTACAAGAGGATGCCCCGCCAGTTTTTCTGATTTGGCCAACTCATGGCTTTCCCACCACGTAGGCCATCATAGATCGGCAGCCTCCCACCCTTTCCCCGCGCGCTGGCGGTGAACTCCCGGGGACTGAGTTGGAGACGATGAGTCATCCGGACTTGGTTTCGTCAACCGCAAGGGGAGTGACTGCCGCGCCGGGCCGGGCGACGACGCGAATGGACAAAGCTTGCGTCGGTCGTGGCGCCGGAGGCACCCCGCTGGACAGCGGGCGCAATCGGCGGGAGGTCAGATAGCTTAGGTAACGTCGGGCATTGGCCGGAACATCGTAGTCTGGCAGCAGCTCCAGGCATCTCGCTTCGAAGCCCGCATAGTTGTGTTCGATCTCGGCGATGGCTTTGGCCGGCGCCTCCGGTTCGGGCTTCGCCACCACGCCCACGCCGGTGGAATGGACGAAGTCCTTTCCACCGTTTTGGGGATAGTCGGTAGTCACCGTCGGCACGCCGCAGGCCATGCACTCAATAATAGATTTGGGCAATCCTTCCCGTTCCGACGGCAGGATGAAAATGCGCGCCTTCGCCAGCACCGCCAGCTTCTGTTCGTCACTCACGAACCCATGAAAGACCACGTTCCGATCCTGCGCGTGCCGGACCTTCAGCTCCTCCAGCATCCCCCCGCCACCGACAAGATGAATTTCCGCGTCCTTGCCATAAAGGCGATTGAACGCCAGGACGGCGGCGATGGCGTGCTCAGGATGCTTGTGAGCCTCCAACCGCCCGAGGAACACCATGTGTTGCTTGCCATTCGAGCGGAAGCGCGACGTGAACACCGAACTAGGAATGACACTCAGGCGGTCGTCGCGCCCGAGGTTGGCCGCCACCAGCGCCTGCACCGAACCACTGATGCACACCACATGGTCCACCGTGCGCAGCAGCAGCCAGTTAATCACCCGCCACAGCAGTGACAGCCGATACTCGACAAAGTCCAGCACCCGCACCGTCCCCCGCGACACCATCCATCGCGAGAGCAGCGATGGCAGTACGGGGAACTGATTATAGACTATGCCATCATAGCCTTTGAGCCGCCCGAGCAGCGACCAGGTGAATCCCAGGATGGAGCGCACCGGCCGGCCCAGAAATCCCTTCTTATAGTAGTTCGCATCGCGGTAGGTTCGGAAGATTCGCACGCGGTTGATTATCTCCTCGGCGGGCAGCTTACCGGTGTGATCGATGGTAAAGACATCCACCGCGTGACCGAGGCGGGCGAACTCCTCGGCGAACTCTTGGAAGCGAATTTCCTGTCCGCCAAAGCTGGGCGGAAACAATTCAGTGACGAGCGCGATTTTCATGACATCATCCCTTCGTGTTGGAGGAGAAGCCGGAGACCTTCCTCGATGCCGATCTGCGGCGTCCAGTCAGTCAGTTCCCGCAGCCGCCGGGTCGAAGCCCGCTGGTGCATCTTATCCGACGGGCGAAACCGCGCCTGGTCCACGCGAATCTCTATCTCCCGCCCGAGATTACGGCCGATTGAACGCACCAACTCTTCGCCGGAGTACTCAAGGCCGGTGCCGAGATTGACCACCTCATACGGCTTCGCGCGTTCGGTTTGGGAGAGCAGGATGATCCCCCGCGCCATGTCGGCGACATAGATGTAGTCTCGCTTGGTCTTGAGATTGCCCAGTTCAAGGTGGGGTTGCAGTTTCAACTGCTTGATGATCTCGGGGATAAGATGCTCGTTGGTCTCGTAGGGACCGTAGCAATTGAAGAACCGGATGGCCATGACCCGGGTCCGGCCCCGGCGCGCGAAATACTCGGCGATGCCTTCGTCCAGATGCTTCGAGCAGCCATACACGTCCACGGGCTGCGCGGCGCCGCTCTCCAGCAGCTCGTTTTCATCACTGGGATAGATCGCGCCGGTCGAAGCCATCACCACCTTGGGCACGCCGGCCTGCTCACAACTGTCGAACACCGAGTAAGTACCCTCGACATTGATGCGGATGGTCTGGAGCGGATGACGGTTGCAATAAGGGATGAAATGCAAGGCCGCGAGGTGGATCACCACGTCCGGCCGGAGACTCAGCACACACGCGTGCAACGCCGTGAAATCCTCCACCTTGCCCTGGATCACCTGCAATTGGGAATGCCGGGCAAACTCCTTGATGTTGGCCTCGCGGCCGAATGAAAAGTCATCGTAAATGGACACCGAGTGTCCCGCCGACAACAACTATCTGACCACCTCCCGCCCAATGAAACCCGCCCCGCCCGTTACAACATATTTCATATCAGTACCACACCGCCAAACCACACGCTACGCTTGGTAAGCTGGCATTCCTGCCACCTCCCGCCTGACTGTTGCCACCGCGTTGAAGAGTGCAAGCCTTTACGCATTTACCCCATGTCTATGTGCTTGAAGAATTCTGCGTGCTCATGCGGGTTGGCCATCAGGTTGTGTTTTCTCTTCGCTGCTCGCGTGCCTTTCGCCGGCGGCACCGTGCGGGCGGAAACCGGGAACGAGTAACCTCGGGTATTGTCAGTCAATTTACTGGTGAGCGGTCACGGGGCTGTCGCCCGACACGGGAAAAGCTTTGCGGCCGCGGAGAGCATTGGATGGATCGGTCATTAGGAAGCTGGTTTGAGTGCCGGGTCGATCCCATTGCTCGGGTTCTGGAGTGACAGGGTTTCTCCGCAGATTCCAGTCAGTTATAGGTTCACTCGTTGATGCCGCCATGCGGGCAGGGTTGGGAGAGAACAGGGGCGTGCGCCCATGCGGAGATCCACGCGCCATCGCCGGAGCGCAGGCTGTTCGCCGTGGGCAGCAACTGTGCGACGGTCGCGACCAGCAACTCCGACGTAAAGGGCTTGGGCAGGAACACGGCGAGTCCCGCGCCCGCAACGGGCAGGTTGTCCAACGGGCTGAAAGATCCCGAAGTCATCACGATGGGCAGGCGCATTCCGGCGCGGCGCACCTGGGTGATGAGTTCCAGCCCGGTGAGATGGGGCATGTCGTGATCGGTGATGAGCAGGTGGTAGCTGACCTCGTTCAAGGCCACCCAGGCTTCCGCACCATCCTCTACCGTGTCCACAAGATAGCCCGACCGGAGCAGGACCAGCCTGCCGAGGTTCCGGAGGAGAGCATCGGCCTCGGCGTAAAGGATGCGGGTCGGCCCGCGCGCACCGGCGGTTGGGACGGGAGGACGGGAAACAGGTTCCCGGCAGGACACAGTCGGCTTCATTGGTGGTGGGTTTCCACTTCCCGGCACGGGCGAAGGGATGCTGTTCAACCGTCATGCGAGCATCGCCGGAGGTGGCGCGGCAGCACGGTGCTGGGTGGGGATGGGGAAAGCGGGTTGAGTTCCCGCGGGCATTTGGCCGGCCGACGGGAACAGGAACCCAACGCCAGCCTCCGTGGCGAAATCGTGCAGGAAATCGAACTGGGACGGTGCGTGGGCGGCGGTGCCGCCCGTCAGGATGGCCACGGTCGTCCCCGGACCGCGCAACTGCTGAACCACCCCCTGCAATCGCTCCCGGCCGCGGTCGCGCAGACTGCCGTCGTCATCCAACGCGAGCACCAGCAGGTCGGCGGCGGCAAGGTCTTCGGCGGCGGTCGTGTCAGTGGTGTTGTCCCCGAGCACATCCAAACGCCACAGGCGGATCTGCAGCTCGAGATCTTCGGCCAGCGAGTTCGTCACGTGGCGCAGTTGGCCCAGCGTGCGTCGCCCCGCTTCGGCCCGGTCATAGAGAATGACTGCATGGAACTGATCGCGGACGTCGAATTCGCCATCGTCGGTCTGCCGGTTTTCCAGCGTGGGGTGTTGCATGGGGGCGAGCATGCCGTGGTTCGCGCGGAGGCACAGTGGGAAGCTACAACCTGCCTCGCTAAGGGTTTTCCCTACCCCCCGTCCGAGGCTTTTCCGGTCCCGCGCAACTGCCCGGCGGAGCTGCCACCCCGGAGTTCCACCGCACGCTTCCGCGTCCCAAAGACCGGACTGCGGATACCCACGATGGTATCCGCTGCCCCAATCCCGAGGAGCGAAACTCGGCTCATCGCCGAGGGCGCCTCTCAGTTTCTTGCAACGATCGGTGCGCGTTGGCGCCGTCCCGTAAAGAGGCCAAGGCGTGCGGAGGTTCCGGTGCGGTGGGGCAGGCTTCCAGCCTGCCAGTTCGGGCGGCATCCTGCCGCCCGTTCCCAACGGCCGACGGCGGGGCAGGGATGCCCCGTGAACTGGCAGGCAAGGATGCCTGCCCCACATGCGCGGTGCGGGAGCCAGACCGTCTGCCAGAAACTGAGATGCGCCCCATCTCGGCGATTTCCGCGGTTTTCCCTTTACTCCATTTCCCGGTTCCTCTACCCACTGCCGCGCGTTGCGCTTCTCCGCGCAGAATCCGCACGGAAGGAAATCCCCCAAACCGACAATCGGCGGACGCGTCCCTAACGGAACCGCGTCCGGGAAACTGACCGGGACAGGCATTGCCAAGCGGAGGGTGCAGCGCACATGAACCGATACTAAAAACCAACCAAATGACCGCCACCAAGCTCGCCTCGTTCTTTCAGGAACCCACGCGCGATGAAATCGCCACCAAAGCTTTCCTCACCTGGGAAAAGGACGGCCGCCCAGCCGATCGGGAAATGCACTACTGGCTGCTGGCCGAAACCACGCTGCAGGAACAACGCCTCGCCCAGGCCAACGCCGCCGCCGAGCACGCCGCCCAGCCCTGGCCGCGCCGCACCACCTCGTCGTCGCCCCGCGCCGCCAAGTCCACCAAGTCCGCCACCAGCGCCCCCCAACCGACGACCACCTTCACCCGCTCCGCCGCGACCAAGCCGGCCGCCGTGCAAATGAGCGGGTCCGCCCGCCCCGTGAACCGGGTGACCGCCAAAACGGCACGGTAACAGGTTGCTCCCAACGCCTTTCGGCAATTCCGCTCCGCCGAACGCTGGGGCGCCAAGTGCTCGTTCCGCAACTCAAGGAGCGCGGCTGTGTGCGCCGAGGACCAGCCGCAGCAGCCCCGAAACGTCGCGAGCGCCCTTAGGAATCAGACGCTTCCCGTGCGGTCAACCTGCTGCGGCTGGTGCTCCGCACACACCGCCGCGCTCCTCGAGTTGCGGCTCCGCCGCCCTGTGCTCATCGTGTCGCTGTGGTCACAGACCTCGGCTCGATTGCACAGGCACGGCTTAACCCCGCGTCGTCTGGGTCTCGACCCAGCGCACGGCGTGATGGAGCAGGGCGGTGGCGGTCTTGAGCTGGAGCTTGTCCTTGATGCGCCCGCGATGGACATCCACGGTCTTGGGACTCAGGTGCAGCGCGTACGCGATTTCCTTGGTGCTCTTGCCGCCGCCGAGGAGTTGGAAGACTTCAAACTCGCGGTCGGAGAGTTTTTCAATCGGCGAGGTCGAGCCGCGCGGGCGGTGGCCGGTCATGCCGTCGAGCAGCCGCGCGGACATTTGCGAACTGACATACGCCTGACCGCTCAACACCTGGCGGATGGCCTCGAGCACCTTGGCGGAGCCGGCGTCTTTCATCAGGTAAGCGCGCGCGCCCGCGCGTAACGCCCGTTCCGCGTAGAGCAGTTCGTCGTGCATCGACAGCACGAGGATGGGCAGGGCGGGCATCATGGCGTGAACATCCTTGAGAAACTCGATGCCGCTGCGGCCCGGCATGCTCATGTCGGTCACCAGCAGGTCCGGCCGCGCTTTGGGCAGGGCGGACATCGCCTCGGCGGGATTGCTCGCCTCGCAACAAACCTCCAGGTCCGGCTGCCGGTTGACGATGGCGGCCAGGCCCTCGCGGGTCATCGGATGGTCGTCCACCAACAGCACCCGGTATTTGGCGGGGCGGTTCGGACCGACGGGGTTGGCCGGCGCTCGGGAGGGCGGGGACGGAGGCGGAATCAGCGGGGGTTTCACGGGTGAAGTGACGGCGGCGGCGCGCAACCGGTCCCGGGTCGCAGCGGGAGAGGTGGCAGCGAGGCGTCCGGATTTTTTCGGCGCGTTCGCGGGGGCGGAGCCGCTGCGGGCGGGGACCGCCCGCGGGCCGGGGGTGGGGGCCGTCCACGCGCTACGGGGGAATGGTTTCGATGGCGTGCTCATGATTCTTTCAATGGGAGGGTGCAGGTGACAGTGACGCCGCGGCCAGGTGACGAAGCAATCTCCAATGACGCCCCGATCACCTGGGCGCGGTGGCGCATGACCTCCAGCCCCATGCCGGGCCGGGCTTTGCGCCGTTTGGGCAGGCCGCGGCCGTCGTCCCTGATTTGCAGGTGCAGCGCGCCCGGCGCGTGCGTGAGGTGGATTTCAATACGCCGCGCGCGGGCGTGCTTGAGGACGTTGTTCACGGCTTCCTGGGCGATGCGATAAAGGTGCTTGGCGATCTGGGGATCGACGATCGTCACCGGGCCGTCGTTGACTAGCCGGCACTCGAGTATGCCCGGCACGCGGGTGTCCACGGCCAGGCGTTCAAGCGCGCCGACCAGCCCATCGGTCGTGAGCACGGACGGCGCGAGACCATGCGCCAGCGAGCGCGTGACCGTGATGCACTCCTGCAGCGCCTGGCTGATCTGGCGCGTCTGCGCCTGGAGCGTGTCCCGGCGGGCGGCGAGATCGGCCGCCGCCAAATCTTCCTGCAGCAAAAAGCACTTCATCTCCAGCGCCGTCAGTTGCTGGCCGAGGCCGTCGTGCAGATCGTGCCCGATGCGGCGCTGCTCGCGGTCGGCGATCTCGAGCAACTCGGCCTCCAGTTGCCGGCGCTCGGTGATGTCGCGGACGGTCACGATCACGCCGACAATCTCGCGCCGCACATCGCGCCACGGAGCGAAGCGCGCCGCCAGCCAGCCCTGCTTCCCGGCGGCGGGGAGATCAAAGGGAATGTCAGCGGCCTCAAACACTTCCCCGGCCAGGGCGCGCTGAAACATTTTCCGAAAATGCACCTCGCCCAGAAACGGCAGCACCTCCACCGTGCGCCGCCCCAGGAACTCCGCGGCGCGGAAGCCGGTGAGCTGCTCCATAAACGGGTTCCAGACCACGAACCGACCCTCGCGGTCGTACACGATGATCCCGGCCGCCGCGCCGTCCACGACCTGCTTGCTGAACTCGTGCGCCTCGCGCAGGGCTTCCTCGGCTTTCCGGCGTTCCATGAATTGCCCGATCTGGCTGCCGAGACTGGCGAATAGACGCAACAGATCCGCGTCCGGCTCGGCCATCTCGGACGCCAGAAACGCCATCACCCCGAGCGGTTGTTCCCTGAGCAAAATCGGGAACGCCAGCGCCGTGCGCAGTCCTGCCCTGGCGGCCTCCCGCTTGAGCCGGAAGTCCGGGTGCCGGGAAATCTCGGCAATCCACTCGGCCCGCCCGCTGGCCAACACGCGTCCGGGCAACCCGTCGGCGATGGAAAACGTGAGCGTCAAGAGGTGCTTCACGTAGGCATCCAGTTGCCGGCCGGGGGCGTGCCAGACCTGCACCGCCCGCAGTTGCTTCGACGTGCCGGTCATTTCCCAAAACTGGCCCACGCCCCAGCCCACGGTCGTCGCCACCGCCTGGAGCAATTTGGCCATCGTTTCCGCGGGTGACTCGCCGGCGGCCAGCAGCCGGGCCGTCTCGTACTGCAAATGCCGCCGCTGCTCCGCCCGTTTGCGCGCGGTGATGTCCTCGGCCACGCCCGCGACCCGATAGACCTTGCCGGCGGCGTCGCGGATCGGGAACGCCCGGTCATGAATCCAGCGCTGCGTCCCGTCTGGCCGGACAATTCGATACTCCTCGTCATAGTCGCCGCGGGTCTGCTTCAGCAGCGCGGCCTGCAGCACCCGGGCGCGGTCCTGGGGATGGATCGCCGCCAGCCACCGCCGCGGCGCCGCATACAGGGAGGCGCGGGATTGCCCCCAGATCCGCTCGTAGCCGGCGCTGATGAAGAGCATCTCGTTCTTCGCCACGTCGCTCATCCAGAAGACCTCGTCGATGTTCTCGACCACCTGGCGGAACCGCTCCTCGCTGTCCCGCAGCGCGTGCTCGACCTGCTGGCGCGCCGTGATGTCGGTGATCGAGATGAACCCGAGCTGCCGCCCGGTGCTGTCCCGGACCGGGGCGCCGGCATAGCTGCAGATCCGTTCCACGCCGGTGTCCAGCCGCCGGACGCGCAGTTCGTAGTCGCGCAGGGTTTCACCGCGCAGCACCCGCGACATCGGCCACTGTTCGAGCGGCACCACGACACCAGCCAGCGTGGTCAATTCAAAGACCTGGGCGAACTCGGGCAACCGCCGCAGGCATTCCGCGGAACTGGCGAAGCCCCACATTTCCAGGCTGGCGGGATTCCAGTAGAGCAACTGGCCGTCGCTGTCCGCGATGACCAGCCCCTCGGCGAGATTTTCGATCACCGTCTGGAGCCGCCCCTCGCTCTCCCGCAGCGCCGCCTCCGCGCGCTGGCGCTCGGTGATGTCACGGCAGACGACGATGACGCCAACCACCCGGCCCTGCGCGTCCCGGCGCGGCACTTTGGTCGTCAGGAGGACGCACCGTTCACCGCTGTGCGCGGCGAACTGCTCCTCGATCATTTCCCGCCGCCCCGACTCCATGACCCGCCGGTCGTCCGCCATGAAGCGCCGCGCCTGGTCACGATCGGGGTGAAGTTCCAGGTCGGTGCGCCCGAGGAGCTGAGCGGGCGAGTAGCCGGTGGTGCGGCAGCCGGCCGGGTTCATGAACAGGTAACGGCCTTCCCGATCCTTGACGGCCATGATGTCCTCGGCGTGGTCGGTGATCGAGCGCAGCAGCGCCTCCTGCGCGCGCAGGGCCGCCTCGGCCTGCTGGCGCGCGGTGAGGTCGGTGAGCGTCGTGCAGTAGCGGCGGCTCCCCGCCTCCGTGCCGGCCTCCAGCGTGGTCTGCAGGAGCACGGGCACGGCGGGCCGGTGTTTGCGGACCAGGTGCAGCTCGGCGGTGGCGTGCTGGTCCGGGGCCGTGAGCGCGCGCAGATGCTCCCGGAATCCGGCCCGATCCTCCGGCACCACATGCTGGCGGAAGGGCGTGCCCACCAGCCGCAACCGGTCCTCCCCGAGCAGGCCGGCGGCGGTGAGGTTGAGCTCGCGGATGATCTCCTGCTTGTCGAGCGTGACATAGCCGACGTGCGCGAAATCGACGAGGTCGGCGTAGCGGTCGCGCGAGATTTCGAGCAGTTGCTGAGCCTCGCGCAGCTCGCGGTTCTGCGTCTCCAACTCGATCTGGTGGACTTGCAACTCATGCACCAGGCGGGCATTCTCGTCCGCGAAGTTCACGGCCGGGGCGGCCGACCGGCGCGCCGGGTGGGCCACGACCGGCTGCGCGATGGCAGCGGTCGCGCGCCGCGTCTTGGCAACGACGGGTTTGCCGGAAGGGGATTTTGCCATTGCGATACGGCCGACGATGCGCCCGCCGTCGCGCGCTGGCAACCCCGATGGGAGCCGGTCGCCCCCGGCCCGCGGGCGGCCCCCGCCCGCAGCAGCTCCGGTCACACGAGGGTGCTGGCAAACGTCCCGCGCCTCACTCCCCGTGTAGCCGCTGCGACCGGGGACCGGTCGCGGTCCGGGCGCGTCACGCCCGCCTGGAGTTTGGACATTTTCTTTCGGTTCCTGCCGTGCGCCCGGCCGTGCCTCCGCGTCGTGCCGGAGGCACGTAAGATATTAGCCGGTGGTGAAGCGTAGCGGAACCACCGGACCCACCGCCCCAACCCGACCCTGCGCCCCGGCGGGGCGCGAGAGCCATGAAAGCGCGCCGCCCCGCTCGTCTCCACGGCGCGTCCATCGTCGCTCTGCCTCCCGGCTGGCGCGGGACCACTGAGTTGCGAAGGGGCCGGGAAGTCGGCCAATGATGAAACGTCGCCGTGGCAAGGCGGGTCGTCCGCGGACGCGCCTCTCGCGCCCCGCCGGGGCGCAGCGCTCTGTGGTTCGGGTTTTCCGGTGGTTCCGCTGCGCTTCACCACCGGCTAATTTCTTACGTGCCTCCGGCACGAAGCAGAGGCGGAGAAGCCCGCACAGGGTGGTACCGGAAACAGCGGCCAGCCAGAAACCGGCTTGCCCCATGCCGCGCTCCGGCAAAATGCGCGAAGGGTTAGGGGACCAACGTACCCCGACGCAAAATGTCCAAACTCCAGCCGGGCCTGTCACGCCCACCGCAGATATCGCTCCGGCGTTTGCCGCAGTTGGCGCTTCGCCCGCTGCCACGCGCGGAAGGCCTCGTCCTGGCGCGCCTGCCGGAGCTGGCTCTCGGCTTGCAGCCAATGATCGAGGGCGCGGCGCTGCGGCCGGCCCTCCTGTTCCCAGAGGGAGTAGGCGTAGCGCGCAATCTCGTCGTGGTGCGGTTTCCCGTTCGCACCGTGGAAGAAGGGGAGCGGGTCGGAGCCGTGCCGGGCATTGGCGGCGCTCATGGGGTGAGCCTCGGCTGCCATTGTCGTTTTGGTTCCGGCAGGCGTGCGGACGCGCGCCGCGGCGGCAGTACGCCGCGGGGCAGGTGCCCGCGATACGCGCTCGGCGATTCACCGAGAAGCTGCTTGAACACCCGGTTGAAGTGCGTGAGCGACTGGAACCCGACCGCAAAGGCGACCTCGCTCACGCGCAGGTTGGGATTGAGCAGGAGGTTCTTCGCGTGCTCGATCCGCGTGCGCGCGACGAACTCGGTGAAGGTCATGCCCGTCGTCTTGCGGAACAGTTTGCAGAGGTTGTAGAGGCTGGTGTGGACCGCCGCCGCCACCCGGCCAAGCGACAGCTCCTCGGTGTAATGCTCGCGGATGAACTGCCGGGCTTTGGCGATGAGGGGCGGTTCCGCATGGGTCGTCTGCTGCGCGATCTGGTTGCTCTTCACCGAGAGATGTTCGGCGAAGATGCCCAGCAGGGTGGCCGCGGCCGCGAGTTTCCGGGGCGACACGACGGGCGACGCAAAGTAGGCGGCCTGCGCCCGGGCGTTATTGAGGTCCACCCCCAATTCCCCGGCTGTCGCCACCGCGCGGTGGAACATCGCCGCGGTCGGCGGCTGGCGCAGCACCTGCCCGGTTTGCAGAAAGCCGATGGTCTGCATGCCAAGCTTCACCGGCACAGCGGTCTCGCTCAGGCCGTAGGCGCACGTCAGCGTGCACGGCCCCTGCGCGGCGGACTGGGTGAGTTTCGCCTGCATTTGCAGGCACGATGCGCAGGTGGTGCTGTTGGCCGCCAGCAGCGCGCAGAAGGGGTTCTCATGGCGTTTGCCGTGCAGCGGCAATTGCCAGGTCTCGACGTGGCAGAGCGTGATCGGCAAGCCGGTGGTCTCGGCAAAGGCCCGCTCGTAGTCTTGAAACATCTCGGAGCGGCTCAGGCTCTCGAGCAAATGTCCGTTCGCATCCATGATCTGCCTTTTTGGGTTTTATTTCCGACACGCAATTGGCTTCAAGCCGGCCAAATTAGGGTGACCCGCTGGCGGCGGATATGGGCAGTAACCCGGTGCCTGGCTGCGGAAATACCGGAGGTGGGGGTAGGAGAAATTCTTAGTCGCAACCCGGCAGTGGAAACCGATGGGAGCACCACAGAGACACGATGAACACAGAGCGGCAGAGCCGCAACCAAGGAGCGCGGCATTTATGCCGCTTCAGCGTGAGCGGTGCGGGCATGGTCGGACCTGCGACGACGTTCGAACGGTGAAGCGGCGTAAACGCCGCGCCCCGCTTGGGTTGCGGCTCCGCCGCTCTCCGTTCATCGGGTCTCTGTGGTCCAAGGTTCGGCTCGACTGGATAGTCACGGCTCAGCCATCGCCGTGCCGTGGGAGCGCGGCCCTAACTGCACATTTATCGCTTAGTCATTAATCCGGGCTGCTTGGTCCCCAGCGGCCCGCCTCCAATAGTCCGGTTCTGAAATCGCAAAGGAAGGCACCGCCGGGAGACCAACCGCTAATCACCAAAGGCCCCTCACCCTTCGGCCAAAATCGGTTGCATCTCCGCCAACCCCCGCCTTGAGGAAACCCCGTTGCCTCGCTAGAAATCTTCCTGCTTATGCAAACTGAAAAACTCACCACCAAAGCTCAGGAAGCCCTCCAGTCCGCGCAGCAACTCGCCCACGCCCGCACGCATCAGGAAATGGATTGCGACCACCTCCTGCTCGCCCTCGCGCAGCAGCCCGAGAGCCTCATTCCTCAGCTCCTCCAAAAGCTCGGTGTCGCCCTGCCCCGCCTCACCGCCGACCTTGAGACCGAACTGGGCCGCCGCGTGAAAGTCTCCGGCACCAGTTCCTCCGATGTCTTCCCAAGTCAGGCGCTCAAGCAGGCCCTCGACACCGCCCAGGCCGAGGCCGCCAAACTCAAGGATGACTTCATCTCCACCGAGCATCTATTGCTCGGCATCCTCGAAAAGGGCGGTACGAACCTTAAGAAAATCCTCGCCGCCCACGGCCTCAAACGTGACCTCGTCCTCAAAGCCCTCGTCGAACTCCGCGGCAACCAGCGCGTCACCGATGAAAATCCCGAGGGCAAATTCCAAGCCCTCGAAAAATACGGCCGCGACCTCACCGCCCTCGCCCGCGCCGGCAAGATTGATCCCGTCATCGGCCGCGACGACGAAATCCGCCGCGTCATGCAGGTCCTCACCCGCCGCACCAAGAACAACCCCGTCCTCATCGGCGAACCTGGCGTCGGCAAGACCGCCATCGTCGAGGGCCTCGCCCGCCGCATCATCAGCGGCGACATCCCCGAGTCGCTCAAAAACAAGAAGCTCGTCTCCATGGACCTCGGCGCGATGATCGCCGGCGCGAAATACCGCGGCGAATTCGAGGACCGCCTCAAGGCCTTCCTCAAAGAAGTCACCGCCAGCGAAGGCCAGATCATCCTCTTCATCGACGAACTCCACACCATCGTCGGCGCCGGCAAGGCCGAAGGCTCGATGGACGCCGGCAACATGCTCAAACCCCCGCTCGCCCGCGGCGAACTCCGTTGCATCGGCGCGACCACGCTCGACGAGTTCCGCAAACACATCGAGAAAGACCCCGCCCTCGAACGCCGTTTCCAGCCCGTGCTCGTCGCCGAACCCACCGTCGAGAACACGATCGCCATCCTGCGCGGCCTCAAGGAACGCTACGAAGTCCACCACGCCGTCCGCATCCAGGACGCCGCCATCGTCGCCGCCGCCACGCTCTCGCATCGCTACATCGCCGACCGCTTCCTCCCCGACAAGGCCGTCGATCTCATGGACGAAGCCGCCTCCCGCCTCAAGATGGAGCTCGACTCCAAACCCACCGCCATCGACCAGCTCGACCGCCAGATCATGCAGTTCGAAATCGAGCGTACCGCCCTCGCCAAGGAAAAGGATGACGCCAGCAAGGAACGCCTCAAAAAAATCGACGCCGACCTCGCCAACCTCAAAGAAAAATCCAAGCAGCTCAACGCCCAGTGGCAGAACGAGAAATCCGCCCTCGACGCCGTGAGCATCGTCAACGCCCGCGTCGAGGAAGCCAAAGCGGATCTCGAGAAAGCCCGCCGCCAAGGCAACCTCGGCCTCGCGTCAGAAATTCAATACGGCCGCATCCCCGAACTGCAGCGCAAACTCGCCAGCACCGAGAAAAGCCTCCGCGAACAACCCTCCGGCCCACGCCTCCTTTCCCAGGAAGTCACCGACGAAGACATCGCGAAAGTGGTCTCCTCGTGGACCGGCATCCCCGTCACGCGGATGCTCGAGGGCGAACGCGAGAAGCTGGTGAAAATGGAAGCCCGCCTCGGTGACCGCGTCATCGGCCAGCGCGAAGCCATCGTCGCCGTTTCCAACGCCGTCCGCCGCGCCCGCTCCGGCCTCCAGGACCCGAACCGCCCGATCGGCTCCTTCATCTTCCTCGGCCCCACCGGCGTCGGCAAAACCGAGCTGGCGCGCGCGCTCGCGATGTTTCTCTTCGATGACGAGCAGGCCATGGTCCGCATCGACATGTCCGAGTACATGGAGAAGCACACCGTCTCGCGGCTCGTCGGCGCGCCTCCCGGCTACGTCGGCTACGAGGAAGGCGGCCAGCTCAGCGAAGCCGTCCGCCGCCGTCCCTATTCCGTCGTGCTCTTCGATGAAATTGAAAAGGCGCACCACGACATCTTCAACGTCCTCCTCCAGGTCCTCGATGACGGCCGCCTCACCGACGGCCAGGGCCGCACCGTCGATTTCAAAAACACCATCGTCATCATGACCTCCAACATCGGCTCGCCGATCATCCAAGAGTACTTCATGGACGGCAAAACCAGCGCGGCCAACCTGCGCGAAATGGAAGTCCGCGTGCGCGCCGAGCTTAAGCGCCTCTTCCGCCCCGAATTCCTCAACCGCGTCGATGACACCATCATCTTCCACAGCCTCTCCGAGGACGAACTCGCCCGCATCGTGGACATCCAACTCATCCGCGTCAGTCAGCGCCTCGCTGCGCAAAGCCTCACCCTCGACGTCAACGCCGCCGCCAAAAAGCTCATCGCCCGCGAGGGCTACGACCCGCAATTCGGCGCGCGCCCTCTCAAGCGCGCCATTCAGGAAAAACTCCTCGACCCCCTTGCCACCAAGCTCCTCAACGGCGACTTCAAGCCCGGCGACCAGATCAAAGTCACGGTCAAGGACGACGAACTCGCCTTCGCTCGCGGCTGACCTCCCGCCGTGAGGTAGGGCGCGTCTGTCCTCAGCGCGCCGTGGACCGTGCCTACGCGCAACCGGCGCGCTGAGGACAGACGCGCCCTACCAGCCGCAGTGGTTTCCCCTGCCCCTTTCGGCGGCGGAACCTTGCTGCCACCCCGCGCCTGCCCCATTCTCTCCTGCACATGAACGAATCCTTGGAAGCCCGCCTTGTCCGCGTGGAATCCCACCTCGCCCACCTCGAGAAACTCTGCGACGACCTCAATCGAATAGTCGCCGAGCAGGACAAAACCCTCACCCGCCTCCGCACCCAGCAACGCACCACCACCGAGCTCCTCGCCAACCAGGAACTCGAACGCATCCACGCCGACCAAACAAAACCCCCGCACTACGCGTGATTGCCGTGGTAGGGCCGCGCGGCCCGTGGGGGATCGGGGATGGCTCGTCCCCCGCAATGGTGCCGGGGGCAGGCCTTCCGCTAGGAGAAGTACGACCGGCCCAGGATCGCAGCGCGGGCAGGAAAGAGGGGCGTTGGAATTATTCCGACCCCTTCGCGAGTTTGGCGCGGCTGCGGGCGGGGACCGCCCGCGCGCCGGAAAACACCGCCGCGCAGCGCACGGCTCACAGCTTGACCACGCGGTAGAAGCGGCGGCGCATGCCGGGGGACGAGGGGTCGGAGAAGGTGGCCTGGCCGTTGAGATTGTTGGTCACCGTGGCCACCACGGTCCAGGTCACGAAGTCGGTCGAAGCCTCGATCCGGTAGTTGCCGAGCGGCAGGCCCTGAAGGTTGAGTTGGAACGGCCCGGTGCGAGCGGCGTTGAGGGGAGCCAGCGCGGCGACGTTCGGGGTGCCGTTCAAGCGGGCGACGTGGTTCCGGGGAACGCCGTCGAAGTGCGTGAAGTCGCCGCCGAGGAACACCTTGCCATTCAGCCCGAATGTGACCGAGTAAACGATGCCGTCCGCACCGGCCCCGGGGTCGAAGGCCAGATCCACCAGGCCATCGGGAGTCAGGCGGGCGATGCGCGACCGGGGCACGCCGGTGACGCGGCTGAAGTCGCCGGCGACGATGATTTGGCCGTTGGGCTGGAGCGCCACCGTGAGGACCGAGCCGTCAATCGACGGCGCGAAGCCGGTGTCCAGCGCGCCATTGGTCTGGAAGCGGGCGACGAAGCTGCGGACGGCGAGATTGGTGATCGGGAAAGGCGACGGCGGCAGCGACTGCCCGAAGACACCCACGACGATGATTTTGCCGTCGAAGGGCTGAATCGCCAGGCCCAGCGCGGCCCCATCCAGCACCGTTCCGGGGTTGAAGTTGGGATCAAGCGAACCGTCGGCGTTCAGCCGGGCGAGGTAGTTGCGGTTGGTGCCGTTGTAGCGGGTAAAGGCGCCGGCAATGACGATCTTCCCGTCCGGCTGCACCGCGATGTCGAACACGGACTGATCGGCGGCGGCGAGAAATCGGTTGGTCCCATTGGCGGCCCCGAAGCTCGTGTCGAGCGAGCCGCTCGAGTTGAGCCGCGCGATGTTGGTCAGCGCGTAGCGATTGGTGATCGCGACCGAGTTGCTCACCACGACGTTGGTGATCACCATGCTGAACATGCCGCCGATGAGCACTTTGCCGTCGGGTTGCCGCGCCACAACAATCACGGGGCCACCCGCGCCGGTGTTCGGGGTGAAGCTCGTGTCGAGCGAGCCATCCGCGTTCAGGCGGGCGACGTGATTACGGATGTAGCCGGGCTGGGCGACATAGGTGAAGTCGCCGCCAATGAGCACCTTGCCGTCGGCCTGGAGGACCATCGAACGCACGGCGTCATTCGGTCCGGCACCGGGGGTGAAGGTGGCGTCGAGCGAGCCATCGCTGTTCAGGCGGGCGATATTGTTCATCACCGGGTAGTTCGTGACCAGAACGCCACCCACCACCACCACGTTGGTGACCACGACGCGGAAGGAACCGCCGACGAGCAGCTTCCCATCCGGCTGCGCCACGACGGAGAACACCGAGCCGTTGGTGATCCAAGTCGTCGGATCGAAACGGAAGTCGTTCCCGGACGGCGTGTCGTTGTCGAGAATGCTGACCGTCGCATTGCTGAACGCGCCCAGCTTCGCCCCGGTGGTCGGATCGCTGATGCGGAGGGTGACCGTGAAGGTCTCGGTCGCTTCGATCAGGCGGTCGTCGATGATCGGGACGACGATGAAGCTGGCGAGGACGCCCGGCGCGAAGACCAGCGTGCCGCCGGCCCCGACGTAATCGGAGCCCCCGATGGCGGTGCCATCCACCGTTCGATAATCGACGTTAACCGTTCCGGCGGCCCCGGAGGTGCGCACGACGGTGAGCACCGCGTTGGTCCCGTCTTCGAGCACGGTGTAGGCCGCGGCGGTGAAGGCGAAGGTGCCGGCGTTGTCGGAAATGGTGAGGGTCGCCGTCGTGATCGGCCCGAGGGTGACGCCAACGCTGGGCAGCGAAAGGACCAGCGGCAGGGTCTCGGAACCCTCGACGACATTGTCGAGAACGACGGTCACGTTGAAGACATTGGTGAGCATGCCGGGGCCGAAAACAACCACGCCATTGGTCGCCACATAGTCTGCGCCGGCAGTGGCGGTGCCGACGCCGGTGGAGACATTCACGGAGACCGCGCGGTTCGTGGCGCCGAGGCGCACGAGCGAGATGCCCGCAGTGCCGGCGGCCTCGCTCACCGCGTAGTTGGCCAGCGCAAAGCCGACCTGCGCGTCGTTGTCCTGGATGGTGACGGTGGCGGTGCTGAGCGCACCGAGGAAGGCGCTGTTCGTGGGGGTCGGGTCGCTCAACAGCACCGAGAAGGTTTCGTCGCTCTCGGGCAGCGCGTCGTCGCGGATGACCACGCTGAAGGACTTGGCCGTATCGCCCGAGGCGAAGCGCAGAACCCCGTTGGTCGCCTGGTAATCAGCCGGGGACACGGCGGTGCCGTCGGCCGTCGCATAGGTCACGGTGACTTCCTGCGAGTTGGTTCCGGTGCGCAACACCGTGATGACCGCCGAGCCGGCGGCCTCGCCGACGGAGAAGCTGGCGGTCGAGAACAGGAAGCCGCTGTCGTTGTCCAGAATGTTCAGGACGGCGGTGTTGGTGAGACCCAACTGCACGCTGTTGGTCGGGAACGGATTGAGCAGGCGCAGATTCACGGTGCGACTGCCGTTCACGAGGGTGTTGCCGATGACCGGCACCGGGATGTCACGGAAGATTTCGCCGGGGCCGAAGGCGAACGCGTTGGTGAAACCAGTGTAGTCGATACCGTTGGTGCCGGAGCCGTCCCGGGTGGCGACTTGGAAGGTGACCGCCGAGTTTGTGTTGCCGGTCCGCACGACAAGCAGGTGGCCATCGCCCGCGTCCTCGTCCACGGCGAAGCGATTGGTGCTGAAGGCGATGACCACGTCGTTATCGACGATGGTGAGGACCGCGGTGGGCAAGGCTCCGAGCGCCGAACCGAGGCTCGGGTTGGAGAGGGTCACGCGGACCTGCTCGTCCACCTCAAGCAGCGAATCGTCGATGATGGGCACCAGGAAGTTCGTGGTCTGCACCGTCGGGACGTTGCCCGGTCCCGCGTCGGGGAACACGAGCGAACCGTTGGTGACGAGATAATCGAGGCCCGCGACCGCCGTGATGTCCGTCACCGAGAACGACACCGTGGCCCGGCCGGCGTTCAAGCCGGTGCGGCGGACCGTGATGACGGCATTGGTCTCGCCTTCACCGACCCGGAATGTGTCCGCCGTAAACTCGAAGCGGCCGGCAAAGACCACGTCGTCCACGATGGTCAGCGTCGCCGCGGCCAGCCCGAGCACCGCGCCGCCGGTGGTGTTCGTGAGCGTGAGGCTCACCGGTTCATTGCCCTCGATCAATTGATCGGCGAAGACCGGCACGGTGAAGGTCTTGACGATTTCGCCATCCGCAAAGGCCAGCGTGCCCTGCGTGATGACGAAGTCCACATTCGGCCCGCCCACCACGCCGCCGCTGGCGCCGTTGGGCACCGCGACCGTGGCGTAATCCACCGACACCGCGCCCGAGCGTCCGAGGGAGCGTGCCACCGTGACGGTGGCGAAGCCGCCGGTCTCGAGCACCGAGAACGCGTTGGTGGCGAAGCCGAGGGTGCCGCTGCCGCCATCGTTATCAATAATGACCAGGGCCGCGTTGGTGAACTGACCGGGGGAGGCGAAGCTGCCGAACGCGGCAGGGATCGACAGCGAGAGGGGAATGGTCTCGTTGCCCTCGATCAAGCCGTCGTCGGTGATCGCCACGGTGAAGGTGGCGTTGCTCTGGCCGCTGGCGAACGTCACCGTGGTCAAGACCACCGTGAAATCGGTCCCGGCGAAAGCGGTGCCGTTGGTGCCGGTGCTGACATCGACCGTCAGGTTTTCGACCACACCGCCGGTGCGCGCGACAGTGATGACGGCGTTGCCGACGTTCTCCGCGACGCTGTAAACCGCGGCGCCAAAGCTCACGAGGCAGTCCTTTTCCCGGAGCAGGACCGTGGTGTCCGTGACCGCGTCGAGGACGGCGCCACCGCCCGCATTGGCCAGGTTCAACACAATGGTCCGGTCGGGCAGGATGACGTGATCGTCGAGCAGCCGGATCGCAAACTCGGCGGTGGCCTGGCCTTCGGCGAAGACGAGGATGTTGGTGGTCAGGGGGACGTAATTGATGTTCGGAATCGCCGTCCCGCCCGCCGCCCCGCTGGGGATCGTCAGCGCCACAGTGACCTGGCCGAAGGTGCCGCCCGAGCGGGTGACGGTGAGGACCGCGTTCGAGGCGCTCTCGCTGACCTGATAGAGCGACGCGCTAAACGCCAGCGTGCCGCTGCCGAGGTTGTCGCCGCCGAACAGTCGCGCGAGGTAGTTGTTCGTCGCGCCGTTGAAACGGGTGAAGGCGCCGCCCAGCAGAATTTTTCCGTCGCCCTGCACGGCCAGCGAGGTGACCAGGTTGTTCGCGCCCAAGCCCACGTTGAACGACGCGTCCAGCGAACCATCCGCGTTCAGGCGGGCGAGGCGGCTGCGGCCGATGCCGTTCACGTTCACAAAGGAACCGCCGAGGAGCACCTTGCCATCCGGCTGCACGGCGACGGCGGAGACGGAATCATCCGCACCGGTGCCGGCGAAGAAGGTGGTGTCGAGCGAGCCGTCGGCATGGAGCCGCACGACGCCGCCCATGTTGGTCTGAAGCTGCGCGCCGCCGGCGGCGAGAAACTGGCCGCCGACGAGGACCTTGCCGTCCGTCTGAATCGCTACGGAGTACACCGATCCGGTGATCGAGAGTCCAAACGGCACGAAGCTCGCATCGAGCGAGCCGTCGGCATTGAGGCGGGCGAGGTGATTGCGATTGGTCAGGCTGTTCACCGAGGAGAAATCGCCGCCGATGATGACCTTGCCATCGTTCTGAATCGCGACCGCGCGCACCGGGCCGTCGGGACCGACCTGCGGATCGAAGCTGGGGTCAACCCCGCCGGTAGCCGTCAGGCGCGCCACGAAGCTGCGATTGGTGGTGTTCACCGTCGTGAAGGTGCCGCCGATGACCGCGCGACCGTCGGCCTGCACGGCGACGGCGTACACCCCGTTGTTGGGGCCGGTCAGGGAGTTCGTGAAGGAGGCATCGACCACACCGTTGACATCCAGCCGCGCGACGTGGCTGAGCGCCCGGCCGCCGACGGAATTGAAGAAGCCAGCCACGACCACCTGACCCGCGTAGAAACCGTTCGTGTGCGGTGCGACCGCACGGATCGAGGCCACGCCGGAAGCGAACGAAACCGCGCCCGCGTCAAAGCTCTGATCCAGCGTTCCGTCGTCATTCACCCGCGCCACGCGGGAGCGAGTGATGCCGTCGAAGGAATTGAACTCCCCACCGATGATCAACTGCCCGTTCCCCTGCAGGCCGAGCGAGTACACGATCGCGTCCGGCCCGAGTCCGTTGGTGTAGGAGGAATCAATCGACCCGGCCGCGCCTTCGTCGTCGGCGATCCGCACCAGCGCGTTAGCCAGGCCCGGGACCGCTCCGCCAGTGAAGCCGGAGAGGCGCACTTGGAAGAAACGCGAGCCGTCCAGCACGGCATTGTCGAACAGCGGCACCGCGAAGGTCTGCGTGGTCTGGCCGTTGGTGAAGGTCAGCGCGCCGTTCGTGGCGGCGTAATCGCGGCCCGCCAGCGCGGTGGCATCAGCGGTGTTGAAACTGACCGACACGGTCCCCGTGGAACCATTGGTCCGCACGACGGTGACGGTGGCGTTGGTGCCGTTCTCGACCGCGGCGAACACCATCTGCGCAAACCCGAGCGCGCCCGGCAGGGCGTCCTCGTTGGTGATGGTGACAAAGGTGCGCCCCGGCGTGCCGATGCTCGCGCCGCCGGTCACGTTCGCGAGCACGAGCTCGTAGGATCGGTTCCCGTCCACCAGCAGGTTGTTGATCACCTGGTTCGTGATGAACTTGGCCGCGCCATCAAGGTTGCCCCAGGAAAGGATGCCGCTGGCCGACGTGTAATCGGCGGCTGTGGCGGCGGTTTCGTTCGTCGTCGGTGTGTTGCCCGAAGCCGTGGCCCAGAACACCGTTATCGCATTGGTCAGGCCGCCGATGCGCCGGACCTCGACCACCGCGCTGCCCGCCGCTTCGCTCACCACGAAGTTGGTGGTCAAAAAGACCAGGCTGCCAAAGCTCAACTGGTTGTTGTTGATGATGGTCAGGACCGACCGGTTGGTCGCGCCGAGCACCGCGCCGCCGCTCGGGTTGGAGAGCACCAGGTTCGCGAATTCGTTCGTCTCGACCAGCGTGTCGAGAATGACGGGCACCAGGAAACTCTTCACCGTTTCCCCGTCGGCAAACGAGATCACGCCCGACGCGCTGGTGTAATCCAGCGCCGCCAGCGCCGAGCCATCCGCCGTCGAATATTGCACCGAGACCAGGCCCAGCGAACCGCCGCTGCGTACCAGCGTGATGACCGCGTCGCCCACCGCCTCGTCCACCATGAAATTGGCGCTCGCGAAGTTCAGCGCGCCCGCCGAGTTGAGACTCTCCACGATCGTCAGCGTGGCGTTGGTCAGAACCCCGAGCGCGACGAAATTGGTCGGCACCGCGTTGCTCAAGGCCAAACCGACGGTCAGATTTCCCAGCACCAAACCATCGTCCAGCACGCCCACCGTCACGGTCACCTCGTTGGTCCCCGCGGGGAACGTCACGACCCGGGTGGTCGGCTGATAGTTCACCCCGGCCACCGCGGTGCCGTTGGTCGTCGTCGCAAAATTCACCGACACCGCACCCACCAAACCACCGCTGCGCACCAGCGTGATCAACGCGTTGGTCGTGCCCTCGCCCACGCTGAAAGTCGCCGACGCGAAGCTGATCAGGCTGTCGTCATCCAGAATCGTCAGCACCGCTGTCGGCGGCACTTCCAGCGCGGCCCCGCCGGTCACGCTGCTCAGCGCCAGCCCCACGGTCCGGTCGCCCCGGTTGGCGAAATCATTGAGCACCGGCACCAGGAAGCTGCGCGCCGTCACGCCGGTCGCGAAGCTCAGAACGCCGTTGGTCGCCCGATAGTCCACGCCCACCACCGCCGTGCCGCTGGTCGTCGTCGCATAGCCCACCGTCACCTGACCGCTCAAGCCGCCCGCGCGCACCACGGTGATCACGGCGTTGGTTCCGCTCTCCTCCACCGCATACACCGGCGCGGAGAACGCCAGCACGCCCGCCCCGAGATTCTCCCCGCCGTGCAAGCGCACGAAATGATTGGCCGTCGTCCCGTTGAAGTTGGTGAACGCCCCGCCCGCCAGAATTCTGCCATCAAACTGCAACGCCAGCGCCGCGATGTAATCGTTGGCCCCGGAGCCGAAGTTGCAGGTGACATCCACCACGCCGGTGGCTTCCAGGCGGACGATCCGGTTTTCCGGCAGACCATTGAACGTGGTGAACGCCCCGCCGACCACCACGCGCCCGTCGGGCTGCACCGCCAGCGCGCTCACATAATCGTTCCGCGCGACGAACGGATTGAAGCCGCCGTCCAGCACCCCGTTCGCATCCAGCCGCACCAAGTTCGTATGCGCCACACCGTTGGTCGCCACGAACGCGCCGCCGACCAGCAGCCGCCCGTCGCGTTGCAACGCCAGCGTGTACACCGCGCCATTGGTGATCCAGTCGCCGCCGCGGAAGGTGCTGTCGAACGAGCCGTCCGGGTTCAGCCGCGCCAGCCGGCTGCTGGCGAATCCGTCCACGGTCGTGAATTCGCCACCGATGATCGCCCGGCCATCCGGCTGCAACACCAGCGTGCGCACCGCGCCGTTCGGGCCGAGGCCACGGGAGAAGCCCGCGTCCAGCGAACCGTCGGAATTGAGGCGCGCGATGAAATTGCGGTTGGTTCCGTTCACCCGCGTGAACAGGCCGCCGAGCACGACGCGGCCGTCATTCTGCACCGCCACCGCGTTCACGAGGTTGTTCACGTTCGCCACGAAACTCGTATCCGGCGTGCCGTCGGTGTTCACCCGCGCCACGTTGGTCCGAGCGGCCCCGCCCACCGACGTGAAGAGTCCGCCGAAGACAGCCTTGCCCGTGAAGAAGCCGTTGGTGATGACGAGCGCCACCGAGCGCACCGACGCGTTGGAACCGGTGAAGCCGAGCGCGCCGACATCGAACCCGGCGTCGAGCGCGCCGTCGGCATTCAGCCGCACCAAGCCGGCGCGGTTGCTGCCGTTGAAGACCGTGAAATCGCCCGCCACATAGGCCTGGCTGTTGGTCGTGACCGCGAGGGAATAGACCGTGCCGTTAAACCCGGTGCCCAACGCGTAGAGCGCATCGACCGACCCGGCCGGGCCTTCGTCATCGCCAATCCGCACCAGGGAATTGGTCAGGCCCGGCACCGCGCCACCGACGAAACCGGAGAGCCGGACACCGAAGAAGCGCGTGCCATCCTGCAGCGTGTTGTTGAGCACCGGCACGCTGAAGGTCTGATTCGTCGCCCCGTTGGTAAACACCAGGAATCCATTGGTCGCCAGGTAATCGAGGCCGTTCACAGCCGTGCCGTCCACCGTGGCAAAACTCACACCCACGATGCCGTTCACCCCGTTGGTGCGCACCACCGTGATCAGCGCGTTGGTCGCGTTCTCCGTCACCACGAACACCAACTGCTCAAACCCGAGCGCGCCCGCCAGGAAATCATCGTTGGTGATGGTGATGAACGTGCTGCCTGGCGTGCCGATGGCCGCGCCGCCAACCACGTTGCGCAGCACCACTTCCACCGTGCGATCCGCGTCGGCCAGGTTGTTGTTCGTGATCGCGACACGGATGAACCGGCTGCTGCCATCAAGGTTGCCCCAGAGCAGGTTTCCGCTCACCGGCCCGTAATCATTGGTCGTCGCCGTGCCGTTCGTGGTGGTCGTGTAGAAAACCGCGATGCCGTTGGTGCGGCCGCCGATGCGCTGTACTTCCAGGATCACTTCGCCCGCCGCCTCGCCCACCACGTAGTTCGTCGCCGTGAAGACCAGCGTACCGAAGATCAACTGGTTGTTGTTCACGATCGTCACCACCGCGCGATTGGTCGCCCCCAGCAGCGCGCCGCCGCCCGGGTTGGTGAGGGACAAATTCAAGAACTCGTTCGGTTCGAGGAGTGCGTCCAGAATCACGGGCACCACGAAGCTCTTGGCCGTTTCCCCATCGGCAAACGAGAGCACGCCACCGACCCCGGTGAAGTCCAACCCCGCCAGCGCCGAACCATCCGCCGTCGCGTACTGCACGGAAATCGAACCCAGCGAACCGGCGCTGCGGACCACGGTGATCACCGCGTTGCCCACCGTTTCGTCCACCACGAAATTCGCGCTCGCGAAGTTCAGCACGCCGGCGGCGTTGCGGCTTTCCACAATCGTCAACGTCGCGTTCGTCACCGTGCCCAGCGCCACGAAATTGGTCGGTACCGCGTTGCTCAAGACCAGGCCGACGGTCAGGTTGCCCAGCACCAGACCGTCATCCAGCACGCCCACGGCCACGGTCACCACATTCGTTCCGGCGGGGAAGTTCACCACCAAGTTGGTCGGCTGGTAGTTCACCCCGGCCACCGCGGTTCCGTTGGTCGTCGTTGCAAGATTTACCGACACCGCGCCCACCAGACCGCCGCTGCGCGTCAGCGTGATCACCGCGTTGGTCGCGTTTTCGCCGACGCTGTAATTGGCCGACACGAAATTGATCGCGCTGTCATCCTCGAGAATCGTCACCAACGTGGTCGTCGGCACGGGCAGCGTGGCCCCGCCGGTCACACCGCTCAACGCCACCTCCACCGTCCGGTTGCTGGTCACCGAGCGGTTGTCGATCACCGGCACCAGGATGTTCGTGGTCATCACGCCGGGGGCCAGCGTCAGCACGCCGGACACGGCCTGATAATCCACGCCCGCCGCCGCGGTGCCGTTGGCGGTTGTGGCATACGTCACCGTCACCACGTTGCTCAACCCGCCGGTCCGCACCACCGTGAGCACCGCGTTGGTCCCGTTCTCCGCCACCGGGTAACCAGCCGCGCCAAACTGGAGCAATCCCGCGCCGCGATTTTGGCCGCCCGTGAGCCGCGCGTAGTGATTGACCGCGACGCCGTTGAAGTTCGTGAACGCGCCGCCCACGAGCAGGTCGCCATCCGGTTGCACCGCCACGGCGGCCAGATAGTCGTTGGCGCCGCCGCCGAAGTTGATGCTGTAGTCCACCGAACCATCCGGCTGCAACCGGACGATCCGGTTTTCCGGCAGGCCGTTGACCATCGTAAATGCACCGCCCGCCACGATCCGGCCGTCGCGTTGCAAGGCCAGCGCACCCACGAATTCGTTGGGGCCGGTGCCGGGATTGAAACTCGCATCGACCGTGCCGTCGCCGTTCAGCCGCATCAAGTTGGTGTGCGCCACGCCGTTCGTCGCGACAAACGCGCCGCCGACCAGGATGCGTCCGTCCGGCTGCCGCAGCAGCGCCTGCACGGAACCACTGGCCACCCAACTGCCGCCCGCAAATGTCGGGTCGAGCGTTCCGTCCGGATTCAGCCGTGCAATCCGGCTGGCCGGCACGCCCGCGTAAGTGGTGAATTCACCGGCGATGATCAGCTTACCGTCGGGTTGCAGCGCCAGCGCGCGCACCGCGCCGTCCGGTCCCGTGCCGGTCAAGAAGTCCGCGTCCAGCGAGCCATTGAAATTCAGGCGCGCGACGAAGTTCCGGCTGCTGCCGTTCACCCGCGTAAACAGGCCGCCCAGCACCACCCGGCCGTCCGGTTGCACGAGCACCGCGTTGACCAAGTTGTCCGTGCCCGCCACGAAACTCGGGTCCACCGAACCGTTCGGATTCACCCGGGCCACGTTGGTCCGCCCGACACCGCCCACCGAGTTGAACACCCCGCCGAACACCACCTGGCTCGCGGTAAACCCGTTCGGCGGATATTCCGCCACCGAGCGCACCGACGCGTTGGAACCGGTGAAGCCGACCGCACCGAGGTCGAACCCGCCATCGAGCAAACCGTCCGGCAACAGCCGCACCAAACCCGCCCGATTGGAGCCGTTGAACGCGGTAAAGTCGCCGCCGACATACGCCAGATTGTTCGTCGTCACCGCCAGCGTATAGACCGTTCCGTTGAAGCCGCTCCCCAGCAGATACGAAAGATCGACCGACCCGGCCGTGCCTTCGTCGTCGGCGATCCGCACCGACGCGTTGGTCAGGCCGCCGGTAGCCCCGCCGGTGAACCCGGTGAGCCGCACGCCGAAGAAACGCGCGCCATCCTGGATCGCGTTGTCCAGCAACATCACCGAGAAGGTCTGTGTGGTCTGGCCGTTGGTGAACGTGAGCACGCTGCTGGTGGCGACGTAATCGATCCCCGCGCGGGCCGAGGCATCCGCCGTGGTGAAGCTGGCCGACACAATCCCGAAGGAGCCGTTGGTCCGCACGACCTCGACCAGCACCGTGCCGTTGGTCTCGGAAGTGCCCACGATCAACTGGCTGAACCCAAGCGCACCGGGATTGGTGAGGTCATCGTTGGTGATCGTGATGAGCGTCCGGCCGGGCGGCGCGATGTCTGCGCCGCCGGTCGCAGTGGACAACTCGACTTCAACCGTCCGGTCCCCGTCCGCGAACGGGTTGTTGAAGATCGGCACCCGGATGAACCGGTCGCCGCCCTGCAAATGCGCCCAGCTCAAGAGGCCGTTGGTCGCCGCGAAATCCGTCGCCGCCGCGGTCCCGTTGGTCGTGGTGGTGTAGAACACCGACACGGCATTGGTGGTGCCACCGAGGCGCCGGACCGTCAGCACGGCCTCGCCCACGGCTTCACTCACGACATAGTTCGTTGCGGAAAAGGCCAGGTTGCCGAACACCAGCAGATTGTTGTTCACAATCGTGAGCACGGCCCGACCGGCCGCGCCGAGCACCGCGCCGCCGTTGGGATTGAACAGCGTCAGGTTCAGGAACTCGTTGGTTTCCACCACCTGATCCAAAATCACCGGGACCAAAAAGCTCTTGGCCATTTCCCCGTCCGCAAACGACACCACGCCGGTCACGCTCCCGTAGTCCAACCCAGCCAGCGCCGTGCCGTCGCCGGTCGCATATTGCACCGTCACCAGGCCCAGCGATCCGCCGCTGCGCACCACCGTGATCACCGCGCTGCCCACCGCCTCGTCCACCACAAAGTTCGTGCTCGCAAAGTTCAGCACGCCCGCCGCGTTGAGACTCTCGACCATCGTCAAGGTCGCGTTGGTCACTTCGCCCAGCGCGACAAAATTCGTCGGCCCGGCGTTGGTCAGTGTCAGGCCGACCGTGAGATTCCCGACGATCAGGCCGTCGTCCAGCACGCCCACCGCCACGGTCACCGAATTGGTTCCCGGCGGGAAGAGCACCACCTGGCTCGTCGGCACGTAGTTCACTCCGGCCACGGCCGTCCCGTTGGTCGTCGTTGCAAACGTCACCGTCGCCGGGCCCACCGCGCCGCCGCTGCGCACCAGCGTGATCAAGGCGTTGGTCGTGCTCTCGCCCACGCTGTAGGTCGCCGATGCAAAGCTGATCAGGCTGTCGTCCTCGAGGATCGCCAGCACCGCCGCGGGCGGCACCTCGAACGCGGCCCCGCCGGTCACGCCCGTCAGCGCCAGCCCCACCGTCCGGTCACCGCGGATGGTCGAGTCGTTGAGCACCGGCACCAGGAAGCTCGCCGCCGCCACGCCGGGCGCGAAGTTCAGCACGCCGTTGGTCGCCACGTAATCCACGCCCGCCACGGCGGTGCCGTTGTTGGTCGTCGTGAAGCTCGCCGTCACCGGATTCGCCAGCCCGCCGCTGCGCAGCACCGTGATCACCGCGTTGGTCCCGCTCTCCGCCACCAGGAACACCGGCGTCGCAAACGCCAACACGCCCGACCCGAGGTTCTCGCCGCCGAACAGCCGCACAAAATGATTCGCCGTCGTCCCGTTGAAATTGGTGAACGCCCCGCCCGCCAGCAGCCGCCCGTCCGGCTGCACCGCCAGCGCCGCCACGTAATCATCGGCCCCGGCCCCGAAGTTGATGCTCACGTCCACCGTGCCGTTCGTCGTCAGCCGCACGATGCGATTTTCGGACAGCCCGTTGAACGTCGTGAACGCTCCCCCGACCACCGCGCGCCCGTTGCCCTGCAAGGCCAGCGCGCTCACATAATCGTTCCGCTCGACGAACGGGTTGTAGCCGTCCTCGATCACGCCGCCCGCCGTCAGCCGCACGAGGTTCGTATGCACCACCCCGTTGGTCGCCACGAACGCGCCGCCCACCAACAGCCGCCCGTCCCGCTGCAAGGCCAGTGCGTACACCGCGCCGTTCGTCAGCCAGCGGCCGCCACTGAAACTGCCGTCCAGCGAGCCGTCCGCATTGAGCCGCGCCAGCCGGCTGGCGCTCACGCCGTTCACCGCCGTGAACTCGCCGCCGATGATCGTCTTGCCGTCGGGCTGCAGCACCAGCGCCCGCACCGCGCCGTTCGGCCCGAGGCCCGTCGCAAATCCCGCGTCGAGCGTGCCGTCGAGATTCAGCCGCGCCACGAAGTTACGGGTGAGTCCGTTCACCACCGTGAACTGCCCGCCCAACACCACACGGCCGTCATTCTGCACCGCCGCCGCGTTCACAAGATTGTTCACGTTCGCGACGAAATTCGTGTCCAGCGTCCCGTTCGCGTTCAGCCGCGCCACGTTCGTCCGCGCCACCCCGCCCACCGACGTAAAGACGCCGCCGAACACCACGCGCCCGTCCGCCACGCCGTTGCTGCCCGCCAGCGCCACCGCGCGCACCGCCGCGTTCGTGCCCGGACGGATGATCGCCCCGACGTTGAACCCCGCGTCAAACGTCCCGTCCGCATTGAGCCGCACCAGCGGCGGACGGTTGGTCCCGTTGAACGTCGTGAAATCGCCGCCGACATACGCCAGATTGTTCGTCGTCACCGCCAGCGCATAGACCGTCCCGTTGAACCCGCTCCCCAGCAGATACGACGCATCCACCGAACCCGCCGCGCCTTCGTCGTCACCGATCCGCACCAGCGCCCCGGTCAGTCCGGGCTGCGCGCCCCCGGCCAGGCCGAAGAGTTGCACCGCGAGGAACCGCGGGCCGTCCTGCAGCGCGTTGTTAATCAGCGGCACGCTGAAGGTCGCGTTCGTCGCCCCGTTGGTGAACACGAGGAACCCGTTCGTCGCCACGTAATCCCGCCCCGCCACCGCCGTCACGTCCAGCGTCGCAAAGCTCGCGCCCACGATCCCCAGCGTCCCATTCGTCCGCGTCACCGTGATCACCGCGTTAGTCGCATTCTCCGTCACGTTGAACACCACCTCGCCAAACCCGAGCGTCCCCGCCAGAAAATCATCGTTCGTGATCGTGATGAACGTGCTGCCCGGCGTGCCGATCGACGCCCCGCCCACCGCGTTGAGCAGCACCACTTCCACCGTGCGATCCGCGTCCGCGAAATTGTTGTCGGTCACCGGCACCCGGATGAACCGGCTGCTCCCGTCCCGATCGGCCCAGAACAAATTCCCGCTCGCCGGCCCGTAATCATTGGTCGTCGCCGTGCCGTTCGTGGTGGTCGTATAGAACACCGCCACGGCATTGCTCGTTCCGCCCAGGCGCTGCACTTCGAGGATCGCCTCGCCCACCGCCTCGCTCACCACGTAGTTCGTCGCCGAGAAAACGAGGCCGCCAAAAACCAACTGGTCATCGTTCAGAATCAGCACCACGGCGCTGTCCTGGAAGCCCAGCCCCGCCCCGCCGGTGGGATTGGACACGGTCACGGAGAAGCTCAGATTCGTCGTGGACAGGCCGTCGGAAAGGATCGTGAGCGGGAACGTCTTGGCCTGCTCGCTGTCGGCAAAGGACAGCGTTCCGCTCGTCGCCACGTAGTTCACCCCCGCCAGCGCCGAGCCGTCGCTGGTGCTGAAATCCACCGTCACCACACCCGCGCTGCCGTTGGTGCGAATCACCGTGATGGTCGCCACCGCGATGCTCTCCGACACATCGAACGTCGGCTGGCTGAAGCCGACCAGCCCGCGCCCGAATTCATTGTCCACCAGGGTGAGCGTCGCGTTGGTCTGGCCGGTCAGGGTGATGGGCGTGCGCGCCGTCCCGTTGGTCGCGCCGAACAGCGCCAGATTGATCGTGCGGTTCGCATTGGTCAGGAGGTCATCGATGATTCCGATGGCGAACGTTTTGCCGCCCGTCTCGCCATTCGCCCACGTCAGCACGCCCGCCGCGTTGGTGTAGTTCGCGTTGCCGACCGGTCCCGCACCCGGATACGGAATCGCCGTGCCGCCGGTCGAGGTCAGATATTGCACCGACACCGAGCCGGCGGAACCGCCCAACCGCTCGACGGTGATGAAAGCCCGCGCGCCCGGCACATTTTCAATCACGGAAAACGTGGGCGAACTGAAATTCAGAATCGTGTCGTCATCGAGGATCGTGACCGTCGCCACGGTCGGCCGGCCCAGCACCGCCCCGCCCGTGCTGCCCAACGTCACGGTGAAGGTCCGGTCGCCGTCGCTGGTGAGATTGTTCGTCACCGGCACCTGGATCGTGCGGAACAGCTCGGCGTCGCGGAAGACCAGCGGGCCGCTCGTCGCGGTGTAATCCACGCCGTTCGTCGCGGTCCCGTTGGCCGTGGCGAAGGTCAGCGTCGCCGCGCCCTGGCTGCCGCCGACGCGGCGCACCACCAGCGTGGCGTTGGTGGCGTTTTCCGAAACCGTGAAATCCGCGGCCGAAAACTCGAACTCGCCCGGCCCGAAATTATCGCCGCCCAAGAGCCGCACGAGGCGGTTGCGGGGCACGCCATCAAATTGCGTGAAGGCCCCGGCCGCGTTGAGCTGCTGGTCGGCCTGGAGCGCGAGCGCGAACACGGGGGCGTTGGCGCCCAAGCCGAAATTCATCGTGGAATCCACCGCGCCATTCGTGGTCAGCCGCGTGAGATAGTGGCGGCCGAGGGTGTTGAAATTGGTGAACGAACCGCCGACGAGAATGCGGTTGTCCGGGGCCGGCAGGAGGGCCAGCGCGAGCACGTCTTCATTCGCACCGGTGCCGGGATTAAAGAAGCGGTCGGGCGTGCCGTCCGCATTCAAGCGCGCAAGGTGATTCCAGTTCGTGCCGCTGATGTTGGTGAAGGAACCGCCGACGAGCACCTTGCCATCGGGCTGCACCGTGATCACCCGCACCGTGGCGTTCGCGCCGTTGGTGCCGGGATCAAAGCTCAAATCCAGCGTGCCGTTCGCGTTGAAACGGGCGAGCCGCGCGCGATTGGTGTTGTTGACCAGCGTGAAGTCGCCACCGATCAGCACCCGGCCATCCGGCTGCACGGCCACCGCGAACACCTGACCGTTCACCCCCGCGCCGACATTGAAACTCGGATCGACCACGCCGTTGGTGGTGAGCACGAGAAAGTTGGCGCGCCCGATTCCATTGAACGTGGTGAACGAACCGCCCACGGCCAGCCGTCCGTCGTTCCGCACGGCGACGGCAAAGACCGGATTGTCCGGCCCCGAGCCGATGTTGAAGGTGGAATCCAGCGAGCCTTCCGCATTCAGCCGCGCGAGGTAACTGCGGTTGGCCCCGTTGAAGGCGGTAAACCTACCGCCCGCCACGAGCTTCTGGTCCGCCTGCAACGCGAGGGCCGTGATTTCCCCGTTGGCCCCGGTGCCCGGCTGGAACTCCACATCGAGCCGGCCGTCCGGATTCAGCCGCGCAATGCGATTGATCGCGGTCCCGCCGTAGCCGGTGAACTGCCCCGCGATGACCAGCTTCCCGCCGGCCGCCAGCAGCAGCGCGTTGATCGGCGCGTTGGCACCCACCGTGGTGTCGAACCCGGTGTTCACCGCGCCCGCCGGGGCCGCGAGCGACTCGTCGTCGAAGAGGGTCAGCGTGGCGTTGGTGAAACGGCCGGGGGTGGCCTTGTTGAAATTGGAGAGGATGAGCGAGAGCGTGCGGTTCGGTTCGACCAGCAGGTTGTCGATGATCGGGATCAGGAGGTTCGTGGAAGTCTGCCCGTCCTCGAAGATCAAGGTGCCCGACGCGGCGACGAAATCGACATTGGAAATCGCCGTGCCGGGCACGATCAGATACTCCACCGCCACCTGCTCCGCGTCGCCGCCCACGCGGTCGATGCGGATGCTGCTGGTGCCGCCATTTTCGCTGATGAAATAACTCGCCGCCGAGAAGGTGAGCTGGCCGTAGGTGTTGGCATCGACAATCGCCACGGTCGCGTTGCTCAGGTAGCCGAGCCGCGCGCCGCCCGTCACATTCGTCAGCCACACCGTGAAGACTTCGGTCCCCTCGACCAGGCGATCCGCCAGAATGGGAATGGACACGGTCTGCGAATTTGTGGAGCCGGCCGGGAAAATCAGGTGCCGGGTCACCGGCGTGTAATCCAGATTCGCGCGCGCCCGGCCCGGAGCCACCGGGAGGAAATCGCCGCTCTGCACATCGACCTCGACCTGACCGACCCCGCCGCTGGTGCGCCGCACCACGATGCTGGCCGACCTGTTGGTCTCGCTGACGCTGAAATTATTGGTCGTGAAACTCAGGCTCCCGAAACTGCCGGGGCCGGAATCGTTGTCCATGATGAGCAGCACCGCGTTGGCGAGACCGAGCGTCGCGCCGCCGGTCGGGTTGGAAAGAGTGAGCTGGATCGACTCCTCAAACTCGGGCGCGACGTCGTTGATGATCGGCACGGTGAACGTGCCCTTGGTCTGTCCCGAGATGAACGTCAGCGTGCCGCTGCGCGAGAGATAATCCACGCCGGTGGTCGCCGTGCCGGGGACGGTGGCGTATTGCACCGACGCCACGCCGGTCGAGCCGTTCGCACGTTCGATGGTGATGGTGGCGTTGCCGACGGCTTCGCTGACCTCGAAGACCGGACCGGCGAACCCGAACACGCCGACCGTGAAATCATCGTCGATGATGGTCACCACCGCGCGGCGCTGAAAACCAGGCGCGGGCTGCGTGGTGGGCGGCTGAGTGCCGGAACGCGGATTGGCGAGGATGACCTCGAACGTGCGGTTCCCATCCACGAGCGCGTTGTTCAGAATCGGAATGGCGAAGGTCTTGTTGGTCGCCAGCGATTCCTGATCGTTCCACGACAGCGTGCCGGTGACGGCCTGATAATCGACGCCCGCCACCGCCGTGCGGTCGCTGGTCGCATAATCCACCACCAGCGGCAGCAGGTTCCCGCCCGTGCGACGCGCGGTCACGATCACCACCCCGCCGGCGGCATTTTCATTCACAGAAAAACTGGCCGCGACGAACTCGACATTGCCGGGACGATTCAGCGGCGGCGGCGGGTTGCCGCCAAGGAGCCGCGCCACGTTCTGCCGTTGTAGCACGTCGCTCGCGCTCGGCCCGCCACCGACGGTGTCGAAGCTGCCGCCCACGACGACATTGGTGTCCGGTTGCAACGCCACCGACAGCACCAAGCCGTTCGGCCCCTGCTGGGTTTGGTTGTAGTAAGAATCCAGGAAGCTCGTGTCCAACGTCCCGTCCGCATTCAAGCGCGCCAGGTTGTTCCGCACCACGCCGTCGAACGCCGAGAACTGGCCGGCGATCAGAATCCCGCCGTTCGCCTGAATCGCGATGTCGAACACCGATCCCTCCACCGCCGCGCCCGGATCAAACGTGGCATCCAACGTCCCGTTCGGATTCACCCGGACGATGGACCGGCGGCTCGCGCCATCGAACGCATTGAACGAACCACCCAGCAAACTCGCGCCGTTCGCCTGCACTGCGATCGCAAACACAATCCCGTCAATCCCGGCCACCGGCGCAAACGTTCCATCCACCGAACCATCTGTATTCAAGCGCACGATGCCGTTGGCCGCGACGCCGTTGAACGAGGAGAACGCGCCGCCCACGAGAATCCGGGACGGCGCACCGCCGGCTCCCGGCACAATCGCCACCGCGAGCAACGAGCCATCCGACCCCAGCCGCGCATCAAACGTAAGATCGACGGAACCATTGGTGTTGAACCGCGCCACCTGCCGGCGCACCTCGCCGCCCGCCGTGGTGAAATCCCCCACGACCACGACCCGCCCATCGGGCTGCAACGCCATCGCCGCCACCGTCCCGTTCAAGCCCAGGCCGGGATCGAACGAGACATCCGGCAACCCGGTATCCAGCAACCGCGCCACGCCGTTGCGCGGGAGGCCGTTGATCGCCGCGAAGCCGCCCGCCACCAAGATTCGGCCGTCCGGCTGAATCACAACCGACGCGACCGAGCCGTCCGCGCCATCGAGCGGCGCAAAGGTCGGGTCCAAAAAGCCGGTCACATCCAGCCGCGCCAGCCGGTTCCGCACGACGCCGTTCACGGCGGTGAAATCGCCGGCGATCACGGCGGTTCCAAAATTCGGATCACCGACCACGCTGTTCACCGCGACCGCCCGCACCGTGTTGTTCGCCCCCGGTGTCGGGTTGAACGCGGTGATCGGGTTGTGGATGAGATCCGCCGCGCCGGCGGGCTGGTCATTGAAATCAATCGTGATCGCCACCGTGCTGGCGTTGGGGTTGATCAGCGCGCCGCCGGTGGCGTTGGTCAGGCCGAGCAGGATCACCTCGTTCAACTCGACCAGGCCGTCGGCGAGGAGGTCGAGCACGATCACTTTGTCCGTGAGATCGTTGGTCGCCCACGAAACCGTGCCGTTGGTGGAGGCAAACGTGTAGTCCAGACCCACGCCCAGCAACGCGTTCGAACTCGAGTTGTTGGTGCTGTTCAACGGCACGAGATCGACTGTGACCGCACCGAGCGCCGAGCACAGCCGGCCAATGGTCACCGTGACCAGGCTGCCTTCCGGCGCGAGGGCGCGGCTGACGGACCGGATGATCAGGGTGCCCGCCAGCGAGTCGTTGTCGATGATCGTGACCGTGGCGTTGCTGACCGCGCCGATGCTGGCCCCGAAGGCATTGGTGAGAAAAACCGTGAACGACTCGGCCCCCTCGAGCACGCAGTCATCAATCAGCGGGACCAGGAAGGTGCCGAACGTCTGGCCGTTGGTGAACAACACCGTCGTCGCGGTCTGCACGAAATCGCTGCCCACAACCGCCGTCCCGCTGCGCGTGGCGACCAGCACCGACGCGGCCCCGGCGTTGCCACCCGACCGGGCGAGCGTGATCACGGCGTTCGGATCGCTCTCGTTCACCGAGTAGTTGGGCGACGTGAAGGAGATGAGCGTGTCGTTGTCGTAGATCGTCACCGCGACATTGGTCCGCGCGAGGACGCCGCCGACCACGTTGAAGAGATTGACCTCGAAGGTTTCGTGCGCCTCGACGCTGGCGTCCTCCACGATGGGCACCACGATGGTCTTGAAGGTTTCCCCGTTGGTGAACGTGAGCGTGCCGGACACCGCCGTGTAATCCAGGCCGGCCGTCGCAGTCAGATCCCGCGCGGCGTAGCTGACCCGCGCCAGGCCGGTCGCCGGCGAGCGCGTGACGACCAGGGTCACGTTGGTCCCGTTCTCATTGACCGAAGGATTCCCCGGCACAAAACCAATGGTCTGCGCCTGCGCGAGGACTCCCCCCAGCAAAATGGCCGCCACCACCCAAACCAGATAGAACCGTCGCTCGTTCAAAGTCATGCTATGCCCGGCCATCATCGTGTTTTTTCGCACAGTGTCACCTACAAGAAAGCCACTACCCGCTCTTTCCGCGCGCGCGCCACTCATGGCTTGCGCAAGCGGAAAAACTTCAGGCCGTTTCCAATTGGCACGGTCACCTGGTTGTTGATGCCGTCCGTGGTCGGCACCTGCCCTTCCGGCACCCAGACCGCCCCCGGTCCCATCATCGTGGTGCTTTCCAAAACGTACCCGAACGCCCCGAGCGGCCAGGCGAAGACGAGGCTGTTGCCCACGCGCCGCGGCTGCTGCAGCGCCGGCACCGGCGGCGGCGGCGGCGGACTCACAAACGTCAAGCGCCAGCCCCCGGTCAGCTCGCCGAGGTCGCGGCCCGAGTCATCGACGAGGAAGAGTTTCCAGTCGCCGTTCGGGTCCGTGCCCGTGAACGCCGCCAGCGTCGTCGCATACGGCCCGGTCGGAGCCGGCGGATAGAAGGTGTCGCCCGTGCCGAAATTGGTGGGCCGATACCGGCCGGAAACCACCGACCCGGTCTGCGGCAGCGAGTTGGTCGCGTCGTCATCGAACGTCAGGTCCGCGTTCGTCACGCTCCCCAGCAGCCCGACATCCGACATGAGCAGCACCTTCTGGCCCTGCGGCCCGACCAGCAGCAGGTCAATGTCGGCCACGTTGGCGTGATTCAAGTTGGTCAGCGTGACCGTCACCTTGTCCACCAGGCCGCCGAAGCCGGAGATGTGGACCACGGACGGATAGAGCAGCGCCGGACCCGCGTCGGCGATGCTCACCGGAGTCGGATTGTACCCCGAGAACGGGAACGCGGTGATCACGTCCACCGCCGTGTTGTTCGCGTTCGCGAAATCTGGCAGGTCCGAGCCGACGCTGGCCACATTGGTCAGGAGCCCCTCGGCCACCACGGTGCCCACGACATTGATCAACGCAAAGCCGTTCGGCCCGAGATTGCCCAGCGCGCAGATCAGCGTGCTGTTGCTCACCGACAGGATGCCCTGCGAGGTCGTGGCCGACAGCAGGTGGAACTCCGGCGGGAGGACATCCCGCAACACCGCGTTGGGCGCGACGTTCGGGCCGAGATTGTTCACCGTGATCGAGTAGCTCAGGTTGCTGCCGACAAACACCGGCGCGGGCACCGCCGACACGCTCACCGACAGATCCGCGTTCGGCGCCTGCAACGCCCGCAGCGACGAGACATACACCGTCGAGTCCAACAACCCATCCAAGGTGTCGCCAATGATGAACGTCAGCACGTTGTTCGTGGAACCCGGCACCACCGGCGCGGTGAAGGACAGCACCGGGTTGTTGCCCGGCGCGAGGATGCCGTTCAACTCGTTCGGGTGCGTGTTGCTCACCATGTTCGGGTGATCAATGTTCACGGCCCGTCCGGCGGTGAAGGCGATGTTCGTGCCGTTGAGGAAGATGCCAAAGCCGTCGTTGAAGGAACCCACGAACGCCGGCCATTCCTCCGAGCCGAAGACCAGGTTGAAGGTCACCTGATTGAAGCCCGGCTGCACCGCGAACCGGATGTCCAACTGGGTCACGTCAAAGTGCGTGTTCGGCCGCGTGATCGGGTTCAGCAACAACTGCTGCGCCGCCGTCGCCGCCACCCCGAAATCCGTGGTGTTCGTCGGCGAGTTGTTCGTGCCCACCCCGTAATCCAGCACATTGCCCGTGCTCAGCACGATGCCCGGGGCCGGCAAGCCGAACAGCGTCGGCGGCGGTCCGAAGTTGAACAACCCGCTCGAGGTCGCGCCCGACGCCGCGTTGGTGTGCCCCTGCAACGTCGCGCTCTGGACCGTCAGGCCGGCCGAGTTCCCACCCGTCAGCGTGCTGGCCAGCAACGTAGCATCCAACATCGGCGTGATCCCCAGCGGAATCGTCCCGCCGGACGACACCGCGCCCGGCACCACCGTCGTCACTTCGAACGCACTGTTGTCGGCCGCACTCGCCTCCGCGTCGCCGCCGACCACCGTGGCATAATTCGTGAACACGCCCGGCACCACCGCCCGCGCTGCGAGCAGCACCGTCGCCACGCTGCCGTTGGGAATCGAACCGAAGTTCACAATCACCAGCCCGTTGGAATCGGAAATCCGCCCCTGCGACGCAATGCCCGACAGGAAATCCAACTGCGCCGGCAACGTGTCGAACACGGTCACATTGTTGGCCACGTTCGGCCCCAGATTCTCGACCGAGATCAGATACGTCACCACGCCGTCCACCGCCACCGGATCCACCGTGTCGAACATCGTCAGCGAGAGATTATTGGTCTTCGCCGGCACGACCGTCGTGAAGTCCAGTTGCCAGCCCGCCAGCACGAACGCCTCGAGCGAGCCGCCGCGCGATTTCACAAACAACTTCCAGTCGCCGTTCGGCGCGACGTTATTGAAGACCCCGAGGAACGTGTTCCCCTGCGGACTGACCGGCGCCGGTGCCGGGAACAAAACCGTACCGCCCGGGAGCAGCGTCGGCCGATACACGCCGTTCGTCAGCGCCGTGCTGGCCGGAAGGAAATCGAGCGCCGCGTCATCAAACCCGAGCGTCGCCGACGCGACCGGGATGTTCGTCCCGGCCCCGGCCATCAACACCACCGACTGCCCGCCCGGTCCCTGCAACAACACGTCCACATTCGCCGGCCGGTTCGTCGTCATGAAATCCCGCAGCGTCACCGCCACGCGCACCACCTGCCCGGTGACGCCCGCCACGGGGATCACCGACGGATACGGCGAGCGCGCCTGATTCGTCGCCGCGCCCAGGTCGGGCGTGTTGAAGATCGAGATGCGGGCCGCGTTGGTGAACGAATACAACATCGTCGGCACATCGTTGTCCGTGATCGTCAGCACCGCCGCCCCGATCCCAATCGTCGCGCCCTGGCCGGGATTCAGCAGTTGCAACCCCAGCGTGCGCGTGCCGCGGAACACCTGGTCGTCCACCAGCGGCACCACAAAATCCTGGGTCGTCTCGCCATTTGCGAACGTCACCGTCCCGGTCACCGCCAGATAATCCAACCCCGGCGCGGCAAACCCCGGCCCTGCGCCCAGCACCACCGTGGCGACGTCAACCGTCACCGCCCCGAGCGAACTCACCGGCCGGATCAGCCGGATCGACGCCTGACCGCCCGCCTCGTTCGCCGTGTACGCCGCGCTGGCGAAGCTCACGACATTGTCCGCGATGACCACAACCGCATTCGCGACCGCCCCCAACGCCGCGCCGCCCGCAGGATTCGAGAGCAGCACGCGGAATTGTTCATCCCCCTCGGGAATGGCATCGGCCACGATCCCGATCCGCACGACCTTGTTCGTCTCGCCATCCGCGAACACCACGACCGCGTTGAAGCGCGTGTAATCATTGCCGAACAACGCCGTGTCATCCGCCGTGCTCACGTTCACCGACACGATCCCCGCGCTGCCGCCCACGCGCTGGATCGGCAGGTCCACAAATCCGGCGTTCTCGTTCACCAGATACAAATTCGTGCTCCAGGTGAGCTGCCCCGGCAGCGCCTCGTTGTCGAAAATCGTCAGCACGGCCGTGCTCTGGAGGAACCCGGGGATCGTCGTCTGCATCGTGCTGTTCGAGGGATTGAACAGGCTCAGGCTCACCGTCCGCGCCCCGTCCAGCAGCGCGTTGTCCCGCACCGTCACCAGAAACGTCTTCGGACTCGCATCGCCGTCCGCCCACGTCAGCACGCCGTTGGTCTGGAAGAAATCCACGCCATCGAGCGCCGTCCCGTTGGTCGCCGAGTAGCCGACCGAGATCGCATTGGCCGCCCCGCCCACCCGCAGCACCGTGATCACCGCCTGGCCCGCATTCTCGGCCACGCTGAAACTCGTCACGAGGCCGTTCGTCGCCGAGAAACTCGGGAAGGCATCGTTGTCCACAATCGTCACCTGCGCGCTCGCCGTCGCCCCGACCGCACCGCTCAAGCCCAGCGCCACCGTGCGGTCCGCGTTGGTCCCCGACGTGTCGAAAATCGCGATGGCGAAATTGGTCGTCGCCTGTCCGGCGGCAAACGTGAACACGTTGGTCGCCGTGACAAAGTCCACCCCGGGCCGCGCCGGATTCAACCCGCCCGCCGCGCTGACATTGGTGACCGTGAGCGCGCCGTTGAGGCCGCCCAGCCGCAGCAACGTGATGTCCACCGCACGCGTGTTCTCCGCGACGAAATAGTTGGTCGCGGAATAAACCACCAGGCCCGCATCCAGATTGCTCCGGCCGCTGACGCGCGTGATCCGGTTCTGCGGCACCCCGTTGAACACCGTGAACCCGCCGCCCAGCACGATTTTCCCGTCCGGCTGCACCGCCGCCGCCGCCACGAAATTATCCGCGCCCGTGCCGAAGTTGATCGTCGGGTCCAGCACGCCGCCCGGAGTCAGCCGCGCCACGAAATTCTGCCCGGCCCCGTTGAAGAGATTGAAGCCGCCGCCCACGAGAATGCGCCCATCCGCCTGGAGCACGATCAGCGAAATGAAATCGTTCGCCCCCGTTCCCGGCGTGAACGTGCCATCGAGCCTGCCGTCGGGATTCAAGCGCGCCAGCGAACCCATCGGCGTGAAGTTGATCGCCGCGAAATCGCCACCCACCAGAATCTTCCCGTCCGGCTGCACCGTCAGCGCGTACACCGGCCCGTTCGCATCCGTGTTGAAGCCCGCGTCCAGCACGCCGTTCGTGTCCACCCGCGCCAGGTAGTCGTGCTTCAGGCCGTTGATCAACCTGAAGTCGCCGCCCAGCACGATGCGCCCGAGGGCATCCACCGCCAGCGCGCGCACCGGCTGATTCGGCGCGAGCGACGGGTTGAACGAGGGATCGACTCCGCCATCCGGCAGCAGCCGCGCGAGGAACGTGCGGTTCGTGCCGTTGATCGCCGTGAACTGCCCGCCCACGAGGAGCTTGCCGTCCGGCTGCAGCGCGAGCGCAAAGACCACGTTGTTCGGACCCGTGCCCACGTTGAACGCCGCGTCCGCCGCACCGTTCGTATCCAAGCCCGCGAGATAACTCACCGGACCCGCCGCGTTGATCGCGAGGAAGTTCGTGAACTGCCCGCCCGCCACCAGCCGCCCATCGGGCCGCAGCGCCAGCGCCGTCACCGCCGCGTTCAAGTTCGTGCCCGCGTTGAAATTCGTGTTCAGCAAGCCATCCGTCGTCAGCCGCGCCAGTCGGATGACATTCGTCGTGCCGTTGTAGCTGGTGAAATCACCGGCCACCAGCAGCCCGCCATCCCGCGGTTGCGCCAGCGCCAGCACCGCGCCGTCGAAGCCGCTGCCGCTGGCGAACGTGAGGTCCACCGCGCCGCCCGGCAGATCGTCGTCGAGAATCGTCAACACCGCATTGGTCTGGATGATCCGCGCGCCGCCCAACGGCGAGTTGAGGCTCAACGCGACCGTCCGGTTGCCATTGGCCACCGTGTCGTTGAGGAGGGGAATGTTGAACGTCTTGACCGTCTCGCCCGCGGCGAAAATCAGGATGCCGCTGGTCGCCAGATAATTGGTTCCCGCCAGCGCCGTCCCGTTCGCCGTCGCATACCGCACCGCCACCGCACCCGCGCTGCCATTGGTCCGCACGACCGGCACCGTGAAGAACCCGGCGTTCTCGAGCACCGCATACGTCGCCGCCGAAAAGCGGAATTCACCGGGGCCGAACTCGTCGTCCACGATCGCCAGCGTCGCATTGGTCTGGCCGCTCAGCACCGCCGCCGTGCCCAGCGTCTGGTTCGTCGCCCCGAACAGGACGAGGTTCAACGACCGCGCCGAGTTGGTCGCGGCGTTGTTGATGATGGTCACCGTGAAGGTCTTCGCGGTCGCGTCGCCGTCCGCCCAGTTGAGCACGCCCGTCGTGTTCGTGTAATCCACGCCCGCCACCGCCGTGGCATCCACCGTTCCATATTGCACGCTGTAGGCATTGGCCGTTCCGCCCCGCCGCACCACGGTGATTAGGGCCGTCCCCGCATTTTCCACCACGCTGTAGCTGGCCAGGGAGAACGCGAGTTCGGTGTCGTTGTCGCGGATGGTCAGCGTCGTGGTGCTGGTCTGTCCGGCGGCGGTCACGGCGAAATTGATCGTGCGGTCCGCGTTGACGCCGGGGGTGTCGAGAATCGGCACCGGGATGTTCAGCACGCTCTGGCCGGACACAAAGTTCAGCGTGCGCGGGCTGCTGAAAACGTAGTCGGTGCCGTTCACCGCCGTGCCGCCAGTCACGCTCAACTGCCCGGTGAGCGTGCCGTTCAAACCGCCCGCGCGCAGCACCGTCAGCACCGCGTTGGTGCCCGCGCTCTCGGACACCGAGTAGGCGGACAGCTCGAACGTCAGCGTCCCCGCGCCCGAGTTGTTCCCGCCGTTGAGCCGCACCAGATGCGGCACCGGCACGCCCTCGAACGCCGTGAACGCGCCGCCCACCACCACGCGGCCATCGTAAAATTGCACCAGCGACGCGAGCACCGCGTCATTCGCGCCCGTGCCGAAATTGATCGTGGCATCCACCGAGCCGTCCGCATTGAGCCGCGCCAGATGTTGCCGCGTCAGGCCGCTCACGCTCGTGAAACCGCCGCCGACGATCAGCCTGCCATCCGCCTGCCGGCTCAGCGTGCTCACAAAATCATCCGGCCCGCCCGCTGCGTTGAAGGCCGCATCCAGCACCCCGCTCGCAGTGAAACGCGCCAGATAGCTCCGGCTCGAGCCGCCCGCCGACGTGAAGGAACCGCCTACGACAATCCCGCCCGTCGCGTCGATCAGCACTGCGTGGACCGCGCCGTCCAGCAAACCCGCCGGATTGAACGAGGCGTCCAGCGTCCCGTTCGCATTCAGCCGCGCCAGCCGGTTGCGCGTTGTGCCGGCGACCGAGGTGAACTCGCCCGCGATGATGATCCGGCCGTCCGGCTGCACCGCAATCGCGCGCACGCTGTCGTTCGCACCCGTGCCGGGATTGAAGGTGGCATCGACGGTGCCATCCAGATTCAGCCGCGCGATGTAGTTGCGCGCCGTGGTGTTCACCACCGTGAAGAGACCGCCGATGAGCGCCTTGCCGTCGGCCTGCAAGGTCACGGCGAAGACCGTTTTGTTCGCGCCCACGCCGGGATCAAACGCCGTGTCGAGGGAACCATCCGCGTTGAACCGCGCAATCGCGTTGCGCGACACGCCGTTGGCGAAACTGAAATAACCGCCCGCCACCACCCGACCGTCACCCTGCACGGCCACGGCGTTGACACCCGCGTTGAGACCGGCACCCGTGTTGAAATTCAGGTCCACCGTCCCGTCCTGATTCAACCGCGCCAGATGTGGCAGCGCGACGCCGTTGTGGAAATTGAACGCCCCGCCGATGACCAACTTGCCGAGCAAATCAGGCTGCGCGGCATTCGTGTTGATCGCGACGCTCGTGATCAGCCCGGCCCCCTGCCCGACGCCATACGCCGGGTCTGCGACTCCGGTCCCGGTCAGCAATGCGAGCCGATCATGCGGCTCGCCGTTGTAGTTGCGGAACAACCCGCCGATCACGCTGCGATCTACGTTCGCGCCCGCGGCCCCGGGCGCCAGGGCGCCGGTGTAGTTCCAGATGCTGCCGCGGGGATTGCCCTCGTTCATGATGATGGTCACCACGGTCGAAGTGCCGGGGCCGTAGGGAATCGTGAACTGGAGCCGACCCACTACGTTGGTGTCCAGCAGCAACAGGCCTTCGTAATAAACGCGGAGGTTGTCCGCGATGACGAGCGTGTTGAGGTTGAGGGTCAGCACGCCGGAAGTTGATCCGGTGTTCACCACGTTGGTGTTGCTGCCGATGCCGCCGCCCGCCGCCGAGATCGGAATCACCGGCGGGGCCGTCTGCGTGAATTGCGCCACCGCATTCACCGCATTGTCCGGCCCGCTGCCGGGCTCGAACGTGTCGTCCACGCTGCCGTCCTCGTTAAGCCGCGCCACGCGGACAAGCGGCAAATCGTTGAACCCGGTGAAGTCGCCCACCACGACCAGCTTGCCGTCGCTGCGCAGGCCGATGGCATTGACCGGGCCGTTCGCGCCGACGCCCGCGTTGAAGCCCGCATCCAGCGAGCCATCGGGATTGAGCTGCGTGATCCCATTCCGCGTGAACCCATTGAAGGTCACGAACGCCCCGCCCACCACGATGGTGCCGTTGGTCGTCACCACCAGCGACTGCACGGAACCATCCGCGCCGAAGCCCGGCAGGAACGTGTTGTCGAGCGAGCCATCCGCATTCAGCCGCGCGATGCGGTTGATGTTGGTCCCGTTGTAGCTGGTGAAATCGCCGCCGATGAGAATCCGCCCGTCCGGTTGCACCGCGATGGCGCGGATGATGCCGTTGGCCCCCGTGCCGGGATTGAAGGTCGCATCCAGCGCGCCATCCACATCCACGCGGGCGATGCGCGCCAGGTTGGTGCCGCCGACCGTGGTGAACGCGCCGCCGAACACGACCGCGCCATCCGGCTGCACCGCCACGGCGAACACCGTGTTGTCCGGCGCGCTGTTCGTGGCAAACGTGGTGTCGAGCGAACCATCCCCGCGGAGTCGCGCCAGGAACGGCGCATTGGTCCCGTTCACGGAAGAGAAGGCCCCGCCGACGATCACCGCATTCGTGCGCAACTCCTGCACCGCCACGCCGAACACCACGCCGTTCGGACCCAGCCCCGGATTGAACGACGCATCGACGGTGCCGTTCACATTCAGCCGGCCCACGCGATTGACCCGCGCGCCGTTGAGCGTGCTGAAATCACCGGCCACCACGAGCAGGCCGTTGGTCGCAAAGGTCAGCGCGTTCACCGGGCCGTTCGCCCCGAGGCCGTAGTTAAACGTCGGGTCCACCGAGCCCGCGACCGCGCCGAGCGCCTCGTTGTCGAGGATGGTCAACGTGGCGGTCACTGGAGCGATCAGCATCGTGCCGAGCGGGCCGACGGGGTTGCGCAAACTCAGCAGCACGGTCCGGTCCGCGTTGGTGATCGAGTTGTCGAGCAACGGCACGTCGAACGTGCGCGTCGTGACCCCCGGCGCAAACACCAGCGTGCCGCTCACCGGCACGTAATGCAGTCCGGCGACGGCCGTCAGGTTGCTGCTCGCGTAATCAATCGCCACGGTGGAATCCAGCCGCCCGGTGCGCAGCACGGTGATGGCGAAGCGTCCGGCATCCTCGCGGACGTTGTAGCCCGCGGCCGAGAAGCGCAGCCCGGCGTCGTTTTCAATGATCGTCACCACGGCGTTGCTCTCGCCCAAAACGCTCGTGCCCGCCGGCGTCGAGACGGGGGCCGACAGCGCCAGGTTGAAGGTGGGATTCGCGGCGATGTTAGTGTTGTCGAGGATCGGAATCGGGACCGTGAGGCTCGTGATGCCCGGCAGGAACACCACCACGTTGGAGACCGCGAGGTAGTTCGTGCCCGCCAGCGCGGAACCGTCGCTCGTGAGCAGCAGCGCGCTCACTGTCGTATTCGTCGCGCCCGTGCGCAGGACGGTCACCGGCAGCACGCCGGCCGCTTCATCCACGGAATACGCCGGCGCGCTGAGCGAGATGATCGAGTCATCGTCCACGATGGTCAGCACCGCGTTGGTCAGGACGCCGCGCGCCCCGCCGGTCAACCCGCTCAACTGCAACAGCACCGTGCGGTCCGCGTTCGGCGCGAAATCATTCACGATCCCCACCACGATGGTCCGCGGGGTTCCGTCCCCGTTCGCCCAGCGGAGCGTGCCGGCCGTGTTCGTGTAGTTCGTCCCCGCGAACGCCGTCCCGTTGAGCGTCGCGAAGTTCACGCTCACCGCGCCGAGGATGCCGTTGGTGCGGGTGACCGTGATGGTCACGTTCGTCCCCGATTCACCGACCGTGTAGGCCGCGGCAGTGAAGCCGAGGAAGCCGGGGCCGGACTCGTTGTCCAGAATCACCAGCGTCGCGTTTGTCTGTCCGCTCATCGGGGCCGCGGTGCCGAGGGTCTGATTGGTCGCGCCGAACAGCGCCAGATTCAGCGCCCGCACCGAGTTGATCACCTGATTGTCAATGATGCCGACCGTGAACGTCTTCGCGCCCGCGTCGCCGTCCGCCCAGTTCAGCACGCCGTTCGTGCTCGTGAAATCCACGCCGGCCATCGCGGTGCCATTCGAGGTCGCATATTGCACGCTGTAGGCATCAGCCGCCCCGCCCAGCCGCGCCACGCTGATCACCGCCACGCCCGCGTTCTCCAGCACATTGTAGCTGGCCAGCACGAAGTTCGGCACCGACTCGTTGTCCACGATCGTCAGTTGCGCTGTGTTCGTCACGCCCGCGCTGATCACCCCTAGCGTTGCCAAACGATCCAGATTGTCCAGCAAGTCATCCACGATCGTCAGCACGAGATTCGTGGAGTACTGTCCGTCCACAAACGTCAGGCGCGTCGTCGGCAGGGTGTAATTTGTTCTGAGAACGGCCGTACCGCCCAAATTTGTAAACACGCCCGTCAGCACGCCGCTCAGCCCGCCCAACCGGTTCACCGTGACCGTCACGGCTCCTCCGCTCTCCGCCACGGTATAGGCCGGGGCGCTGAAGGCGAGGACACCGGATCCCGGATTCCCACTGCCATTAATGCGCACCACGCGGTCGGCGGCGACCCCATTGAACGATTGGAACGCCCCCCCCAGCACGACGCGTCTATCGAAAGACTGCTCCAGCGAAGCCAGCACCGGCGCCTCCGCACCCGTGCCGAGATTAATGGTGCCATCCAGCGAACCATTGGCGTTCAAACGAACCGCGCTCCCGGCTGGGATGCCGTTGTAAGCGGTGAAACCACCGCCCACGATTATATGCCCGTCCCCCGTCACGGTGATGGTAGCCACGTAATCATTCGGCCCGCTACCGGGATTGAAGGTCGCGTCCAGCGCTCCACTGGCGTCCATGCGTGTCAACCAAGCCTGTGACCGGCCATTGAACTGTTGAAAGGAACCGCCCACCACAATCCGACCAAGGGCATCCAAGGCCAGGGCGTTGACCTGGGCGTCAAAGCCGCCGCCCGGATTAAACGTGGTGTCGAGCGAGCCATTGGCATTGAGGCGGGCTATGTAATTGCGGTTCGTGCCATTCACGGTGGTGAAGTCGCCGCCGATCACGACTTTTCCGTCCGGCTGCAAGGCCACCGCCCGCACGGTTCCGTTCGGCCCGCTGCCCGGATTGAAACTGAGATCCACCTCGCCCAACGGATTCAGCCGGCCAATGAACGGACGGACCACCGTGTCTAATGTTTGGAAGGCACCACCCACGATCAAGCGTCCGTCCGGCTGAAGCGCCAAGGCATTCACCGCGGCGTCGGGCCCGAAGCCGATATTGTAAACCGCGAGGTCAGTCCCATCCTGGCCAATGTGCCGGATGCGGCCAAAGTGATAGACGGACGGATCTCGCGTCCCCAAAAAGTCGCCCGCGACATAGACGCTTCCCCCAGAACCCATCGCGATGGCGTTGACGGGTCCATCCAACATGAAGTTGGCAAAGCTCAAATCCACCGTCCCGTCGGGATTGAACCGGAGCAGATTATAGGACCGCACTCCGTTCAGGCCGGCGAACTGCCCACCCACCACAATCTGATCCAGTCTCCCGGGCACCGTCGGATCCGAGTAGATGCCCAGCGCCTTCACAGCAGTTGTCGCCGCCGCCGGGGGAGCACCGGTATCTATCCCCAAACCATCCGTCAACGTGAACCCTTGATAAGGATGGTGATTGAATTTCTGAAAGGTTCCGCCCACCGCCACCACGTTGCTCGACACCGGGCCGGGATAAACGATTGCGGAATATCGCCACCCGTCAAAGGTCGGTCCCGTGACACCTTCGTTGATGATGACTGTCAGCGTAGTCGAAAGCCCGGGCCCGAAGGAAGGCACCGAGTAAGGAACAGTGAGGTAGGTCGGTGCGCCCGGATATTGGATAACCGCACTATAAATCTGCTGCCCGCCATAATAGACCCGAACACTTTCGGGCTTCCGGAAGCTAAGATCGAAAAAGACCAGTGACCCCGAGCTGTAACCGGTTTCTATGACATTGGTATGGCTCGTTGCCTGCCCCGGGACCGCCTGCGCTGCCGTCACAATCGGCGCGGGTTGATACAGGGGGGAATAGGCTGACGCAGTCACCAACGCGTCCGCCCCACCTAGGCTGAACGGCAATGGGGCAAAAGTCCCCGATTCATGAAACACAGCCACATTGCCGCGCGGCAACACGGAGACGAAATCCCCCGGCAGGCCGTTGACCGATAAGAAGTCACCTGCTGCCAGCACGTTGGTGGCGGACAGCGCGGTCAGACTACGAACCACGGGGTTCGGCCCGCCAAGAACGGGGGATACGAAGCCCCCACCACCGCTGACAATAAAGCCCAGCGTATCCAGATTGATCAGCCCGGGACTGCGAATGGTTGCGGCCGCATTGGTGTCACGATGCACGTTGGTGAAAGCCCCGCCGACAAAAGTCACGGTCGAGGGCAGACTGACAATGGAATAAACCGGACCATCAAACGCCACATACGGCCAATTCAAGTCCTGCGTGCCGTTGGTATTCAGGCGAACATACCGATTGGCCCCGCCCTGAAAGTAACTTCCATTGAAAGTAGGCGCCGAGATTCCGTTGTAACTGGTGAAATCGCCACCCACGATGATCTCCGCCGGCCGTCCCGCAGGACCGCCAGCGGGAAGCACCGCCAGCGCATAGACCGGCCCGTTAAAGCCCGTCCCGACGTTGAAGGTCGCGTCCACGTTTCCACTGGTGTCCAGACGCACCAGACCAGGCGAGGCCACCCCATTCACATTCGTGAACAGTCCGCCAACGACCAACTGACCGGTCGAATCGACTACCAGCGCCCGCACCGGAGCATCCGGCCCAGCACCACCCCACAGCGGATTCAGATTCCCCCCCTCGTCCACCGCCGCCAAATACGCCCGACTGGTGCCGTTCACCTGCGTGAAATCACCGCCCAGAATGATGCGGGAAGGAGCCCCGGGATAGAAAGCAACCGCATAGACCTGATCGTTCGGTCCCAAATTGACATTCAGCGTCGGGTCCACCGTGCCGTCGGAATTGACCGCCACCACCCGGTTGGCCCGCGCGCCATTGAATCGGTGGAAATCGCCGGCGACGATGAACTGCCAGTTCGTTGCCGCGCCGTTCAACTGATACACACTGTTCGTCAGCGACAAAATCGTATGGATTGGGCCATCAGCACCAAAACCATGCACGAAATTGGTGTCTACTCCGCCAGCGATAAGATCCCGGATCGTCACCATAGCCGTGGTCTGGCCAAACAAAACCGAACCGGACGGGACCGATACCCCATTCGTGAGCGATACAAAGAAGGCACGATTCCCAGTGATGTTGGGATTGCTAATTATCGGGATTCGAACGGTTAGATTCGTGACTCCTGGCACGAATTCCACGTTGGTGGCCAGCGCTACGTAGTCACTTCCCGCCAAGGCGGTACCGTCGGTGGTAGATAGGGATATCCTGACTGTCACGTTAGTTGAACCCGTTCGCAGAATGGTGACCGGGACGGTTGGTCCCGCTTCGTCCACGCTATAGGTCGAAGCACTGAACGACACGAGCGAGTCATCGTCCAGAATAGTCAACACGGCGTTGCTTCGGATGATCCCCGCTCCAGTCGCGGCGGATAGTGTAAGATTCACAGTTTCGTCACCGTCCAAGAACGCATCGTTGATGACCCGAACCAGCACGGTCTTAGAAATCTCCCCCGCCGCGAACGTCAGAACCCCGTTTGTAGCGATGTAGTCGAGTCCATTTATAGCGGTTCCATTGCTGGTGGCAAAACGCACCGTGGCAATGCCGCCGCTGCCATTGACCCGCTGGATCACAACCGCCGCCGAGCCAACGCCTTCGCTAACGATGAAACTATTGGTCGCAAACTGGAAGCTGCCGGGGCCGAATTCATTGTCGATGATCGTGAGCGTCGCGCTGCTCAGGCCCAGCGCGATGGTCGCGGTGGAATTGGCGGGGACGCGGGCGTTGGAGAGGAGGAGTCCGACCGTCTCGTCGGACTCGACGAGCGAGTCGTTGATGATCGCGACGCTGAACGCCACGGCGGTTTCGCCGGGGTTGAAAACCAAGGTGCCGCTGGTCGGGACGAAATCCAGTCCGGGTGTCGCCGTGCCCGTGGTGGTGGTCGCGTAATCGACGAACAGGAAATCGCTGGTCCCGCCCGTGCGCTGGACGAGGATCGAGGCCCGGCCGCTGATGGTGTTTTCGTTGACGCTGTAATTCGCCGTCACGAAGCCGACGCTCTGGTCGTCGTTCAGGATCGTGAGCACCGCCGCGCGCACGGCCCCGAGGCCCGCGCCGGACGCCGGGGCGTTGGTGTTCAGCGCAAGCAGCACCGTGCGGTCGCCATCGGCAATGCTGGTGTTGTTGAGAATCTGGAGCGTGAAGGAGCCGAGCGCCTCGCCCGCGGGGAAGGTCAACGTCCCGTTCGCCGCCACATAATCCACGCCCGCCACGCCGGTGCCGGGGGCGATGGTATAGTTCACGGAAGCCGGGCCGAACAGCCCGCCGCGCCGCCGCACGTCGATCACCGCCAGGCCGCCCGCCTCGCTGACCGAGTAGGACGTGGAGGCCAGTTCAAATTCGCCGCCGCCCGGATTTTCCCCGCCGAGCACGCGGGCGATGCCGCCGCGCGGCCGGCCATCGAACTGCGTGAAACCGCCGCCGACCACGATCTGCTGGTCCGGCTGCGTGACGACGGCGGCAACAAAGTTGTCCGCGCCCGCGCCGAAATTGATCGAAGAGTCCACGCCGCCATCGAGGTTGATGCGCACCACGCCGCGCCGGGTGAGGCCCTGATATTCGGTGAAGTTGCCGACGGCGAGCAGCCGGCCATTGGCATCCTGCGCCAGCCCGAGCACGACCGCATCGGTGCCGGTGCCGGGATTAAAGGCGGCATCGACCACGCCGTTGGTGGTCAGCAACGCAATGCCCGAGCGGGCCGCGCCCGCGACATTCCCGAACGAGCCGCCCACCGCGATGCGGCGATCCCTGAGCACGAGCAGCGCGCGCACGCCGGAGTCCGGGCCGGTGCCGGGATCGAAGGTGAGATCGAGCGTGCCGTTGGCGTTCAGCCGCGCAACCCGGGCGCGGGCGACGTTGTTCACCGTCGTGAAATCACCGGCGATCACGACCTTGCCATCCACCTGCACGCCCAGCGCGTACACCGGCCCGTTCGGCCCGACGCCGGTGTTGAACGACGCATCCACCGAGCCATCCGCGTTGAGCAGCGCGACGTTCGGCCGGCTCACGCCGTTGAAGGTGACAAAACTGCCGCCCACGACGATGCGCCCGTCGGCCCGCACGGCGACCGCGAAGACCGGATTGTCGCCGCCCGCGCCGGGCGCGAACGTCGTGTCCGTCGTGCCGTCATCATTGAGCCGGGTGATGGAGCGGCGGCTGACGCCGTTGAAATTCAGGAAGCCGCCGCCAACCACGATGCGACCGTCGTTCTGCACGGCCAGCGCGCGCACGTCGCCATCGGTGCCCACGCGCGAGGCAAAGGTCGGATCGAGCAGCCCGCTCAAGGTCAGGCGCACGAGCGGCCCGACCGCCTGGCCGTTGAAGGTCGAGAAGCCGCCGCCGACCAGCAGGGCGTTGTTGCGGTGCAGCGCCAGCGCGTTCACCGGACCGTTGAAGCCCGGCACCGGCACGAAGCTCGGGTCCACGGTGCCCGCGGGCGCGGCCAGCGATTCGTCATCGAAGATCGTCAGGGTGGCCTGCATGAACCGGCCGGGCGTGGCCTTGAGCAGGTTGGAGAGCGTGAGGGCCACAGTCTTGTTGTTCTGCACGAGGTCGTTGTTCAGCACGGGGATCGTCACCACCTTGTTGGTCTCGCCGTCGGCGAAGTTGAGCGTGCTGATGACATCGAGGTAATCGGTCCCGGGGATGGCGGTGAGCGGCGCGGTCGCAAAATCCACCGACACCGGCTGCGAGCTGCCGCCGGTGCGGGTGACGGAAATCGCCACGCTGCCGGCGATTTCATTCACGCTGTAGTTCGCCGCGGAGAAGGAAATCGCGCCGTAGAAATCATCCTCCACGATCGTCAGCGAGGCATTGGTGAGCAGGCCCAGCCGCGCGCCGCCGAGCGGATTCACGAGCTGGAGGCCGAGGACTTCATCGCCCTCGACGAACGGGTCCTGATAAACCGCAACGACGAAGGACTGGCTCGTCACGCCCGCGCCGAACACGAGGCGGTTCGTCGTGGCGGCGTAATCGCTGCCCGCCCGCGCAAAGCCCGGTCCCGCCGGAAAGTCAGCGGTCAGCGCATCGACCGTCACGACCCCCGCGGCGCCGCTGGTCCGGCGGACGGTGACGAGGGCGTTGGTCGCGCCTTCGCCGACCGTGTAGGTGGCGGAGGCGAAGCTGAGGCTGCCGGGATTCAACGCGGGGTTTTCATTGTCGAAAATCACCAGCGTGGCGTTGCTCCGTCCGAGGGTCGCGCCGCCGGAAACATTGAAGAGGCGGAGGTTCACCGTTTCATCGAACTCGACGACCGTGTCATCGGTGAGGCGCACGGTGAAGGAGGCGTTGGTCTGGCCGGAGACAAAGGTGAGCGTGCCGGCGGTGGTCGTGTAATCGCCCTGCACCGGACCGACCGTGGCGCTGGCCGAGCCGTTCGCGGTGGTGTACTGAACCGAGACGGCGCCCGCGGAGCCGTTGGTGCGGACGACAGTGATCGTGGCGGTGCCGGCGCCTTCGAGCACTTCATAGACGGCCGACGAGAAGGCGAGCACGCCGCGGTTGAAGTCATCGTCCACGATGGTGATCTCCGTGGTGGTCGTGAAGCCGAGGGCGGGCTGGGTGGTCGGGCGGGGGCTGAGATTGCGCGGGTTGGAGAGCACCACGGAGAAGGTCCGGTTCCCATCGATCACGGCGTTGTTGATGAGGCTGATCTGGATCGTCACGAGCTGCGTGAGCGGATCGCCATCGGCCCAATTCACCGTGCCCTGCCCGCCGATGTAGTCGCGGCCCGAGACGGCGGTGCCGTCCACCGTCACGTAGTCCGCGATGAACGGCCCGAGGTTCCCGTGGAGGCGGCGGGCCTGGATGGTGATAAAGGTGCGCGAGTCGTTCTCGTCGACGGTGTAGCCGGCCTGGAAGAACTCGACGTTGCCGGGGTTGTTGAGCGGCGGGGCGATCGGCCCGCCGACGACGCGGCCGAAGTACAAGCGCGGGCGCACATCCTGCGGCGAATTGCCGCCGCCGATGGCGGTGAAGCCGCCGCCGATCATGAGGTTGCCACCGGCCTCGAGGTCCAGCGCGAGCACAAACCCGTTGGGGCCGGGCGCGGTCTGGTTGTAGTAGAGGTCCATGAACGAGGTATCAAGGGTGCCGTCCACATTCAGCCGCGCGAGGTTGGTGCGGACCGTGCCGTTGAACACGGTGAAGTCGCCCGCCAGCAGCGGCAGGCCGCCCGGCTCGACGCGCATCGTGTACACCGCGCCGTTCACGCCGGTGCCGGGATTGAAGGTCGCATCCACCAACCCATTCGTCGCCAGGCGCACGACGCCGGAGCGGTCGAGGCCGTCGAAGGTGCGGAAATTGCCGCCGGCATAGATTGCGCCCGAGGCCTGCGCGAGCACCGTGAACACGGGCGCGTCCGGGCCGGACAGCGGCGCAAACGTCGCGTCGGTCGAGCCGTCCGGGTTGAGCCGCACGAGGTACGGCAGCGTGCCGTTGTTGAAGGAAGTGAATCGACCGCCAACCAGAATCTTGCCGTCGGCCTGCAAGTCGAGCGCGTGAACGGTGGCGTTGGCACCCGCGCCGGGATTGAAGGTGGAGTCGAGGGAACCATCGACGTTCAAGCGCGCGAGGCGGTTGCGCGCAACATGGTCGATAGCTGTGAACTCGCCGCCGATGAGGATTTTCCCGTCGGGCTGGAGAGCGAGCACGTTCACCGGGCCGTTCGCGCCGTCGCCGGGGCGGAAGCTGGGGTCGAGCGCGCCGTTCGGGAGCAACCGGCCGATGCCGTTCCAGTTGGTGCCGTTGACGGAGGTGAAACCGCCGCCGAGCACGACCGCGGCGTTGGGTTGAATCGCCACGGCGGCGACATAGCCGTCGGGACCGGTGCCGGCATTGAAGTTCGTGTCCACCGAGCCGTTGGCATTGACCCGGGCGATGCGGGTGATCGGGACGCCATTCACCGCGGTGAAGTCGCCGGCGATGACGGTGCGGCCGTTGTTGGGATCGCCGGGGAGGTTGTTCACGGCGAGCGCGTACACGGTGTTGTTCGCGCCGACGCCGGCGTTGTAGCCGCGCTCGGCGGAGCCGGGGGCCTGGTCGCTCGAAAGGATGATGACCGGCATCGTGCTGCGCGAAAGGTTGATGGCGGCGTTGGTCGAGCCGAAGAGGCCAATGACGGCGGTTTCGTCGAGCTCGACATTCGCGTCATTCAGCATCGTGAGGGTGATGAACTTCGGGGTGGAATCGCCATCGGCCCAGGTGAGCGTGCCGCTGTCGCCGGTGTAATCGATCAGCGGCGTCGCGTTGGTCACCGCATTGCCCCGGTTGATCTGCCGGTAATCCACCGACACCGCGCCCACGGAGCCGCCGCGGCGGGTGACGGCGATAGTGGTGCCGAAACCCTCGATGACGGGAATGGGCGGCGGGTAGATGAACTCGAGCGTGCCGCCGGCAGGATCGTTGTCGGTGATCGTCGCCGTGGCCGACGCGGGCGTGGCAACCGAGCCGCTGACGGGGTTCCCGAGCGCGACGAAGAACGAGAGGTTGGTCTCGGTGAGGAGGTTGTCGATGATCGGGATGTTGACCGTGGCGCTGGACTGACCATTGGTGAACGAGACGATGGCGCGGGTGGCCACGTAGTTCACGCCGGAGAGGGCGGGACTGGCGTTCGTGCCGTCCGAGGTGGTGACCTCGACGGTGCCCGCGCCAAAGGTGCCGCCGCCGCGGATGACGGTGACGACGAGATTGGAAGCGCCCTCGTCCACGCGATAGGCGAACGTCGAGAAGCTGTAGAGCGAATCGTCGTCGAGGATCGTCACGACATTCGTTGAGATGCCGAGGACGCCGCCGATGGGATCGGACAAGATGACGAAGAAAGACTTGGGCGGCTCGGGCAAAGTGTCCGATAAAATCCCGATGCTGATGAGTTTGGAGGCCTCCCCGTTCACGAAGGACAACACGCCGTTGGTCGCGATGAAATCCGTCCCGCCGGCCGCGTTGCCATCAACCGTGGAAAACAGGACCGAGGCCGCGCCGTTGGCGGGGCTGCGCGACACGACCAAGACCGCGTTGGTGCCGCCTTCCGACACGCTGGTGGTCCCGAAGGCGAACCCGATCGTCTGCGCGCGGGCAGGCAGGGCGGCGAGCAGCAGCACACCCGCGACCAAACCTGTCAGCAGGCGGGCGGCGAGTCCAAAAGCGTGGTTTCTAGTTCTGACCATGTTTCAAAAATTCAGCGCCCGCACCCGCGCGGCAGCGGCCCCGGAACCACCGGGCAAAGACCGGCCGGAGAGGGTTCGAGGGGTTGCCATGCCGCGCGCATTTGTCACGGCTTGCGGAGCCGGAAGTAACCCGTTCCGCTCATTGTGACCACCGTGATCGAGAAATTAACGCCGTCGTTGGCCGGGGGAGTCAAGACCGCCTGCCAGTTCGGCGGTGAGAGCGACGGCGAGGATTCGAGGACGAAGCCCGCGGCCGAGATCGGCCACGAAACCGTCAGGTTGTTGCCCGAGCGCACCGTGCGCACCGGCGGTGCCGGCGGCGGGGGCGTGGCGGTCTGGAAGGTAATCCGCCAACCGCCCGCCAACTGTCCGGTGTCCGATCCCTGGTCATCCACGATAAACAATTTCCACGCGCCGTTCGGGTTCATGCCGTTGAACGTCGCCAGCGTGGCGTTGGTGTACGGTCCGGCGGGCGCGGGCGGCGGGAAGAAGTCGACGCCGCCCAGGTTGATGTCGGTGGGCTGGTAATTGCCCGACAGAATCGGGGAATTGGACGGGAGCGCGTTGGTCGCGTTGTCGTCGAAGACCAGGAAGGAGTTGGTGAGATCGAAGCCCTGGCCGGCATCGGACATCAGCAGCACCGCGCGGCCATCGGGGGCCACGAGGAGAATGTCCAGATCGGCCGGGAAGGAGTGGCTCAGGTCGAGCAGGCTCACCGTCATGTGCGAGACCGTGCCGGTCAGGCCGGTCACGTTGATCGTCGCCGGATAGGTCAGGGCTGTGCCGGCGTCGGCGATCGGGATGGGGGCGGAATTGCCGAAGGTGCCGACGCTGACGACGGGGATGATGTTGGTGACGGAGTCGTTCGAGGAGCGCGGGTCCGGTTCGTTGGCGACGATGGTGACGAGGTTGGTGAGCGCGCCGACCGAGTTGGGGCGCACGCTGAAGGTGACGGTGGCGATGCCGCCGACGGCGAGGTTGCCGAGGTTCACCGAGAACGCGCCGGGCGAGTTGCTGATGGATCCCTGGGTCGTGTTCACGCCGCCGAAGGAGATGTCTGCCGGCAACACATCGGTGAGCACCAGTCCGGTGGCCGCATCCGGCCCCGCGTTGGTCACGGTCATGGTGTAGGTCACGACATCACCCAGCAGCGCCGGGTTGGGGCCGGCGACCACGCTCACGCCCAGGTCGGTGCCCGCCAGCGCGCTCCCGCCGATGCCGCCAAACGCGAAGATGAAGGTGTTGGGCGTGCCCAGCGCCGCGCCGTTGACCGTGCTCGGCTGGCCGAAGGAATAGGCCTCGGCCCCGATGCGCCCGATGGCATTGAGCGCCGCGACCTCGCTGCCGGCCGCGCCGTAATAGGTCTTGAAGCTGGTGCTCGCGCCGGGTTGCAGCAGGCCGAAATCAAAGTCGAACACGGCGCCGTGATCCGCCGGCCCGCTGTCGATGAACGTGCCGGTGGCGAGAATGCTGCCGGCGGGGAACAGGGGATTGGGCGAGGCGAAGCCATTGTCGCTGGTGAAGACCAGGTTCGTGGAGGTGCCTTTCACGATGGTGCTGAACTCGCGGAAGGCCGTCGGTTCCACGTCCCAGTCCATCGCCCGGCGATACAGGGCGCGGGTGACGTTGGTGGAGATGTTTTCAATCGTGACGCTGACCTCAAAAAGATTGGAACTTACCGACGGATGATAGTTGTGCGTCACCCGGAAGATGTTGCTCATCACCACCACGGACACGGCCGAGCGCCCGTCGCTGGTGAAGCTTTCGACGACGAGGTTGTTGACCTTGGGCGTGAGGGTTTCGTCCGCGAAACCCGCGATGCGGCGGATGCCGTCCGCCACACCCCAGCCCTCGCAGGCGCAGCCGGGGGCCGTGCTCTCCGCGCCGGTCGCGAGATAGCGCAGGCCGACGACGGTGGTGCCGGTGCCGGAGGAGGGCGGGCCGCCGGGGACGTTCAAATGCCCGGCCGGATTGACGCCGAGTTGCACGGTGCCGTTGTCGATGATGCCGGCCCCGGTGTTCGCCGGGACGGCCACGGTGGTGGTTTCCGACGCGTAGTTGTCGGCCAGATTCCGGTCCGTCTCGGCCGCGACCACGAACACGGTGTTGGTGAACACGCCGGGAATGGTCGCGGCCACGACAATCGTGAGCGAGGCGGACGCGCCGTTGGAGATGGTGCCGACATTGTACACGATGGTGCCGAACGCATTGGAAACCGAGCCTTGCGACTTGACGGACGAGATGAACGACATCTGCGCGGGGAGCGGGTCGTAGAGCACGACGCCGGTGGCGTCGGCGGGGCCGTTGTTCACGATGGCGATGGTGTAGGAAATGTTGCCGTTCACGACGGCGGGATCGCCAATATCATGGATCGTCAGCACGAGGTCATTGGTCGCCGGCGGGGCGATGGTGCTGATGATGAGGCCCCAGCCGTCGGCCACCACGCCCGCGCCCTGGGCCTGGTCATCCATCACGTAGAGCGACCAGAGGCCGTTGGGGTTGACCGCGTTGAAAGTCGCGAGCACCGAGCCGTACGGTCCGGCGGGGGCGGGGGCGAGCAGGTTGTCCACGGTGCCGTAGTTCGTCGGCTTGTAGAGGCCGTTGGTGATGGCGGCCGCGTCGGACACCGCGTTGGTGGCAAAATCATCGAACTGCAGATTCACGCCGGAGACCGGGAAGCCGCCGCCGGCATCGGACAGCAGCATCACCTTCTGGCCGCCGGGACCGACCAGCAGCAGATCAACGTCGGCGGGCATGGCGTGGGTGAGATTGCTGAGGGTCACCTGCACGCGGACGACCTGGCCGTTGATGCCGGAGACCAACAGGGTCGAGGGATACGGCGTCGCGTTGGTGTTGTCCCGGATGGTGATCGGCGCGGGATTGACGAAGCGCGTCTGCACGGCGAACGGGTCGTTGTCCGTGATGGTGAGCACGGCGCTCGGCACGGTGAGGACCACGCCCGGCGTCGCATTGGTCAACTGGAGGAACACCGTCTTGTTCGGCGTGAAGAAGAGGTTGTCCACCAGCGTGACGGTGAAGGTCTTGTTCGACTCGCCATCCAGGAAAACCAGCGTGCCATTGGTGCCGAGGTAGTCGTCGCCGAAGGTCGCGCCGGCGGGCGAGATGAGGTAATCGACGCTGATCGGGCCGCGCGTGCTCTCGGGTCGCAGCACCGTGATGACCGCCTGGCGCAGGCCCTCGTTGAAGACAAAATTATTCGTCTCAAACCGCAGGCTCGCGTCGAGGATAGCGACCACCGCGTTGGTCTCGAACAGCACCAGTCCGCCAGTCGGGTTCACGAAACTGACGGTAAACATCTCGTCCGGCTCGGAGATGCCGTCGGCCACGATGGGGATGTCCACGGTCTTGATTGTCTCGCCGTCCTGGAAGGTGACGATGGTGTTCAGGGGGCGGAAGTCGGCGGGCGAGAAGGCGGTCCAGTCGGCGCTGACGAGGCCGACCGAGACGATGCCCGAGCTGCCGTTGGTCCGCAGGATGGTGACGGTGACATTCGTGAGCGCCTCGTGGACGGCCATGAAGTTGGTGCCGAACCGGACCGCGCCCGGCGCGAACTCATTGTCCAAAATCGTCAGCAAGGCATTGGTGCGCCCGAAGGTCGCGCTGCCCACGAGATTGGACAGGATCATCCCCACGGTCCGGTCGCCGTTGATCAGCGAGTCATCGAACACCACCACGTCGAAGGTCGCGTTGGTCTGCCCGGGCAGGAATATCAGCGTACCGTTTGTCGGCGTGTAGTCGGTCCCCGCGACGGCCGAGCCGCCGAGGGTGGTGAAGTCCACGCTGACCGTCCCGCTGGCACCGCCCGCCCGCTGCACGCCGATCGTCGCCGCGCCGCCGTTTTCATTGATCGAATAGGCGAAGGGCTTGAAGCCGACCACGCCGTCGTTGTCGAGCACCGTGATCGTCGAAATCACCGCGGCGCCCAGGGTTGAACCGACCGACGGTGCCAGCAGGGTCACGGTGAAATCCCGCGCGCCGTCCACGATCAGGTTGTCCAGAATCGGCACCGAGAAGGTCTGCAATCCCACACCATCCGCGAAGGTGAGCGTGCCGGTGGTGGCGGTGAAATCGAACCCGGCGCGGCCCGTGCCATCCACCGTGGTGAAGCTGACGGACACCGCCCCGGCGAGGCCGCCGGCGCGAATGACGGTGACGACCTGGTTGGTGCCGTCCTCGGCGATGGTGTAGGCGGGCGTGAGGAAATTGAAGTTGCCGCGGCCGGAGTTCTTGCCACCGTTGAGCCGCGTGAGATAGGAGGCCGACACTTCGTTGAAGGCCGTGAAGCCGCCGCCCAGTACGATCTTGTTGTCCGCCGGCTGCCGCAACACCGCCGCGACGAAATTGTTCGCACCCGTGCCGATGTTGATCGCGGAGTCCACCACGCCCGCCGGGGTCAGGCGGACGAACCGGTGACGCGTATGCCCGCCGACCGTGGTGAACGCGCCGCCCGCCAGCACGCTGCCATCCGGCTCGATCGCCACCGCGCTCACCTGCTCCTCCGGGCCGGTCCCCGGATCGAAGCTCGCATCCAGCAAACCCACCTCATCCAACCGCGCGAGCCGGACCCGCGGCACGCCGTTGACCGTGCCAAACGCCCCGCCGATCACGATCTTGCCGTCGGGAGCGACGGCCACCGAGTTGACCGTGCCATCCGCGCCGCCGCGGGGATCGAACACCTTGTCCACCGTGCCATCGGCCTTGAGTCGCGCGAGGCGGTTGCGCAACACGCCGTCCACGACAGTGAAGTCGCCCGCGATGAGAATCTGACCGTTCTCGTCGATGGCAATCGAGCGCACCGTGCCGTTGGCGCCCGAGCCGGGGTTAAATCCGGTGTCCACCGTGCCGTCGTCGTTGAGCCGCGCGATGAAGTTGCGGGCCACGCCGTTGACCAGCGTGAAGCCGCCGCCGATGAGCACGCGCCCGTCGTTCTGCACGGCGACGGCATACACGCCGTTGGCCACGCCGACCGCCGAGGAAAGGAAGTTGGTGTCGGGCGTCCCATCCAGGTTGAGCCGGGCGATATTGGTGCGGCCAAGTCCGCCAACCGAATCAAAGAAGCCACCGATGACGACCTTGCCGGCGTTTACCCCGTTCGTGTACAGCGCCACGGCGCGGATCGACGAAACCGCGTTCGATCCCGCCAGATTGATCGCGCCGGGGTCAAACAGCGGGTCCACCTGACCGTCGGTGAGCAGGCGAACCGCATTCGTGCGGAACTGGCCGTCGAACATCGTGAAGTCACCCACCGCCACCAGCGTGCCGTCGCTGTCGCGATAGGCCAGTCCGTACACAGTGTTGTTGGCCCCCGTGCCCGGGAGGAAGCCGATGTCGGCCGATCCCGCCGCGCGTTCATTGTCGAAGATCGTGAGCGATGCGTTGGTGAGGGCGAGCGTCGTGTTCGTGGGGTTGAAGAGAATCATCGCCAAGGTGCGGTTGCCCTCCTGCAACTGGTTGTCGATGACCGGCACGAAGACCGTCCGGTTTGTCTGACCATCCGCGAACATCACGGTGTTCGTCACGCCCGTGTAGTCCACGCCGCTGACCGCCGTGCCGTCCACCGTCGCGAAATCGACCGACACCACGCCCGTGAAGCCATTGGTCCGAACGAGGGTGACCGCCCTGCCGCCAACATTCTCCAAGACCGTGTACGCTCCCACGGCGAACCCGACCACCCCCGGCGCCGTGTCGTCATCCAGAATCGTCAGCACGGCCTGACCGGGCAGACCCACGCTGGCGCCGCCGCCGGGATTGCTGAGGAGCAGATTCACGGTCTTCCGCCCGTCCACCAGCGGGTTGTCGATGATCGGCACGCTGAGGGAGCGCGGCGTGTTGTCGCCCACGCCCCACGTCAGCGTGTTGGTGATGCCGAGATAGTGTTGGCCGACAACGCCCGTACCATCCGCCGTCGAGACCACCACCGAGATGTTGGTCGCGGTGCCGCCGGCGCGCAGGACGCTGATCGAGGCGGCACCCGCATTCTCCGTCACCGAATAAGCCGCTGAACTGAAGACCACGTTACCGAAGATGACAAAGTCGTTGTTGACGATCTGCAGCCGCGCCCGGCTCTGCGCCCCGAGCAACGCGCCCCCGGTGGGATTGGAGAGCGTCAAGTTCACGGTTTCCGTCGGTTCCGAAATCGAGTCCAGCACGACCGGCACCGCAAAGGACTTGGTCACTTCGCCATCCGCAAAGGAGAGAATCCCGTTGGTCGCGAAGTAATCGAGGCCGGCGCTGGCGCTGCCGTCGCTGGTGGCGAACTGCACCGAGATGATCCCGGTCGAGCCGTTGGTGCGGACAACGGTGATAATGGCAACGCCCGCATTTTCATTGGTCACGAAGGTGCTCGCCGCGAAGAACACCGTGCCCGGCAGGAGGTCGTCATCGACGACGGTGACCCGCGTGGTCGTGATCGTGCCCAGCAGGGCGGCGACGCCGCTCTGGTCGAGCAGATCGACAAAGAAGGTCTCGTCGCCCTCGACGAAGAGGTCGTTGAGAATCTGCACGGCGATGGTCTTGGTCGTTTCGCCGGGACCGAAGGAGAGCGTCGTGTTGGTGCCGAGTGACACGTAATCCAACCCGGCCGTGGCCGTGCCGTCGCGGGTGACGACTTTCACCGAGGCCGACTTGTAGGCGCCGCCGGTCCGGTTGACGGTCAAAACCACGGTGCCCGCCGCCGTGTTTTCCACGACGCTGTAGCTGGCGGAGGCAAAGTTGAACACGCTCTCGTCATCCACAATCGACAACGTGGCCGTCGGCTGGTTGCCCAGCGCCACCGCCAGGCTGGCGGGCGAAAACGGCGGGCCGGCGGGATTGAAGAGAATCAGGCCGACGGTTTCATCGGGTTCGGCGAGGGCATCGTTCAGAATGCCAACCCGGAAGGTCCGGAAGGTTTCGCCCGACGGGAAAGTGAGGGTGTTGGTCACGCCGACATAATCCGCCCCCGCGGTCGGCCCCGTCCCTGAATAGGGCGTCGCCGTGCCGCCGACCGTGGCATAATCCACCGTCACCGCGTCGGCCGTGCCGCCGATGCGGCGCACGGAAATGATCGCCTCCGGGGTTTCCTCGGTCACCGAGAAGGTCGCGGACACGAATTCGAGCCGCCCCTGACCGCCGTTGTCGCCGCCGTTGATGCGCGCCAGATAATTGCGCGGCAGCCCGTCGTAGCTGGTGAAGCCGCCGCCGATGAGAAGTTTGCCGATGGGCGGACCGCTCGCATAGATCGTGATCGTGGCGACAAAACTGTTGGCGCCCGAACCGAAGTTGACGGCCGGATCCACCGAGCCGTCGGAATTGAGACGGACGATCCGGTTCCGGCCGACGCCGCCGAAGCGGTTGAAGTCGCCGCCGAGCACCAGCTTGCCGTCGTCCTGCAACGCCATGGCGTACACGGAATGGCTGCCGCCCTCGCCGGGATCAAACGTGTTGTCGAGCGTCCCGTCCGGGTTCAGTCGGCCGACAAACGCGCGCGGCGCACCATTGAGCGTCGTAAACAAACCGCCCAGGACGATCCGGCCGTCGGGCTGGATCAGGATCGACCGCACGGAATCGTTCGCGCCCACGGCACTGCTGAACGTCGGGTCCAACGTCCCGTCCGGATTCAGGCGCGCGACATGGCCGCGGTTGATTCCGCCCACGGTGGTGAAATCCCCGCCGATGACGATCTGGCCGTCAGCCTGGACCGCGATGGCATAAACATTGGCGTTGGGTCCGACCCCGGGATTGAAGGAGGGATCGATCACCCCGTTGGTGCCCAATCGCGCGATGAAATTCCGCGACTGGCCGCCGACGGACGTGAACAAACCGCCGACCAGTACGCGCCCGTCGGCTTGGAGGGCGAGGGCATAGGCCGGGTTGTCCGGACCGCTGCCGGGATTGAAGGTGGCGTCGAGCGAGCCATCGGGATTGAGCCGCGCCACGCGCGCCCGGTTGGTGCCGTTGACCACCGAGAAGAGGCCGGCGACGAGCACCTTGCCGTCCGGCTGCAGCGACAACGCCCGGACGGAGCCGTTGACCCCGCCCTGCGGATCGAACGAGGGATCCAGATTGCCATCGGTGTCGATGCGCGCGATGCGGTTGCGGGCGACCCCGTTGAAATAGCGGAAATCGCCGCCAACGATGACCTTCTGATCGGGCTGCAACACGGAGGCGTACACGAAATTGTCGCCGCCCGCCGCCGCATTGAAGGCCGTGTCCAGCGAACCCGCCGGCACGTTGAACGACTCGTCGTCGATGATGGTGAGCGTCGCCTGGGCGGTCGCCCCCAAGGTCGCACCCTGGGGATTGGAGAGATCGATGACGACCGTCCGGTTGCCATCCGCGGTGCCGTTGTCGATGAGTTGGACCGCGAAACTGCTGCTGAACTGCCCGTCTTCAATCACGAGCGTGCCGTTGGCCAGGTTGAAGTGCGTACCCGGACTGGCCGTGCCGCCGGTCACCGTATAGTCCACCAACGCCTGCCCGCTCACCCCGCCGGTGCGGCGGACGGTCAGGACGGTGCTGCCGCCGTTTTCGTTGGCGTTGTAGATCGCCGAGGTGAACTGGACCGTGCCCGCAAAGTCATCGTCCGTGATCGTCACTTTCACATTGGTCGTGAGACCGAGCATCCCCGGCAGGCCCGTCGCCACCACGCGGGGATTGACCAGCATCACGTTGAAGACTTCGGGGAATTCCGGCACGGAATCGTTGAGGATCGGCACCGTGATGGTCTTCGGCGCCGTGTCGCCCGCCGCCCAGCCGAGCGTCCCCGTGGTCGCCACAAAGTCAGACCCGGCGAGCGCGGTGTCGTTGGTCGTGAAGTAATCCACCGTGATCGTGCCGACGCTGCCGCCGGTGCGGAAGACGCTGACCGACACGCTGCCCGCCGACTCGCCAACCGTCGCCGTGTCCGTCACGAAACTGAGCTTACCCGCGGCAAAATCGTTGTCGTAAATCACCAGCGTCGCCAACGCCGGCAACACGAGAGAATTCAGGATCGCACCGCCGACCGGATTGGAGAGGCTCAACTGGATCGTTTCGTCGCTCTCCGCCGTCGTGTCATCCACGATCGGCACAGTGAACGTGCGACTGGTGACGCCGCCGCCAAAAGTCAGCGTTCCGCGCGTGACCACGTAGTCAAAGCCGGCCAGCGCCGTCCCGTTGGTGGTCGCATAATCCACCGACACCGAGCCGACCGTGCCATTGGTCCGGAGCACGGTGATGGTCGCCACCCCCGCGTTTTCATTGACCGTGAAGGTGGACGCCGCGAACCCGAGCACCCCGCTTTGGAAATCATTGTCGATGAGCGTGAGCCGGGCGCTCGACGGCCCGAGAGCCACGCCCAGCGGGATGTTCTCACCGCCCAGAAAGAGCACGTCCCGGCCGTTGGGCTGGCTCAGGGTCAGGTTAAACACCTCGTCACCTTCGATGACCGCATCGTCGCGGAGAGTGACGACCACGGAGTTGTTGGTCACGATCTGGAAGACATTGGTCAATGTGCCACCGCCAAAAGTCGCGTTATTCGGCCCCTGAAACGCTTCGCTAATCATCGAGTTGGTGATTCTTCCGAAAGTTGAAATCCAAGTAGGCGTGCTCACCAGAGAGGTGTAGTCCAACCCGGCTTGGGCCGCTGCGGGACCGGCGGGCCGGTCTTCCGTCGAGAACGTCGCCGCCGCCTGGCCCAGGTTCCCATTGGTGCGGGTGAGTGTGATGAAGCTCGAACCGCCGTTTTCATCGAAGTTGTAGGTCGATTGCGCGAACCCGATGTTGCCCGGACCGTTGATCGAGCCGCCGATAATCCGCGTGAAATTGTTGCGCGGATGAACTTCATCCCGCCGAAACCCGCCGCCCACCCGGGCGAAGCTGCCGCCGACGATCAGGTTCCCGTCCGCCTGGAAGGCGATCGTGTCGATGAATTTCTTCGGCTCGGTGCTGACGCGGATGGGCAGGCCCGCGAACTGGTTGTACGCGGTGTCCATGAAGCCGGTATCGAGCGTCCCATCCCCCCGCAATTGCGCCAGACTCATGCGCCGCGTGCTGTTGAAGCTGGTAAACAACCCGCCCGCGACCAAGGGACGCCCCGGCTCCTGCACCAGCGCGAAGACCGGACCATCAAAGCCACGACCCGGATCAAACGTGGTATCAACGGTGCCGTCCGGGTGCAGCCGCGCAATGGAGTTCCGGCTGCGCTGATCCACGGAGGTAAACGCGCCGCCAAGAACGATTTTTTGCGGGCCGGCCGGCACCGGCTGCGGGGTCGAGGAGATGACCGCCGTCATGGTCGCGTCATACGCCCAGGCGGTCCCCGTATTCGCATTGTTGCCCTGGTTCACAATGATGCGGACGGTCGATTCGGTCGAGGGACCGAAGGCGATGGTCAAGGTCTGCGAGCCGGGGACCAGGCCGGTGGCGAACAGCGGCGTCGCCGGCGGAGAATTCGAGACCCCGAGATGATTGGTGCCCAGATAAACGTTGATCGAATCCGGAATGCCGTAGAAGTCGTAGTTGATCGTCACGATTCCCGAGATCGGCGTGCCCGCCGGGATGCCAGGAGGGACGGGAACCACAAAATCAAAAATGTCCTCATTGGCGCCGCCCGCAGCCGTGCGATTGGCCGTGGCGTTCACGACCACGCCGTTCGGGATGATCGTCGCACCATCATCCAACGCCAGGGAATAGACGTTGCCATCCGCGCCGGCACCGGGATTGAAAGTCGGGTCCACGGCCCCCGCGGCGTTCAACCGCGCGATGCGGTTGCGCGGCACGTCGTTGACCATCGTGAAATCGCCGCCGATGACGACCTTGCCATCCTGCTGGATTTTCACCGCGAACACGTTGCCATTGGCCCCCGTGCCCGGATTGAAGCTCGAGTCGAGCGAGCCATCGGCGTTCAACCGCGCGATGTGGTTGCGGTTGGTCCCGTTGAACGAAGTGAAATCGCCGACGATGACGATTTTATCGAGGTGCGTGCCGTTGGTGTAAAAGGCCATCGCCCGGACCGGCGCGTCGGCCCCGATCCCGGGATTGAAGAATGGGTCCACCAGCCCGTTCGGCAGCAGCCGCGCGATGCGGTTGCGCCCCGTTCCGTTGAAGGAGGTAAACGCGCCACCGATCACAATCGTCCCCGCGTTGGTGGTCGTCCCGGTGTACACGCCGAGGGCGCTGATGAAATCATCCGCGCCGACGCCGGGGGTGAAGGTGAAATCCACCGCGCCATTCGTATCCATCCGCGCGATGCACCGGCGGAACTGCGCGTTCACCGCGGTGAAATTACCGGCGATCAGCGCCTGTCCGGCAGCATCCACCGCCACGGCATAAACCGGACCATTGGCCCCCGGCGAGGTGTTGAAGGGCGGGATGGTGGTCGCCACGCCATCCAAATTGTACGTCCGGTCCATGGCTCCCGGCGGCTGGTCTTCGAAGAGAATCGTGAGCGTCGCTTCGTCAATGACCGCACCGGCGGCATCAATGAGCCAGATCACCGTGTCCTCGTTGAATTCCACCTCGGAGTCGTCAGGAATCGGCATGCTGAACAAACCGCCACTCCGGTTCGTGGACTGCAATGGCGCATCGTTTGACCGCGCGTAATCGGAGCCGGCCTGCAGGTCCAGCGCCGTGAAAAAACTGCTCCCAAAGAATAGCCCGCTCGTCGTGAAAAAGCTGATCCCCGGCACGGACCGCACTGTCCGCGCCCCACCGCTGGTCCGAATCAGGGCCGTGGTTCCCTCCATCGCCCGGTAATTGGCACGAAGGAAATAATCGGATCGAAAGATGTTGTTGTTACGCGGATCTTCAATCAGCAGGGTCGTTGTCAACGGCCCCGTCAACGCCGGGAGCAACGTGGGATCTTCGCCCGCAGCCACGTCCGGCCGCGCATTGGTCAGCCCGAACACCACGGTGTTGGTGAACCCGAAGAGCGTAAAATTCGTGAACAACGGGAGGAGGAATTTCGCGCTCATCTGGAAATCGTCGAACACCAGCGTGCCATTGGTGGCAAACGCCGGATAATCCACTCCCGCCGTCGCCGAGCCGCCGGGCAGAACCTGATAATCCACCAGCATCCGGCCCGTGCTGCCATTGACCCGCGTCACCGTGATCTCCGCCCCCAGCGGGTCCGCGGCATTGTCATTCGCGGACGACTGGTCAACCCGGGCATAATAGTTGGTCGCGGTGAACCGGAACTGCCCGGCCGCGCTCTCGTAGCCCCAGTTCAGGATCGACGACCCCGCCAGCCCGTTGAAGGCGTCCACCGCGAGGAAGTAATTGGTCCCCGCCACGGCGGTAAAACGCACGCGGCTGCTCCCGTTCGGTCCCGAATTGTCATCATTGGCCACCATCGTGAGGTTGGTCACGTCCGTGCCCGTGTACACCGCGAGCAGGGTGTTGAAGTTCGCGCCCAGCGTGTCGAAAGTTACTCCGCCGCTCACCGGCGCAGTCCAAGAATACCAGATCGACGCGCCGCCGGGATTGCCCGCGTGAATGGGTTCGCCCACTTCTTTGGACGTTCCAAAAGTCGTGCCGGAGACCGTACCAGAGGGACCGGTGATGACCTGCGCGGCACTGAACAGATCATTGGTTATCCCGCCCGAGCCGCCCCCACCGAGGCCGGCTGCCGGAACATTCAACACATAGTTGCCACCGCTGCCAAAAAACGCCTTCACCCCGATGGAGTAGGTGGTGCCGGCGTTCGCAAAAAAAGTCACCAAACTGCTGCTCCCCGGACCGCTGTCATCGTCCGCGACGATCAACGTCAGGAACTGCACCGCCGAGCCCGTAAAAACGGCCATCGTGGTGTCGAAGGCGCTGCCCGCCGTGCTAAACGTGAAAAAGCCAGAGGACGGCGCAATCCACTGGTACCAAACCGACCGGGAACCGGAATACCCAGGGAAGGAAAGTTCACCAAACTCCGTCGTGGCAAACGTGTTGATTCCAAAAAACGACCCCGCGCGCGTCACCGGCGTGGCGTTGGCAAAATTGTCGTTCGAAGGGAAAAACTGCGCGACGGCGGGCGCGACCAGCCCCAGGCAGAACGCCATGACCGCCACCAGCGCCCCCGCCCGGCGAATCCACTGGCTATCCGAAAGGGCGGGCACGGATGGGACGGCGGCGTTTAAGTGATGCGACCTGTTCATGAGTGCAAAAATCACCGTTCAATGGCCCGGTAAAACTTAAGCCTGAAGCCGCGAACGTTTGTGTCGATGAAATTCAAGGCTCCGCTGAGCGTGGTGTTGGTGGAGAGCGGAATCCACGTCACAAAGTTGGTCGAAACCTCGACCACGTAGGTCCGGCCCGGCACGCCGTTCAACGCCCCGCCAAACGTCCCGTTCGTAAGGCTGACGCCGCCGAAGAGGCTCTGGGTCGGGCCGTTGACCGGCGTCACCGTCCGCACCGTGTTGTTCTGAAGATTCAGCTCGACCTCGTTCACCCCGAGGCTCGCCGTGTTCGTGAGGAGACCCGCGGCGAATGGAGCAACCACGATGCTCACCGTGGCATTGCCCGCCACCGTCAGCGCGCCGACGTTGGCGATCACCCGCCCGCCCGCGTGGGTCACCGGGCCCTGCGAGCTGGTGGCCGAGACGAAGGTCACGCCCGCCGGCAGCACGTTGGTGAAGCTCAGGCCGCTCACGGCCGTGACGCCGGAGTTCCGAATGTTCGCGGTGTAAGTCAGGTTGCTCCCCGTCACCGCCGGATCCGGCGCGGCGGTGACATTCAGGACGACATCGACGGACGGCGTCGCCGTCGCCAGGGACAGCGTCCAGCCCTCGAACATCACGCCGTCATTTTGCCCGGTGTCGTCGAGGAGGTAGAGCGACCAGGTGCCGTTGGGATTCTGGCCGTTGAAGACGCTCAAGGCGTCGTTGTAGGGCGCCGGCGGCGCGGGCGCGGGCAGGGTCGCCCCGCCCAGATACGAGGTCGGCCGATACGCGCCGGAGGTGATCTGCCCGAGATTCGGCAGCGCCACCGCGGCGGCGTCGGCGAAGGTGATGTTTGCATTGGTCACGCCGAATCCCCCGCCCGCATGCGCCATGAGCAACACCGCCTGGCCGCCCGGCCCGACGACCACGGCCGAGATGTCCGCCGGGAACGTGTGGGTCAACTGGTTGAAGCGGACCGTCACCTTGTTGATGACGCCCGGAACATTGGCCACGGCGAGCGAGGACGGATACGGATTGGCCGCACCGATGCTGGGCACCGAGATGGTGCCGGGGATGTTGATGCGGGCGCGGTTGGTGAAGGAATACGGACTGCCCAGATCAATCGTGAACACCGCCGTGCCCAAGTTCACCGCGCCGTCCTGCAACTGCAGCGTCGCAACGACCGTCTGCACCGCATCCGCACGGAAGGTGAACGACCGCGCCACATCGGTCCCGCGGGCCAACGCACCGTAATTCTGCGGCCCGCCCGGCGAGCCGACGCCGCCCCCCGGCAGGAGCGTCGCCACGAGATTGGCCGTCGCGGTATTGATGAGGTTTCGCAGCGAGAAGCTCACGGTCACCTGCTCGTTCGGATCAACGGCCTGGTTGGCCGGCAGCAGGCTCTCGGTGACCAGCGCAAAGCCCGCCGGCACCACCGCCCGCACGTCGTCAATCGTGATCGTGACCGTGGGCTGCGCGCCGAGGCTCAGCTCGCCCGTCGGATTGCTCAACGCCACTTGGAACGTCTCCGAACTCTCGGCCACCAAATCCTGCAGAATCCCGACCGCGATGCTCTTGGTGACCTCGCCCGGATTGAAGGTCACATTCGTGTTCACCGCCACGAAGTCCAAGCCCGCCGTCGCGCCGCCATTGATCGACGTGACCTGCACCGCCACCGCGTTGTTCGTCACGCCCTGGCGCTGGATCGTCACCGTGATGCTGCCGCCATTTTCCGCCACGCCCACGCTGCCGGCGGTGAACTGCACCGTGCTGTCGTCATCGACGATCGTGACCAACGTCGAGGTATTGACCCCGAGCAGCGCTTCGCCCTGCGGCGCACCCAGCACCACGCTGAAGGCCTTGTTCGGCTCGATCACCTTGTCGTTCACGATGTCCACGGTGATCGTCTGGCTCGCCACATTGGAGCCGAAGGTGATCAGCCCGTTGGTGCCGCGATAGTCAGTGCCATTGAACGCCGTGGCGTTGGCGAAGCTGAACGGCACGGTGATCACGCTGTCGATGTTCCCCGTGCGATTCACGGTGAGCGTCACGATCCCGGCGTTCTCGATCACCGAGGCCGCCACGCCCGCAAACTGCACGAGGCTGTCGTCGTCTTGGATGCTCACCACGACCGCGCTCGGCGCGCCCAGGATCGCCTCGCCCGTCGGCGCGCTGAGGTTGACCGTGAAGCTCTCGACGCCCTCGACCACCTTGTCGTTGAGGATGGGAATGACCAGCGCCTGCGTGCTCACCCCCGCCGGGAAACTCAGCAAGCCGCTGGCGAAGGTGTAATCAGCGCCGGCCAAAGCCAGGCCGTTGACCGTGTTGTAAACAACCGTCACCGCCGTGTTCGTCGAGCCGCGCCGGATCACCGTCAGCGTCGCGTTCGTGGTCCGCTCGAGGACCGTCACCGCCGCGGCGCTGAACTGGAGCGTGCTGTCGTCATCGAGGATCGTGACCGCCGCCGAGGTGTTGGCCCCGAGCGTCACCTCGCCGGTCGGCACGCCAAGATTCACCACGAAGCCCTTGTTCGGCTCGGCAATGGTGTCGTTGATCACCGTCACCGAAATCGTCTTGTTCGATTCCCCCGGGCCGAAGGTCAGCGTGCCGTTGGTCGCGATGAAGTCGATGCCCGACAGCGCCGTGCCGAACGCCGTCGCAAACGGCAGCGTGACGGTGTTGCGCAAGTCGCCGGTGCGCGTCACCACGAGCGCGGCCGTCCCGACATTTTCCAACACGTTCGTCGCCCCCAGCGCGAACTGCACCACACTGTCGTCGTCCGTGATGGTGACCGTCGCGTTCGTGATCCCACCCGCCAGCGCCTCACCCGTGACCGCGCCGAGCGTCACTGTGAACTGCCGGGACGCCGCCACCAACCGGTCGTTCAGGATCGCAATCCGGTTCGTCAGCAAACTGACTCCCGGACCAAAGGTGAGCACGTTGGTGATTCCCGTATAATCGCTGCCCGCCAACGCCGTTCCGTCCGCGGTCGCCAGCACCACGCTGACCGTGCCGGTCGTCGATCCCAGGCGGAACACGGTCACGTCCACGCCGCCGCCCGCCTCGGCCACGGACAGCGAGTTAGTCGCGAGACCCAGGATGCTGTCGTTATCGACAATGGTCACCGTCACATTCGTGATCGCACCGAGCATCACTTCGCCCACCGGAACGCCCAGCCGCACGAAGAAATCTTCCGCCGTTTCTGTGATCTGGTCATTGAGGACGCCGACGTTGATCAGGTTCGTGGTCTGCCCGTTGGTAAAGATCAGCACGCCGCTGTTGGTCACGTAATCCACCCCTGCCAACGCCGTGAAGTCCGTCGTCAGGTACGGCACCGTCACCGTGCTGTTCGTATCGCCCGTCCGCCGGACCGTGAGCGTGACCGAGCCCGCGTTTTCCAACACCGAAGCGGTCGCCGCCGTGAAGGCCAACTGGCTGAGGTTGCCGTTGAGCAACGCCACCCCGCGCCGGGCGATGCCATCCACCGTGGTGAAATCGCCGCCGAGGAGCACCTTGCCATCCACCCGCGTCACCGCGGCATAGACGGTGCCATCCGCACCGATGCCGCTGTCGAACACCGCATCCAACGATCCGTCGGCGTTCAACCGCCCGATGCCGCTGCGGGCCTGCCCGTTCACCGCCGTGAAATCCCCGGCGAGCACGATGCTCCGCGCGCCCTGCAACGCCAGCGCCCGCACGGTGCTGCTCGGCGAGAGGGTGGGATTGAACAGCGGGTCCACCGTGCCATCGGCCATCAGCAGCCGCGCCAGATTGGTCCGGCCGTAGGAATCCACCTGCGTGAACTGGCCGGCGATCAGGAGGTTGCCGTCGGGCTGCACCGCCAGCGCATACACGCGGCCGCCCGCGCTCAACTGCGGCGCGATGAAATTGTCCAGCGCGCCGTTGGGTGCCAGCATCGCGACCTGCGTCCGCGGGTTCAGCGCGACGGTGTTGAAGAGGCCGCCGATGAGGATGTTCTCCGTCGCGTCGAGCGTCACCGCGTACACGGTGTTGTCCGCGCCGCGACCCGGATTGAAGGTGGCATCCATCGTCCCGCTGGTCAGCAGTCGTGCAATGTGATTGCGCAGCCCGCCCGTGACCGCCGTAAACGCGCCGCCGACCACCGCCTTGCCATCGACCTGCAACGCGATCGCCAGCACCGCGCCGTTCATCCCGGCCCCGCCGGTGTAGGTCGTATCGAGGGAACCGTCGGCATTGAGGCGGGCGAGGAAGTTCGCATTCGTGCCGTTGACCGCGGTGAATGAGCCACCGATCAGCACCTGCCCGTTCGTCGCCAGCGCCAGCGCATACACCACGTTGTTCGCGCCCAAGCCCGGATTGAAGGTCGCATCCAGCGAACCATCGGGATTGAGCCGCGCCACGCGATTGATGTTGGTGCCGTTGACCGCGGTGAAATCGCCCGCGAAGAGCACTTTGCCGTCCGGTTGGAACGCCACGGCATACACCGTGTTGTTCGCCCCAAACCGCACGTTGAACGGGGAATCGACGCTGCCTACGCGGTCGTTGTCCACGATGCGGAGCGTCGCCGTCGAGGGCGCGCCGAGCAGGGCGTTCGCGGACGCGTTGGCCAGGCTCAGATTGACCGTGCGATTGGCCTGCCGGAGCAGATTGTCCGTGAGGGAAACTTGGAAGACCGCGCTGGTCACGCCCGCCGGGAAGGTCGCCGTCCCGCTGGTGTTGGCGTAATCCGTGCCCGCGACCGCCGTGCCGGCGGCGGTCGCGTAATCCACCGTGACCACCCCGTTGGTCTGCCCGCTGCGGATGAGCGTGATGACGGCGTTGGTGCGATCCTCCTGCACGCTGAACACCGCGCTGCTGAACTGCACAAAGGTGTCGTTATCGACGATCGTCAGGACCGCCGTCCGCTGCACGCCCAGCACGGCCCCGGCCGGATTGCTCAACGCCAGATTCACCGTCTCGTCGCCCTCCGGCAGCGCGTCATCGGTGATGTCCACATCGAAGGTCCGCACGGCGACCCCGGCGGCGAATACGAGAATGCCGTTGGTGCTGGCGTAATCCACGCCGCCCGTGGCCGTGCCGTCGAACGCCGCAAAATCAACGCTCGCGGCGCCGGTGGTCTGGCCGTTGCGTCGGACTGAGATGGTCACGCTGCCAGCGTTTTCCGCCACCGAGAAGGTGGCCGCCGTGAACTCAAACGACGCGTCGTCATCCAGGATCGCGAGCGACGCGACCGCCGGGGTGCCCAGCACCGCGCCACCCGTGGGCAGGCTCAGCGTCAGGTTCACCGTCTCGGACGCCTCGACCAGCGTGTCCTGCAGGATCGTGAGGGTGAAGGTCTTGTTCGTCTCGCCCGGCAGGAAGGTGACCGTCCCGACCTGCGACAGGTAATCCGCGCCGGCCGTGGCCGTGCCATCGCTCGTCGAGAAGGTCACGGAATTGGTGCCGCCGAGGTTGCCCGCGCGGGTGACCGAGATGACGGCGTTGGAGGTCCCTTCGCTGACCGAGAAGCTCGCGGCGCCAAACTGCACGCTGATGTCATTGTCGAGGATCGTGAGCACGGTGTTGATCTGCGTGCCCAAGAACGCCGCGCCCGTCAGACCGCTCAACGCAAAGCCGACCGTCTTCGTCGGCTCGGCGATCTGATCGTCGAGGATGGTCACGCTAAAGGTCAGGCTCGTGGCCCCGGGCGTGAAGATCAGCGTTCCGTTCGTCGGCGTGAAATCAACCCCGGCCACCGCGGAGCCGCCCACCGTGCTGAAATTCACGCTCACCAAATTGTTCGTCGCGCCCGTGCGCAGGACGGTGATCACCACGTTGGTCGAGGCCTCCATCACCGAGTAATTCGCGGCGGCAAACTGCACGACGCCGTCGTTGTCCACGAGGGTCAGGACCGCATTGCTCGCCCCCAGCGAAGCGCCGCCCGTAGGCAGGCTCAGCGCCAGGTTCAACGTCTCCAGTCCCTCGACCAGCGCATCTTCAATAGTCGCAATCGTGAAGGTCTTCGGGGTCACGTCGCCATCGGCCCACGAGAGCGAACCAGCGGCGGCGGTGTAATCCAAACCCGCCTGCGCCGTAACATCCGCGGTGAGGTAGCTCACCGACACCAGCCCGCGGCTGCCGTTGAGGCGGTTGACGGTGATCGTGACCGTCCCGCCCTCGCTGACCTGCGACGCATTGGTCGCGAAACTGAGCACGCCCGGACTGAACTCATCATCGACAATCACCAACGTCGCCGTCGCCTGCGCCCCGAGCCGCGCGGTGGCGGCCCCCTGCCCTTTCGGATTCGACAGCGCGAGCATGACCGTCTCGTTCCCTTCGACAATCGCGTCATCAATGATCGGCACGGTAAACATCTTGAGCGTCTCGCCGTCCCCGAACACCAGCACGCCGGTCACGTTCGTGTAATCGACACCCGCCGTCGCCGTCCCGCCCGGCACCGTCCCGAAGTCCACCGTCACCACGCCATTGATGCCGCCAGTGCGCACGACATCGATGATAGCCTGCCCGCCGCGCTCGTTGATCGAGTAGGCCGAGTTGCTGAACGCGAGCGTCGCGTCATCATCGAGAATCGTCAGCGTCGCCGTGTTCTGCAGGCCGAGCACCGCGCCAACCGGATTCAGCAGGCGCAGGTTCGCCGTGAGATTTCCGGTCGAAGCCCCGTCGTCGAGCAGGCTCACGTTGAAGGTCGCGCTGCCCTGACCGGAGGCGAAGTTCAACGTCCCGGCCGGGCTGATGGCCTGATAGTTCGTGCCCGCCATCGCCGTCCCGCCGGCGACATCCTGATATTGCACGGAGGCCGCGCCGGTCAGGCCGTTACGCCGCAGCACGGTGATCTGCGCCGTCACGCCGCTTTCGATGCGGGCGAAACCCGCGGGTTCAAATTCGAACGAACCGGAGCCGACATTGTTCCCGCCATTCAGCCGCACGAGCCGGTCGGCCAGGACGCCATCGAAGCGCACGAACGCCCCGCCGGCAACGATCCGCCCGTCGTAGAACTGCACCAGCACCGCCGACACGCCGCTGTCGGCCCCGAGACCAAAGTTGATTGTCGGATCAATCGAGCCATCCGCGTTGAGCCGTGCGATCCGGCTGCGGGCGAAGCCGCCCACGCTGGTGAAGTCGCCACCCGCCACGATCCGGCCATCCGCCTGCACCGCGATGGATTGGACCGCGTCATCGAAGCCGGACCCGAGGTTGAAGGAGCCGTCGAGCGAGCCATCGGGATTGAGCCGCACCATCCGCATCGCGGGCGCCCCGTTGAACGAGGTGAAGGAACCGCCGACGAGAATTTTCCCGGCGGCATCGATCACCACCGTGCTCACCGCGCCGCCGAAGCCGCTGCCCGTGTTGAAGCTGGGATCCAGCGCGCCGGTCGCCGTGAGCCGCGCGAGCCGCCCGCGCGCCTGCCCGGCAAACTGCGTGAAGTCACCCGCAACCAAAATTCTCCCGTCCGCCTGCACCGCCACCGCACGAACCTGATCGTTCGGACCGACGCCCGGATCAAACGAGGCATCGACCGTCCCGTCCGTGTTCAAGCGGGCCACGAGGTTGCGCAACGTGGTGTTAAAGATCGTGAACGAGCCGCCGACCACCGCCTTGCCGTCCTCTTGGAGCGCCACGGCGAAGACCGGGTTGTTCGCACCAATGCCAGGATCGAACGTCGGGTCAACCGATCCATCCGTGGCCAAACGCGCAACGCCGCTCCGCGAGATGCCCGCGACCGTCTGGAAATAACCGACCGCGAGCACGCGGCCATCGGCCTGCACCGCCACGCCGCTGACGCCGGCATCAGGACCCGTGCCCGGGTTGAAGGCGAGATCGATCGATCCATCCACGTTGAGCCGCGTGAGGTTCTCCGTCGCCACGCCGTGGAGGAAATTGTAGGTGCCACCGACCACCACCTTGCCGAGCAACCCCGGCAACGCGTTGTTCGTGACGATCCCCAGCGATTGCACCTGCGCGCCGCCCCGGCCCAGACCGAAGCCGGCGAGCGCGGCCCCGCCGTCGTTCAACTCCGTGATGCGCCGCTTGAGTTCGCCATTGTAATTCGTGAACCCGCCGCCGATGAGCGCCCGATCCGACCCGACTCCGGCGGCTGCTGGCTGGAGCGAACCGTTGTAGTTCCACACGCTGCCACCCACGCCGCCCTCGTTCATGATGATCGTCACCACGGTCGAAGTGCCCGGACCGTAAGGAATATTGAAAGTCAACACGGCCGCGAAATTGGTGTCGAGCAGCCGGACGCCTTCGTAATAAACCCGCAGATTGTCGAGGATGGCGAAAGTATTGATGTTCAGTGTCAGGACACCGGCGGTCGATCCGGTATTTATCGCATTGGTATTGCTGCCAACGCCGCCACCCGCCGCCGCGACCGGAATCGGCGGCGGCACGGTCACGGCATACGCCGCCACGGTCCGCACCTCCGCATCCGCGCCCAGCCCCGGATTGAACGTCAGGTCCACCGAGCCATCCGTGTTCAGCCGCGCCACGCGCGAACGCGGGATGCCGTTCATCGTGGTGAAGTTGCCGGCCACGGTGAAGCTCCCGTCGGCGCGGGCCCCGATCGAGTTCACCGGGCCGTTGGCAGCCACGCCG
>CAMAUZ010000008.1 GCA_945861535.1 Akkermansia muciniphila | reverse complement strand
GGAACTGCGAAATGCAGTTCTGATCAATAAATACAGGGCTGCCGCACGTTTTTATGTTGCAGACAACCGGTATTGCATGTCGAAGCGCCTGAAACCCTTGTCAACAAGGGCGAGGACCGGGTTTTCCATTCCTTACGTGGGGATTTGGGTGGAAATACGGCGGCGGGACGTGCGAGGTGCATCTGAGTTTCTGACAACCAACGGCGAGTACGGGTGCAGTGGCACCGGAAACCCGCGGCGGCGCGTGCGCCGGTGCGGTGGGGCAGGCATCCTTGCCTGCCAGTTCGGGCGGCATCCCTGCCGCCCGTTTCCGTGGCCGAGAACTCACAGCGGACCTGGAAACACGGGGCAGGGATGCCCCGTGAACTGGCAGGCAAGGATGCCTGCCCCACTCGCCGGGCGGGGGCATCGTCACTCCGGCGGCGCGCTGAGGACAGACGCGCCCTACCGACTCACTCGATTCGCCCAAGTTCGATTGCACGCGGTCCCGGCTCCGTTCCGAAAAATGTCTTTGGGCGCGGACGGCTTTGCTGTTGAATCCGCGCCTTGGCATGAGCACGACGCATCCGCTGACCACCACGACATTTGAGCTGCCGGGCTACCGGACGGTGCGGTCGTTCGGGGTGGTGCGCGGGATCGTGGTGCGGTCGCGGTCGATCATCGGGAATTTCGGCGCGAGCATTCAGAGTTTGTTCGGCGGGAACATCACGATTTACACGCAGCTCTGCGAACAGGCGCGGGACGATGCGTTCCGGCAGATGCTCGAGCACGCGGCGGGGCGCGGGGCCAATGCGGTGGTCGGCGTGCGGTATGACGCGACGGACATCGGGCCGGGCATTACCGAAGTGCTGTGTTACGGGACGGCGGTGTTGGTCGAGAACGCGCCGGGTGGAGCAGGCGGAGCGGTGGTGGCGGCGTGAAGCGGGGCGGCAGGTGGGTCAGGCTTCCAGCCTGACGGTGCGGGCGGCCTCCGTGCCGCCCGTTCCCCGCGGTGGCGCGGCGCGGCGGGACCGGGAACACGGGGCAGGGATGCCCCGTGAACCGGCAGGCAAGGATGCCTGCCCCACACGCGCGGTGCGGCGAGACGCCGCGCGAACTCCCAGGCGAGGACGCCTGCGGTACGGAAGCAGCATTGGCAGCAACAGCAGCAGCGGTTTAACCTGATCATCTCTTATGGCTGGACATAGCAAATGGGCGAAGCTCAAGCATTTCAAAGGCGCGATTGACGCCAAGCGCGGCAAGATTTTCTCGAAGCTCTCGAAGGAAATCACCATCGCCGCCAAGCTCGCGGGCGGCGACCCGGACATGAACCCGCGCTTGCGCATGGTGCTGCTCAAGTGCCGCAGCTCGAACATGCCGACGGAGAACATCGACCGCGCGATCAAGAAGGGCACGGGCGGCGAGGGCGGGGCGAATTACGAGGATCTCACCTACGAGGTTTATGGGCCGCACGGCGTGGCAATGCTGGTCGAGTTGTCCACGGACAATCGCAATCGCACGGCGGCGGAAATCCGCAGCCTGGTGACGAAGAACCATGGCTCGATCGCCACGGCCGGCGCGGTGACGCGGCTGTTTCAGCGCAAGGGGCAGTTCATCGTCGCGCGCGAGGCGGCGAAGGAGGACGAGCTGATGGAGGTCGCGCTGGACGCGGGCGCGGAAGATTTCAAGGCCGAGCCGGAGGGTTACGAGGTGATCACCGAGCCGGCGGCATTCGACGCGGTGAACAAGCGGATCGAAGCCAAGGGCATCAAGTGCGAGGCGGCGCAGGTGACGTATCTGCCGACGCTGAAGGTGGAGCTGGCGGATGCGACGGCGAGCACGGCGGTGACGCGGCTGATCGAGGCGCTCGAGGACAACGACGACGTGAAGGAAGTTTATTCCAATGCCGAATTTCCGGAGTGAACGGAGTGATTCGGCGGGGAACGGGCTGCGCCGGGTGGGTGAAATCGTGAGGGAGAACTGGCGGGTGCGGGTGCGCCGACGGGCGCGGCGTTCAGTCAGGACGAGCAGTCCCAGAAACCTGTTTTCGCGCCTGAAACTTCCGAATTGCTGGCGGTTGGTAGGGCGCGTCTGTCCTCAGCGCGCCGGTGGAGCGTTCGAGTGCGCAAGCGGCGCGCTGAGGACAGACGCGCCCTACCTAAGCCGTAGCGATGCAGTGAGGACGACAGGAGCGCGGCCTTCAGGCCGCAGGAACGTCCACCCGCAGCGACCGTTCCAAACCACCCGAACGCGTAACTCCACTCCCCATCTAGTGAGTCAAAAAAGGAGTCTGGAAATTCGCTCGACCTATACCGCATCCACGCTTCTGCGGCCTGAAGGCCGCGCTCCTGCTGCATCGTCACGGCTAAGTGTGCATGGGGAGCTTTGCCTCGCAGCCCTGGCTTCTCGCCGACAAATTGTCGGGTGTTTTCACGGAAATAGAAACTCGCGGGCGGGCCGCCGGCGCTCCCGGTCCGCCTCCTCACGTCGGCGGCTACGACGGTTCGGGGGAAGGTGCGTCGCGTGAGTGCGGCGCTGCCAGGGCCGGAAAAGCCTTCGGTGTCGGTGCGTCTGTTGACGGCGCTGGCGGGGGCGGTGCAGCGGCATCCGCGCTGGTTCCTGTGGCCGCAGGTGCTGCTGTTCATCGCGTGCCTGGCGTACACGGCGCTGCGGCTGGATTTCTCCGCGAGCCGCGATGACCTCGTCGGCGCGGACAAAAAGTACCACCGCAATTTTCTTAGTTTCAAAAAAGAGTTTCCCGGCCAGGACGATCTCGTGGTGATCGTCGAGAGCGAGCGGCCGGAGAAAAACCGCCAGTTCGTCGAGCGGCTCGGGACGCGGCTCGAGGCGGAGACGAATCTGTTCACCGACGTTTTCTACAAGGGCGACCTGAAGATGATGGGGCCGAAGGCGCTGCTGTTTGTGCCGGAAAAGGATTTGGTGGAGCTGCGCAAAACGCTGACGGAGTTCATGCCGTTCGTGCAGAAGTTTTCCGTGACGACGAATCTGGCGTCGCTGTTCCAGCTCGTGAACACGCAGTTCCGCACGGCCAAGCGCGAGACCAATACCGAGAACGATTCGCTGGTATCCGCGCTGCCGGCGCTCGGGCGCATCCTCGGGCAGGCGGCGGATTCGGTGCTGCGTCCGGGCACGCCGCCGTCGCCGGGCTTGGCGGCGTTGTTCGGCGACAGTGCGGAGGCGGAGCAGGAGATTTACATCACGTTTAACCAAGGTCGGCTTTTTCTCGTCACGGCGCACGCGCGCTCGGAGAAGCTGAATGCCGAGGCCGTCGTGCGGCTGCGCGAACTGGTCACGGAAACGCAGCGCGAGGTCGGCGGCGTGAACACGGGCATCACCGGCGAACCCGTGCTCGAGCTCGACGAGATGAACCAGTCGCAATCCGACACGCTGCTGGCGACGGTGGTGTCGCTGGTGATCGTGGTGCTGATTTTCATCTACGGCTACAGCGAGACGGGACGCCCGCTGAAAGCCACGCTCTGCCTGATTGTCGGCCTTGGCTACACGATGGGCTACACCACGCTGGTGGTCGGACATTTGAACATTCTCACCATCACGTTCGCGCCGATCCTCATCGGGCTGGCGATTGATTTCGGGGTGCATCTGGTGACGCGGTTCGAGGAGGAACTGCGGCACGGGCGGACCGAGCACGAGGCGATCGAGAAGGCGATGGTGAACACGGGGCTGGGGATTTTCACGGGCTGCTTCACGACGGCGGGCGCGTTTTTTGCGATGGGCATCACGGATTTCCGCGGCATCCAGGAGATGGGAATCATCTCGGGCGGCGGGCTGCTGATCTGTCTCGTGCCGATGATGACGCTGTTGCCGGTGCTGCTGCTGCGCGGGCGGCAGAACGTGCTCGACCGCAATCTGCCGCCGGAAACCGAGGTGCGCGCCCGCGTGGAGCGGCTGTGGCTGGACCGGCCGGTGACGGTGGTGCTGCTCACGGTCGCGCTGTGCGCCGCGTCGGTGTGGCAGTTCCGCACGATCCGTTTCGACTACAATCTGCTGAACATGCAGTCGGCCGGGCTGCCGGCGGTGGTGTTTGAAAAGAAGCTGATCAATTCGGCCTCGAACTCGGTGCTGTTTGGCGCGGTGGTGGCCAACTCGCTGCCCGAGGCGATGGCGCTGGAGAAGCGGCTCGGCGCGTTGCCGGCGGTGTCCAACGTCCGCTCGATGAGCCAGTTTTTGGGCGAGGACCAGACGGAGAAACTCAAGCTCATCCGCACGATCAAGGAGGTCGTCGCGGCGATCACCTTCGCGCCGGCGGACCGCGCCCCGGTAGAGGTGGCCGCGTTAAGCCAGACGCTGTTTTCATTGCAGGGCTATCTCGGCGCGGCGTCGGGCGAGGTGAAAAAAGAGGGCGACACCAAACTGCTCGAACAGCTCCAGCAGGTGAGCGACGCCATCACGCTGTTGCGGCGACGCATGTTCAGCGCGGACGCCGGGGTGGCGGCGGCGCAGTTGGCGGCGTTTCAACAGGCGCTGCTGGATGACCTGCGCGAGACCTTTCACACGATCCAGACGCAGGACGACCGCGAAGGCCTGCGCGCTGTGGACCTGCCCGCGCCGCTGCGGAATCGTTTCATCGGGCGGACGGGGAAATATCTGCTGCAGGTGTATCCCAAGGACGACGTGTGGCAGCGCGAACCGCAGGCGGAGTTCGTGCGGCAATTGCGCACGGTCGATCCCGACGCGACGGGCACGCCGGTGCAGTTGCTCGAGTACACCACGCTGCTGAAGGACAGCTATGTCGAGGCCGCGTATTACTCGCTCATCGCCATTGCGATTCTGGTGTACGTGCATTTTCGGAGCCTTGCGTGCGTGGTGTTGGCGCTGCTGCCGGTGTTGATCGGCGCGGTGTGGATGGGCGGCGTGATGGGCTGGCGCGGCATCCCGTTCAATCCGGCGAACATCATGACGCTGCCGCTGGTGGTCGGCGTGGGCGTGACGAATGGCATCCACATTCTCAACCGCTTCGCCGAGGAGCGAAACCCGGGCATCCTCGCCAAGAGCACGGGCAAGGCGGTGCTGGTGTCGGGGCTGACGACGATCGCGGGCTTCGGCAGCCTGGTGCTGGCTGAGCATCAGGGCATCGCGAGTCTGGGGTTCATCATGGCGGTGGGGACGACGACGTGCATGGTGGCGGGGCTGACGTTTCTGCCGGCGGTGTTGAATCTCCTGCTGCGCTGGGGTTGGCGGTTGAAAAAAGAACCCAGCGGCGACAATGCACTGCCACCGCTGGGCCAGTCGGAACCGAGATGAAGACTTCCTCGGACACCCAAGCGACCGCGAAGGTAGAGTGCGCCCAGATTTCGTCAACAGTTATCCCATTGTCACCGGGATTTCACAGTGATCGGCACGCCGTTACCGCTATCGCCATTAACTTGTTTCATAGGTTTTTTGCGCGATTCAGGGGAAAAATCAGCGCGTTTCTTGACGGAAACGCTTTCGTTCCTACTATCCGCCGCACCTGTTTATCGGCCTGATCCACATGGTGACCACCCGCAACTCCCTGACCCTGCTGCTGCTATTGCTCTGGCGCGTCGCCACCGGCGGCGCGGCCGCAGCGGAACCCGCAGTACCGCGCGATTCCGTCGCTGTAGGGCCGGTGTTCTCGCGCTACACCACGGCCACGACTCATGCCTTGCGCGAGGAGGCGTTCGGGCCGCTGTGGTATCGGGAGCGCGATGGCGAATCGACGACGTGGGCCTTGCCCCCGCTGTTTTCCCACACGCGCGACACGGGCGTCGATTCGGAGGAGATGGATTTCCTTTATCCGGTGATGACCTACGACCGCTTCGGGAAAGAAAGCCGCTACCAGTTTTTTCAATTCTTCAGCGTCGCCGGTGGCAGCACCCAGGAGGACCAGCAGGCCCGGCGTTTCAGCCTGTTCCCCTTTTATTTCCAGCAACGCTCCGAGGATCCGGAGCTGAACTACACCGCGCTCTTCCCCTTTTACGGCACCGTCAAAAACCGCCTGCTGCGCGACGAAATCCACGCGGTGATGTTCCCCGCCTATTCGCGCACGCGGAAGAAGGATGTCGTCACCGAGAACTATCTCTTCCCCATCGTCCATCGCCGCACCGGTGACGGCCTCACCGGCTGGCAGGTCTGGCCCATCGTCGGCCACGAGCACAAGGAAATCACCACCAAAACCAACCTTCATGCCGAAGTCGAAATGGTCCCCGGCCATGACAAATGGTTCGCCGCCTGGCCGTTCTACCTCCGCGCCAAAACCGGCATCGGCTCCACAAATCAAACGGACAGCTTCGCCGTGCTCCCGTTCTACAGTCGCGTGCAATCGCCCCAGCGCGAGACCACCACCTGGCTCTGGCCCTTCTTCAACCACACCATCGACCGCGAGAAAAAATACGAGGAATGGGACCTCCCCTATCCGCTGGTCGTCTTCGCCCGCGGCGAAGGCAAGACCGCCAACCGCATCTGGCCCTTCTTCAGCCAGGTCAAGAATCCCGTCGCCGAAAGCTCCTTCTATCTTTGGCCGCTCTACAAAAACAACCACTTCCACTCCGCCCCCGTGGATCGCGAGCGCACCCGCATCCTCCTGTTCCTCTACTCGGACACGCGCGAGAAAAACACCGAGACCGGCGACTACCGCCGCCGCACCGACCTCTGGCCGCTCTTCACCGCCAGCCGCGATTTGCAGGGCAACGAACGCCTCCAGATACTCGCCCCGCTGGAGCCTCTGGTGCCCAACAGCAAAAGCATCGAGCGCAACTACTCCCCGCTCTGGTCCCTCTGGCGGCAGGAACGAAACGCCCGCACCGGCGAGACCAGCCAGTCGCTCCTCTGGAACCTCTACCGCCGCGAAACCAATCCCGACTCGAAAAAGCTCTCGCTCCTCTTCGGTCTGGTCCAGTATGAATCCTCCCCGGAAGCCAGCGGTTGGCGCTGGTTTCATCGCAGTGGCGATCGCGCTGCAAAACCCGAATCCGCCGCCGTCCCGGAACCCTGACCAAACCGCAACGATCCAGCCATGCCGATGCTGGTGCCCCACCGCGACACGATGAACACAGAGAAAACAATGCCTTCGCCGACCGGCACGACTTCGGTGGTTGGTGGTTTCCCGCAGCAGTTGCCCCATTCCCTTGCCCCAAATTCCCCAGTCCAACCCGGCTCGGCTCCCCGGCGCCGCCGTCCCACGCCGCCAACCCAATCCCCCCTGCCCCTCCGCGTCCGCCGGTCGCCGGTTTTGGCACCCCGTGGATTCCGGAGCGCGGGCGGTCCCCGCCCGCAGCGGCTGCGCACCTGCGGAGGCGAAAGAAATTACCAACGCCCCGGCTCCGATGTTGCCGCTGCGGCCGGGACGGCCGCGCTCCGTTGGTTGCGGCTCCGCTGCGCTGTGTTCATCGCGCCCCCGCGCCGCTCCCGGCGGTTTCCCCTGCCTAGCCACCGCTAGCCTGCACCCATGTTCCGCGACATCGGCCAACTCGTCCTGCTCGCCTGGCAGACCTTCCTCGCGCTGCCCCAAGTCTGGCGGCAGCGCCGGAAGGTCTTCGAGCAGCTCTTTGAAATGGGCAACGCCAGCCTGTTCGTCGCCTGCATCGTCTCCCTGTTCATCGGCGGCGTGATCACCCTCCAGACCGGCCCCACCCTGGTCGAACGCGGTCTCGCCAGCGCCGTCGGCGGCCTCGTCGGCCTCTCCATCTGCCGCGAGCTTGGCCCCGTCATGATGGCCATTCTCATCGCCGGCCGCATCGGCTCCGCCATCGCCGCCGAGATCGGCTCCATGGCCGTCTATCAGGAAATCGACGCCCTCCGCACGATGAACATCAGCATCGTCCGCTACCTTGTCCTGCCCCGCGTCGTCGCCATCAGCATCGCCCTCCCCGCGCTCGTCGTCTTCGCCATCATGGTCGGCTGGCTCGGCGGGGCCATCGCCGCCAACTACAACACGCAGATCGCCATCTCCTATCAGAGCTTCTTCACCAACCTCCGCCAGGTCGTCGAAGTCGGCGACGTCGTCAAAGGCATCATCAAAGCCTTTGTTTTTGCGGTCGTCATCGGCATCGTCACCTGCCACCAAGGCCTCAAAACCATCGGCGGTCCCCGCGGCATCGGTCGCTCCGTCACCAAGGCCGTCGTCAACTCCATCGTCCTCATCCTCATCCTCGACTACTTCGTCACCCGCATCCTGATGGAGTTCAAGTCCTGACCCGCCCCCGCATGAGCGACCCCACTCCACGCGATCCCAGCGTCAACGTCACCATCCGGGGACTGCGCAAATCCTTTGGTGGCGAGCCGGTCCTCAAGGGCATCGACCTCGACATCCGGCGCGGCGAAATCTTCGTCATCATGGGCCCCAGCGGCTCCGGCAAGAGCGTCCTCCTCAAACACATCATCGGCCTCGAAACCCCCGACGCCGGCGAGATTCTCATCGAAGGCGAATCCATCCAGTCGCCCGGTGTGATGGACAAATACCGCATGGCCATGGTGTTCCAATCCGGGGCGCTGCTGAACTCCCTCACCGTCGGCGAAAACGTCGGCCTTTACCTCACCGAGCACCGCCTCAAGCCCCGCGCCGAGATCGCCCGCATCGTCGCCGACAAACTCGAACTCGTCGGCCTCAAAGGTCGCGAGGACATGTATCCCAGCGAACTTTCCGGCGGCATGAAGAAGCGCGCCGCCATCGCCCGCTCCCTCGTCATCGAGCCGCAGCTCATCCTCTACGACGAACCCACCAGCGAGCTGGACCCGCTCATGGCCGTCACCATTGGCGAGGAAATCCTCAGCCTCAACCGGCGCATCCACGTCACCTCCATCGTCGTCTCCCACGACCGCGAGCTGGCCTTCGGCATCGCCGACCGCATCGCCCTGATTAACGAGGGCACGATCATCCTCGTCGGCACGCCCGACGAACTCCGCGCCTCCGCCGAACCCATCGTCCAAAAATTCCTGACCGCCGACCACAAACTGAAACCCAAACAGCCATGAAAAGCACCCTCGAAACCAAGCTGGGCGTCTTCTTCGCCATGGTCCTGATCGCTGCCGTGTTGATCCTCGAAATGGCCGGCGGCTCCGACCTTTTCAAACGCGGCTACCACCTCTCCGGCTACTGGAACAACGTCCTCGAACTCAAAGAAGGCGACTTCGTGAAAATGGCCGGCAAGCCCATCGGCAAGGTCGAGAAGATCGAGTTCGCCGACGACAAGGTGCGCGTCACCATGAAGCTCGACAGCAAATTCGCGGTGAAAACTGACGCCAAGGCCACCATCAAGTTCGCCGGCCTCCTCGGCCAGAACTACGTCGCCGTCACCCTCGGCTCCGCGCGCACGCCCAAGTTCGAGGACGGCGGCGTCATCGAAACCACCGAGCAGGCCGACTTCAGCGCCATCATGGCCAAACTCGACAACGTCGCCTCCGGCGTTGAAAACATCACCAAGACCTTCAGCGGGGATTCCATCCAAAACGTCCTCGGCCCGATGACCGATTTCCTCAAGCAGAACAACCCGAAACTCACCGCCGTCATCGGCAACATTCAGACCATCTCCGGCCAGATCGCCGACGGCAAAGGCACTGTCGGCAAACTCATCAACGACGACGCTCTCTACAACTCCAGCCTCAGCACCGTCACCAACCTCAACTCCGCCATCACCAGCTTCAACGCGACCGCCGCCGACCTCAAAGACATCCTCGCCGAGGCCAAGACCGCCGTGAAAAACGCCCAGACCATCGTGGCCGACCTCACCGAAGGCAAAGGCACGATCGGCAAGCTCCTCAAGGACGATTCCGTCCACCGCGAGTCCACCAACGCCCTCGCCAAGGTCAACGAACTCATGGACGGCATCAAACGCGGCGAAGGCTCCGCCGGCAAACTCCTGAAGGACGAAAAGCTCTACTCCGAAGCCACCACCGCGATGACCCAGCTCAAGGAAATCTTCGAGAAAATCAACCGCGGCCAGGGTTCCGTCGGCAAACTTGTCAACGACGACGCCCTCTACAAAAACGCCAAGATGACCCTCCAGAAACTCGACAAAGCCACCGAGGGCCTCGAGGACCAGGGGCCGCTCAGCATCCTCGGCATCGCCGTGCAGAGTTTGTTCTGAGGCGGAACGACGAATTCCCGGGGAGCACACGCGCCCCCGCGTGTCGCCGGATGCGCCCTCGCATCCGTCGTCGCCGCACGCACCCCCGCGCAGACAATTCCTCACGATCTCGCGCCCACCTCCGGCGATCCCGGAGGGATCGAAGAAATTAGCCGGTGGTGAAGCGCAGCGGAACCACCGGACCCGACCTCCCAAAAACCAATTCCGCCCCGGAAGGGCGGGAGATTTCCCGACGGCTGGTGTGTTCGGTGGAGACGCGCGGCAGAACGGTTTTACGGTTCTCACGCCCCGCCGGGGCGCAACCCTCTTCCGGGCCGGCTATCCGGTGGTTCCGCTACGCTCCACCACCGGCTAATTTCTTTCGCGCCTCCGGCACGGCGCATCGGTGCGCGATGCTCAACCTGTTCGCTTCCCCTCACCCCACATTCTCACCCGTCGGCGGCTTCAGCGCCGGATCCTGCGGCTGCGCCGCGACCTCACCGCGATACTCGGTCTGCCGGGTGAAGCGCAAATCGGCCGCGCGTCCCTCCGTGCCATCCGCGGCGACGGCGACCACGGGCAACGCGAACTCACCGTCCGGCAACGCGAAGCGATAGCCGAACGTGCCGTCCGTCCGCAGCTTGATCACGCGTCCGCCGATGGTGACTTCCGCACCGGGTTCGGTCGCGCCGTAGATGACCAGCTCGGCATTCACATTGAACCAGAAGCCGCGTTTGGCCGGCGCAGCGTCCGGGCTCGCGGGCGCAGCGAGACTCGCGCTCGACGGCGCTTCGAGCGGCGGATGCGCATCAGGTTGACCGGGCGGGACCAGCGCCGGCACGGGCGTCACGCATAGCTGCTGCCGGATCAGCGCCGCCAGTTCCTCCGAGCCGCCCCAAGTCCGGCGAACCTCCTCGACGAGCCGGATGACAGCAGCAAACGCCCGCTCCTGTGCGGGCGTCCACGCGGCCTGCCTTACCATAGTGGGTGCGGTCGCAGTCGGTGACGCCGGGCGCGCGAGCGACGCCGCGGGCGCGACTGCTCCCTCCGGCCTCAACTCGATCACCGGGGCCGACCGTTCGGCACGCGCTGCCTCCACCGGTCCCGTCAGCGGTGGCGCGGGCAGCACCGCGGCAGGTGCGGACGCAGGTGCGGACGCAGGTGCGGCCGACGGCGTCGGCGCAACACTTTCCTGCACCGCTTCGATCACCTGCTGCAGCGCCGCCTCGACCGGCACCGTGGCGAATTGCACCGTGAGATCCGCCGACATCGTCGCCGCCGGCGTTCGCACGACGGACGATTGCGCCACCGATTGCCACCTTCCCGGTGCGCCAAAAAAACCGAGGTCCGCGACATACGCCATGTCCGCGAGCGGCACATTGACAAACCACTCGCGCGATTCGGGATGCAGTGGAATCTCCGTCACCGGCGCACCGGTCACCGCATGCTGATAAACCCGCAGCACCAGATGCCCATCTACCGCACGGCTGTTGAAACGCCGCAGATGCTCGAAGCTGAAATCCCAGTGCGCATACAGCCAGAAGGGATCGCGCGGCGTCAGCAGCAACCGGCCGGTCCCATACGATTCCGGCAGCTCCGGCAACTCCGCGACACGCTCCGGCGCTGGAGGCGGCGGCGGTGCCAGCGGTGGCGAGGTCAGCGGTCCCAACTCGAAGCGGTGCCCGGGGCCGGTGGGCGTAACTGCGGCGGCGGCGGTGGTGGTGGCGGTGGCGGGCGTAGGAAAATCGCCCTCGAACAGAATGGCCGGCAACTTCACCGGAGCGGAGCTGGCTCCTGCCGTCACCGCCGCCGCCGCAGGCTTCGCCGCCGCGCGAGCCGGCGCGGGCGCGGCAGATTTTTTACCGGCCCGCACCGTGGCTTTAACTGGCGTGCCGGAAATCGTTGCCGGTGCGACAGGCGTGACCACCGGGCGCGGGGCGGCCGGCGCGACCGCCTTACCCGCCTTCTTGCGCCGACCAGCCTGTGCCTCCGCCTGCGCCTTCTGTCCGGCGGCGCGCGCCACCCCCGGCTTGCGGGCTTCGGGGCCGGACCCTGTTCGGGACACGGTGCGGGACTTGGAATTGGTGGTTTTTTTCATGTCGGGTGAAACGCGCGGGAAGAAGCTGCAGACACTGCCTGCCAACGCGGTTTCTTGTACCCGCCGTGCCAGTGGCAGGCAACGAGTAATTCCACCCGCAGGCATGCCGGCGGGGAAAATAACCAGCAGTCGGTGATTGGTGGTTGGCCATCTGGGACTGGGGATTGGTCCGAATGCCATTCGGTAATTCCAACGCAAAATCCCAACGGGATTCCGGCCTTCAGCCGCGAGTTGCGGAACGCGCATTTGGCGCCCCAGCGCTCAGCAGAGCGGAACCACCACAAGGCCTGATGGTTAGCGGCTGGAAACTACCGATCTCGGATCACCAATCCGCGACGTTCCAATCGATCGGGTGGGGTGTCGGCCCGACGGAATGGTTACGACTCAGCCGTGACTCTGCAGCAGGAGCGCGGCCTTCAGGCCGCAGAAGCGTGGATACTGGATGGGGCGAGCGAATTTCCAGACTCCTTTTCTGACTCACTAGATGGTGAGTGGAGGTCCGCGTGCGGGTGGTTTGGAACGTTCGCTGCGGATGAACGTTGCTGCGGCCTGAAGGCCGCGCTCCTGTCGCCCTCACTGCATAGTTACGACTCAGCCGTATCGATCCCGTGGACTCCGATGTGAGAACCACAAGGACACGAGGAACACAGGGCGGCGGGGCAGCAACCCATGGCGCGCGGCCGTCCCGGCCGCAGCAGCTACGCACCCGCGAGAGCGCCTCAGATTTCCAACGCCCCGGCTCCGGTGTTGCCGCTGCGGCCGGGACGGCCGCGCTCCGTTGGTTGCTGCCACGCCGCCCTGTGTTCCTCGAGTCTCTGCGGTTCTCCAACAACGGCTCAGGGTTTCACCCCGTAGAATCTTGCGGCGTTGGCACCGAGGACCTGGTCACGCACGGCGGCGGGAAATTGCCCGAGGTAATCATTCACCAGGCCGAAGGATTCCTCGTATGTCGCGGCCAGCAGGCTCACGGGCCAGTCAGAGCCGAGCATCAGGCGGTCGGGGCCGAAAGCGGTGAAGACGACATCGAGATACGGACGGAAATCCGCCGCGCGCCAGTTCTGCCAGTGCGCCTCGGTGACCATGCCGGAGACCTTGCACATCACATTGGGAAACTCGGCGAGCGCGCAGATTTGCTCACGCCACGGCGACAGCAGGCCATCGCGGATGAACGGTTTGGCGAGATGATCGAGCACGAAGGGCTGGTCGGGAAAGCGGCGGACCAGCTCGATGGCCGCGGGCAGTTGCTTCGGAAAAATGAGGAGGTCATAGCGCAGTGCGAACTGCCGCAGCTTGCCAATGCCGCGGAGAAACTCGGGGCGCAGCAGGAACTCGTCGTCCGGCTCATCCTGCACGACGTGGCGGACGCCGACAAAGCGCGGGTGCGGTGCGAAGCGCGCCAACTCGTCCTCGACACGCTCCGAGCGCAGGTCCACCCAGCCGACCACGCCCTTGATGAGCGGATGCTGGTCGGCCAGCTCGAGCAGCCAGCGCGATTCCTCAAGGCTCTGCCGCGCCTGCACGGCAATCGCGCCGTCGAGGCCACAGCGCGCAAGCAGCGGTCGCAGGTCGGGCGGCAGATAGTCGCGGCGAATCGGCCACGCGGGCTTCATCCAGCCGTACTGCGCGGCGTCGTATTTCCAAAAGTGCTGGTGCGAATCGAGTTTCATGCCGCGATCAAACGGGCCGGGGGTGGCGGGGGGCAATCAAAATGCGGACGCGGGGTGGGAAAAAGTAATTAGCGATTAGTGATAAGTAATTAGTGACCCGTTTTTCGTAGTTCGTGCATGGGGGATGACTTGGAGCTGGTGGGTGGTGAAGCTGGGGATCAGTTGAATCCACTGACTGACAGTTAAAAGATGACTCGGCTGATTTCATTGCGCGACTGTGGGTTGGCTTGGCTTTTATTAGTGCCGGTTAGTGCCAGTAAGTGGTTTTGAAACTCCCGTCCAATCCAACTGGCAGCTTCAGGACTGGAAGGCCGCAGCCACCGAACCCTCCCCACTAATTACTAATCACTAATTACTTTTTTCGCCGAGTCGGCGCGCGGTTTCGAGGCGCTCAATCACACGGGGCCAGTCGTAGCGGGCGTGGTAGGCCTGACGGCCGGCGGTGGCCAGGCGCGCCCGAAGCGGGTCGTCGGTGAGGAGCGAGTTCACGGTGGCGCGGAAACCGGCTTCGTCCGCGGCCTCGGTCGCGGCGAAGAATTCGGCGTGGCGCAAGGTTGAACCGGTGTTGTGCCCGAGCGTGGTCGCCACAGCGCAACCGTGGCTCAGGCCGGCCATGAAGGATGTGCGCCGTTCGGACACGCCGTCGATGAAAGGCAGCGCCAGCACGTCGGCGGCCTGGAGCAGGCGGGACACTTCGTCGGCGGGCAAGTAGCCGAGCGGGCGAAACAGCGGACGCAAGGCGTCGGGCACGGTGATCGTCGCGTGGCCGCCGGCGACGGCGAGCGCGACCGGACGGCGCGCGTCCTGGGCGCGTTCCCACGCGGCGAGCACCCGGTCGAACTGCTTGCTTGCGCTCAGCGTGCCAAAGTAGGCGAGCACGCGGCAGTCGGCGGGCAGTTGCTGCGCCGCGCGCCAGTCGCGGGCGTGCGTGGCGGGGACGGGCACGACGGCAATGTTGGCGGGCGAGGGGAGCAGGAAAAGTTTCGCGGCGCGCTGCGGCTCGCGGCGGGTCCATTCTTCCAGCCACGCCGCGGAGGAAATCCCCACTGCACCGGCCGCCACGAGAATCTGCCGCCACTGCCGCCGATGGTTGAGCGCATACCAAAAGCGATGCGGCAGCGGCGAGAACGGCGCGGCGATTTCGTGCGCGATGACGAGCTGGCCCGGCGCGTGCGCTCGCAGGCGGTGCATCACTCGGCCGATGGCGGCGTTGACGCCGCCGCGGCCATACAGGTGCGGGACATATTGCCAGAGCAGGTTTTTTTCGGCGGCGCGGGCGGCGATGGCGCGGGCCAAGGACTCGGCGTCGGTCCAGTCGTTGACTTCGGCGTGAACGGGGAAGGGCTGGGAAGACTGGTTGGCGGTCGAGGTCAGCACGGCGACTGGACCGCGCGTGGCCAGCTCGTGCGCGAGCCGCAGCGTGTGGTCCGCCACACCGCCGCGGGCCGGCGGGAAATCGGGCGAGATGAGGAGGACGCCAGGGTTCATGGCAAGGCGATCAGCTTTGGAGCGCGGCGCCAGCCGCCGGGTGGCACGGGCAACCTACCCGTGCCGCGCGGCAACTTGCCGCACGGAAGGAGGGGGGCGTTCGTTTGCATTGGAGCGTGGTCGGCGAGGTTGAGCGTCGTCCCTGTTCCGCCGGGCTGGTAGCCCGGCGGCACAGGCTGGTAGCCTGTGCTACCCCTCGCCATTTCGGCGTCCGGATTTTCCTGTTGCTCCCGTTTCATGCGGACATTGCTGCGGCGTGAACGCCACGCTCCGGGAACGCGCGGCGTCCGCACCTCGCGCTCAGTGCCGGAAATGGCGCGCGCCGGTGAAGACCATGGCGAGGTTGCGCTCGTCGGCGGCGGCGATGACTTCGGGGTCGCGCACCGAGCCGCCGGGCTGGATGGCGGCGGTGGCGCCAGCTTCGGCGGCGGCGATCAGGCCGTCGGGAAATGGAAAGAAGGCGTCGCTGCACACCACGCTGCCCGCGAGCGGCAGGCCGGCCTCGCCGGCTTTCCACACGGCGATGCGGCTGGAATCCACGCGGCTCATCTGGCCCGCGCCGATGCCGAGCGTGCGGTCGCTGGCGGTGTACACGATGGCGTTGGATTTCACATGCTTCACCACGCGCCAGCCGAAGAGCATGGCCTGCAATTCCGCGGCGGTGGGCGCGCGTTGGGTCACGATTTTCACGTCGGCGGCGGTGACGATTCTGCGGTCGCGTTCCTGCATGAGGAACGAGTCCGCGCCGACGCTGCGGATGTCCCACGGCGCGGCGGCCCCGAGGTCTTTCTTGGTCACGAGCAGGCGGAGGTTTTTCTTTTTCTGCAACAGCGCCAACGCGTCGGCGTGAAAGGACGGTGCGACGATGACTTCGCTGAAAATCTCGGCGATGGCCTCGGCGCAGGCGAGGTCGAGCGGTTGGTTGACGGCGATGATGCCGCCGAAGGGCGCCTGCTTGTCGGTCGCGAACGCGCGGTCCCAGGCCTCGCGCAGGCCCGTGCCCTGGCCGACGCCGCAGGGGTTGGTGTGCTTGAGAATCGCGAGGGTCGGGCGTTCGCCCGCGAATTCGCCGATGAGCGCGGCGGCGGCGGTGAGGTCGAGAATGTTGTTGTACGAAAGCTCCTTGCCGTGGAGCTGCGCGAAGTAGTCGTGGAAGCGGCCGTAGAGCGCGGCGCGTTGGTGCGGGTTCTCGCCGTAGCGCAACGTCTGCGCCTGCGGGGCGTTGATTGTGAGCGTCGGGGGCAAGGGCGCGGCGGTGTCGGCGGGCGCGAAGGCGGCGGCGAGATGCGTGGCGATGGCGGCGTCGTAGGCGGCGGTGCGGGCGAAGACGCGCGCGGCCAGGCGACAGCGGAGGTCGAGCGTGGTCGCGCCCGAGGACTGGATTTGGGAGCCGACCTCGGCGTAGTCAGCGGGGTCGGTGATGACGGTGACGCTGGCGTGATTCTTTGCGGCGCTGCGGAGCATCGAGGGGCCGCCGATGTCGATGTTCTCGATGGCGTCGTGGAGGGAGGCGTTGGGTTTGGCGACGGTCTGCTCGAAGGGATAAAGATTCACGACGACGAGATCGAGCGGGGGGATGCCGTGCTGGGCGGCGGTGGCTTCGTGCTCGGGATTGCCGCGCAGAAAGAGGAGTCCGCCGTGGACTTTCGGGTGCAGCGTTTTCACGCGACCATCGAGCATCTCGGGGAAGCCGGTGTAGTCGCTGAGGTCCATGACCTTCAGGCCGGCATCGCGCAGGGCCTTGGCGGTGCCGCCGGTCGAGATGAGTTCGATGCCCGCGGCGGCGAGGGTCTGGGCGAAGGGAACGAGGCCGGTCTTGTCGGAAACGGAGAGGAGGGCGCGTTGGATTTTCGGCATAGATTTAAGCGGCGCGCAGCGTCCCCACCGCGCTGGGGAGCGTCAATCGGCAAATAGAATGGGGGCGGGACGGGGGGCGGGACGGGGAACTTTTTGACCACAGAGACACGATGAACGCAGAGGAAGGCGGGGAGGAGGAGATGCCGCAAACTCAGCTTTTCTTCTCTGTGTTCATCGTGTCTCTGTGGTCGAAGTCTTCCCGTCCGCGCGGCGGGCGATGACTTGGACTTCAAACTCCGGGTCGATGGCGAGGAGGAGGGCGCGGAGGCAGCGGAAGCCGCGTTCGCCGAGGCGCAGGCGATGCGCCCAGACGGCGGCGAAGCGGTCGAAACGGAAGCGCACGCGACGGGCGGAGAGCACGGCGAAGCCGCAGTCGGTGACGAGATTGCCGAGGGTCTGGACGTTCCAGGAGTGAAGGTGGTGGTTCGGCTCGGCGGGGTTGAAATGCCGGTAGCGGCGCTCTTTTTCGTAGGGCACGCAGAGGACGAGGCGGCCGCCGGGTTTGAGGAGGCGGCGCATTTCCGCAAGTTCGGTCGCGGGGTGCAGCGTGTGTTCGAGGGCGTGATGGCAGAGGATGGCGTCGATGGAGGCGTCGGGCAGCGGGCGGAGGTCGCGGATGAATTCGATGCCGTGCGCGGCGAGCGCGGGGCCGACGGATTCGGCGATGTCGTAGCCGATGCGGCGGCGGCAGCGGAGCGCGGCGAGGTTCCAGCCGTGGCCGACGCCAAACTCGAATACGACGTCGTCGGGGCGGACGTGCGGCGTGAATTTTTCGGCGCGGAGGCGCGCGACCCAGTCAAAGGTGGCGGGCGGGATGCCGCGCTTGATCTCGTGATATTGGCGGCCGGATTCGCCTTGGTAGTGCTGGGTTGCGGGGTCCGGCATGGGGGTGTTTTCGGGGTGACGCGAGGCGGTGTGCGGTGGCGGTTCGGTTGGTAAACGATGGCAGGGAAACGGGTGGGAGAGTCAATCGGCAAATGGGGTGGCGAGGAACGGCGCTTGGTAGGGCGCGTCTGTCCCCAGCGCGCCGCGGACGTGCGGACGCGCAGGCGGCGCGCTGGGGACAGACGCGCCCTACCAGCCAGTCGTGCATCCGCGCGGACTGGCGGGCCGCCCGGTCTCGCGGCGCGCGGTTCCTGCTGGCGGTTGGGCGGGGCGACGTTCAGCGTGTGCCCCGGCTTTCCCGAGTGAGAATAACACCGCGCAACTGGATGGTTGACGGTGCTGCGCCGACGCCGGAACGGCTGTCGGCGCACGTTTTTTCTCACGTTCGCCGCCATCGTTGTGTCTGATTTGTCGCCAACATCCAATGCGTCCGGGCACGTCATCGGCGGGCCTGCGCCGTCCCTCGCGGCGGAGGAGCGGCGGCGGATTTTGACGGAGTTTGCAGGGCCGCCGTTTGATCCCACGCTGGCGCGGCGCGAACGGCTGCACGAGCTGTTCGAGGCCACGGCGGATTTGTACCCGGGCGAGATCGCGTTGATGTGCGGTGAGGAGCGGATGACCTATGGCGAGCTGGAGCAGAAGGCGAATCAACTGGCGCGGCATCTTCGCCGGCTGGGCGCGGGGCGCGGGGAGTGCGTCGCGTTTCTGTTGCCGCGCTCGGAGGATGTTTATGTCGCGTTGCTGGCGGTGCTGAAGGCGGGCGCGGCGTATGTGCCGCTCGACCCGGATTATCCGGCGGATCGCATTGGTTTCATTCTCGCGGATTGCGGCGCGGGCGTGGTGGTGACGACCGTGGGGCTGGCGGAAAAATGCGCGGGGTTCGCGGGCGTGATTGTGGGGCTGGAGGCGTGCCAGCGGGAGATTTCGGCGGAACCCGACACACGGCTGGGCACCGGTGAAAGCTGGGAGCCGGACGATTTGTGCTACGTGATCTACACGTCGGGCACGACGGGCCGGCCAAAGGGCGTGCAGATCGAGCATCGCAGCGCGTGCAATCTGGTGCGGGCGGAGGGGCGGCTGTTTCAGGTGCGGCCGGCGGACCGCGTGTATCAGGGCTTCTCGATCGCGTTCGATGCGTCGGTCGAGGAGGTGTGGCTGGCGTTTCACGCGGGGGCGGCGCTGGTGGTGGGGACGCGCGAGATGGTGCAGGCGGGACCGGCGTTGTCGCGGCTGCTGACCGAGGCGGGGGTCACGGTGTTTTCGTGCGTGCCGACGCTGCTGGCGATGATGTCGGAGGAAGTGCCGGGCATGCGGTTGCTGATCCTCGGCGGCGAGGCGTGTCCGGCGGATTTGGTGACGCGCTGGGCGCGGCCGGGGCGGCGCATGGTGAACACCTACGGGCCGACGGAGGGGACGGTGATCGCGACGAGCGGCGATTGTGATCCGCAGAAGCCGGTGACCATCGGGCGGCCGGTGCCGAATTATTCCGCGTACATTCTCGACGAGCGGATGGAGCCGGTGGCGGTGGGCGTGGCGGGCGAGCTGCACCTCGGCGGCGTCGGCATCGCGCGCGGCTACGTGGGGCGGCCCGAGCTGACGGCGGAAAAGTTTGTGCGCAATCCGTTCGTGGCCGCGGGCGACGTGTATGGGCGGCTGTACAAAACCGGCGACCTGGCGCGCTGGCGGCCGGATGGTGAGATCGAATTTCTCGGGCGCGCGGACGGGCAGGTGAAGCTGCGCGGGTTCCGCGTCGAACTGGCGGAGATCGAGTCGGTGTTGCTGCAAGACCCGGGGGTGCAGGCGGCGGCGGTGACGGTGCGCGAGGAGGTGGCGGGGATTCAGCAGCTCATCGGTTACATCGTGCCGCGCGCGGGCGGGGAGGTGAATGAAGGGCGAGTGAAGGCGGCGCTGCGGGAGCGGCTGCCGGCGTACATGGTGCCGGGATTGATCGAGGTGCTGGCGGCGCTGCCGACGCTGCCGAGCGGCAAGGTGGATCGGAAGGCGCTGCCCGTGCCGCGTCCGCGGGCGACTACGCCAGCGGCGGAGCACGACGGCCCACGCAGTGCGGTCGAGCGGAAGATCGCGGCGGTGTGGGAGACGCTGTTCACACCGGCGCGGGTGTCGCTGCACGAGCATTTTTTCCTCGAACTGGGCGGACATTCGCTGCTGGCGGCGCGGATGGTTTCGGAGCTGCGGAAGGACCCGGAGTTGCAGGGCGTTTCGATGCTGGATGTCTATGAGCATCCGACCGTCGCGGCGCTCGCGACGAAGCTGGAGGCCGATGCGCGGGGGCGGGACGCGCGAGCCGGCACGGGTGCAGACGCGGGCGGCGACGCAGGCAACGGCGCGCCGCAAGGAGGGCAAACACGTCCGGCGTTTCGACAGGTGACGACGGGACAGCACGCGCGCTGCGGGCTGATGCAGTTTCTCTCGTTGTATTTCGTGCTCGGTTTTTTCTCGGTGCAATGGCTCGCGCCGTTTCTCACGTACACCTGGATGGTGGAGGACGAATACGAACGCTGGGAGGCGGTGCTGGGCGCGGTGGTGTTCGTCGTCGCGTTGTTCCCGCTCATGCTCGCGGCGTCGATCGTGATCAAATGGCTGGTGATCGGCCGGTATCGCGCGGGCAGTTATCCGCTATGGGGGAGCTACTATTTTCGCTTCTGGTTTGTGAACAGCATCCAGTCGGCGATCCCGGTGGATTATCTCGCGGGCACGCCGTTGCTGAACATTTACCTGCGGCTGATGGGCGCAAAGATCGGGCGCTACGTTCACATCGCCACGGATGGTTTTGCGATCTACGACCTGCTGACCCTCGGCGACCGCACGAGCATCGGGATCGATGCGAGCCTGACGGGGTACCATGTTTCGGACGGGATGCTGCACATCGGCGCGGTGACGGTCGGGAAAGATGGTTTTGTCGGCACGCGCGCGGTGCTGCGCGGGAACACCCGGCTCGGGGACGGCGCGGCGCTGGAGGAATTGTCGCTGCTGCCGGCGGGCGGCGTGATCCCGGCGGGCGAACGCTGGTCCGGTTCGCCGTCGCGTCGCGTGGGGACGGTGACGGCGGCGGGCGTGGAGGAGTTCGCGCCGGTGAGCGCGGGCCGACGATGGCTCTTCACTCTGCTGCACGCGCTGGGGGTGGTGCTGTTTCCGGCGTGTGTGCTGGCCGCGATTTTTCCGGGGATAATCCTGATGAATCACCTGAACTACCTCGACGACTACTACACGTATCTGGTGCTGTCGCCGCTGGTGGGGATGTCGTTCGTGGTGTTTCTGTGCCTCGAAATTGCGGCGTTCAAGTGGCTGCTGCTGGGGCGGGTGAAGCCGGGGCGGTATCCGGTTTTCAGCTCGTTCTATTTGCGCAAATGGTTCGTGGACCAGTTGCTGGACCTGAGCCTGGATTTTCTCGGGCCGCTGTACGCGACGGTGTATCTCCCACCGTGGTACCGGCTGCTGGGCGCAAAGCTGGGGCGGAACACGGAGATCTCGACGGCGTCGTTTATATCGCCGGATTTGCTGGCGATTGGTGACGATAGTTTCGTGGCCGACGCGGTGTCGCTGGGCGCGGCGCGCATCGAACGCGGCTGGATCACGGTGGCGGGGACGCGGATCGGGAAGCGCACCTTTGTCGGCAACAGCGCGCTGCTGCCGCCGGGCACGACGCTCGGGGACGACGTGCTGATCGGGTGCCTCTCAGCGCCGCCGGCGAATCCGGCGGACGCGTTGCGGACGGGGTCGGCGTGGCTGGGATCGCCGGCGTTGTTTCTGCCGCAGCGGCAGGTGAGCACGGGATTCGCCCTGGACACGACGTTCAAGCCGGGGCGGAAGCTGCGGTTCCAACGGGCGACGATCGAGTTCTTCCGCGTGATCCTGCCGCCGACCGGCTACATCACGCTGACGAGCCTGCTGTTCTCGTGGATCGTTTTGTTGCAGGAGGATTTTTATCTGCACGAGATGCTGCTGTTGTTTCCGTTTTTGTACGCCGGAGCGGGCGCGCTGTCGGCGGGGTTCGTGGTGGTGATGAAGTGGCTGCTGGTCGGGCGTTATCGACCGTGCGAGAAGCCGCTGTGGAACACGTTTGTGTGGCGGAACGAGCTGGTGAACGCGTTGCAGGAGCATCTGGCGAACAACTTCATCATCGGCGTGCTTGAGGGGACGCCGTTCATCTGCTGGTTCTTCCGGCTCATGGGCGCGAAGATCGGGCGGCGGGTGTATCTCGAGACGACGGACATGACGGAGTTCGATCTCGTGCGCATCGGCGACGACGCGACGGTGAACGCGGACTGCACGCTCCAGACGCATCTGTTCGAGGATCGCGTGATGAAAATGTCCACGATCAAGCTGGGGGCGAAGTGCTGCGTGGGCGGGAATTCGCTCGTGCTCTATGACACGCGCATGGAGGACGGCGCGGTGCTGGACGGGCTGTCGCTGCTGATGAAGGGTGAGTCGCTGCCAGCGGGGACGCGGTGGCAGGGGATTCCGGCAAGGACGCCGGCGTAGCGCCGAGCGGCACCCGCGGGATCGAGGATTGGCAATCCGCTGGGGAACGCGGTCGAGGGATGCCCGGTGTTCCCACTTGGTGACCCGCCCGCCTCGGGAAGTTGGAAACGCGGGGCAGGATGCCGCCCGAACCGGCAGGCTGGCGGCCTGCCCCACACCACCGGGGGAGCCGCCTTGCTCGCCGTGTTTGCGGGATTGCGCCACCGCACACCGATCGTTGCACGAGACCGCGATGTGCCCCCGTCCGCCCGCCGTGAACTGCCAGCTTGCCAATGACTTTCTCCCTCGTTTAACTCGCCGCCGTGGCGCAACAGCAAACCCTCCAACAACCCTCTACTTTCTCCGGCATCGGCCTGCACAGTGGCAATCGGGTGACGATGACGTTCCTTCCCGCGGCTCCCAATTCGGGCATCCGTTTCCGCCGCGTGGACCTCGAAGGCAAGCCCGAGATCGAGGCCCGCGTCGAGCACGTCATCGAGACCAACCGCTCGACCACGCTCGGCAAGGGGAACGCCAAAGTTCACACCGTCGAACACGTCCTCGCCGCCTTCGCCGGTCTGGGCGTGGACAACGCCATTGTCGAGCTGGACGCCAACGAACCGCCCATCGCCGACGGCAGCGCGCGGCAGTTCACTCGCATGATCGACGAGGCGGGCCTGAGCGCGCAGCCCGAGAACGTCGAATTCTACAAACTCACCCAGCCCATCGAGCTGCAGATCGGCGAAACGCTCGTCACCGCCTTTCCGCACGACCGGCTGAAAATCTCCTGCACCAGCGCGGACCGGAGCAATCGTTTCACCCAGTTCTACGGCCTCGAAGTCACGCCCGAAACCTGGCGCGCCGAACTCGCGGCGGCGCGCACCTTCTGCTTCTTCGAGGAGATCGAGTACCTCATCAAGCACGGCCTCATCAAGGGCGGCAGCCTCGAAAACGCTGTCGTCATCCGCGACGACGCCATCCTCACCACCGAACCGCTGCGCTTCGCCGAGGAGTTCGTGCGCCACAAGATTCTCGACATCATCGGCGACCTTTCGCTCATCGGCCGCCGCCTCTGCGCCCACGTCGTCGCCGTGCGTCCCAGCCACAGCGGCAACTGCGAACTCGCCCGCCAGACCGTCGCGCAATTGAAGAAACCGCTCGTCGCCGCGCAGGCCTTCGCGCCCCCGCCCACGAGCGCCAAGGACGCCGCCTCCGCCGCCATCGCCGGGATCATCCAGGAGGGTGGCGTGCTCGACATCGATCAGGTGATGAAGATCCTGCCGCATCGCTATCCGTTCCTCATGATCGATCGCGTCCTCAAGATCGAGGGCAACAAAGTCACCGCCTTGAAAAACGTGAGCGTGAACGAGCCGTATTTTCAAGGCCACTTCCCCAATCACCCAATCATGCCCGGCGTGATGCAGCTCGAAGCCATCGCCCAGGTAGCCGGCATCCTGATGATGCGCCAAGCGGAGAACTTCGGAAAAATCGCCTACTTCATGGCCGCCGATGACGTGAAGTGGCGCAAGCCCGTCCGCCCTGGCGACGCCCTCCTCATCGAGGTCGAACTCACCCGCACGCGCGGCAAGATCGGCCGCGCCCGCGGCGTCTGCTCGGTCGCCGGAGAAACGGTGAGCGAGGCGGAGGTCACCTTCATGCTGGTGGACGCCTGACCGGAGGAATTGCGAATGCGGAATTTCGAATTGCGAATGATGCGCGCCACGACTCCGGCGGAGCGCGGCGTTTACGCCGCTTCAGGCCGGGGCGCGAACGGTGCGTCCGAACCACCCTGGGCTCGCGCACGCGGAAGCGGCCTGAAGGCCGCGCTCCATGCCCGCGGGTCGGCAGCAACCGAACGTTGCCTTCCGCAATTCGCCATTCGAAATTCGTAATTCGAAATTCCCATGTTTCACCCCACCGCCGTCATTCATCCCACCGCGCAGATTGGTGACGGCTGCGAAATCGGTCCCTACTGCATCATCGAAGAGCACGCCGTGTTGGGTTCCGGTTGCAAACTGCGCAGCCACGTTGTCATCGGCAGCCACACCGTGCTCGGTCGCGAAAACGAAATCTTCCCCTTCGCGTGCCTCGGCCAAAAATCGCAGGACTTGAAATGGAAAGGCGGCACCACCTGGCTGCGCATCGGCGACCACAACACCTTCCGCGAATACGTCACCATCCACCGCGCCACCAACGACGGCGCGGCGACCACCGTCGGCTCGCGCAACACCATCCTCGCCTACTGCCACATCGCGCATGATTGCCAGGTCGGCAGCCGCGTCATCATGTCCAACGTCGCCACCCTCGCCGGCCATGTGACCGTCGAAGACCAGGCCATCGTGGGCGGCCTCGCCGCGGTGCATCAATTCTGCCGCATCGGGCGCATGGCCATCATCGGCGGCTGCTCGAAGGTCGTGCAGGACGTGCCACCCTTCATGCTCGCCGACGGCAACCCCGCCGAGACCCGCACGATCAACAAGGTCGGCCTCGAGCGCAACGGCCTCAGCGACGACGCGCAGACCGCCTTGAAGCACGCCTACAAAATCCTGTTCCGCGACGGCCTCACCATCACGAACGCCCTCACGCGCATCGAAGCCGAGCTGCCCCGCCTGCCCGAGCTGCTCCATCTCGTCAGCTTCATCCGCGCCTCCGAGCGCGGCATCAGCAAATGACAGTGGTGCGTTACTGTTTTGGGTAGGGCGAATTCGCGCCATGAAGCTCCAAGCTCAAAGTTCAAAGCTCAAGGGAAGCACCAAGAACCAAGGAGCAAGTTTCCATCGCACCGACACCAAACCCGCTCCCCGCGACCGCGAAGTTTTCCAATCCCACGCACAAGCCCAGTCCGGCGACGCAGCCGCAGATTGAACCTTGCACCTTGTTCCTTCCCATGAGCTTTGAGCTTTGAACTTGGAGCTTCTACCCCGACCGCAAATCCACTCGAAACAGAAACCAACCATGACCCCTCTCATCCGCCTTTCCTCGCCCGCCACGAAGGAGTCCTGGGAAATTCCCATCCTCTTCGAGAACGCCGACCTGCTCGCCATCAACAAGCCGCCCCGCCTCCTCCTCTCGCCTGATCGCCTCGACGCCAAACGTCCCAGCCTCAGCCAGCTTCTGCGCCACGAACTCACCCGCGGCCCCGCCTGGGTGCGCGAGCGCGGCCTGACCTATCTGGCCAACGTTCACCGCCTCGATTTTGAAACCAGCGGCGTCCTCCTCCTCGCCAAATCCCGTCCCATCCTCATCGCCATGGCCGACCAGTTCGGCTCGGAAATTCCCGTCCAGACCTACCTCGCCCTCGCGCACGGCAACGGCGCGCAACCCGTGTTCGACGTGGACATCCGCATCGCCCCGCACGCCACCAAGCCCGGCGTCTTCCGCGCCGATCCCCGCACCGGCAAGCAATGCTCCACGCACTTCGAAGTCCTCGAACAATTTCGCGAATGCGCCCTCCTGCGCTGCTGGCCCAAGCCCGGACGCCCCCATCAAATCCGCATCCACCTCCAATGCCGCCACCAGCCCGTCGTCGGCGATGCGCTCTACGGCGGCCAGCCGCTCCTCCTCTCCGATCTCAAGCCCGGCTACCGCCTCAAGCCCGGCCGCACCGAGCATCCCCTCATCAACCGCGCCGCCCTCCACGCCGAGAAACTCGAATTCCGCCCGCCCGGTGCCGACGCTTCCGTGACCATCACCGCCCCCTGGCCCCACGACCTCGTCGTCGCCGTGAAATACCTGCGCCGACTCTCCGCGCCCGGCGGAACACCGCCCGCGTCCGCAGCGGCGGAAAGTCCGGACGAAACCTGACGCGCCACCAACGGCGGGTGCGCTCGTTTCCCAAATGGGCGCACCACCGCACGCCGTTCCCTACCCGCCCCGTATCTGGCACACGGTGAAATTCTTCAGCGAGTAAATCACCCACCCGTCCATCAGCACTTCCCCGGTGCCGCCAACAAATTCGCTTGAAGGCCGGATGCAGCGTCCGATATTCCGCCCGCTTCCGAAGCACACCAATCCCGTATGTCATTTCAGTTTTCACACCGCAAGGCGACCCAGACCCTGAACTTTCTGGCGCGTCAGGCCGGCGGCACAATCCACAAGCTCAAGGCCTTGAAGCTGGTTTATTTCGCCGATCGCTACCACCTGCGCCGTTTCGGACGTCCGGTCATCGGCGACGAATATCTGGCCATGCAGTACGGCCCCGTGCCATCGAACACCAAGGATATTGCGGAGATGAGCGGATTCCTCGGGGCCGAGGAGAGCCAGTATGCCAAGGAATTCATCCGGCCCATCTCCAACTACAGCTACCGGTCGGTGGCCGCCGTGGAGGAGGCCGTTTTTTCGCAGAGTGACCGGGAGGCCATGACCTGGGCGTGGGCGCGCTTTGGCCGCTTCGGGCGTTTCGAGTTGGCGGAGTTGACGCACCGCTACCGGGAATGGACCCGTCATGCGCCCGCGTTGCAGACCAAGCTGGTGTCACGGGTTCCGATGAACTACCGGGATTTTCTGGAAGCCCCGCCGCGCGGCTGCGAACCGTGCCACTCGCTAACGAAAGCCGAGCGCGAAGCCATTGCGGACGGCATTGACGACATGGCGGCTTTTGAGCGCTCGTGGCGCTGACGGACCATGGCGGGCGACGCACTGCCGATGGAACTGCGGCTCGGGCTTCGGGCCGGGAGTGTCTTCTACTTTCAAAGCCGGGAGCTGAGTTCCGCGGAGCCGCACTTCTTTGTCGTGGTCAATCGCGATCCGATCGCCAACCGGTTGCTGCTGTTGACGATAGTCACCTCGAAGGTGGAAAAAGTCCGGTTTCGCAATCGGGAACGCAGCCACACGGTGGTCGAAATCTCCCCGACCGAATACGACGAATTTTCAGTGCTGTCGGCGATCGATTGCAACGTGGTCTTGGAGAAACCGTTGTCTGAACTCGTCGGCTTGGTGAAGCGGCAGGAAGTCCGCTACCACAAGAATCTACCGCTCGCCGTTTTCGGCAAAATCAGAACTGCCATTCTGGCCAGTCCGTTGGTGGAGGAAGAACTCAAAGCGCTGCTTTGATTGGCCCATACACATTCCCATTCCAGCCATGTTCAAAGGCGACGGCTGGTTGCCGTTTCTGGCGGCGTTGGGCAGGCCCTTGGTGCCACAGGAAGAGGTCGGCCTGGATTTTTCCGAACTGCGCCGCGTGACGCCCGCGGGGTTGGTGGACTTGGTGGCAACGGTGGTGCGCTGGCGGCGGGATTGTGGCACCGCCCCGGCAGTGTGGTTAATTTCCGCGCGTGAAAGTCACAGTCACCATCCGCGACGAGTTCGGCACCCATCTGGCGGATGGTTCCGCCGCCGCACAATTTCGCAGGGGGCGGATTGATCCTTACGTCGATATAGCCACGGAGATCGTTCTCGATTTCACGGGGTCCGAAACGCCAACAGTGCCTTCATCAACGCCTTGGTGACCGGGTTGGTCGAACAGCATGGAACGAAGGTCTTGGAGAAGACCGTCTTCAAGGGCTGCCATCCTCCGATTCAGGTTCTGGTGGAAGCCGCCGTGGACTTGGGCATGAGCAAGATCGCCGGGCGCGTCGATGCCTGACGATGGGCAGGGAAAATCCGCGTCCCGTACGGTCCCCCAGCCTCCTGACGTCGCCACCAGAAATTCCCGCCCGACCAGGATCAGGGAGAACGCCGTTGCTGCTCACGGCGAAAAGCGATTAGTTTCCGGCCATGAGCATCACAGCCACTGTTCTTCGCGGCTCGGTGACCCTGCCACCAGAGCTGAACCTCGCGGACGGCACCCAGGTTGAAATTGTCATCCCCGCGCCGTCTCGTTCCAACGACGCGCGCGTGGCCAGTTCAGTGCGACTGCCCGTGTTCAATGGCGGCGGCCTGCAAGCAGGTGTGAACCTCGACGACTCGCGCGCGCTCCGGCGGCTGCTCGACGAGCCGGGCAAGCTCTCGCAACTCCCCTGACGGCGATGCTGCTCCCCGATGTCAACCTCCTCGTCTATGCCCAGCGCGAAGACCCGCCCGCGCACGCGGCGGCCAAACCCTGGCTCGAATCCGCGTTGAATGGCACCGAGCCAGTCGGCTTGTTCGACCCCACGCTGGCCAGCTTCCTCCGCATCGTCACCAATCGCCGCATCTTCAAGGTGCCCACCCCGCTGCCACTGGCGCTCTCTCTCACGGCAAGCGCATCACGTTCGCGCGCACGCCGGTCCGGGTGAAGGTGATTTCCCAGGCGGTCTCGGGCGTGGTGATTTTGAGGGGCGCGAGGTCGCCCTCCGCGGCGGTGACTTGGCGGACGCTCTCGCCGCGACCGCTGAGATCGTAAACAACGACGAAGCGGGTGCGGGTGTCGTGGCGGCGGCGGATCAGGCAGGGGGCTTTTTGGCCGAGGTAATAGCCGATGCCGGTGGTGGTGAAAACTTCCTCGGACGCGTGGTCCGCAAGCCAGAGGCGCAGGCGCGGGGCGTCGGGCTTTTTTGCATCTTCGGCAAATTCCCAGCGCGAGCCGCCGGTGATCTGCCAGCGGCGCGGGTCTTGCAAGTGCTGGTAGCCATCGTCGTTGCCGGGCGCGACCGGCGCGCCGTCGTCGCGCGTTTCCGCCGGCCGCAGCGTCGCGGCGATGGCGTGGGCGAACCAGTCGATCTGGCGCCGGCGCGTGGATTCGACCTCGAAGATGTCCGCGAGAAATTGCGGCGTGAGCAGGAGATAGCGCCGCAGCGTCGCGCCGGAATAGGCGGTGTCGCATTCGGCGGCGCACGCGGAGAAGTTGGTCGCGACGTGGAAGAACAGGAGCTTGCCGGTGGCCGGCTGCTGCGACTGGCCGGCGAGCGTGACGGTGTTGTGGGCGGCGGTGGTTTTCGACCACGACTTGTGCTCCGGCACGCTGTAGGTGAGGCGGCCGGGATCGAGCAGCCATTCGCGGCCGTTGGCGAAGAGCGTGAGGTTCAATTTGTCGGGATGCCCGTGGCCCCCGCCGTGCGGACCGTAGTCGAGAAAGACCGCGATCGCGCCGGGGCCGCTGCCCGCGCGGAGGATCGCGAGGCCGGCGTCGGCGAGATTTTCGGAAAGCGTGGGCAGCGGGGAATTCTCCGTGGCGGCGGGACCGAGGAGCGCGGTGAGTTTCGCGGGATTTTTCCACGCGGCGGCCTGGGCGAAGAGCGGGTCGCGGTAGGTTTTCCACGCCCATTCCCATGCGCCGGAGAACTGCCGGATGTCGCCGGTATCGCTGTCGTTGATGGCGGGGAAAGCGCCGTTGGGATAGGCGGCGGTGAGTGGCGCGCGCAGCATGGCGCGCAGGCGCGGCTCTTCGTGCAGGGGCAGGCCGAGACGGCGGCCGGCATCGACGAGTTCGAGCAGGGCCTGAAGCGCGTAATTGTGGTAGGCCATCGTGCCTTCGTGCCAGAGGCCGTCCGCGCCGAGGCTGCGCTGGAGCTGGTCGTGATAGCCGCCGCGCATGGTGAGAACTTTTTGCACGAGCGCGGCGTCCGCGCGCACGGAGGCGATGGCGAGGAGGCCGGCGTTGTACCACGTCTGATGATTGATCGTGTCCTGATTGAACGCGAGCAACGTCTCCGCCGTGAGACCGAAGAGATCGCGCTCGACCAGCTCGCGGTCGGCGGCGGTCCACGCGGGCGAGGTGCGCGTGAGGTCGTAACCCTTGGCGAAACGGATGATGCCGACGGCTTCGTCGAGGCTTTGCACGTATCGCCGGCCGCCCCAGCGCGCGAGAAATCCCCGCATCCCCCAGCGGTCCAGCCGCGACGGATACGAAGGATACTCGCGGGCGAGGTGAACCAAAATGCGACGCACCTCAGCGGCGTAGCGGTCATCGCCCGAATGCGCAAACGCCCAGCCGAGGGTCTCCGCCGCGCGCTCCGCCGCGTGATGCAACTGCCCGCGATACGCCGCGACGACCTTGTCGTCCGTGAAGTGTTTGGCGCACTTGGGGCATTGATGCTCCCTCGCGTTATTGGCCCGTAACGTCGAGCCATCCGCCGGACACGCGTAATAGAAAACCCAGCCGCCGTAGCCCGCCGGCAGTTCCACCGGCTTGGCCAGCAGTGCATCGCCCGCCGCGGTGGCCGCCGCGCGGGTCTTGGGAAAATCCGGCGCGGCGCGAAGTTCGGCGAGTTCCGCCGCCGTCGTGGCCAGCCGCGGCGGCGGTGGAAAAGTGGGTGTCACCTCGGCGGCGACGGCAGCGAGTGTGGCGAGCGCGCCGCAAGTCCACGCGGCCAAAACCCAGGCGATCCGGGCGCGCGCCGGGATCTTTCGCGGATGGTTCATGGGCCGACGCTAGCACCCTGCTGTCCCCGGCCAATCGCTAACCGCAGCTCCGCATTTGACGCGATCGGTCCATGCAGACACGCTGCTGCCGAAGTGACCTCCCCAAGATTCTTTTTGGCGCGATGTCTTGCCATTTCGATCCTGTTGGCCTCCCGCTCCGAAGCGATGGCGAACGGGGTGGTGCCGTTGCTGAACGTCTTCACCCGCCCCGAAACCGCGTGGCAGACCGTGCTTCTCACCGGTGGAATCATCCTCTTCGAGGCATGGATGTTCCGGCGATTGTTCCGTGCGGAGAGCTATCGCTATTGGCTGCGCCCGAGTGCCTTCATCAACGTCGCCTCCAGCCTCGCCGGTTCGCTGTATCTATGGATGTTCAAGGAGCCTTGGCAGACCGTGGCGTTCGGTTCTGGTTCCCTGATCGAATTGTTCGTGGTCACGGTTGTCGTCGAGGCCGCCGTTCTGTGGCGGCTCCTCGGTGCGGACAAGCCGGAGTTTCGAACCATCGTGCTGCGTAGCGTGACGGTTAATCTCGCCAGCTACGCGATCTTGTTCGCCCTGCAGCTCGCCGTCGCATTCACGCTCATCGGTTCCGGCTCCCGCATTGACCAGCAGCGCTTGGCGCAGTGGCGCGACCCGGCCGCGCTGGAGGGGACCACCGGCTACATTTACGCCTTCACTCGCGAGACCAACTCAGCCCGATTCAACTTCCGGCGCTTCGACGTTTTGACGCAGCACTGGGAGTCGTTCCCCGCGAAAGCTCCCGAGTTCAATCCGCTCGCATGGGATGTCGTGGGCGACACTCTGGCATGTTTCCCGGGCACTCGGAATTACGGCGGCACCGAGATTCGGATATTCCGGCTTCCGGATTTCCAGACCATCCGGGTCATTCCATTAGACTCCTCCGCTGTTAGCCTTTCCCCGAATGCCCGCTTCATCGCGGTGCTGGCCGACAGCGGGGAGGCCGTCGCCCAACGAGACCGCTCCAGTTACTACGAATTCGGACGCAAGGGCGTGCTCAAGATTTTTGAAATCGCCACCGGAAACTTGATCGCTGAGTCCCGTCGGATAGCTCTGAATCGCGGTCTGTCGTGGTCAGGTAACGGCAGGGAGGTGTTCTTCGTTTCGTTGATCGACGAGACTAAATTGGACTTCCACCGAGACCAAATGAGCGGTGCCACAAGTTATCGAAGGGCGTTTTTCGAGGGTGAATTTGCTCAAGGGATATATGCGCTGTCGGTGCCCCAGGTTCAGACTCGCTTCGTTACCCGGGGGAACTATCCGGCGGTCTTGCTCCGGACCGGCGAGCTTTGGTTTCGGACCGAGCAGGAGATGTTTGTCCGCGGGGCGGATGGAAACGAACGCAGTGTCACCTTTCAGGATCTGCCCATTGCGCCCCCATCGTTCTCGCCCGACGGCAAGTGCAGTGTCATTTCGGTCCAGAGAAAAACTCCCTTCCAGGGAGGTTCTTTTCTCACAGTTTTTCGCCATTCGACCCCGGAGAAGCGCCTCATCATTGATACGACCTCGGTCTATCATCACCGGTGGGCCGATGCCCCGACGGCAACGACGATCAAACAGTAGCTAACCGCCCTTTTGAAGCTTTCACTCCCCCCGCCCGTTTCCTACCCTCGCCGCCGCTATGAATCCTCTCCGCCCCGCCGCGCTCACCCTCGCGTCTTCCCTCATCGTCGCCTCCTCCCTCGCCGCCGCGGATTACAAGGTGCCGTCGAAGGACCTCGGCTTCCCCGTTTACAAAAATAATCCGCCCGGCAAACAGCTCGTCGGCGACACCGTCCGCGCCGCCGCGAGCGATCCCGCGCGCCACCCCGACGAGACGCGCCAGCTCATCCAGGTGCCGCCGGGATTCGAGGTCCGCCTCTTCGCCAGCGAACCCGAGGTCGTCAATCCCGTCGCCATGACCTGGGACGAGCGCGGCCGTCTCTGGGTCCTCGAACTCTACGAATACCCGCGCGGCGCCAAGCCCGGCACCAAGGGCCGCGACCGCATCAAAATTCTCGAAGACACCGACGGCGACGGCATCGCCGACAAGGTCACCGTCTTCGCCGACGGCTTCGATCTCGCCACCGGCCTCGCGCTCGGCAACGGCGGCGTCTATCTCGGAGCCGCGCCGAATTTTTATTTCCTCGAAGACACCAACGCCGTGGCCAACGGCGGCGTGCTCACCAAGGCGAACAAAATCACCGTGCTCAAAACCGGCTTCGGCCTCGAAGACCGCCACGAGCTGCTCAACGGCTTCGCGTGGGGGCCGGACGGCTGGCTCTACATGACCCATGGCGTCTTCACCCACTCCAAGGTCAAGGACCCGAACAACCCCGACGACCCCGGCGTGAAGGTCGATGCCGCGCTCGCCCGCTTCCATCCGCGCACGAAAAAATTCGAGGTCTTCGCCGACGGCACGAGCAATCCGTGGGGCGTCGATTGGAACGAGCGCGGCGACGCCTTTGTCAGCGCGTGCGTCATCCAGCATCTCTTTCACATGGCCCCCGGCGGCCTCTACAACCGCCAGGGCGGCACCTGGCCAAACCCCTACGGCTACGTGCAGGACCTGCCCACCAAGGGCCTCCCCGCCGTCGTGGACTGGCGGCACTACCGCGCCGCGCACGCCGGCATCTGCATCTATCAAGGCGACCAGTTCCCTCCCGAATGGCGCGGCCTCGTCTTCCTCGGCAACATCCATCAAAACGCGCTCAACTGCGACCGCCTCACGCCCCTCGGCGCGACCTACACGGCCCAGAAGGAAACCAAGCTCCTCGGCGCCGACCAGGGCATCCGAACCGTGGGCGCGGGCAATTTCCTCGTCAGCAAAGACCAGTGGTTCCGACCCCTCAGCGTGCAGACCGGCCCCGACGGCGCGCTCTGGATCGCCGACTGGTGCGACAAATATCCCTGCTACCAAAACGCCCAGGCCGACCCCGAAGGCGTGGACCGCGAGCACGGCCGCATCTGGCGCGTCGTGTGGGTGGGCGATGAAAAGGGGAAGAAGATGGCGAGTAGGCCGGAGGTGACGATGGATTTGATGAACCGCACGAACAAGCTGGAGAAGCTGATTGAGCATCCGAATTCGTGGCAGCGGAGAACGGCGCAAAGGCTCCTCATGGAGCGTTCGGGGGAAACAAAGAATCCGATCGAACATCTCGGGGCCATCAATTCGCTCAAATCGGTGGTCGAGAACGGAAGGAATCCTGAGACCCAGCTCGCTGCGCTTGGGGCATTAAGCGATATTTCATCCGAATATGGAGGGTCTGTGTCTAGCGCTGCGGGTCCGCCGCTCCACTCGAGTTTTGCTTACGTTCACCCGGAGCCGCACGTGCGGGCATGGGTCGCAAGGTTCATCGGCAACCGCGCGTTCAATGATTACTCCGTCTCCTACGCTGTCCATCCAACCTCCCCCCAAAATATACAGATGGAGGCTGATCTCCTTTTGCGTCTCGCCAAAGATATCGATGTGACTGTTCGCGCGGGCGTAGCGATAGCATTGCGACAGTGCGCCTCTGATTCACTAACCGTGAACACTCCTCACCCGCGCCCCAGCGGTGATGGTAAAAACTTACTCCCTCACTTCCGTGAACTCCTAGCCCGCCCCAGCGTAGCCGGCGACACCTACTACCCGCACATAGTCTGGATGGCGATGGAACCCCGTATCCCCGCCGACCCGCAGTTGTTCTTCTCGGTCCTCTCCGCCAACGACAACTCTGTCACCGCCTACTGCCTGCGCCGTGCCATGCGCCGCATTTGCGATCTCACCGACTTCGAGACACGCCATCGAAACCTCAACGCGGCCATGTCATTCCTCCCCACCCTCACCGCCAAACCCGCACTCGCCGAAGCCGCGCTCGACGGCCTCATCGACTCATTCAAAAGCAAAGGCCAGATTCCGACCGCGAACCTCGCGCCCATCTTCGCCAAGCTCACCGCCGTCCCCGCCCTCGCCGACAAGGCCCGCCGCCTCGCCACGCTCCTCGGCGACACCAGTTCCGCGAAGCTCCTCATTGCCAAAATCAACGACGCGAAAGCCTCCCTCGCCGACCGCTTGAACGGCATCCAGGCCGCGCGCGAGGCCAAGACCGACGCCGCCCGCGACGAGCTGTTGAAGCTGCTGAAAACGCCCGCCGCCGGAGACAAAAGTCCCTCCGACCCCGCCCAACAACTCCTCACCGAAACCCTCCGCGCCCTCAGCACGTTCTCCGGCGACCAGCTCGCCTACGACACCGTGGACGCGTGGAAAAACTTCAGCCCCGCCACGCGCCGCACCGCCGCCGAGGTGCTCGTCACCCGCACCAAATGGGCCCGCGCCCTCCTCGCCGGCGTGGACCAGAAAGCCGTCGCGCCCGTGGACATCTCCGCCACCGCGCGCCGCGCCCTCGCCCGCAGCGACGACTCGACCGTCGTCGCCCACGCCGACCGCGTCCTCGGCAAATACCGCGCGCCCGACGCCGACAAACTCAAGCTCATTGCCGCCAAGCGCGCCGTCGTCCTCGCCGGCCCGCCCGACGTGAAGGCCGGCCAGGAAGTCGCCCGCAAACTTTGCTACGTCTGCCACAAGCTCTACGGCGAAGGCGCGGACGTCGGTCCCGACCTCACCGGCGTCGGCCGCAGCACGCTCGACGCGCTCTTGCACAACATCATCGATCCCAACGAAGTCATCGGGAACGGCTTCGAGGCCACCGAGGTCGAACTGCAAAACGGCACCGTCCTCACCGGCCGCATCATCGAGGATTCCCCCACGCGCCTGAAACTCCTCGCCGCCGGTCCCACCGAGCACGCCCTCGCGCGCAGCGACATCGCCGTCGCCAACGGCAAGCCCAAGATTCGCACGCTGCAATCCAGCCTCATGCCCGAGGGCCTCGAGCAAATGCCGGACAAGGAATTCCGCGACCTCATCTGGTTCCTCCTCAACCCGCCGCAGGACAACCGCCCGTGGACGCCCGCCCTGCGCAAGGAACTGCTCGGCGACGAAACCGCCGGCCAGCCCAAAAAATCCGCCGCCAACTTCCCGCCCATCGACCGCGAATCCGTCGCCCTCTGGAACCCCGACTGGCGCGTCACCGCCCCCGACTTCGAGGGCACGCCCGCGAAGCTCGTCGAGTTCGCCGGCCAGCGAAACGTCCTCCTCACCCACCCCTTCGACCGCGAAAAACCCGCCGCCCTCGAACGCGAACTGCAAATCCCCGCCGGCCAGAAAACCACGCTGAAATTCCTCACCGCCGCCCACGAAAAAGGCGACTGGGAACTCCGCGTCTTCGCCAACGGCAAGCCGCTGCTCAAGCAACTCATCGCCCGCAAAAACAGCGAAGTGTGGCAACCCGTGACCCTCGACCTCACCCCGCTCGCCGGACAAAAAATCACCCTCCGCCTCGAAAACGCCGCCAACGGCTGGAGCCACGAATTCGGCTACTGGTCGGGCATCGAACTCAAATCCGAACGCACGACCGCCGCGCGGTGAACGGCCCGAGATGCCGGCCTATGCGAAACGCCCCGGAGTGCGGCCGTCCCCGGCCGCAGCGACGTCCGCCCGCACGAAGCTCGCAGGAACTCACCTGCGTCACTCTGCGCCCCACGCGGCCTTGTAGGAGACGACGTAAGGAGACTCTAACCTTTTCCGCGAAAGACGCGTGCTGGGGGCAAAGGAGGTTAGAGCCTGCCGCCGCACCTCCCTCCGTCGAACGCGTCAGGGCGAACATGAATCTCAACCCCAATCCCCAAACCGGATTTGGCAAAGGAATGAAGGCAAAGGAATGAAGACAAAAAAATTCCCCGTCCCCATTCCTTTGCCTCCATTCCTTTGCCATAATTTCCCCTGCCCCACTTCGCCGTCCCGTCGCCACCGCGCCGCTCAGTGCCAACGCTCCCTCCTTCTGAGTAGGTCGGCCCCGTGCCCCGCCTTCTTTTGGTGCTCGGGTTTTACTCACGTCGGCTCCTACAAGACTTCGGTTTTCCGATCCGCCCTCCTGCTGCTCGTCCTCTCCCTCGCCCTCATTAACCCCGCCTCCGCCATGGAAATCATCGCCCACCGCGGCGCCTCGCACGACGCCCCCGAGAACACCCTCGCCGCCTTCCGCCTCGGCTGGCAGCAGCACGCCGACGCCGTGGAACTCGACACCTGGCTCACCTCGGACGGCCAGGCCATCGTCATCCACGACGGCGACACCAAACGCGTCACCGGCGTCGCCAAGAAAATCGCCACCAGCACCCTCGCCGAGCTGCGCGCCCTTGATGCCGGCTCCTGGCGCGACCCGCGCTGGTCCGGCGAAAAACTCCCGACCCTCGCGGAAGCCCTCGCCACCATTCCCGACGGCAAGCGCCTCGTCATCGAGATCAAATGCGGCCCCGAGATTCTCCCCGAACTCGAGCGCGTCATCGCCGCCTCCGGCAAACAGGCCACGCAACTGGTCATCATCAGCTTCAGCCTGCCCGTCTGCACCGACGCGAAAAAGCTGTTCCCGAAAATTCCCGTGCTCCTCCTCTCCAGCCTCAAGCAAAACCCCATGACCCGCGCCTGGACCCCGCGCGCCGAAACCCTCATCGCCAAAGCCGTCGCCGCCCACCTCGACGGTCTCAACATCGAAGGCAAACCCGGCCTCGACGCCGACTTCATCCGCCAGACCCACGCCGCCGGCCTGAAATGTTTCACCTGGACCGTGGACAAACCCGACGTCGCCAAACGCCTGCGCGACGCCGGCATCGACGGCCTCACCACCAACCGCCCCGGCTGGCTGCGCGAGCAATTGCGGTGAGTTGGGGAGCGCACCCGCCCTCGGGTGCGGTTTTCCGCGCCCTCGCGGAAAACCGGCGTGGCACGAAAGCGTGCCGACAGTTCAGGCCCACGGTTCGCGCCGCCGCGCTGGATGCGAGGGCACATCCTGCCACACCCGAGGGCGGGTGTGCTCCGCAGCGCCCCTCACTTCCCGTCCGCGTCGCGTCGGCGCGCGAGCATTTCCTCGCGCAGCTTCACCCATTTCTCCAACTGCTCGGGGGAAAGAATCGGCTTCACCTTGGCCGTCGTCGCCGCGTGCAGTTCCTTGAATTTTGCCAGCGATTCCTCGCGCGACAGCTTGTCGTTTTTTCGCAGGGCCTGCCGCTGGGTGAACTCCTCGAGCAAAATCGGCCGCAGTTTCTCGCGCTGTTCCTTGGTCAGCTTCAATTCATCGGCCAGCCGCTGCAGCGCGTCCTGCCCGCCCCCGCCTACGCCGCCCGCGCCGCCCGCGCCGCCGGATCCCGCCTGCAAGCCCGGCCGGATGGTTTCCCACTGCGCCTGCTGTTCGGGCGTGAGGATGGCCTTGAACTTGCCGGCCGCCGCGGCACGCAACGCCTGAAATTTCGCGAGCTTCTCCTCGCGCGACAGGCTCGTGTCGGCCTGCAGCTCGCGCATTTTTTCGCCCTCCTCGCGGAGCACCGGCTGGAGCTTCTGCTTCTGCGCGTCGGTCAGTTTCAACTCCTCCGCCACGCGCCGGAACATCTCGGCGCGATCCACGCCCGGTGCGCCGTCACCGCCCCGCCCGGCGGCCCCGGCCGGCGGGCCGGGCAGCACGGACTCGCGCAACGTCGCCCACTTTTTCTGCTGCTCGGGATCGAGCACGGCGTTGATTTTTTTGCCGGCGATGTCCCGGAGTTCCCGGAACTTCGCCAGCTTCTGGTCCTGCCCGAGATCCTTGTCCTCGCGCAGTTCGCGCCACGTTTCGCCCTGCTCCTGCAGGATGGTGCGGACTTCGGCCTTCTGGTTGTCCGAGAGCTTGAGTTCAGTGGCGAGGCGTTCCATCCGCTCGCGCACGCCGCCCTCGCCCGCTGCGCCCGCGCCCGGCGGACGCCGCTCCGGCTTGGCATCGGCGGCCACGGCCGGCGAGCCGAGCCAGCAGGCCCCGCTCAGCGAAATTACGGTCAAAATCTGCCAGGAGAGTTTTTTCATAAGATGGTCATTGTGGGTGCTGATTTTTCGTGCGGCAAGTCAGCGGCTTCATCCGCTCTCCGCCGAGTTTGCATCGCAGCTAACGACGCCCGGGTGGCGGGCGGGTTACCGGTGGGATTGATCGCGCAAACGGGGACCGCCCGCGATGGAACCAAACGCTTGCGACCCAGTTCCCTAAAATCTAGTTTGCTTCCATGAGTTTCGAGACCCTGAAAGCTGAAGTTCAAGCGCTGCCCGCCGAGGCCCGCCAGAAACTGCTGGCCTACCTCGTGACCCTCCAGGATGCCGGGCAGGCAGGCTACGCGGCCAAGCTGGCCGAGAAGATTGACGACTCATCCCCCGAGCGCTGGCTGACCGCCGAGCAGTGCGAACAAAAGCTGGGTTTGGTGCGTGATGGCCAATGAGCGATGCCCGTCTGCTCATTGACATCGAGGTGTTTGAGTTCCTCCGAACTCGTCCGCGGCAGGACCAGACGATGCTTCTCAAGCGGTTTCGCGAGATCGCCGCGTTTCCTTCCCGCTATTCCGATTTTGTCGAACGCGACGCCTCGGGACGACGGGTGGACACCCATGTCTGCGGCCGGTTTGCCATCAAATATTGGGACGATGGTGCCGATCGACACCTGAAGATTCTCGATGTTCATCTCGCGGACCGAGCCTTGTGAATCGCCGCTCACGGCAAGTCTTGCCACTCACCAACTCCCTCTGGCTTAATCCCGCGCCGCATGAGTTCAGCCAAGAAAAATAGTCCCGACCAACCCGAGCTTCCCATCGACGGCGCCAAGCCCGCACCCGCCGCACCCGCCGCGCCCACCAAGCCGGTGCCCGCCACTGCGCCCGCCGCAGCCACTCCCGCCACTCCCGCAGCGGAGCAGCCTGCCGCCGCCGCCCCGCCCAAGAACGGCAATGGTGAAGAGCACATCCACGCCGAAATCGTCGAGCCGGTCAGCCCGCGCTTCCTCCCCGGCAAAATCGATCTCGCGCTGCATCGCCGCGTGGATACGGGCTTCCTCGAGTACGCCTCCTACGTCATCCGCGACCGCGCGATTCCGAATCTGGCCGATGGTCTCAAGCCCGTGCAGCGCCGCATTCTCTGGTCGCTGCACGAGAAGGACGACGGCCGCTTCATCAAGGTCGCCAACATTGTCGGCTACTGCATGCAGTATCACCCGCACGGCGACGCATCGATCGGCGACGCGCTCGTGGTGCTGACGAACAAACGCTACCTCATCGAGGGCCAGGGCAATTACGGCAACATCCACACCGGCGACCCCGCCGCCGCGCCGCGTTACATCGAGTGTCGCCTCACCGAACTCGCGCGCACCGAACTCTTCAACGACGAACTCACCGAGTTCGTCCCCAGCTACGACGGCCGCGCCAAGGAACCCGTCGCGCTCCCGTGCCGCCTGCCGCTCACGCTCATGCTCGGCACCGAGGGCATCGCGGTCGGTCTGGCGTCGCGCATTTTGCCGCACAATTTTCCCGAGCTGCTCGCGGCGCAGATCGCGATTCTCCGCAACCAGCCCTTCAAGTGTCTCCCCGATTTTCCGACCGGCGGCCTCATGGACGCCCGCGAATACGCCGACGGCAAGGGCACCATCCAGGTCCGCGCCCGCATCAAGGCCAAGGACGAGTCCACCGTGGTCATCAAGGAAATCCCCCCGACCACCACGACCGAATCGCTGCTCAGCTCGATCGAGGAGGCCGTGCGCAAGGGCAAGATCAAGATCAAGTCGATCAACGACTACACCGCCGAGGATGTCGAAATCGAGATCAAGGCCCCGGCCGGCGTCACCGCCGATCAGTTGATCGACGCGCTCTACGCCTTCACGTCGTGCGAGGTCAGCATCTCGAGCCGCATCATCATCATCAAAAACAGCCGGCCGGTGGAGATGACCGTGTCGGAAGTGCTGCGCGAAAACACCGCGCAACTGGTCGCGCTTCTCCAACGGGAACTGGAGTGCAAACAGCGGAAACTCGAGGACGAACTGCATTTCCGCACCCTCGAACGCATCTTCATCGAGGAGCGCCTCTACAAAAAAATCGAGCAGTGCAAAACCGCCGAGGCCGTCAGCGCCGCGGTGTACGAGGGCTTCAAGCCGTTTCGCAAGGAGATGCTCCGCGACCTCACCGACCCGGACGTCGAGCGCCTGCTCCAGGTCCGCATCCGCCGCATTTCCCTCTTCGACATCAGCAAGCACCGCGAGGAAATGGAGAAGACCAGGGCGGAACTCGAGGAAACCCGGAAGCACCTCAAGAACATCACGAAGTACGCCATCAACCATCTCGAGGCCCTGCTCGCCAAATACGGCCCGCTCTACCCGCGCCTCACCAAGTCCAGCCGCCACGAGGAGATCGACGCCCGCGAAGTCGCGTTCAAGGCCTTCAAGGTCACCTACGACCGCGAGAGCGGCTACGTCGGCTACAAGGTCTCGGGCGATGAGTACAAGCTCGACTGCACCAAGTTCGACCGGCTCCTCCTGCTCTTCAAAGACGGGCACTACAAAGTCATCGAACTGCCCGAGAAACTCTTCGTCGGCCCCGACCTGATCTATTGCGCGCTGCCCGACCGCGACCGCGTGTTCACGCTCGTTTACACGACGCGCGAGGCCACCTATCTCAAGCGCTTCACCTTCGGCGGGACAATTCTCGAAAAAATTTACGAGTGCATCCCCGAGAAGGCGCGCATCCTGTTCTTCGAGCCAGACACTCCCAAGCAGCTCTACATCCGCTACAAGCCCTCGCCGCATCAGAAGATCAACCAGCAGACCTGCAACCCGGCGGACGTCGCGGTCAAAAGCGCGAAGACCCTCGGCAATCAGATGTCGATCAAGGAAATCTCCTCCGTCACCACCTCGCCCACGCGCGGGTGGGATCCCGAGGCCACGACCACACGGGTGGCGTTTGCGTGACGGCCTGCGCGCGTAGGACGTTGCGAGCTGCGGCCTGACGTGCTTTTGGGCGGGCCGTGCGGGAAAGGAGGGTAGAGTCTCCTCACGTCGTCTCCTACAAGCTACGAAGCCGTTCCAAACTGCTCCACCGTCACCGGAAAACCCACGCCCAGCGGCGCGGCGTTCACGGTGCCGAGATCGAGCCGGCCGTCGCGGAGGCGCAGCGTCGGCCAACCGGCGGCGGAGGCTTGGTAAAGATCGGGATGATGGCGGAGCACCTGCGCCTGAATCTCCGCCGGGAATTGCGACAGGCCGCGGTGATAGTGATGCCCGTTGCGCTCGACGCTCGCGATGCCGAGCGTGGCCATCACCGCGAGGTCTTGCAGCAACGCGACGGGGCCGACATTGCACAGGTCTTCGCCGCTCATCAGCGCGGCGACGTGCGGTTGCCCGCGCTCGCGCAGGCGCAGGAGACAGCGGTTGGCGACGCCTTTGAACACCCCCTTGCAGTTCTTGTGGCTCGTGCCGCTGTAGCCGAGCGCGAGGGCCGCGGGCAGGCTGTCGAGCGCGCCGTCGGATTCGTCGATAATGAATGGTGGCCGGTCCGGCCACGCGGCAAACGCCGGTCCGACCTCGGGCTGCAGCGCCTGATTGCGATGCAGCGGTTGCTCGACAAAGAGGAGGTGCCGCAGGAATTCCCGCAGCCCGGCGTCGCGCTGCATTTCCTCCCAGAACCGGCGGAAGTCCCCGAGCGTTTTGAACTGCTCGTTGCCATCGAGCGAGAAGGCGAAATCCGCGGCGGCGTGTTCGCGCAGAATCGCCGCGATGCGTTGCGTGCGGTCGAGATCGCGCGCGGCATCGCCGTTGAGCTTGAGTTTGAAATGCCGCAGCCCGTAGGCGCGGATGCATGCGACGAGCGATTGCGGCAGGCCGTCGTTCAGCCGTTCGTTCGCAGGGATTTCCTCGTCGGTCGGCGGGTCGCTCAGGCCGACGGTGTGACGCGCGATCAACTGCGCCAGCGGGCGCTCCGGCAGCAATTGCGCGGGCGTGAAGCGCGCGAGCGCCGGATGAATCTGCCCGAGCTGCAAACCGAAACCGCCCGCGCGCAGCACGTCGCCAAACGGCCGGCCGGCCGCGCGACTCACCGCTTCGAGCAGCGCCCGCTCAACGAGCGATGTACCGAAGTGCGTGAGCAGCGACGGCTGCGCCTGCGCCGCACCCCACGCGCCCTGCGCCGCGTAAAGTTGCTGCCAGACTTCAAACGCATTCCCCCCGCGCAGGCCGACCGCCACCGCCAGCGCGTGCCGGATGACCGCGAGCATTTCCGCGACCTCGTCGGCGAGCGGTTTGAGCGGGTCCTTGGTGAACCATTTCGGCGGCAGCGAATCGGCGGCGATGCCCTCGAAGCCGCGGCCGTCGATCTCGACCCGCAGGCGCACGAAGGCGTAGGTCGTCTCCGTCATCGTCGCGATGCCGTATTTGAAGGGCATCCGCGTGCGCAGCGGCGCGAGATGCAGGTCGCCGTGGCAGAGGCGGAGTTTCATGACGACGCGGCGGCGGGGTGGCGGGCGCGGCCCGAGGCGGGGCGCGTGCCGGGCCGGCAGCGGCGCCCGGACCACGCAGCGATCACGGGGGATTCTGCGACACCTGGATGACCTGGAGCGGGATGCGCGCGATCATGTTTTTCTCGAGGCTGATGTCGATCGAGTACTGCCCGGCCTTGTCGAACTTCATGCCCTGGAGATTGAACACGAGATTGCTGGTGGCGAAGTAGCTGTCCTTGCCCATGCGCACCTCGATGGTCGGCTCGATCTTCGGGAGCAGGCTGCGCCCGTCGGCGTCAATCAGGCTCAGGCGCAACTGATGCCGCCCCTCCTCGGCCTGGTTGAACACCAGGCGCAGCGCAATCGAGCAATGCGGATGCACCGCCGGAAACTGCTGCACATAGATCGAGTCGAACGCGCCCAGCAGGCACAGCTTCCCGTTGTAATCCGAGGCCGAGTCGCACAGCGCTGCAATTTGAACATCCATAATATTTCGGTTTTTTGATCTGAAAAATCGCCCATGGGGGCCGGCATTGGTGGTGGCCAAGCTGCAAGAACCGGACGGAACGGTAGGGCGACGGAGCAGCTTGGCGAGGGAATTCGCGGCTGGGTTCGGCCGCCGCTGTCGGACTCAAGGCCCCCCGCCTCCGGAGCGCCGATCTCCGATCCGGCGCGTTCCCAGCCGTTCGCGCTGCGCGCCGAACTGGAGTTCGGCGCTCCGAGGCGAGTCCGAGCACGCAGCGCCGCTCGCACGGTGAAGCGGCGTGAACGCCGCGCGCCCCGCAGGTCACGCGCCGGCCTGTTCGGAGTCCCGCCTTCAGGCGGCGCAGCGTGCGCATTGTCGAGGCCGCGGAAAATAATCCCGGCGCCCGGGTCGCGGTCGCCCCCGCCGGCTAAAGCCGGGACTCCAAACTAGCAGCCTTGGCTTCCTTCAATTAGGCCGTTAACCATGGCGTCACAGAGCGCCCCAAAACCGGGGCGGCTTGCTCCGTTTGCACACACGCCACCGGTTGGTGGGCACCAAAATCTTGATGAATCTCGGCCGCCGCATCTTCCCGCTCGCAGGCTGGGCGGCGCTTTTTTTTGCAGCGATCGCGGCGGTGGCGGTGCTGCCGGTGCGCGCGGCGGACTGGCCGATGTGGCGGTTTGATGCGTATCGCTCGGCGGCATCGCCGGAGGTGCTGGCCCCGCAGTTGCATCGCCAGTGGACCCGGCAGTACGCGCCACGGGTGCAGGTATGGGATGACCCGCTCAACCACGACTTGATGCCCTACGACAAGGCCTTCGAGCCGGTGGTGCTGGGCGGTCGGATGTTCGTCGGCTTCAATGACACGGACAAGGTGGTGGCTCTCGACTTGCGCAGCGGCGCGGAACTGTGGGCGTTTTACACGGACGGTCCGGTGCGGTTCCCGCCGGTGGCATGGCAGGAGAAAATCTATTTCACGAGCGACGACGGCTATCTGTATTGCGTGAGCGCGGGCGACGGAAAGTTGCTCTGGAAATTCCGCGGCGGGCCTGCGGATCGCAAGGTGCTCGGCAATCAGCGCGTGATCTCGGCGTGGCCGGCGCGCGGCGGGCCGGTGGTGCGCGACGGGCGCGTGTATTTCGCGGCGAGCATCTGGCCGTTCATGGGGACGTTCATCTACGCGCTGGACGCGGCGAGCGGCAAGGTGGTGTGGGTGAATGACGGCACCGGCGCGCAGTTCATCCGGCAGCCGCACAGCGCGCCGTCGTTCGGCGGCGTCGCGCCGCAGGGGGCGCTGGTGGCCACGCAGGATATTCTGCTGGTGCCGGGCGGGCGCTCGGTGCCGGCAGCGTTCAATCGCCAGACCGGAGAGTTCGTTCATTTTCAGCACAGCAACGTGGGCAAGGGGAATGGCGGCTCGTTCGTGGCGGCGACGGACGCGGAATATTTTCTCCACACGCGCGTGCATGGCACGCGGGCCTTCGAGTTGAAAACCGGCAACACGATCAAGCTGACCAACAGCGAGCCGGTGCTGGATGGCAAGGTGTGGTACTCCGCCGCGACCAACAAAACCGGCCGCATCATCCAGGCCATCGGCACGGACAAAAAGGTGCAGTGGGAGGTGAAGGCCGACGCCTCGGTGGATCTCATCAAGGCGGGGAAACGACTCTACGCGGCAGGCTCGAACTCCGTCTCGGCCATCGAGCTGCCCGCCGGCCTGCGCCGCGCGCGCGTGGTGTGGAACGCCCCGATCCGCAACGTGCAGCGCCTGCTGGCCGCCAATGGCAAACTCATCGCCACCACCCTCGAGGGCCGCATCGTTACCTTCGGCGACGAGAAGACCAAAGCCGTCACGCTGCCCGCGAAGCCGCGTCCCGTGCGGCCCGCGGCGACCCTCGTGGCGCAGGCGAAAGCGATGATCGCAGAGGCGGACGCCACGGAGGGTTATGCGCTGTGGTTCGGCGTCGAGGACGGGCAGTTGCTCGAGGCGGTGCTGCTGAATTCCAAGCTGCGCATCGTGGCCGTGGACCCCGACACGGAGAAGGTGGAGCAACTGCGGCGGCGCTGGGACGCAGCGGGCTTTTACGGTGCGCGGGTGACGCTGCACGCGGGCGATCCGGTGAGTTTCCACGCGCCGCCGTATCTGGCGAATCTCATCGTCGTGGGCGAATCGCAGCTCGCGCATCTGCAAACCGGCGCGGTGCTCCGGATGGTTTATGAGTCGGTGCGGCCCTTCGGCGGCGCGCTCTGGCTGCCGGCTGCGGGCGCGGCGCGGACGAAGCTGGCGAGTTTCATCAACGCCAAGCATCTGGAGCTGGCGGAGGTGCGCGAGGCCGAGGGCCACCTGCTCGTGCGGCGCGTGGGAGCGCTGCCCGAGTCCGCGAATTGGACCCATCAATACGGCGACATTGGCAACACGCTGAAATCCGACGACGCCCGCGTGAAGGCCCCGCTCGGGCTGCTGTGGTTCGGCGGCACCTCGAATCTCGACGTGCTGCCGCGGCACGGCCACGGCCCGCCGGAGCAGGTCATCGGCGGGCGCATGTTCATCCAGGGCATGAACAGCCTCAGCGCGCGCGATGTGTACACGGGACGGCTGTTGTGGAAGACCGAGTTCCCGAGCCTCGGCACGTTCGGCATCTACTACGATTCCTCCTACACCAACACGCCGCTGAGCACGGCCTATAACCAAAAGCACATCCCCGGCGCGAACGGCCGCGGTGCCAACTACGTCGCCACCGAGGACGCGGTCTATCTCGTCGTCACCAACACCTGCCAGGTCCTCGACGCGCGCACCGGCGCGCTGACGCGCACGCTCACGCTGCCGCCGCGACCGGGCACCAACGCGCCGGTGGATTGGGCTTACATCGGCATTTACGAAAATGTCCTGCTCGCCGGCGACGGCTTCGCGCGGCACAGCGTGAAGCTCGGCGGCGCGAGCAAGCCGAGCGGCATCGAGGATTTTTCCGCGAGCGGCGGACTGGTCGCCTTCGACCGTCACTCGGGCGCGGTGCTGTGGCGGGTCGAGGCGCGGCACAGTTTTCTGCACAACGGGATTGTCGCGGGAAATGGCCGGGTTTATTGCCTCGATAAGCTGCCGCTGAGCGCCGAGGACAAACTCAAGCGTCGCGGGGCCGCGATTCCGCAGGATTACCGGCTGGCGGCCTTTGACGTGCAGACGGGCGCGCCGCTGTGGGAAACGAGGCAGAACATTTTCGGCACCTGGCTCGGTTATTCCAAGCTGCACGACATCCTGCTCCTCGCCGGCGCGAAGGCCACGGACCGGCTCAAGGACGAAGTTGGCGAAGGTCTCACCGCGTATCGCGGACTCGACGGCGAGGTGCGCTGGCAGGACTTGAAACGCAAATACGTCGGACCGGTGATGCTCCACAACGAACTCATCTTCACGAGCGCGAACTCCTACCAGTCCTCGAGCGGCGCGTTCAATTTGCACGACGGCACGCCGCATCTCGTGCGCAATCCGTTGACGGGAAAATCCGAGCCGTGGCGCATCACCCGCGCCTACGGCTGCAACAACATCGTCGCCAGCGAGCACCTGCTCACCTTCCGCTCGGGCGCGGCGGGTTTTTACGATCTGATTTCCAAGAGCGGCACCGGCAATCTCGGCGGTTTCAAATCCGGCTGCACCGCGAACCTCGTCGTCGCCAACGGCGTGCTCAACGCGCCCGACTACACCCGCACCTGCACCTGCGCCTATCAAAACCAGACCTCGCTCGCGCTGATCCACATGCCCGACCTCGAGCTGTGGACCTACAGCCAGTTCGGCCTGGATGGCGAGGCCGGGGAACGCATTGAGCGCGTCGGCATCAACTTCGGCGCGCCCGGCGACCGCCGCGCCGCGGACGGCACGCTGTGGCTGGAATACCCCTCCGTCGGCGGCGATTCGCCGGGCGTGCCCATCAATGTCTCCGGCAAGGGCGTCGCTTATTTTCGCCGACACGCGTCACAGGTGATCGGCGCGGGCCTGGCGTGGGTCATGGCCTCGGGCGTGCGCGAAGTCGAAACCATCACCGTCACTCCGGAACTCGTGCGCCCGAACGTGAGCAAGCCCCCGCGCTCGAAGGACGACGAGGAAGACGAAGCCGTCGAGCGCGCCAAAATCAGCGGTTCGTTCATCGGTCCGCCGCTGCCGCAGGCTTTGTCTGGGGCGGCCGGTACGGCGCCCAAGCCCGAGCTGCCGCAACTCAAGCCGCTGGTGCTCCGCCCCCCGCACCCGGCCGCGCCCTACACCGTGCGCCTGTATTTCGCCGAACCCGAGGACCTGAAACCCGGCCAGCGCGTCTTCAGCATCGCGCTGCAAGGCCGGTCCGTGCTCGAAAAATTCGACATCGCCCTCGCCGCCGGCGGCCACCACCGCGGCGTGGTGAAAGAATTCAACGGCATCATCATCCAGAAAGATTTGAAGCTCACCCTCACCCGCGCCCCCGGCGCCAGAAACGGCACGATCCTCTGCGGCCTCGAACTCATCGCCGAGCGCCGGACGGCGGGCAACTGACGATCGGAGAAGGCGGAGGTTCGCACCGAATCAACGGGAGTTCACCGTGTTCGTCTGTCCCCCCGGCAACAAGTCTTCGGCCGGAGAAATGAGCGCCCTCATTCAAGCCGGCGGAATCGCCGCGCGAATTTCCGCGAGTCGTGCCCGGGTGCCGTGGGCATCACACCAGTGCTCGATATACGGCCAGTCGAGCAGGTCGCCTTGAACGCCGATGATGTTCTTCACATCCTCGCGATCCTTGTCTCGGTGCCAGCGGATTTTCTGAATGACCATGTCCTCGGGTGTCGGTATCCAAGTTTCCTGGTCAAGCTCGGCGATCACTGCCCGCACACGCCGCCGGAATCGTTCCTGATGATGCGAGTCGTTACCGAGCAGGAAGAGTTCGATTTGGAAGTTGCTCCGCGCGACGGTGATGATGTGTCGGCGCGAGCCCGTGATGGTTTCAAAACTGGCCTGCGGATTGAGAGTGAGTTCGGGTGGCAGAGACCGAACGAATCGCGCGAAGGCATCCGGCTCCAATTGTAGCACGATGTCGGCGTCCTTGGTCGAGCGGGCCACGCCGTAGTGATTGCTGACCAATCCGCCCGTGACCATGTGCTCAAGTCCCGCCGCCGCCAGCCCCTGCAGGACCGCCCGGACCGCTTCGTGCGATTTCATGGCAGGGGCCGGTAGAGGCCGTGTTCCTCGATCTGCCGGATGCGGGCAAACCGCTCGCGCAGGATGCGCTCGACCTCTTCGGCGTCCGCCGCTGGAAACTGATGGCGCACGCCCGCGCGCATCCGTTCCTCCACTTCTTCGAACAGCTCCAGACCGCTGAACATCTTCTCGCCCGGCGGGATCAGCCGCGCGCGACGCACCTTCTCCCGGAAGATGTCATCCATGAGCGGCTGGAAATCATCGGGCGCGTTGATCACGGCGGCACCATAAGAGCGGCCCGCGGCGCTGGCAGTTAAAAAAATCCCGCGCACCAAACTTGGATATGCCTCGCCCAAGCCCCAAGCCCCATCCCGTTCACCTCATGTTCTCCCCATTGGAACTTTCTCGCTTGGTCCTTCCCTTAAACTTTGAACTTTGAACTTTGAACTTCGGACCCTGAACTTTCCCTCCCCGCCTCACGTCCATCCCGACCATTTTCTATGAAACCAAACCTCCTCCACACCCTCTCCCTCCTCGTCGCCCTTCTCCTCGCGCCCGGCCTGCGCGCCGCGCCGCGCACCCTCGACATCTACTGGATTGATTCCGAAGGCGGCGGCTCGACGCTCATCGTTACGCCCGCCGGCGAATCCATTCTCATCGACTCCGGCAACCCCGGCACGCGCGATTCCGGCCGCATCCACAAGGTCGCCACCGAAGCCGCCGGCCTGAAGAAAATCGACTTCCTCGTCACCACCCACTTCCACATCGACCACTTCGGCGGCGCGGCCGAACTCGCCGGCCTCATGCCCATCGGTGCCGTCTGTGACAAAGGCATCCCCGAGACCAACCCCGACAACAACCCCAAAGACACCCGCTGGCCGCTCCTCATCAAACCCTACCGCGACATCAAGTCCGACCGCCACATCACCTTCAAAGCCGGCGACACCCTTCCCCTCAAGCAACCCGACGGCTCCAAGCTCGAACTCCGCTGCCTCGTCGCCGACCAGAAATTCATCGCCCCGCGCCCCGATCAGATGCGCGAAAACCCGCTCAAACTCGAAGTCCCCGAGCAGCCCAAGGACATGTCCGACAACGCCAACAGCGCCGCCTTCGTCCTCCAGTTCGGCGACTTCCGCTTCTTCGACGGCGGCGACCTGACCTGGAATCTCGAGACCAAACTCGTCACCCCCTACAACCTCGTCGGCACCGTCGATGTCTATCAGGTCAACCACCACGGCCTCGACGTCAGCAACCACCCGCGGCTCGTCAAGAGCATCGCCCCCACCGTCTCCATCATGAACAACGGCCCCCGCAAAGGCACCGGCAAGAACACCATCGAAACCTTGAAGACCACCCCCTCCATCGTCGCCATGTACCAAGTCCACAAAAACATCCGCGCCGACGTTGAGAACAACACCAAGGACGAACACATCGCCAACCAGGACGAAAAGTGCGCCGCCAACTTTCTCAAGCTCTCTGTCGAACCCGGCGGCAAGACCTACACCGTCTTCAACCCCGCCACCGGCCACCAACGCACCTTCCAATCCCGCAGCCAGCCCTGAGCGGGAACTCTGCGCTTGCTGGCACGCTGGCTTCCAGCCGGTTCACATCGTACGGAGGCCGGATGGGCGCTAATCCCGCGTGACCGTTCGGTTCGCCACTGAGTAACACTGGTCCTTCATGCTCTTCGGCGAACATTTCGAGTGGGACGAGGCCAAGGAGACCAGCAACCTCGCCAAGCACGGTGTCAGCTTTGTCGAAGCGGTCGCGGCGTTTGCCGACCCGGCGCGCGTGATTCTCCCCGATCTGAGCCACAGTGGTACGGAGCCTCGCTGGCATTGCCTTGGCCGCGTGGGCGAGCGTATCCTCACCGTGCGCTTCACCGAACGAAAGGGGCGCGTCCGCCTCATCGGCGCGGGCTACTGGCGCAAAGGCAAACAACTTTATGAAACGCAAAACAAACTACGCTGACCTCCGGGAGCTTAATGGCGAACCCATCGGCAAACTCGGCGCGCCCGTGACTCTCGATTTCCTGCCCGCTCCCGAGCAAGTACGCCGCTCCCTCAAAACCGTGAAGATCACCGTTGAACTCGCCCCGGCCAGCCTTGACTACTACCGCCGCGCGGCCCGCCAGCGGGGCGAGACGCCGGCTGAAACCATCGGCCGCATTCTCCACGCTCACGCCCTGGTCGGCGCGTGAACGGCCGCGCCCACAAACCCAATCAGACCATGAACTCACCCGCCAACCCCACTGCTGGACTACGCAAGGAATCACTATGAAAACTCCTCTCCGAATATCGTTGAGTTGCCTGCTCCTCTTGCTGGCTCCGCTGGCGGCGCACGCGCAGGTGAACAGCGGGAGCACGGGCGCGGATGGCGCGTTCAACCCCACGACGAACACGGTGGTGGACATGAGCGAACACCCCACCGGCATATATCACTACACCTCAGTCAACGTTCCGACCAACGTAACAGTTACATTTATTCCCAACGCCAATAATACACCGGTGGTGTGGCTCGTGAAAAGCAATTGTATTATTAGCGGAACGGTTGATGTCTCAGGTCCTTCGGCAACTGGGTTAGTCAGTAGTGTGGGAGGCCCGGGAGGATACCGTGGTGGTAATGGGGGCAGTAGCGCAACTGCGGGGCAAGGACCTGGAGGGGGCACAGCGGCAGTCAGTGCTTGTCGTGGGGGAAATGCATCTTTTGGCAGCGGTGGTGGACAGTTTGCAGGGGTGCAGCAATCGGCGCCCGGAGTAATGTATGGAAATGACTTTTTGCTGCCTCTTTTGGGAGGCTCTGGAGGTGGTGGTGCATCAGGATATTGCGGAGGATCGGCTGGGGGAGCAGGTGGAGGCGGAGCGATACTAATCGCCGCTTCTCAATCAATACGGATTGACGGTTCAATCACTGCGTCCGGCGGAAACTCGATAGGAGATATCGCCGGGGGGGCTGGTAGTGGCGGCGCGATTCGATTAGTGACGCAGACTTTGCTAGGTAGCGGTCAGATAGCTTGCCCGGGTGGGACTTGTGTTGTTCCAGGATGGAGTCAAAACTCCGCCGGCAGCGGACGGATACGACTAGATTTTGTAGAAAGCATCTTCGGCGGCGCGTTAGGTGGCACGGTTTCACAGGGCTTCCAACCCATCATTATTCCCGCCGTTGGGCAAGGCGTGCAGTTGAACGTCATCACCATTGGTACCATCCCAGTGTCTGCCAGTCCTACGGGTGTGCTGGTAACGCCCGATGCCATCATTGCTGGTCAGCAATCCAATCCCGTGGCCATCGTAGTGCGTTGCACGAATCTCCCGTTGAACACGCCCGTCACCGTGACCGTGAAGCCGGCGAACGGCGCGACCATCAGTGCGGTGGGCTACAACACCACCGGCACGCTGGCCTCCAGCACCGCCACGGTGTCATTGAACATGCCGCGCGGCGGCGGCCTCATCTACGCCACCGCCGCCACCGCTCCGTAAGCAGGAACCGGTAGAGTTCCGTGAAAGTAGCTTCCAACCTAACCGTAATGTCCTTTGGCAATTCCATCCCCGAATCCCAACGGAATTCCGGCCTCCAGCCCAAGGTTGCGGGACACGAGCTACCTTGGGGAATAGGGCCGCAGTCCCACAAGCTAAACGGGGTTGCGGCTCGGCGGGGACACGTTGACACAACCCTATTGCAAACGACGTGGTTCCCAGTACCAGCCCAGAGAGCGAAAGAGAATAGCCCAGCACTTCAGTGCTGGGTCCGCGGCGGAAACGGCCCAAGTCCCGTCAAGGACGACAGAAAACGCACGCCCACGCCTCTGTCGTCCCTGACGGGACTAACGGGGCCGACGACCGAAGACCCAGCACTGAAGTGCTGGGCTATTTTCGGTCGTCCCTGCGGGACTGCGCCGATGCGGCCCGCTGTTCGCAAGCAACTGAGACGCTCCCCTTCTTCTTTGCGCTTTCCGCGTTACTTGGTGGCGATTCTTCTCCTGGCAGTCTTCACCTCTGTCGCGCTGGCCGATGATGTCATCACGAACTTCATGTCTCCGGTGGTGAGTTACCAATATCAGGAAGCACTTGGAGCTGACGCCAATTCACCTGTGATGAGTCCAGTCGTGAGCTACCAATACTTCAACGACTTCAGCACCGAGGCGCTGACCAATGGCGGCATCATCTCACCCATCGTGAGCTATCAGTACTTCGACTCCCTCGGCACCAACGTTTCCTATCAACAAAGCCCGCCGGTTAGCTACTTCTTCAACGTCCCGAGCGGCGGCAACACCTTCACACTCACCGGTCGCGTGCTGGACGCCTCCGGCACGACCATGTCCGGCGCCACAGTTACAGCATCCATCTTGGAAACTACCCAAGCCACCGCCACGACGGCTCCGAACGGCACCTATCAAATCCCCGCGCTGCCGCAGGGCGTCTATGTCTTCTCCGCCGCGAAGGCTGGCTACGCGCGGGACCGGCGCGTGGTGAGTTTCGGAGCTGGTTCCACACGGCAGGAGTTCCGGCTCGTGCCCGCCGCCGCGCCGCCCGTGGTGCAAACTGTCACCACCGCCCCGCCCTTCCTTCCGCCCGCGCCCACGGACATCGAGGGCAGCGCGCTGCGGTTCTTCGACGGCACGCAGTTCGTCCCGGACACCACGCCGACGCGGCTGGATGCGACCAAGATGACGGTGGTGCTAACTCATGGGTGGAATTCTTCGCCGTCGGCGTGGGCGGCGGGCATGGCGACCGCGCTCAAGGACAAGGGCCTGCTGCCTTTCGTAAACATCGTCGCCTGGGACTGGCAGCAGGCGGCGACCCAACCCTTGCCGCCGGAGGAGAAGACACCGAAGCAAGGTGTGGCGCTGGGCCAGACGCTCTACGCCGCGCTGGGCAGCGCCTACGCGATGAACGTGCACATTCTCGGGCATAGTCTCGGCGCGCTGGTGAATGCGGCGGCGGCGAATTATCTGCACGGCCACGGCAGCGGACGGCAGGATCGGGCCTCGCCCGCGTGGAGTTCGGCCCGCACGCATATCTCCCTCTTTGATGAGGCGGAACTGGCGCGGGTGGTGGGCAAGGAGGTCTTCTTCGATCTCGCCAACGGAGTCATCACCGCCGACGGAGTGCGGCTGGCCCTGGCGGCAACGGAGACGGTCGCGGGCTGGAAACTGCCGCTCCCGGCCCGTTCCGCATGGGCGGACAGTTATATCTCACTGGTGGGTATCTATCACGCGGATGCGTTGAATGTGTGTCTGGAACGCGCCATTCCTCTGACTGCCAATTTTCAAGAAGCGCATAGTTATCCGCAGCGGTGGTATGCCGACAGCATTGCGCGTTCGGGCGTCACGGCGCTGGGTTTCCCCCGGGCGTTTGAGGCCGGGCTGGTGCCGGGGGCGACGCCGGGCGCGTTCCCTCCGGTGGCGGCAGATTTCTCCCCGGGCGTGGCCTATCATCAAGTGGCGGACGCCTCCGACGAACTCTCGTTGGAACGGATTCCACCGCTCCATATCTACGAGTGCTTCGTGCCCGCGCTGGGCGTCACGACGGCCATCGCCGCGAACTACGTGGTGGACCGGACGGTCGCGTTCGGGCGCACGGTAGGCAACGCCGTGGTGGACGTGGTGGAAACGACCGCCGTGAATATCTATCACGGCGTGAACGCGGTGGTGGACGAGGCGGAACAGTTGGGGCGGCAGACGATTGATTTAATAAGCCGGTTCACGATGCGCATCACGCTGCGGGCGGGGCAGGTGCTGGGCGTCAATGGCTCCCCTCGCGCTCCGGCCACCGTCGCCACGCCGACCAACGCGCCGGCGTATGCGTGGCTGCCGATCGCGGTGCCGGCGGACGCGGTGTTGCTGAGCTTCGAGTTTACTGTGACCGGCGATGGGAAGGATGACTCACTCGTCTTTGGCGTCAACGGAACCAATCTCTTCAGTCTCGAAACCAAGTTCCTGACCGATGGGGAAACCGGCAGCAGCCGCTTGATCGACGTGACGAGCTATGCGGGTAGAACAAATGAGTTCTTCTTCGGACTGCTCGGCGGCACTTCGACCAACAGCTCGGTGCAGATACAGAATCTCAAGTTCTTCACCCTCACGCCGCCGCAGTTGGCCATCACCCAGACCAACGCGACCACGGCGGTCTCGTGGCCGAGTACCCTGACCGGATTCAGTCTGGAGACGAGCGACTCCCTAAGTCCGCCACTCTGGCAGCCGGTGACCAATGCTCCGTCGCTCTACGGCGGCACAATGACGGTGACGAATATTCCCTCGGCGCGGGCGAATTTCTTCCGGTTGAGGAAGCTGTAGTCCGGATATTTCACAGCCAGCGGGTGGCACGGGACGACTCGCCCGTCCTCCCGGACCACACGCCCGGCGGAACGGAAGGAGACGTGCGGCTGTGCCGGCTCGCTTGGTCCAACGCCCCTTCGCACCCATTTCGTCCGGCGGATCGCCGGACGGCACAGGCTGGAAGCCGGCGCTGGCTTCGGACTGGTTGCCCCGAACATCTGCACGCCCGCCGAACTGATGAAACTTGAAGCCATGCCTAGATCCGAAGTTTTCGAAGAGATACATCGCATCCGCGCTGAGCAGGCCGCCGAGTCTGGCTGCGATGTGAACGTGCTGGTTTCCCAAATGGACGCGAACCTCAACCGCCTGCAAGCCGATGGCTGGCAGGGCGTCGTGCGCGCGGCGGGGGAAACGGGGAAGGCGGACGGACTTCAGGCGTCCCCTCGGGAATTCGTGCTGACCGGGCACAGTTTGCCACCGCCCCCCCCCGGAGCGCGGCGTTCACGTCGCGGGAGCGCGAATCAGGAAGGGAGCGCGGATTCTACCGGCGGCTTCCTTGCCCTGCGGGCGTTTCCGCGAGTAAACGCCGGGCTGCCGGGGGCTGTGCGCGGATGCGCCGCTGGAGCGCGACCGTCCTTGATCACAGCGGGTCCGCTCGCAAAGAGGGGCAGGAATACTCAGCACCCGCGCGGGTTCGACGCTGCTCTCCGAAGGGTGCAAAGCCGGGTCCCCGCCCGGGTCGTGGATTGCGGTTCCGAGTCCCTCAAATTTCGCGCATGGACCGTGGATTTTTTGGGTCACTGTTCGGACATCGCCGGGCCGAGATGCGCCCGACAAACATGTTTGCCAGAGCAAGCGCTTGCTTTCCGAAGTGGCGACCGGCAAGGTTTGCCCCCTGATTTTTACGCTTGGGACACAACGTCCAAAGCTTGAGGAAGCCGCATGAGTACAACTCCTGAGTCCGAGTTCAATTTGGAAAACCTGTTCCTCCCCGCGTGGGCGGCGAAACCGGCGGACGCCCGCCGTTTCGAACATGTTACGGGTGAAGAAGGCCACCGCGGCGAGCGGGGCGACCGCTCGGATCGCAGTCCCCGACGGGGCGGCGGCGGGGGCGGTGGGGGTGGTTTTGGCGGCGGTGGCGGCGGTGGCGGGGGCCGTCCGCGCGGCGGTCAGGGCGGCGGGGAACGCTCGGGTCCGCGGCCGCCTGGCGGCGGCGGACGGGGCGACGGGCGCGGCGGGCCGGGTGGTGGCGGCGGGGGTGGCCGGCAAGGGGATGCGCGCGGACGCGACCGGGCCGAGGAGCCGCGCGAGCCGCAGGTGCAGTTGCCGGAGTTGGACGTGGAAATTTTCCCCGAGCCGAAGGGCGTGGAATCGCTGGTGCGCCAGATCAAGCTCTCGGGGCGCGCGTATCCGATGTTCGAGATCGCCGCGCTCGTGTTGCAGAAGCCGGAGCGTTACGTGGTCCGGTTCGCGGTGGTGAAGCGGCCCGATGGCAAGCCGGTGCAGCAGCTCTACGTCTTCAACCTCGACAACACCCTGTGGCTATCGGAGTCCGACGTGGTGCGGTACGCGCTGGACAAGCATTTCAACACGTTCTACGCGACGGAGAAGACGGCGGCCGAAGCGCCCAAGGGCAATTACACGTTCGTCGCCCAATGCGGCATGAGCGGGGTGCTGCTCGGGCCGCCGAATTTTCACGGCTATCAGGAACAACTGCGGGCATTGCACACCGAGCGGTTCAGCCGGATGCCGTTCGACGCCTTCAAGGCGCGGGTGAAAATCGTGCGGGACGAAGCCGTGGTGAAACAGTGGATCGAGGAGCAGAGCTTCAAGCTCGACTACTCGTGCCTGAACGTGCCCGAGCCGAAGAAGCTGAAAACGCGCGACGAGGTCGAGCAGCACTTCCGCGAGACCCATCTGCCCGCGCTGCTGCAGCCGGTCGAGAGCTGGGAGATGAATGGCGCGGCGGCGCGGAACATTCTGAGCACCCCGTTGCGCACGATCGCGCGGCGCGTGGTCGAGGACCTCAACCGGTTCCCGCTGAAGCTGGTGACCTTCCTGAGCCAGCAGTTTGCCGGCGCCGGCTTGCAGTTTTTCAAGGTCAACAAAACCATCACGCACGTCTCGGTGGCGCGGCCGCACTTCCTGGACCTGGCAGCGACGCCGGTGTCAGACAGCTTGAAGAGCATCGTCGAGTATCTCGACGCGCATCCGAAATGCACGCGGCGGCAGTTGGTCGAAGCCCTCGCCCCCACGCCCGCCGCACCGCCGGCGACACCCGCCGCCGCTGGAGCCGAAGGCGCTCCTGCCGCCGCAGCGACTCCAGCAGTGCCTGAGCCGACGCCCGCGCAGAAGGCAATCATTGCCGATCTGCACTGGCTCGTGCATCAGGGCCACGTCATCGAATTCGCCAATGGTTTCATGGAGACAGCCAAACGACCGCTGGTGAAGCCCACGCCGCCGCCGCGGCCGCCGAAGCCGACGCCTGCCGTCGCGCCTGCTTCCGCACCTGCCGCAGTCGCCGCCGCCACGGTCGCGGCCACCCCTGCGATTGCCGAATCACCGGCCGCATCGACGGCCGTTGCCGCGCCCGAAGTGCCGTCGTCCGCGCCGACGCCGGAGCCGCCGGCAGTTGTGGCTCCGGTGGTCCCGGAAACCCCGACACCCGGAGCTTCATAGTCCACGGCGTTCCTTTGGCAGCGGGCCTGTGGCAACACAGGTCCGCTTTTTTTGTGCAACCCAGCAATCACACCGGAGAGAAAATCATGCCCACCAACACCCCTGATCTCACCCAACGTCCGCCCCGCAGCCCGCGCGTGCGGCTCGGCGGCTTTGTCCTGCTGCCCCGGCTCCTCGACAAAGGGCGCGCGACCCTCGGCGGGAAACAGGGCGAATATCACTACGACTGTCCGCTGGACAAACACTGGTTCGATTTCGCCGGCATCAGCGCCGAGGCGTTCCTGGCCGAGCTGTCGAAGGGCAGAGGCGACGGGGAAATGTTGGAATGGGTGACGGCGAACTCGCAGACCAAGCCGTCGGTGGTGGCGATTCTGGCGTGGTCCGCCTACCACGATCAGCGCGGCCCTGCGGACGTGGAGGCCCGGCAGTATTTCAACGATTACCACGCCAAGATCGGACCGAAACGCGAGGACATCACGTCGTGGTTCGAGGTGCTGGACCTCGACGATTTCGTGTCGTTTGGCGGCGTGGCGTGAGCCGGCCGTGGGTTGGCCGGGCGCTTCTGTCCGCAGCGCGCCGCAAGGTTTTTTCCCGGGGCGCGGCTGTGGGCGCTGAACACCAGCAGCCGCGGATTGATCGCGGGAGACGCTGCTAATTCCAACGGGTGCCTGCGGGGATTCTGGGCCGCTGCGGCTGGTCCTCAGCGGACACAGCCGCGCTCCTGGGATTGCGGCTGCGTCACGCGGCCCCGAGATTCCGCAGGTAGTCGAAGGAGAAAAGCCCGGTATTGTGGCCGTCCATCCAGAACGGTTGCACGGCGTAGCCGCCGACAAACGCGAGCCGCTGAAGCTGGAACGCCTGCGCCGTATAGGGCCGGTCGGGATTTTTGTAGAGGTTCCCCATCACATCGACCTCGCCCTTGCAGCCGGCGCACGGGCAATGGCGGCGGAGGTCTTCGAGGCGGACAAAGGTCTCGCCGCCATCGTCCCATTTGAAAGCCAATTCATCGCCGATTTGCTGGATGTCCACAGGTCGCATGACCGGAGGCTACCCCGCGAGGTGCGACGCGGCCAAGGTTTTGCGCCAATTGATTTGGTGGCAGTCCGAACTTGGAAATGGGATGGCCGCAAAAGAACGCAAAGAACGCAAAACGGAGCGGATGCGGACCGGTCACCGAGGGGCGAAACCGCTCGTGGCAAAGCCATTAAATGCTCCGTCCTCTATGCGTCTTTTTGCGTTTTTTGCGGCCCGCTTCAGGGTTCAGCCGGGGGCAAAAAAAAGAGCGCCGACCTCGGTCGGCGCTCAGGAAGTTTTTGCTGCGGCCAGTGGCCGGATCGCGCTCAGGCCCGCGGGGGCAGTTTCTTTTCGACGGGGCTTTTGTCGAGCGTGACGAACTTGGGCAGGCCGTTCTCGGTGGGCAGCTTGAGCTGGCCCGCGACGAGCGGCAGGGCGTACTCGACGAACAATTCATTGGGCGCGAACCCGTCCTCGCTCATCCATTCGCGCGGCACAAAATGCTCAACGTTGGCAATGTCCGCCAGCGATTGCAGGCCGGTGGTCCATTGATACGGATTGTTCTGAACGCGCACGAGCTTGACCATGAAGCCGCTCTTGCCCTCCATCGCCGCCTTTACCGCCGCGGCCCCGCAGGCGGCGGCTTCCTCGACGTCCGTCTCGCTCGCGAAGTGGGCGGCGGCGCGTTGCGCGTAGCCGAGCTTCACGGTGCGAGTCTTGGTCTTCAACTTGCCCTGGATGAGTTCCGCCAGATGCTCAGCCGCGCCGCCGAGCACCGGATGCCCGAACGCATCCACATTCTTCTTGTCCACGCCGATTTCGTCACCGGCGGCGTTCTTCACGCCTTCGCCGACGACCACCACGCAGAATTTATGGGCCTCGACCGTCTCTTTCACCTTGGCCAGAAACACGGTTTCGTTGAGCGCAATCTCGGGAACCAAAATGATGTGCGGCGCGTCGGTCGCCTTCCGCCGCGCGAGAATGGTGCCGGCGGCGATCCAACCGGCCGAGCGGCCCATCACCTCGATGATGCAGCAGGCACCGTCATCGGTGGCCATGCTGCCGACATCGCAGGCGACCTCCATGACCGTCGCGGCGTTGTACTTGATCACCGAGCCGAAGCCGGGGCAGTGGTCGGTGTGGGGCAGGTCGTTGTCGATCGTCTTGGGCACGCCGATGATGCGCATGTCCCAGGCGCGCTTGATCGCCTCCTCGTTGATCTTGTTCGCCGTGTCCTGCGAATCGTTGCCGCCGATGTAGAAGAAATAGCGGATGTTGTGGGCCTGAAAAACCTCGAACAACCGGTCCATGTCCTTGGTGGCCTGCTCGGGCTTTTTCTTGAAATCAATCTTGTAACGGCAGGTGCCGAGGGCCGCCGCGGGCGTGTGTTTCAGGCCCTCGATGGTCTTGGCGCGCTCATCGTTCAGGTCGATGAGTTCCTCGTTGAGGATGCCGAGGATGCCGTTCAAGCCGCCGTAGATTTCCTCGACGAACTCGTGCTTGCCAGCCTCCTGCACCACCCCGGCGACGCTGGCGTTGATGACGGCCGTAGGGCCGCCGGACTGGGCGACCAAAAGATTTCCGACTAGTTCTGCCATAAATTTAATTTCTATGTTCCGGGCGTTGTTGCTGGAGGAAACAGTTGCACCGCCCCGATTCTCCGTCGCAAACGAGCGCGCACGATGCCCATCGGCGCGGGTGCTGTCAAAGGTGATTTCTGTCGGAACGACTTGGCTGCCGGATTCCGCTTGCCTGTCCCGGAGCGCAACCGGGGCACCGACCACCCGCTCCCCTCGAATCCCTCGACCTCCGGGATTATCCCCGCCGCGCTTGCCCCGCCGCGGCCCGTCTGCAAACGTCCGCGCCATTCCATGAAAACTCCGCCCGCCTCCACGCCGGTCACCCGCCGCGCTTTCGTGCGCACCAGTTCCGCGCTGGCGACGCTCGCGCTGTCCAGCGGCCTTTCCCCTTCCGCCACCGCCGCACCCGCACCCGCATCGGCTCCACCAAAGCCCGCCGCCCCCGCGGCGCCCCGCCCCTTCCTCACGCCCGCCGACAAATTCCGCGACGTCTCCCGTGGCACGCCCAAGCCCCACTCGCTCACCGGCGACGCGCTGATTCAGGCCCGCCTCACGCCCGCAACCTGGCGCTTGGAAATCACCGCCGACACCCCGGCAAATCCCGCCGCCAAAGATCCCGCCGGCCTCAGCAAGGCGATCACGCTCGCCGACGGCACCGCGCTGGACCTGCCCGCGCTGCTCGAACTCGGCAAGCAGCACGAAGTGAAATTCCTCAAGGCCATGCAGTGCCTCAACATCCCCGCGCCGCTCGGCCAGGGCCTGTGGGAAGGCGTGCCGTTGCGCGAAGTGCTGCGCCTCTGCGGCACGCTGCGCAACGTGCGCCGCATCTACTACTGGGGCTTTCACAACCACGATCCCAAGCAGCTTTTCCAATCCTCGCTCAGCTATTCGCAGGCGATGGAAACACCGCCCGGCGAACTGCCCGCCTTCCTCGCCTACCGCCTCAACGGCGAACCCATCTCGCTCCTCCGCGGCGGCCCGGTGCGCATGGTCATCCCGTGGGCGCATGGCTTCAAATCCATCAAGTGGCTCCAGCGCATCGTCGTCACCAATGACCACCGCGCCAACGACACCTACGCCGAACAGAACAACGACCCCGAGGCACCGCTCAAGACCGCCGCGTATCTCGACAACGTCCCCGCGAAAATCCCCGCCGGTCAGGCCGTGTCCATCGGCGGCCTCGTCATCTCCGGCTGGTCCGGTCTCAAGCGCGTCGAGTACTCGCTGAGCCGCGACCACGCCAAGCCCGGCGCGTCTGGCGCGCCCGCCACCGCCACCGAGCAATGGATCGCGGCGCAGCTCGAAGCCCCGCCCGCCGACTGGACCAGCGTCCTCCCCGCCGGCGTCTCCGCCCGAAAAATCCTCGGCTTCAATTCCCAGACCGGCCAGCCCGCGACCTGGCCTCTGCGCTACAGCATGATCTCCTGGTCCGCCGCGCTGAACGGACTGCCCCCCGGCAAATACTCCCTGCGCGCCCGCGCCGTGGACGGCAACGACTTCGCCCAGCCCGAGCCGCGCCCCCTGCAAAAGTCCGGCCGGAACGCGCTTGAAGTGCGGGAGTTCGAGGTCGTGTGATCACAAGCCTCAGCGGGTTCGCAGACCTTCGTATTCTGGAATCGTCGAGAGCAAGCGGCAGACAAACGGTGCAGGATTTCCCCGCGAGCGGGCCGGATGCACCCCACTGTTTGCCTCGGTTTTCCCGGGGCGGTGGCGGTGACGCGGCTCATGCAGTCCTACCGTGACGTTCCCATGTCGCTGGCAGACGCTTGCCTGGTGCGATTGGCGGAACTCCATCCGGGGATGTCAGTGTTCACGTTGGACTCGGACTTTCTCATCTATCGCCAGCACGGACGGCAGGCCATACCGCTGATTTTGCGGCCGAGGAAAACGTAGGCGGGACTATAGCCGATGCGCGGCTCGGAGGCCGGATGCGAGGGCGCATCCAGCCACACCCGTGGGCGGGTGTGCTCCCCGTTTCGCTGCGAAGTTCAGAGGCTGTTTTGAAAACCCCGGTTTGGAGTTCCGCGTTTACGCGGCTCAGGCGGGATACGACCAGCGGACCGCGTAAACGCGGAACTCCAAACGCAGTCGCTCGCGGCTCATGGGATCTTTCAACCAGGCTCTCAGGTTCAGGGGAATGTCGGCTTGAGGTGCGGAGGTTTTCGAGTTTGACGTCTTTGCCAAAAAAAACCGCGCGCTTGTTCGGGTGCCGGTCGGTAGGTAGTCTGCGCCGATGACAACGATCTCCCTGAAATTGCCAAACCAGTTGGCGGCGGAACTGGCGGCGGTGGCGGCCAAACGACGCGTGTCCAAGGCAGCGCTCGCGCGCGAGTTGCTGGAATCCTCGCTGGCACCTGCGCGGCCAAGGCCTTCCGCCTACGATGTCATGCAGGAGGCGTGTGGCGTGGTGGCGGACGCCCCGCGCGATCTGGCGGCCAACAAACGGCACCTGACGAACTACGGTCGTGAATAGGTCCGCCCTGCTGGACACCGGTCCGCTGGTCGCGTTCCTGAACCGGAATGATGACGATCACGAATGGGCGGTCGCGCGTTTCAAGGAGTTGGAGCCGCCGTTCATCACCTGTGAAGCAGTGCTGTCGGAAACCATCCACCTGCTGGCGGGCCGCGAAGTGGTGCTGGAAAAGCTGGAGAAATTCCTCGTCGCAGGTTTCATCCGGGTGGATTTTTCTTTTGCGGATGAGGTGGTGGCGGTGACGCGGCTCATGCAGTCCTACCGCAATGTTCCCATGTCGCTGGCAGACGCCTGTCTGGTGCGGCTGGCGGAACTCCATCCGGGGATGTCGGTGTTCACGTTGGACTCGGATTTCCTCATCTATCGCCAGCACGGACGACAGGCCATACCGCTGATATTGCGGCCGAGGAAAACGTAGGCGGGACTATAGCCGATGCGCGGCTCGGAGGCCGGATGCGAGGGCGCATCCAGCCACACCCGCGGGCGGGTGTGCTCTCCAATTTTGTAGTTGGGGATTAAAGCCATGGGAACCCTGCTGGCAATGCCCGCGCCCGCGCGATACCCTGCTGCCATGAGCATCACCGTCGAAATTGACGAAGCCCTGCTCCGCGCGGCGGAGGCGGCGACGAACATTCACAACCCCGATGAACTGGTCCGCGCGGCCCTCGCCACGCTGGGGAAAGTCCCGCGTTCCAAATCCGAGAGCGGCGGATTGGCTGGGACCGAGAAGATGCGCGCGTCGCTCCCGCCGGCCACCAAAGAAGATCGGGAGCATTGCGAAGACTACGACCGGGAACGCGAATGGGAGCGGGGAAGCGTGCCGACGGCGGGCAAAGCCACGCTTGCTGAGTTGCTCGCCTGCGCTGACACGCTTCCCGACTTGAGCAACGCCGAGTTCGCCGCCTGGGAGCGCGAACTTGCGCACCCCATTCCGGCGCGCGATCCCTGGAAATCCTAGCCGACACCACGGTCTTCATTGATCTCTGGCGCTGCCGTCGGCACCCGGAACGCCTCGCCGATCTCGATGCCAAGCGCACCGGTTACCGCCCGGTGCTGCTCTGGATGATGGAGGCCGAGTTCCTGCATGGTGCCGTCTATCTCCACGTTCCGCCCGCTGCCGTACACCGCTTTCTCCGTCCGTCCCCCCGACTTCGCCTCGTCCGCCGCCACCTGCTCGCCTACGCCGAGGTTGCCGCCGCGCTCCAGCGTGCCGGACGCACAATTGGCGTCGCCGACCTCTGGCTCGCCGCGACCGCCCGCCTCGAAAACCTCCCTGTCCTCACCCGCAACGTGAAGCATTTCGAGAACGAGCCGGGCGTGCAGGTCGTCGGGTACCATTTGATCGGGACAGGAACGATTCCCGTCCCGCCATAACCACTCCGGGCTGTGGTTTCGTTCGCGTTTTCAACTGCATGGATCCGGTTTAGCGGGGGCGATGCCCAACCCGACGCCACCGATGAGCGCACCGACCTCACCGTCCTCGTCAAGACCGCCACCGACGCCCGCATCACCATCCAGTTCGCCGCCGACGCGGAATATCCCTACACCACCAAGGCCAACGCCGCCGCCCGCAAGGAATTCCAGTTGCCAGCCGATGGGCCGTTCATCGGATAATCGATAGTCCGCGGGCAAAACCCGCGTCCCGCACGGGGCGCGGGTTTACCCGCAGTTATCGAGATACTCCCGCACCCGCATTCGCCGGTCCGGGATACTTTGGTAGAAGAAATAGCAAGTCATCCTGCGCCCCAAGTATCGCCGAAGACAAAGCGTGCCGGGAGACGACGATGACGCTCAAATGGGTGGCGCGGGCGCTAGCAGGGGCGCGGGGACGAATGTGTCGAATCCGCGGGCCAAAGCCCGGCGGCGACGGTGACTGCCCGGAATCAAGACTTCACGTCAACCTTTGGGACTGACCCGTTGTCGGATTCCTCCACGCTTGAAGTCATTCTGCCGCCATGGAATTTTGCCAGCGTGAAAACACTGACCGTTGATGACCAGCAGCGCATTCGGATGCCGGACGCAAAACCCCGGCAGGTTTTCGCCTACGAGAATCATGGTGGTGGCCATGTCACGCTGACGTTGGTGGAGCCTGTAACCAAGGAACCCTTCCCCAAGGGCAGCCTCCGCAAGTATATCACCGAGGAAAACAACGCTGAACTGGCGGCGCTGGCCCGGAGCAGTTCTCTGCAATTGCCGGAGTGAAAGACCAGTTTGACATCTGGCGCTTTGATTTTCCCGGCAAAGGAGAGCATTCGGTCATCCTGATTTCTCACCCGGACGTCTGTGCGCACGCTTCGTTTGGGAATGTCCTCTATTGCACGAGCCACCGCCAAAGCCGCTCACCCAGACCCTACGAGGTAATGTTTAGAGCCTGTTTGGAAAGTCGTCTCCGGGCAGCACGGGCGACTTGCCTGTGCCGGCGGGCGACCCGCCCGACGGAACGGGAGAAACGCTTCGAGCCAATAAAGACGGCCGCTTCGTCAAGTTGCGCTCCGCCATTCCGGTCGGTGAGTCGCCGACCGGGGCGGGCGGGTCGCCCGCGCTACCCCTTTTAAAACACGCTCTTAACGGCAGGGATGGGTTCGATTGAGAAACCTTTTGTGACTGCAAAACCATCTAGCTCGTCGAGTCAGCGAAGCTTTTCGGCCGGCGCGGGCGCGTGAGCCAAGAAAGACGTCGCGCCATCCGCAGCAAGATTCGCGATGTCTTCCGACTGGCGGCGACGGATTGAGACCGGGTGCTCTTCCGCCACACGCTCCCGTTGGATTGGGGAACTGCGCTGATTTGGGCTGCGCTGGGATTCTTGACCACATCTCTCGCTGATGGCAGCGTCCGATCATTCGATTTAGAGTTATGACGATCTCCTTGCCAGCCGAACAGACCAGCTTCCTCTCCCGCCTCGTCAGTGCTGGGCGGTTTGCTTCGCCAGAAGAAGCGGTCACGGAGGCGGTGCGACGGTTGGAGGCTGACGAGGCGGTGGGCTACTTGAACCCAGCGCCCTTGACCACCGCCGAGGCCGCGCTGGTTTATGCGCCGGACCCGAAATGGGAGCGGATGGAGCGGGCGGTGGCCGGGCGTGCGCGGCCTGAGGTATGAACCAGTGGGAGATTGGGACCTATACCTTTCCAGGGATCGGGGGACACCCGGCGGTGATCGTCTCCCATCCTCTGCGGGCGGAGCGCAAAGAAACGGTGGAGGTGCTGCTCTGCACCACCCTGCGAGCGGGGCATACACCGGGTGCTCACGAGGTGGTGCTCAATGGAGCGGACGGCCTCGATTGGAGCACCCTTTGCCGCTGTGATCTCATTTACTCGATTCCCCGCCACGATCTGACTGCCCTGCGAGGCAAGGTGTCGCTCGCGCGCCAGCGTGAAATCATCCGCAAAATTATCGCCAGCCACGGCTGGGTGTGATGGAGCACCCGTCAGCTTCAGCCTTCACGACTCACCAAAGCGCTGCTGAACGGGGATCGTCCTTGAAGATTAAGCCGGGCGCGGCGACCGCGATTCGGGACGTGGCAAATCGTGCCGGGCGACGACGATGACGCACGAGTGGGTGACGCGGGAGCGCACATTGGCATGGAGACAAAGGTGGCCAATCTGCTGATCAAAGCCCGACAGCAGCGGTGACTGCCGGGAAGCAAGACTTGATGTCAGCTTTTGGGACTGACTTCTCTACAGGACTGGACAGGGCCGGAACGTCTCATGTTCCAATATCAAGAACTGACTCCATTATAGACCCGATAGTCTGACCCGTAGTCCACGCCCCCCTTCGCCCCCGCTTTGCACCCGCGCCAGTCGCCCCAACACGCGGGTCACGGCGCGCTATTCGGTGCTGGCACTATCAAGACTTAAGCGGAACACTTTATCCGTTGGAGACATGACGACATCGGGAGCAATGCTTTCGCCGTCCCCCACAAACTGAAATCCTGCGCGCTCGTAGAACCGGTGGACGCTTTTATCTTTGGCGTCGGTGTATACCCAAAGCTCTGAAAATCCATGCTTTGATTGCGCGAGGTTTACAAGCGATGCAAGCATGGCAGAACCGACACCGCGCTGACGAAATGATTCCCGGATTCCGAGCCATGACAGCCAAGCCAGATGAGTCGGCATTCCCGGGTTCTGATACAACCCACACACACCAACAGGGATTGCATCATCCATGGTGAGATATACTTCCCAAAGCTGGAGTTCACTCGCACGTTTTCCGATGCCACACCAATGCAACATCGAAAGCAAAAAGCGGTCGCCTAATTCAACCTCTTGGATTACGGGGAGAAAGAGCATGATGTCGCGAGATTGGATGAGATGCACATTCATGGCGCAATGCTCGCATAATACCGCAGCCGCTCAAGCACCAAACGAAGCAGCTTCGCTTCTGATTCCACGTTCATCACATAAAATGGCATACCATCAGGCAAAGATTCTGCTGTTTTTAGCAACTTGAACCCGGCACGAGTTATCAAATTCATTCCACGCCGGTTTTGTCCGATTGCGTAAATATTCAGCGGGTAACTAATTAGTCCGTCGTTAATCCATGAGAGAATGCTGGCACAGACAAGCTCGCGCGTCGCGACCATTGGGAACTTTGGATTTCGCACCATGCCATCAATTAGCCACGCGTTGACATTTCCAATCATGAATTGACCCAGAGGATCGTCTTGTAAGCTTGCTTCGCTGACGCGGCCTTCCGCAAAATCTTTCATCCGCGCTTCCGTTGTGGGCAAGATTCCAATTGCAGCTGCAATTTCATTTTGATGAAACAGGGCTTTTGGGAAATGCGGAAATGCCAGCCATTGAGCAAGGAATTGTTCAAAAGTTATCGAACGTTCTCCATAGGCTGCACAGTCAATTTGCCAAAGCCGGTAAAGCTCATTTTGCGTGGCAATGTCACGTGCCACATAATCCGGCAAAGAGGATACGCTCGCGAGAGCCTCGCCAACGAAGTCGGCTGGGATTTTCTCTTCAATCGGTGCTGGCGGTGGAAAGAAAACAGAAGTGGGTTGAGGAGGACTCAAGATTCGAAGCAGATCGTCAGGCGTGTCACATCCAACCTCACTAACCAAAATCGTGAATATTGCTTCGGTGAATTGATTGGATCTACGCGCCGTGGAAATTGTCCTCCGACTGATTTTCGTGAATTCGTAAATATCGAAAGCATCGCCCGCCTTGTGGTTGTGTTCCCATTTTTTCTTACAGAAAGTAAGAAGCCTCCCCCACCAACCGGGCGGGAGACTGACTTTGTCATGCTCATTCTGGCTCATTGGTACCGTCCCATTTGTGGGCGAATTGCTTGCCTAAACTTGCCTATGTCGCCCGTAGCCGTAGCGCACATACGGGGCGTATCGTCGTGTCACTTGGAAGCGCGTGTGCGCCCAAGCTGGGCACAATGCTCAGAACGTAAAGCACAAAAAGTAAATACCATGAATGCGACCAAGCTCGCCATCAAAACCGACGCAGCGATCCCGTTGATCGCGGCTCTTCCGTTCGCACTCGCGATAAGCAGTGCGGAAACGGGCGCGTCGTTCAACTACAACCCGGCCACACAATTGGCCACGTTCCGAAGCGGCAGGGACTTCTCGACGAGTCGTGAAGACGAATCAGTCGCGCGCTTCTTCTCGTCAAAGTCCGACACCAAAAAAGACGACTAGTCTGAAGAAGGACACCTGAGAACCAACCCTGCCGCTGCCGGATTTCCGGCAGCGGCAGGCAATTCCAACCAGCCACGAATTTTATGATTTTAATCATCACAAGCAAAACGGACGGACACGTTGAAGCCGTGTCTCAACATCTTGATGCCGCCGGCATCCAATGGACCAGGCTCAACACGGAAGATCTGGCGACCAATGCTGACATCACGATTACGCCCACGGTCGGCTCTGGAATCATCCACCTCCGGGACAGCGGCAGGACAGTTAACCTGCAAAAAATCAGTTGTGTCTGGTTCAGGAAACCCGATCCGGTGAATCTCTCCCACCTCGCGCTGGACGAAGGTTCACACGAATACGTCGAGGCCGAGTTCAACGAAATCTTCCAAGGGGTTTATGCCATGCTGCGCCATGTCCGCTGGATCAACGACCCATTCGAAACACGGATCGCTCATCGCAAACTGCTTCAACTGCAAATTGCCAACCGGCTCGGCTTCAAGACACCTCGAACTCTGGTGACGAATGACGCCGAGACTGCGCTTCGCTTTGCCGATGAAATCGGTGGGGACTTGGCGATAAAGAGTTTGGGCGCGCTGAACGTGACGCAGGATGTTGATGGACAAACAAGGCAGTTTGGGATTTTCACCCGCCGAATCACCCGCGCCGAGCTTGAAGAGTTCCGCGACAAGGTTCGCCACCTACCAACGCAGTTCCAAGAGTTTGTGGAGAAGCGTCACGAGTTGAGGATTACCTGCGTTGGCAAACGGGTCTTTACCTGCCGCATCGAACCACGCCCCGGCCAACTTACCGATGAGGACTGTCGCTTCGACATTCAGAGCCTCAACCATGTCGCGTGCGAGTGCCCGGAACTTCACGAAAAGCTACAAGCATACATGGAGGCATTTGGATTGAACTTCGGGTGTTTCGACATCGCGATTACGAAATCAGGCGAGGCGGTCTTCTTTGAGTGCAACCCAAACGGCCAGTGGCTTTGGGTAGAAAACCTCACTGGCTTGCCGATTGGCAAGGCGATTGCGGAGGAATTGGCGGGCGGTCACGGCGGTATCTTGACAACGGGACATGGCTCACCTCGAAAGGTGAGTGGGCGCACTTTGTCAAAGGGAGGTCGGGAATACACTGTTGACCGCAACGACTTCGTCGATCCGTTGAGCGGCAAGGTGTTTTCCCGAACCTACAAAGGAGATTCCTATTGAGTGAGTCGCCCACGCTACCGATCACGACTTGCGGCACTTCGTTTGCGGGTTCACGACCGGCTGGCTAGAAGGCTTTGCCGTTTGACGGCGTCAGCGAAAAGCCAATCCAAGTCGTACCCATAAAGGGGGGCAGACCTGAATAGCCCTTAGTTAAGCGCTTGTTTGAAAGCTCGCCCGGTGAGGGCTCCGGGCCGACAGGTGGCTGGTTGTTCGGCCTAATCTTGTAAGCCGCGTGCCCTCACGCGGCCGGTCGCCGGGGTTTTCCCACTCACGCTTACCGGAGTGCTCCGGCGGACATCCGCTCGGGAATTTTGACACCTAACTCAGCCGCTTTGGATATGAGTAACTCCAGATGTTCGAGACAGAAGCGGGACCAGGATTCGTAACCGGATTGGTCTTTCACCGCTTCAGTGAGGGGAACAAACTCGGGAGCGACGATGCCGCTGCGCCGACCCACGACGGCCTCATTGGCCACGCACATGACATGGACGACGCCAAAATGCACAAACCCAACTTCTGTGCTGTCATCGTTGATCACCGCGACGGCGGCTTCGTTCGCCTCGGCAATGGCAACCTCTTCCAGCAGTTCGCGCCGCATTCCCTCGTGATAGCCAAGGTGGTTGGAAAAAAGCCCGTGATCTTCCTCGGAAATGTGCCCGCCGATGCCCACCGAATACAATCCGTGCAACCGCGTTTCCTGGCCGCCTTTGCCGCGTCGATACCGCAGTATCTTGTCGTGGCAGAGTATCAGGACGTAAGGAATGAGCTGTTTGTAGCGTTTGTCCTGTTCGGCGTCGCTGCGGTTCAAGTAGAGAATCTGGGAGGCGGAGGTCACCACCGGCAGGTATCTCTCTACTTCCAAGCTGAGTCCTTGAAACACCCCGAGTTCCTCGAGGAGTTTCCGTTGAAAACAAAGCACTCTTTCTTCAGTTGCCATTCGTCAATTTGGTTTTCGTATTGTCGGGCGGAGACTCTCAGTCTCCCGATGGTTGGCGAGGAAATGTTGTTGGTGGTTTGTTCACAGGCTGTTCACGGGAGCTTCAACCACGGATGGACACGGATTAACACGGATAGGAACGGGAATTCCAAAAGGCCTGAATTCACCTAGGCGGTGAGGCAGCGAAAGCGGGTGTCCATCCGTGTTCGTTGGTGTTTATCCGTGGATTCTCAGTTCCAACTGCTGATTCGCGGGTCACGAAACCGCTAATGTCTCAACCTGCACTCCGCAGTCGGGTGGGGAGCGCACCCGCCCTCGGGTGCGGTTTTCCGCGCTGGTTTGGGAACCCCGGTTTGGATTTCCGCGTTTACGCGGCTCATGCGGCGTGTGCTTAGGGGACCGCGTAAACGCGGAACTCCAAACCCAGGCCCTCGCGGCTCAGGGGAAGGTCGGCTTCAGGTCGCGGATGTTTTCCAGCTTGGCGTCTTTGCCGGCGGCGGGGGCGTAGAGGAGGACGGGGGCGACGAGGCCGCCGGTGCCGAGTTCGTTGACGATCTGGTTGGAGACGCAGATGACAATGATGTTCTTGCCGGGCTTGGCGGCGGCGGTGGCGTCCATCTCGAAGGGATAAAATGCCGCGCCGGGGCTGTTGCCGAGGTGCTGGCCGTTGAGCCAGATTTTCGCGGCTTCGTCCACGCCGCCGCACCAGAGAAAGAGGCGCTGGCCGGCGTGTTTGGCGGGGATTTCGACGGTGGTGCGGTACCACGCGAGGCCTTTGTAGTAGCGGAGGCCCTGGTTGCTCCAAGAGGAACTGGAGGTTTTTAGTTTCTGCCAGTTGCCGCCGGTGGTCTCGGCGCGCCAGAGGCCGATATCTTCGCCGATTTTCACGGGGTCAATCTGGAACTGCCATTCGTCGGGGGCGGTGGCGACGAGCTGGTTGCCGTCGGTGACGCGTCTGAAGCCTTGCTCGGTGCAGGGGCGGTAGAAGCGTTTCATGTAGTTGAGGTAAGTGCTGAAGCGGCCGGACGAGACCATGGCGACGGGTTTGATTTCCATGAGTTCGGTGGCGATGGCGTCGAGTTTTTCGAGTTCGGTTTTGGCGGCGGGGAAGTCCACGCGGGTGCGGGCGTCGAGCATGGTGTTGAAGGCGTCGAGCATGGCAAGGGTTTGGCCGATGACGCGCACGCGGGCGGCGTAGTCGGTGCCGGCGGGGGCGAGTTGCGTGGCTTGTTGAATGAGGGCGCGGGCTTGGGCGCGCAGGGCGGGCGGGTAGAAGTGGGGCATGTCCCAGGCGGAGCCGGTGGTGAAATCGCCGTCGCGCAGGGCGGCGTCCATGAGGGTAAGATACGCGCCCATGGGTGCGGCGGCGGGGCCGAAGAATTTTTCGTGGCAGTCTTGGAGGAGGGCGTCCACGTCGGCGCGGTGGTTCCACATGAGTTTGCCGGCGATGTACATGGAGGGGAATTGCGGGGCGTAGTTGGGGAAGGTTTCGACGCGCCAGCCTTTGACGCCGAGGGCGTGGCAGGCGGGGATTTCGTCGCGGAGCCGGTGGACGATGATGAAGGGGAAGCCGGGGTCGGCGAGGTTGCTCCAGTAGCCGCGGTCGTAGAGTTCGGGGAGGAGCTTGCCCCATTCCTGATAAAGCCAGCGGGCGTAGCTTTTCTCTGGGGCGATGGGATTGGAGAAGCCGTGGACGCGGTCGAGCGCGATGGGGGCGAGCGCGCCCATGATGCGCGGGTCGGGCTTCCAGCGCTTCGGGGGGCGCATGTAGGAGTGGTAGATGTAGAAGGCGAGCTTTGTGTCGGGGTACTCGGCCTCGACGCCTTTGAGCACCTGGTTGAAGAACCAGATGTAGCGGTCGGTGACGGAGAGTTCGTTGGAGAAGGGATCGAAGTCGCCGCCGTCGAGGGCGCGGCAGGGAGCGCATTCGCAGAAGCCCGCGCCATCGTTGGGGCCCATGCCGAGGACGGGGCCGCGGCCGGCTTTGCGTTGCTGGCGGACATGGTCGATGGCGAATTGGACGAGCTTGGGATTGGAGACGCAGTGCTGGCGGATGGTGCGCTGGCCTTTGACGAGGGCGTAGAATTCGGCGAGTTCGGGGTTGTCGATCTGGCGTGTGGTTTTGTCCACGGAGACTTTGGGCGCGGGGAGGCCGTGTCCGCCGGGGAAGGAAACGCCGCCGCAGCGCAGGCGCGATTGCCATTCGCGGTGGGGCATCTGGAAGTGGCGCGAGGCGAAGGAGGGCGATTGCGCGGTCTGCTGGGTGCGGACATCGACGGTGGCGAGTTTCGGGGTGACGGTGCCGAGGTCGCCGGGCATGAACCAGCGGCAGCCCAGTTGTTCGAGGAGTTCGATGACGCCGTAGTGGGTGCCTTCCTCGATGCCGGCGATCAGCACGGCGGCGGCGGTGACTTCGAGGGCGAACGCGCCGCGCACGGCGGTGGGCGGGAGCAGCGCGGTGAGGCGGTCGCGGACATTGCGGCCGAGGAAAATGGGGACGCGTCCGGCGGTTTTGGATTTGGCGAGGAAGGTGGTGACGTCGGGGGCGTTGACGGTGGTGGTCTCGAGTTTCGCGCCGGAGATTTTTTCGAGGTGGTCGGTGAGTTCGCGCGCGGCGAGCTTCTCCGTGGCGTCCGGATCAGCGGGCAGGGCGAGGATGGCGGTGGGTTGGTGGTTGTTGACGAGCACGGCGGCGCGGAGGGGTGCGGAAGGGAGCAAGAGCAGGGTGAGGAGGGTGAGGGTGAGAGAGAGGGCGATGGGGCGGGTGTGCATGGGGGGAGGGAAACAGATTGCGCGGAAGCTCCAAGATTAAAGCTCAAAGCTCAAGGGAAGGGACCAAACCGGGCCAAGCACCAGGGCGGCCGGGGCGAAGAAGCATTTCGCGCCGGGTGGCGCGGCCGGGCGGTTCGGCTTCCGGGGAATGACCGCGGTTGCGAATTCGAATTGGTCGGCCAATGGTCGGTGACGATTTCCTATGAAAACAAAACTGCTCCCCGTTCTCCGCAACTGCCTCGTCGCTGCGACGTTGTTGCTCACCGTCATCACCAACCGCGCCGCCGAGGCGGTTTCCCGGCCGGCGCGCGAGAAATTCCATCTCTATCTTCTCATCGGGCAGTCCAACATGGCCGGGCGCGGACTGGTCGAGGCGCAGGACAAACAGCCACACCCGCGCGTCCTCACGCTCACCAAGGAGGGCAAGTGGGTTCCCGCCGTTGACCCGATCCATTTCGACAAGCCCATCGCGGGCGTCGGTCTGGGCACCACCTTCGGCAAAGTCATGGCCGAGCGCGACCCGTCGGTGACCATCGGACTGATCCCCTGCGCTGTCGGCGGCACACCCATCGCGCGCTGGCAAAAGGACGCGGACCTTTACGAGGCCGCACTGAAACGCGCCCGCGCCGTCGCGCCCCACGGCGTTTTCAAAGGCATCCTCTGGCACCAGGGCGAAGCCGATTCTGGAAAAGAAGAGACCGCCAAAATTTACGCCACCAAGCTCGACGCGATGATCGCCGCGTGGCGCAAGGATTTGGAACAACCGGACCTCCCGGTCGTCGCCGGCCAGCTCGGGGAATTCTTCGCGGGCGGCGCGGGCCTGAAGCTCGTGCGCGAGAGCTTGCAAACGCTGCCCAGCCGCGTGCCCCACACGGGTTTTGCGCCCGCCACCGACCTCAACCACAAGGGCGACAAAGTCCACTTCGACGCCGCCAGCTACCGCGAGTTTGGCAAGCGCTACGCCGCGGCGATGGTGAAATTGCAAACGACTGGCGCGGCCGGGAGCAAATAGTTTTGCGGCGATTCTTGGTCGCGCGCGGGGACAGGGATAAGCTCAAAGACTCAAAGCTCAAAGCTCAAGGGAAGGTTCAAGCACCAAGGTCCACCAGAGGCTTTTTGATTCTCGCCGGTTGCATTGAAGTCCGGGCAACACACGGAACTGACACTCGACCCCGTTTTGGAGTTTGAGCCTTGTCCCTTCCCTTGAGCTTTGAGCTTTGACCTTGGAATTCTTTTCCCCAGTTCTCGCTCGCGCGGTGATGGCACGAAAAACGGCCGCCCCCTCGCGGAGACGGCCGTCTTGTTGGATTGAGAAAAAACGCCCGGCTCAGACTGCGCTCCTCACGCCTTCGCGGTCCGGCGATGCACCTTGTGGATCGCCGCCTGATCCGTGCATTTGATCAGAATCTCGTCGATGCACACATGCGGCGGACGGCTCGCGCACCACACCAGCGTCTCGGCGATATCGTCCGCGGTGAGCGGTTCGGTGCCCTCGTACACTTTGTCCGACCGGCCCTTGTCGCCCTTGAAACGGACCATGGAAAACTCCGTCTCGGCAAACCCCGGATCGATCGTTCCGACCCGCACGCCCGTGCCGCACAGCTCGAGCCGCAGCGATTTGGTGATCTGCAATTCCGCCGCCTTCACCCCGCAATAAACTGAGCCGCCCTCATACGCCACGCGCCCGGCGATCGAGCCGATGTTCAAAATGCTCGAGCCGGGATTGCCCGTCATCAGCGGCAGAATCGCGCGCGTTACGCGCATCAGACCGAGCAGATTCACCTGCACCATCGCCTCCCAGTCCTCATCGCGGCCGTTGGCCACCGTGTCCGCGCCATGCGCGCCGCCGGCGTTGTTGACGAGCACATCAATCTTGGGCGTAAGGCCGCGCACCCAGTCCGCAAACACGTTCGTGCTCGGGGTGGTGGTGACATCCAGTCCGTGGAAATGCACGGCCGCCGCACCCGCCTTTTTGGTCTCTTCCGCCACCTGCGCCAACCGGTCCACGCGCCGTGCGCCGAGGATGACATTCGCGCCCTCGGCACCAAACGCCCGCGCCGTCGCCGCGCCAAAACCACTGGAAGCGCCGGTGATCAAAACCCATTTGTTTTTCAGAGAAGTTTTCATGCGGCGGGTGTTTACCGTGGCGGCATCATGCTGGCAAACCATTAACCCGGAAAAAACAGTTGAAGCTGCGAAGGCACGGAGAGACCCCGATAAATACGGATGGAAACCGGTTTTCGCCGCCGCGCTTGCCGGGTGAACGCAGGACTTGTGGAATTCCCGTTCCGATCCGTGTTCATCCGTGCCGATCCGTGGTTGAACTGCCGTTATTAGGTGAACGGAAGCCGGCCGCAGCTTTGTCCCACGCGCCCGCATCCGCGACCACGCCAAGCCAAAACATTCAGTCGGGCTGATCCTTTTGCACCACGGAGACGCGATGAACACAGCGCGGCGGAGCCGGAACCAAGGAGCGCGGCTGTGTCCGCCGAGGACCAGCCGCAGCGGCCCCGAAACCTCGCGCCACCCTTCCGAATCCGAGGCGTCCATTGCGGTCAACCTGCTGCGACTGGTGCCCCGCGCACATAGCCGGGCTCCGCGAAAAATCCTCGCGGCGCGCGAGGATTTCGGCGCGCGGACGGTCCCCGCCCGCAGCGGCTCCGCACCTGCGACGCCGCCAGAAAATCTCCGCACCCTGGCTCCGATGTTGCCGCTGCGGCCGGGACGGCCGCGCTCCAAGGGTTGCGGCTCTGCCGCCCGGTGTTCAGCCCGGCGGCTGTGGCCACGTTGTGATGACGGGTCGGCGGCTACGGGACTCGCCGCTTCCCGCCGCGCGAATCGACGGCTACGGTGCGCGCCCGTGACGCTGGCCGACAAACAACAGCAACTGCTCTCCGCGCTGCGGGCCGTGAAGGATCCGCAGCAGCGGCTGGCGTGGTTGATCGAGCAGGCCCGCGCGCGTCCGTTGCTGCCGGTGGAGTTGCGCACGGAGGCCAATCTCGTTCCCGGTTGTCTCGCTCGGTTGTGGTTGGTCCCGGCGTTTCGCGAGGGTCGCTGCCAGTTCCAGTCCGAGTCGGATTCGCTCATCGTGAAGGCCGTCGCCGGTTTGCTGTGCGATTTTTACAGCGGGGCGTCGCCGACGGAAATCCTGGCGCAACCGGAGGATTTGCTGCGCGCCGCTGGGATCACCGAGCACCTCTCGCCCAATCGCCGCAACGGCCTCGGGCGCGTTGTCGGGATGATCCGGGCGTTTGCGGCGAGCCATGCCGCCGTCGCCGAGAGCGCCCATCCGCAGACGCAGCAGGGTGGGGCGCGGTGACGCGTGGGTAATTCCGGCGGCCCCGGGCGCGGGCGGTGTCTGGCTGCCGGACCGATTGCTGGGGCGAGAATGCCCCGCAACTCGCCGGCGAGGACGCCTGCGGTACCGGGTTGGCCTCCTCGCGATCAATAGCGGTTGCGCGGAAACGATACCGAAGGCGGTGGCGGGGAATACCGTCCGCTGGTGCGACGCGAATGAATCCCGAGGACGACAACAAGCCAACTTTTCTGGTAGGAACCGGCGGCGGACATGGTGCCACCGGCCCATTGGCAGCCGATCACGCGGCCCGGATTCAATCGATCACGGCGGACACCCAGGGCAAGTCCGCCGCCATCCTGGTGGTGGATGACAGCCGCACGTTGCGCAAACTGCTCGCCCGTTCGCTGGAGCAGCTCGGCTACCGGAACCTCACGGAGGCGGCCGATGGGCGCGAGGCGCTCGAACTCGTCGCCCGGCAGGAGTTCGACCTGATCCTGCTCGACCTCGAAATGCCAGTGATGAACGGCTTCGAGGTGCTGGCGACCTTGAAGGGGGATCCGCTCCTGCGCGGCGTCCCGGTGATTGTCATATCCGGGCAGGAACAGGAGGAGGGCGCGGTGCGCTGCATCGAGATGGGCGCGGAGGATTATCTGCCCAAGCCGTACAATCCCGTCCTGCTGCGCGCGCGCATCAGTTCCTCGCTGGAGAAGAAGCGGCTGCGCGACCTGGACCGGCTGCGCCTGCATGAACTGCAGCTCGAAAAGGAAATGCTCCAGATCGAGAAGGAGAAGTCCGAGCGGCTCCTGTTGAACATCCTGCCCCGGCCGATCGCCGAGCGGCTCAAGGGCGGCGAGCGGACCATCGCGGACAATTACGCCTCGGTGACCGTCCTGTTCGCGGATCTGGTCGGCTTCACGCAGTTGTCGAGCCACACCCAGCCCGAGCAACTGGTGACGATGCTGAACGAAATCTTCACCGCCTTCGACCGGCTGGCGGAGCAGCACGGCCTCGAGAAAATCAAGACCATCGGCGACAGCTACATGCTCGTCGGCGGCCTGCCGGTGGCGCGGACCGATCACGCGGTGGTGGTGTCCCAGATGGCGCTGGAGATGCTCGAGGCCATCGCCGTCATCAACCAAGCCAATCGCAGCGAGTTTTCCATCCGCATCGGCATCAACACCGGTCCGGTGGTCGCCGGGATCATCGGGCGGAAGAAGTTCAGCTACGATCTCTGGGGTGCCACCGTGAACCTCGCCAGCCGCATCGAGGCGGCCGGGCAGGCGGGCCGCGTCCATGTCTCGGCGAGCACCTACGAGGCGGCGCGGGAGCGCTTTCGATTCAGCGAGCGGGGCGTGATCACCTGCAAGGGCGTGGGCGAGGTCCACACGTATTTTCTGCACGGGCACCTGGCCCACGACGCGCCGGCGGCGACCGCGGTGACCGCGGGCTGAGTGGTAGCTCGGCATTCCAATGGCGAGTTCGGCCGCGCGCGTGGCCGCCGGAGCTCGACCATGGAATGTCGAGCTACGCGGAGGGCGGTGCGCCGACGGCGACCGCGGTGACCGCGGGCTGAGTGGTAGCTCGACATTCCAATGTCGAGTTCGGCCGCGCGCGTGGCCGCTGAAGCTCGACATTGGAATGTCGCGCTACGCGGCGGGCGGCGGGCCGGGGCGGTAGCAGGTGGTCCCCTCCAGGTGCGTCACGGCGAAGGCGGCCTCCAGATTCATCGTCGTCTCGGCCGCGCCGAGCAGGAGGAAGCCATCCGGGCGCAACTGCCGGTGGATGCGCCGGAGGATGCCTTTCTTGGTCTCGGTGCCGAGGTAGATCAGCACGTTGCGCAGCAGGACCAGGTCGAGTTCTGGCAGGTCGGTCCACGGCTCGATCAGGTTTAACCGCCGGAATTCCACCATGCGGCGCAGCTCTTCGCGGATGCGCCAGCCGTCCGCCGCCGCGTGGAAATGCCGGGCGCGCAGCCGTTCGTCCAGGCCGCGGCCGGCTTCCGTCGGGTTGAAATGACCGGCGCGCGCGCGGTTCAAGGCCGCCTCCGAGAAATCCGTGGCGATGATCCGCACCTGCCAGCCGGCGAGTTGGGGGAAGTGTTCGCGCAGCAGCATCGCCACGCTGTACGGCTCCTGGCCGGTCGAGGCCGCGCCGCACCAGATCACCAGCCGCCGCGTCGTCTCCCGGCTGGCGAGCAGCGCGGGCAGGATCGTCTGGCGCAAGGCCGCGAACGGATGTCCGTCGCGAAAAAAGGAAGTCTCCTGCGTGGTCAGCGCCTCCAGCACCAGCGGCTGCAGGGCGTCTCCGGGCGACTGCCGGAGCTGGGTCACGAGCGCCTCCAGCGAGGGCAGCCCCTGCCGCCGCGCGAGCGTGCCGAGCCGGGCCTCGATCAAGTACGCCTTGTCCGCCTCAAGAACGATCCCGGTGTGCCGCTCGACCAGGGCGCGCACATAAACGTAATCGTCCGCCGTCATTTCCCGATCTCCCCGGCGGCGCCGCCCACGGGCCGCGACGGCCGGAACCGCGTGATGCGCGCCAGCTCGACGGCGACCTGGTCCAGCGGCCACACGGCGTCGGCGAGGTTCGCCGCCACCACCGCACCGGGCATGCCCCACACCACGCTGCTGGCCTCGTCTTGGGCAAAAACCGCACCGCCCTGGGCGCGCACGGCCTCGCAGCCGCGCAAGCCGTCCTTGCCCATGCCGGTCAGGATGAGCGCCAGCACGCCGTTGCCATACACGGCGGCGGCGCTGCGGAGCAGCACGTCCACCGCGGGCCGGCAGGAGTTCTCCGGTGGCTCGTCGTTCAGTTGCAGGCACACCCCGCCGTGGTCGGGGCGCACGATCAGGTGCCGTCCCCCGGCGGCCACGTAGGCCCGGCCCGCCGTGATAAGCTGGCCCGGCTCGGCCTCGGTCACATCGAAGGGCGCCACCGCGCTCAGGCGTTCGGCGAGCAGGCGGGTAAAGGCGGCGGGCATGTGTTGCACGATCAGGATCGGCACCGGCGGCGGCTCGGTCATGGCCCCGAGGATTTGCGCGAGCGCGTTCGGCCCGCCGGTGGAGACGCCGATGCAGACCACTTTGACGGGTGGACGCGTCAGCGGGCGCGGACCGCCAGACACGGCCGGCGAGGGGCGGGCCGGAGTGCTGGCGGGAACGCCGGGCAGACTGGTGGGCGAAGTGCCCGCGGTCCGCTGCAACGCGCGTTCGCCGTGCAGCCGGACCTTGGGCAACAGCTCGGCTTCGAGGCATCGCCAGGCTTCCTCGAGGCTGCTGACGTTGGTGGGTTTGCCGACGTAATCCGTCGCGCCCAGCGTGAGCGCGAGGATGGTCGCGCGCGCGCCGCGCTGCGTCAGCGAGCTGAACATGACCACGGGGAGGTGGCGGTCCACCTTGCGGATTTCGCGGAGCACGGCCAGGCCGTCCAGCTCCGGCATCTCGATGTCCAGCGTGAGGAGGTCAGGCTTGAGCTGGGCAAACAACTCCAGCCCCACGCGGCCGTTGACCGCCGCGCCGACCACCTCCAAGCCGGAATCCTTGCCCAGCACCGTGGTGATGGCCCGGCGCATCACGATGGAATCTTCCACCACTAGAACTCGGATTCGTCGCATGAAATTCCCGGCGCCCGGGGCACCTCTGGGTTGTGGTTAGGCGCGGGTGATCCCCGGGCCGGATACGGACGCGGCGGACAGCGCCCGGACGGGGCCGGGTTTCCCCAGCCCGCCGGGGCTGGTGCCGGCCACGGTCGGAGCCGCCGGAGCCTCGAGGCGGAATTCATCCACCACGCGCTGCAAGTCGGTGGCCAGGCGGGCCAGTTCGCCCGCGGCCAGGGCCGTCTGCGACGCGCCGGAGGTGGTGCCGCGCGCGGCGTCCGCGACGCTGGTGACGTTGCGGGCGATCTCGGCGCTGCCCTTGGCGGCCTGCTGGGTGTTGTTGGCGATCTCGTTGGTCACCGAGGCCTGCTCCTCGACCGCGCCGGCGATGACGGTCTGGAGGTCGCTGATCTCGCGGATGATGGCGGTGATCTCCTTGATGGCGGCGACGGCGCTGTGCGTGTCGTCCTGGATGGCGGCAATCTTTTGGCTGATCTCGTCGGTGGCCTTGGCGGTCTGGCGGGCCAGCTCCTTGACCTCGTGGGCGACGACGGCGAAGCCCTTGCCGGCCTCGCCCGCGCGGGCGGCCTCGATGGTGGCGTTGAGCGCGAGCAGGTTGGTCTGGCTGGCGATGCCGGTGATGACCTTGATGACGTTGCCGATCTCGGCGGAGCTGACGCCGAGCTTGGTCACGCTGGCGTTGGCCCGCTCGGCCATCGTGACGGCCTGGCCGGCGACCTTCGAGGACTGGTGGGCGTTGCGGGCGATCTCGTGGATGCTGGCGGTCATCTCCTCGGAGGCGACGGCCACGCTCTGCACGTTGCGGCTGACCTGTGTGGCGGCGTCCGCCACCACGCGGCCCTGGGTGGCGGTTTCCTCGGCGGTGGCGCTGACCTCGCTGCTGACGGCGCTCAATTCCTCGGAGGCGCCGGCGACCGACTGCGCGTTCATGCTGATGGAATGAATGCTGCGGCGCAGTTGCTCGACCATGCCGTTGAGCGCGGTGCAAATCTGGCCGGCCTCGTCGCGGGCCGGGGCCGCGACGCGCAGGGTCAGATCGCGCCGCGCGACGCTCTCGACCAGGCCCACCGCCTGGCGGAGCGACTGCGTGATGGTGGTCGAGATGGCCCAGACCAGAAGCAACGCCAGCGCGAGGACGCCGAGCACGCTCCACGCCTGGGTGGCGCGCTCGCGTTTGTGGTGGGCGATGCGGATGCGCAAGAGCACGTCCAGTTCACCCACGGCCGCGCGCCAGAGGCTGAAGCTGGCCGCGCGCGCCGTGCTGGCGGCGGCGAAGAAGGCGTCGCGATCGGGCAGCTCGCCGTCGCTGGCGCCCAGTTTTTTGACGAGCACGAGGAGGGGATCCGCCGCGCGGTTCAGCTCCTTCAGCGCCGGTCCCACGTTGGCCGTGAGCGTCGGGCTGGGGCCGTGGAACTTGGGGTCCGGGTCTTCGTTGAACGCCGTCTGGAGATCCGTGCGCACGGCGTCCAGGTCGGCTTCCTGGAGTTGCGAGGCGAAGATGGCGAACTGGATGCGCTCGTCGGGCGTGAGGGTCTTTTTCTGGAGCACGGGATCGGCGGCGAGCAGCAGGTCGGCGAGGCGCTGCTGGAGCTGCGGCAGTTTCCCGAGCGTGGCATCCATGACGTAATAGCTATCGAGGTCGGGATCGAGGATGAGGTTCGAGGTGTCGCCGGCATGGGCGATCATGGCGCGGATGGCGGTGACGAGGGCGGCGTGCTCCTTGGCGGATTCAGCGGCGGGGAGCGTGGCGAGGCGGGCTTTCAGATCCTGCCATTTGCGCTTCACGGTGGCGGGGCGCGCCTGTTCCCGCTGGCGTTTGCCGAGGCCCGCGGCGGTGAACTGGAGCTCGACGCCGAGCTGCGCGTCCACGGCGTCCAGCGCCTCGAACGCGCGGTCCACCTGCCCTTGCGCCTGCGCGAGCTGGCCGGCGGCCGTGCTCTCGCCCGCCGCGACGCGCTGGGCAAAGAGCTGGTGCCGGCCCGCGGCCTCGAGGAGGTCGGCGAGCGGGCGTTGGAATTCGTTGCCCCGGATTTCCTGCGCGGCGAAGCGGATGGCCTCGCTCTTGTTGGCCACCATGAAATACGCGGTGAAGAGCAGCGGGAGGAGGAACGCGACGGCGATGAGCGCGAGCTTTCGGGAGATGCGGAGGGAGGCGAGCAGGGTTTTCATAGGCGGGCGGGGGTTGGGTGGGGACGGGGGGCGGCGGGGGGCGGGGGCAGGTTCGCGACCGTGGCGGGATTCAGGATGAGCAGCAGGCTGCCGGGAAGCTGGCACACGCCCAGGATCAGCTCGCGCGCCACGCCGCGCACTGATTCGGGCGGCGGCTCGAAGTCGGCCTCGCTCAGTTCGGTGACTTCGCCGACTTCATCCACCAGCAAACTCAGCGGTCCATCCGGGGTGTTCAGGACGACGTGCATCGGCCGGGCGTCCGCCGGGCCGGGGGGCAAGTCCAGCCGCCGCCGCAGATCCAGAACCGTCACGAGCCGACCGCGCAAGTTCATCAACCCGGCCACCGTCGGGGGCGCGAGCGGCACGCGGGTCAGCTCCCGGTGGCGGGTCAGCTCCAGCACGGCGGACGCGCGGAGGCCAAAGAGCAGCCCGGCCAGGCGGAACGTGGTGTAGGGATGGGTGCGGTCCATCACGGCTCAAGAAATTTCCCCCGCCCCGGCCAGCGAGGGCTGCGCCTCCTGGAGGATGCCCGGCAGGTCGAGCAACCCCGTGACGTGGTGCTGCACAATGGCCGACCCGAGCAGGCCGCGCCGGCCGGGCGAGGGTTGCAACTTCAGCGGCACGCGCACGATGTCACGGATCCGCCCGACCAGCAGGCCGATGCTGCGACCGTGGGCCGCGTACACCACGACATCCACCGAGCCGTCGGGGTTTTCCTCCGGTGCCGGGCAGCCCGCGACAAAAGCCGCGACGCGGACCAGCGGGAGAATGCGGGACTGGTATTGTACGACCTCCTGGCCCCCGGTGCGCTCGATGCTGGCGCGCGGGAATTGCTCCAGGCGCGCCACCACGTCCAGCGGCACCGCCATCCGCTCGGCGCCACCCAGCTCGAAAACGAGCAGCGTTTGCTCCGGCTCGGTCGTGGTGCCCGCCGGGGCGGTTTCCTCGGCGGGCGGACGTTCGCGGATTCTCTCGACCACCCCCGAGTGCAGCGCCAGGCCCACCACGTCCAAGATCAACGCCACGCGGCCATCGCCGAGAATCGTCGCGCCGGCGAAACACGGGACGCCTTGGAGCAGCCGGCCCAGCGGCTTCACCACGATCTCCTCCGGGTCGTGAATCTGATCCACCACCAGGCCGAAGCGGTGGCCTTCGGCCTGCACGACGACGATGCTCGCCGGCCCGGACGGCAGGCCCGGCTCCCCCGGCTCCGCCGCCAGCCGCAACTCGCGGCTGAGCAACACCAGCGGCAGCAACTGGCCCCGCAACCGGCACACCGGCGCGCCGTAAATCAGTTCGATGCCGTTGCCGTCCGGCCCCGGCTCCAGCCGGAGCAACTCCAGCAGGCTCGTCTGCGGAATGGCGAACCGCTCGCCGCCGCAACTGGCCAGCAGCGCGGGAATGATCGCCAAGGTGAGCGGCACCTTGAGCCGCAACGTCGTGCCCGCGCCGTCGCGGCTGCGGAGGTCGAGCGTGCCGCCGATGTTCTCGAGGTTCGTCTTCACCACGTCCATCCCGACCCCGCGGCCGGAGACGTGCGTGGTCTTTTCGGCCGTGGAAAAGCCGGGGAGAAAAATCAGGTCCATCGCCTCGCGATCGTTCAGCCCCGCGGCCTGCGCGGCGGACATCAGCCCGCGCTCGACGGCCTTCGCCCGGACGCGCGCCAGGTCGATGCCGCGGCCGTCGTCGGTGATCTCGATGATGACCAGCCCGCCCTCGTGGCAGGCGCGGAGCAGGAGGCGTCCGGCCGGCGGTTTGCCCGCCGCCACGCGCGCCGCAGGGGGTTCGATGCCGTGATCCACGGAGTTGCGGATGAGGTGCGTGAGCGGGTCCTTGACCGCCTCGAGCAGGGTGCGGTCCAGCTCGGTGCCCTGGCCTTCGAGCACGAGATTGACCTGCTTGCCGCACGCGTGCGCGAGGTCGCGGACCAGGCGCGGGAATTTGCTCCAGATGGCGCTGATCGGCTGCATGCGGGTCTTCATCACCCGCTCCTGCAACTCCGTCGTGATCGTGTCCAGCCGCTGGGTGGCCGCGACGTACGCCGTCTCGGCATGGTCGGCGGCGAAGGGCAGCAGGCGGTTGCGCGCCAGCACCAGTTCGCCCACGAGCGTCATCAGCGAATCGAGCAGGCCCACGTCCACGCGCACGGTGGACTCGGCGAGGTCCGGGGCGCGCGGTTCGCTGTTCGCCGGCGCGGCGGCGGCGGGCGGCTGGAAATCGCCCAGTTGCGATTGGAAGTCCGCCGGTGGCGCCGCCGCGGTGGCCGTGGCCGACAGCCCGGCGGCCGTGGGCGAAGGGAACTCTTGCAGTTGCGACTGGAGATTTGGCACCGCCGCCGGTCCCGGCCAGGCGGCCTTGTTCGGCGCGCGGCTCGGCGACCCCGCTGTCACGCCCGTGAGCTGCGCGAGGCACGCGATCAGGTCGCGGTACTCGTGCGGGGTCTCCCGGCCGGTGGACTGGATGGCGGCAAGCAGCTCGCGGACGACCTCGACCATGTCGTGGAGCACTTCGGTCATCTCGAGCGTGAGCGTCAGCGCGCCGGAACGCAGGCGCTCGAGCAAATCCTCGGCCGCCCGGGCGATCCGCTCCAGTTTGGTGAAGCCGAAAAAGCTGCTGTTGCCCCGCAGCGTGTGGAGGGTGCGGAAGACGGCGGAGATCAACGCGTGGTCGCCCGGCGCGTCTTCGAGCTTGCCGAGATGGCGCACCAGTTGCGCGAGATTTTCCTGGGTTTCGAGCACGAACTCCCGCGTCAGCTCGTCCACTTCCGGAGCGTCGCCCCGGGCTGCGGGTGCGCCGGCGGCGGTGGACGAAGCCGGCGCGGCGGGCAGGGACTTGGGGACGGGCGATGGCAGGGGCGGTGGGTTGGGCGAGGCGGGCGGGACGGACCGGGCGGGCAGTGCCGGTGCCGGCTTGCCATCCGCCAGCAGGTGCAGGGTTTCGATCAAGGTGCGGTCGTCGCCGGCGGTCTCGGTCGGCGAGGTCTCGAGCTGGCGCAGGATGCCCCGGATGGTGTCCGCGTCGGCCAGCAGGGCGGTCACCATGGCGGAGTTCAGGGCCAGCCGGCCGTCGCGCAACCGCCCGAGCAAATGCTCGCCCGCGTGTCCGAGTTTTTCGAGGCGCTGGAAGCCGAACATCCCGGCGCTGCTCTTGAGCGTGTGGAGGACGCGGAAGAGGTTCCCCAAGGTCTCACGGTCGGCGGGGGATTTTTCCAGTCGTACAAAGTCCTGGTCCAGCCGGTCGAGGTTCTCGTAACTCTCGACCAGAAATTCTTTCACGATTTCATCCAGGGCTTCCATCGGCGTCGGTCATCGGTTCGCTCGGCAGTCGTCATAACCCCGCGTAGTGTCCCGGAGTCTTTGCCACCACCAGAGAGACCGCAGCCTAGCCGCCCGGCCGCCGGACAGGCGAGTGATTTTATCCGGCCGCGAGGCCGCCGCGGGACCGAAGGAACCGCAGGAGGTGGGGCGCGGCTGTCCGCAGCGCGCCGGTTGCGCGTCCGCACGTTCCACGGCGCGCTGAGGACAGGCGCGCCCCACCTGGGCGTTGGGGGCCGGGCGGGCCGCGGCCCGCACCCGCATTGGATCACACCTGCCAGCGATGCTGATTTCCTTTGAGTATTGAAAAGGCGGCCCTTACGGTTTTCGCAGACCCCGAGACTTGGCCCGCTGGCGAAATAAAACTTTATCGCCGATTCGGCAGGGATCCCGGGATCGAAACCAAAACGAGCCTTGTATGATTGCTGACGCGAAAATTGACCCCACCCCCTTGGATTCAACCGCCACCACCACCCCCGCACCGGCCCGGTCCCATCACAAGCCGAAGTACCCCGGCATCCGCGTCACCTGCAACGGCAACCAGCTCGTCACGCAGCACGTCGAGACGCGCATCACCGAGGGCGGCGTTTTTTACCCCATCACGCCGAGCACCGAGGGCGGGGAGATTTATCAGAACTCGTACGCGACGGGCGAACTGAACGTGTGGGGTCAGCAGAAGGTCGCGGTCGAGACCGAGGGCGAACATGCGGCGCAGGGCGGCGCGACGGCCTTCGCGGTCACGGGCCGGCGCACGGTTAATTTTACCTCGGGCCAGGGCATCGTGTACGCGATGGAGCAGTATTATCACGCGCCGGGGAAGCTCTCGACGATGGTCATCCAGGTCGGCGCGCGGGCGCTGACGAAGCACGCGCTGAACGTTCATTGCGGCCACGACGATTTCTACGCCGCGCTCGACACGGGCTGGACGATGCTGATGGCCAAGGATGCGCAGCAGGCGTCCGACCAAGGCATCATCCTGCGCAAGGTCAACGAGCTGGCGCTCAATCCCGGCATGAACATTCAGGACGGCATGTTGACGACGCACTCGGAGCGCATGTATCTCGCGCCCGAGGCCGAGCTGCTCCGCGAGTTTCTCGGCGCGCCGGATGACCAGATTGATTGCCCCACCCCGGCGCAGCGCGAACTGTTCGGCCCGAAGCGCCGCCGCGTGCCGGCGATGATGGATTTGAAAAATCCGCTGCTGCTCGGCCCGGTGCAGAACCAGGAGCATCACATGAACGGCGTGGTCGCGCGCCGGAACAATTTCAACGAACCGATTCTCGGAATGCTCGAGGCCGCGTTCGCCGAGTTCGGCCGGCTCACGGGCCGCTACTACGGGCTGCTTTCGGAATATCGCACCGAGGACGCGGACACGGTGTTCATCTCGCTGGGCTGCGGGGCCGAGAACATCGAGGCCGCGTGCGATTACCTGCGCGAGCAGCGCAATGCGAAGGTCGGCTCGATTCACATCAACGTCATCCGCCCCTTCCCCGAGGCCGCGGTCATCAATGCGCTGCGCGGCAAAAAGAATGTCATCATCCTCGAGCGCACGGATGAAGGTCTCGCGGGCGACAATCCGCTGGCGCGCGACATTCGCGTGGCCCTGGGCAAAGCGAATGAGGCGCTGAAATTTGGCGGTGCGGTGCCGTCGCTCACGCAGGAGGAGACGCCGCGTTTGTTCCGCGGCGCGTATGGCATCGGCTCGCGCGACTTCCGGCCGGAACACACGCTCGGCGCGTACGAGTTCGCCACCGGCCAGGGCAAGCGCGCGGACGGCCGGAGCGCGGCGGACGGCGAGACATTCTTCGTGCTCGGCGTGAACCATCCCTACGCGGTCATCAGCAAGGACACGCCGTCGTTGCTGCCCGACAAGGCCATCGCGGTGCGGTTCCACTCGATCGGCGGCTGGGGCATGATCACCACGGGCAAGAACCTCGGCGAACTCGTTGGCGAGTTTGGCCAATACATTTCCGAGCGCGACGCCGTGCGGGACGACGATGGTTTTCTCGTGGAGAAGTTGTTCATCATGGCGAATCCGAAATACGGCTCGGAGAAAAAAGGCGCGCCCACCAATTACTACCTCACCGTCGCGCCGCAGCGCATCAAGGTGAACTGCGAGCTTAACCACGTAGACGTGGTCCTGTGCTGCGACCCGAAGGCCTTCACGCACACGAACCCGCTCGACGGCCTCAAGAAAGGCGGCGCGTTCGTCTGGGAATCGAGCGACTCGCCGGAGACGGCGTGGACGCGCATCCCGGCCAAGTATCGCCAGTTCGTGAAGGAGAATGGCATCCGTGTGTTCATTCTCCCCGGCTTCGAAATCGCGCGCAAGGCGACGAACCAGACCGAGCTGCAACTGCGCATGCAGGGCAACTCCTTCCTCGGCGCATTCTTCCGCGTCAGTCCGTTCCTCAAGGAATTCCGCATCAGCGAGGAAAAGTTCCTCGAGAGCGTGGAGAAGCAGTATAAGAAAAAATTCAGCCGCTTCGGCGACGCCGTGGTCGCATCGAACATGACGGTGATGACCGAGGGCTTTTCGCGCGTGGTGGAAATCAAGTGCGGCGAACTGGCCGAAGCCGACCGCTCCTCGATGCGCAACCCGCCCATCGCGCCGCTCGGCGAGCATCACCTGCTGCCCACCGCGGGCTGCGGTTCCGCGTGCGGCGGCGTGCCCGCGCCGGTCGCGCCAGCCGCGCAATTCCGCGCGCCGTTTCAGACGCTCGGCAAGTTCGACAGCGAATTCCGCGCGGGCCTCGGCTACCACCAACCGGCCGGCGCGTTCGCCTCGGTCGGCGTGATGGGCGCGGGCACGGGCGCCACGCAATCCAAGTACGTCGCGCGGCGCGAGACGCCTGTGTACATTGCGGAAAACTGCACCCAGTGCATGGAGTGCATCACCGCCTGCCCCGACACCGCGCTGCCCAACACCGCGCAAGACGTGGGGACCGTGCTCAAGACCGCCGCGATCAATTACCTCACTGACACCGCCGAGCGGAAGAAGCTGCTGAACGAACTCCCCGCGCTCGAACAGCGCGCCCGCGTGAAGATGACCGAGTCCGCGAAAGCCCGGACCAACGTGCCCTTCAAGGACATCATCGCCACTGAGGTCAACGCGCTCGCCGACCTGGCCGACGCCGCGAAAGCCCAGTTCATCGGCATCATCGCCAAGCTGCCGCTGGCCTACTCGAACGTCCCGGCGATCTTCCGTTCGCTCGAAACCAAAACGCCCGGCGCGGGCGGCCTCTTCTCGATCTTCGTCAGCGACCTCTGCAAAGGCTGCGGCGAATGCGTGCAGGTTTGCGGCGACCACGATGCGCTGCGCATGACGCGCGAGACCGAGGAGCTGAACGCCGACCTGACCACGGCGCAGATTTTCTCCCGTCTGCTGCCCGACACCGCGCAGAAATACCTCGGCCTCTACAACGACGCCGATGCCGCCGCCTCGCGCGAGGCCGCGCTGCGAAATCACCTCATGGTGCGGCGCAATTACGAGGCGCTCGTCTCCGGCGACGGCGCGTGCGCCGGCTGCGGCGAGAAGTCCATCCTCCGCGCCGCCGCCAGCGTGACCGAGGCCTACATGCGCCCGCTCTATCACCGCAAGGCCGACCGCATCCGCGCCAAGGCCGACCGCCTCGACAAGGAAGGCGCGACGAAACTGGCCGCGCTCAAGGGCCGCAACGAGGCCGAGTATCAGTTGTTCCGCAAAACGTTTGCCCACGTCATCATCGGCCTCGGCGGCGAGAATGACGCCGACACCGCCAAGCGCATCGCTGATTACGAAGCGAAGCACGGCCCGATCACCGACGAGCAGCTCATCGGCGGACTCGTCGCCGTGCTGCGGCAAAACGCCTTCAATCACAAGGAACTCCAGTCCATCGACGGCCGCCGCGCCAACGGCATGTCCGTGATGATGATGGGCGCGAGCACTGGCTGTAACACGGTCTATGGCTCGACGCCACCGGCGAACCCGCATCCGTATCCGTGGATGAACTCGCTCTTCCAGGACGGCTCGACCATTTCCTGGCTCATGGCCGAGTCGGTCATCCTCACCCACGCCCGCAGTTCCGTGGTGCCCGAGCGCCTCTCCGACGCGCTGCTGGACCGCGCGGAGAACGTGGTGAACGAGGCCGATTACTTCACCCTCACGCACCTCGACGACGCGTTGATGACCGAACAGGAAATCAAGGAACTGCCGAAGGTCTGGGTCGTCGGCGGCGACGGCGCGCTGGGCGACATCGGCTTCCAGAACGTCTCGAAGGTCATGTTGCAGAACCGACCGAACATCAAAATTCTGATGCTCGACACGCAGGTCTATTCCAACACCGGCGGCCAGAACTCCGACTCCTCCACGATGCTCGGCGGCTACGACATGAACCAGTTCGGCGTCGCGTCGCAGGGCAAACTGATCGAGAAGAAAAACGTCGCCGAGGCCTTCACCAGCGGCCACGGCTCGCCCTTCGTCGCGCAGGTTTCCGTCGCCAATTCCGCCAAGCTCTACAAGGCCATGCTCGACGGCCTCGAATACCGCGGCACCGCCTTCTACCAGTGCTACACCACCTGCCAGCCCGAGCACGGCGTGGGCGACAACATGAGCGCCGACCAGGCCAAGATGGTCCGCGACGCGCGCGGCATGCCCGAGTTCGTCTTCAACCCCCGCCGCGGCGAGACCCAGCAGGAAGCCTTCGATCTCAAGGGCAACCCGAGCACCGACCGCGACTGGTGGCGCACCAAATACTCGACCACCGGCGAGGAGTACAACTTTGGCGTCGCGCACTGGGCCATCACCGAGGGCCGCTTCCGCAAGCACGTCAAGAGCATCACCGAGGCCGAGGCGCAGCAGCTTGTCCACTTCGACGACCTGCTCCTCTTCATCACCCAGGACGACGTCATCCACCGCCGCGTGTTTGATCCCAAGCACCGCAGCTTCGTTCCGAACTTCGGCAGCTACATCAAGGCCGAGGTCCGTGGGAAAATGAAATACTACGCCGTCACCCGGCAGATGGTCCTCTTCGCCGTCGAGCGCCGCAAAGCCTGGCGCATGTTGCAAAGCAAAGCCGGCGTGGTGAACAAAGACTACACCGCCCAGAAATCCTTCCTCGCCAAGATCGACAAAGGCGAACTCCCGCTGGCGGATGCGAAGGCGAAGGCGCGAGAACTGATGACAGCGGAACTGGCGGCGGTGAAGTAGCGGAGCACCAATCTCCGAGTCGAAGCACCCGGAGCACGGGGCGGCCCCGCGCCTTGAAACCGCCGTCAGCCGCGATACTCTCGCTCCATGAGCACAGCGGAAAAATTGTTCGAGAAAGCGCGGGTTCTGCCCGAGTCAACGCAGGTGGCCTTGCTGCAGTTTGTCGAGGCGCTGGCGGCAGCGCCCGAAGCAATACCAGCCAAGCCCAAGCCCCAATTTGGCAGCGCGAAAGGCTTGATCACCATCGGCCCGGATTTCGATGAGCCGTTGGAAGAATTCAAACCCTACATGGAGTGAGGCTGCTGGCTCGACACCCACGCCTTCCTCTGGTTTGTCGCCGGGGACGACGCATTGAGCGCGCGCGGTCGTTCGCTGATCGAGGACGACACCAACGAAAAGCTGGTCAGTCTCGCCAGCCTGTGGGAAATCGCGATCAAGACCAACCTCGGCAAGCTTCCGCTGGCGAAACCATTCGCCCAATTCATCCCCGAGCAACTGGCGCAAAACGGTTTTCAGGTTTCTGGGCTTACCATCGAACACGCAGCGCGGGTCGCGACGCTCCCGCTGCATCATCGCGATCCCTTCGGCCGGATGCTGGTCGCGCAGTGTCTGGTTGAAGAACTGCCGGTGGTGAGCAGTGACGAGTTATTGGATGCCTACGGGGTTCAGCGGTTGTGGTGAATGGCGACGGTGCGAAGCTGGGCGCATCCTGCAAAGCAAGGCCGGCGTGGTGAACAAGGACTACACCGCCCAGAAATCCTTCCTCGCCAAAATCGACAAAGGCGAACTCCCGCTGGCCGACGCGAAGGCGAAGGCGCGGGAGCTGGCGGCGGTGAAGTAGCCGCCCGATCTGCTGGCATTGCCCCTGGCGCACCTCGGGTTCGATGCGCTGGAACCGCCGCAGATGCTCCACCATCCACCACCAGCACGCCGTCCCAGCGCGTGCGCGGCAAACCGAATGCTTCGGGCGCCCCTTGCCATGTTAGGTCCAACGGCTCGAGGTCCGTCGCGGTGAGCCGCGACCTACGCCCCGGTGCGGACCGCGGATGCCCGCGGCAACTCGTTGGGAGCCGCGCCCGGACGTGCCCGCTTGGCGCTCGGAGCTTCCCTTGAGCTTTGAGCTTTGAGCTTCGCACCCTGCGCTTCTCCGAATTTCGCCTTGCCTCCTCCGTCACGCGCCCCGCAGGGTTTCGCGGATGAATCGCGAGCGTGTCGATGCCGGACTGGAGCGGGGGATCCTCGCCGCGGTGCTGGCACTGCTGATTTTCGCCCCGCTCGCCCTCGGCGCGGTGCGCTCGACGGAGTTCGTCGTCGTGCAGGCGCTGACCGTGGTGACGCTCGCGCTCTGGGTGGTGCGCCTGTGGATTCAACGTGATGGCGCGCTGCTCTGGCCGCCGGTCGCGTGGGGCGTGGCGGCGTTCGTCGTGCTGGCCGTCGTGCGTTACGGGCAGGCGGACATCGAATATGTTGCGCGCGAGGAACTGCTCCGCATCGCGGTCTATGCGGCACTCTTCCTGGTCGTGGTGAACAATCTGCACCGCGTCGAGGGACCGCAGGCCATCGTGCTCGCGCTGATTCTCGTCGCCACCGGCTTGTCGTTTTACGCCGGCTATCAGTTTTTCACCGGCGAACGGGCCGTCTGGCATCTGCTCCGGCCCGAGCAGTATCTCAAGCGCGGCAGCGGCACTTTTTTTAATCCCAACCATCTCGCCGGCTTTCTCGAACTCATCCTCCCGCTGGCCCTGGCCTGCACCCTCATGTCGCGCCTGGGCCACGCGACGCGCGTGCTGACGGGTTACGCCGCGCTGGTGATTCTCGCGGGCATCGGGTTCACCGTCTCGCGCGGCGGCTGGATCGCGACGGTGCTGGGCGTGCTGCTGTTTTTCGCGGTGCTGGCGAGCCGCCGCGGCTATCGCATCGCGGCGCTGAGCTTCTTCCTGCTGGTCGCGGGCGTGGGCGGATTTCTCGTGGTCAACGCCCAGCAAGCCCACCAGCGCTTTGAACGCATACTCGCCGGGGGCCGGCTCGACGACGTCCGGTTCCAGCTTTGGAAGCCCACGGTCGCAATGTGGCGCGATCACGTTTGGCTCGGCGTCGGCCCCGCGCATTTCGACCATCGGTTTCCCGAGTATCGCCCGCCCTTCATCCAGCTTCGCCCGGACCGCGCGCACAACGACTACCTCAATCTCCTCGCCGACTGGGGCGTGGTGGGCGCGGCGCTCGCCCTGACCGTATGGATACTGCTCTTCGCCGGCATCGCGCGGACGTGGAAATTTGTGCAACACGGCCGCGACGAGGCTTCGGCGCAGTATGGCACGCGCTCGGCCATCGTGCTCGGCACCACCATCGGCCTTATCACGTTGCTGCTACACGCCGTGACCGATTTTAATTTCCACATCCCCGCCAACGCCCTCGTCGCGACAACCCTAGCGGCGCTGATGGCCGGCCTGGCGCGTTACTCCGGCGAGCAGCACTGGTGGAAATGCGCGCCGCCCGCCCGCGCCGCGCTCACGCTCGCCCTCCTCGCCGCCATCGCCTGGCTTGGCGCGACCGGCGTGCGGCGTTGGCGCGAGGATTCCCTGCTCGCGCGCGCCCTCCAGCCGCGCCCCGGCGACAACAGTTTCGCGCTGCTCGAACAGGCCCACGCCGTCGAGCCGCGCAATTACGAGACCGCCTACCAGCTCGGCGAAATCTCCCGCCGCGTCGGCGTCGAGAGCCGCAACGAGGCGCAGGTCACCGCGGCGCTCGCGTGGTTCGACCGCTGCCTTGCCGCCAATCCCCACTACGGATACGCCGCCATCGGCCGCGGCATGAGCCTCGACTGGCTCGGGCGCAACGACGAGGCCGAGCGCGCCTTCGCGCAGGCCGCCCGCCTCGATCCCGAGGGCCACCACACGCTGGCCCACCGCGGCTGGCATCAGCTCCAGCGCGGCAACGAGGCGCGCGCCAAGGAGCTGTTCGAAGCCTCCAACGCCCGCCAGTTCAACCCCATCGCCACGGCCTATCTCGAGCTCCTGCGCGAGCGCGCCACCGTCCGGCCATGAAACGAAAATCCACCCGCCTCAGCGCCGGCCTGCTGATGTACCGCCTGCGCGACGAAAGACTGGAAGTCTTCCTCGGGCATCCCGGCGGCCCGTTCTTCGCCCATCGCGACGACGGCCACTGGACCATTCCCAAGGGGGAAATCGAACCCGGCGAAGACCTGCTCACCACCGCCATTCGTGAGTTCCAAGAGGAGACCGGCCTGCCCGTGCATGGCCCCTTTATTCCGCTGGAATCCATCCTCCAGAAAGGCGGCAAGACCGTCCACGCCTGGGCCTTTGCCGGCGACTGGGACGAATCGCAGCCAATCCAGAGCAACACCTTCGAGGTCGAATACCCGCTCGGCTCCGGCCGATTCGTTCCCGTCCCTGAGATCGATCGCGCCGCCTTTTTCTCGCTGCCCGCCGCCCGCCGCAAAATCAAGGACCGCCAGATTCCCTTTCTCGACCGCCTCACCACCGCGCTCGGCCTCGCGGCGGAGTGACGACAGCGCCCCCCCGGAGCGCGGCTGTGTCGCCACGACCAGCCACAGCACGCACCTGCTGCTCAGGGGCTTTGTTTTTTTCTTGGACGGCCCTCTTCTCGCGGGCGCGGTGGGGCAGGCATCCCTGCCGCCCGTTTCCCTGGCCGAGCAGCACCGCGGAACTGGGAACACGGGGCAGGGATGCCCCGCCAACTGGCAGGCAAGGATGCCTGCCCCACCCGGCTGGCGCGGACACCATGCCGCTTGCAAGAAACTGCGATGCGCCCGGGTTCAGTTCGGCAGAGCAAAGGGAATTGCCCAGCGTCGGGGGGTGGTCGTAGCGTTCCATCGGCACGCATGAATCCGCCACTCGCGAAACCACTATGAAATTGCGCCTCATTTTTTGTCTTCTGGCCGCGGCGGCCAGCCTCGCCGTCGGGGCCGAGCCGATTGATCCGGACCGGCTGGCCACGATGATCGCGGCGCTGTCGCGGCTCGGGCCGGAGCAGGTGAAGGCGAACCCGCGACTCACCGAGGCACTGGGCAAGGTGCTCGAGGCGACGCGCGGGACGCCGCAGTTTGTACAACTGGTCACGCAGTTTCGGATCTCGGGACAGAACGCCGGGTTGCTCGAGGTGGCGGCCAAAAATCCCACCGATGAGGCCGGCGTCACCGCTGCGCGGCTCGTGCTCGAGGGCGGCGATCTGGCCAGCGTGCGCGCGCTGCTGACGGGCACGAATGCGCCGGTCGCGGCGCGTTTGGTCGAGGCGCTGGGCAACGCCGGGGGCAAGGCGCTGCCCGGTCTGCTGCTGCCGCTCGTGGCCGATGCGCAGCGTGATGTTGCGGTGCGCAAGCAGGCGGTCCGCGCGCTGGCGCGGTCGCAGGACGGCGCGGCGGGACTCTTGAAACTGGCGGGCGAGGACAAGTTGCCCGCCGATGTGCGGTTCACGGCGACCGCCGAACTCAACGCCGTGCGCTGGCCCGACCTGAAAGCCACCGCCGCGCGCCTGCTCCCGCCGCCGCCAGGACAGGGCACCGAGGTGCTGCCGCCGGTCGCCGAATTGGTGAAACGCAGCGGTGATGTGAAGCGTGGCGCGGAGGTTTTCCGGCGCGAGACGGTCGGGTGCGCCAAGTGTCATGTGGTCAATGGCGAGGGGATCGACTTTGGCCCGGGCTTGTCCGAGATCGGCACGAAGCTGGGGAAGGATGCGCTGTACGAATCGATCATCGATCCGAGCGCGGGCATCTCGTTTGGCTTCGAGGCGTGGCAGCTCGAACTGAAAAATGGCGACGAGTTGTTCGGGCTGATCACGAGCGAGACGACCGAGGAACTGTCGGTGAAGCTGCTCGGCGGCGCGATCAATCGCGTGAAGAAAACGGACCTCGCGCGCCGGCAGCAATCGAAGCTTTCGATCATGCCCACGGGGCTGCAACAGACGATGACCACGCAGGAGCTGGTGGATCTGGTGGAGTATCTGGCGGCGTTGAAAAAGGCGACGAAGTAAAAGCGGGACAGGGGAGTTGGACCACAGAGACGCGATGGACACAGCGCGGCGGGGCCGCAACCCACGGAGCGCGGCTGTGTCCGCCGAGGACCAGCCGCAGCAGCCCCGAAACCTCGCCGACACTTGTTGGAATTAGAGGCGTCCGCTGCGGCCAACCTGCTGCGGCTGGTGCTCCGCGCACACAGCCGCGCTCCAAGAAAAATCCTCGCGGCGCGCGAGGATTCTGAAGAGTTGTAGTACAGAGAAAGGCCGGGAAAGGGAGCCTCGGTACTGCAACTCTTCAAAATCCTCGCGCACCACGAGGGTTTTGCCGTTGCGTTGGCAACCATCAGAGCACCGGAGGATGGTCGCCGACGCCTCGCTCTTCGTCCCGGAGGGACGCCGCAGGAGATTAGCCGGGGGCAAGCCCGCGCCGCGGGCGCGGCCCCCGGTCGCGCAGCCGAACGGGCCATGCCCCAGCGGGGCATCGAAGAAGTTTTTGGCGGCGGCCTCCCCGCGGCAATGCCGCCGGCACTCGTCGCCACGGCCCTTTTCTTCGATGCCCCGTTGGGGCACGGAGCCACGCGGCACCCGTTCCGGGGGCGGCGTCCGCTGGGGCGGACTTGCCCCCGGCTAATTTCCTCCGGCGTCCCTCCGGGACGGGAACGGCGCGTCGTCCAGACGGCGGAGCGACGGAAGAAGCGTCGGGGAAGTTCCACGACTCTCGCGCCCCGCTGGGGCGCAGGGTTCGGTGGGGGTGGGTGGTCCGGTGGTTCCGCTGCGCTGCACCACCGGCTAATTTCTTGCGTGCCTCCGGCACGACGCAGAGGCGCGGCTGGACGCGCGGCGATGGAGCTTGGTGCTTGGACCTTCCCTTGAGCTTTGGGCTTTGAGCTTTGAGCTTCTGCCCACCCGCGCTCCCGACGCTCAGTCCGGCTTTTTGGCGTCGGGTTTCAGGCGGTGGAGGAGGGTCTCGTCGAACTTCATGCGGAGGGCGAGGTAGGCGCCGTGGCTGGTGTAATCTTCGGCGCCGAGGTCGCGGTCGCGGAAGCCGAAGAGGTTGTAGCCGACGCCGAAACGGAAGTTGTCTTTGAGGACGTAGCCGAGTTCGGGACCGAAACCGAACTGCACGCCCTTGAGGTTGCCGCTCACCAGGGCGCTGGCGTTGATGCCAAGGTCCCAGCGCTTGGTGATCTCGTAGGAGGCGCGGCCGGCGATCAGGTGGGCGAGATAGGTGCTGTTGCGGCCGAGCGAGTTTTCCCAGACGGCTTTCCCGGCGTAATGCGCGCTGGCAAACCACTTCGCGGAAGGCTGGTAGTGCGCGTGGACGGACACGATCGCCACGTCGCGCGCGAGCTGCTGCGCGGGCTGGGTTGAGTCGTCTTCCCGTTTGTATTCGGTCTTCAGCAGCGCGTTCCACACGCTGATCTCGGTCTGCCGCCACGCGAAGCCGGCCTGGATGCGGCCTTGGGTTCTCTCGCCGCCGGTCGCGCCGCTGTTCTGGAGCACGTGCAGGATGGTGCGGCCGAGGAAGGTCCAGTCGTCGGTGAGGCGCTGCGCGTAGGCGAAGGTGTGGAGCAGGCTGTCGTTCTGCCGGCTGGTGCGCAGTTCGAGGCGCGTGGTGGCCTTCCAATCGGGGCTGCGCGTGTACTCGATGGCCGCGGTGCCGGCGGTGGCTTCGGCCTGGCCGCCGCGGACGAGCGGCGAGACGCGCTCGAGGGTGGTGTTGATCCGCAGGCCCTCGGCGATGCTCCAGCCGTTGCGCAGGCCGGTGGCGGTCTCGGCCTCGCGCCCGGTGAGGGCGTTGCGCATGCGGTATTCGTTGAAGAATTTGCCGTCCTTCAAATAGGCCGAGTCCACGCCGAAGACGGTGATGTTCTGCTGCTGCACGGAGTTGAGATCAAAGGGGCTGCCGACCGCAGAGAGGAACTCGTGGCGGGCATAGATCTTGGTTTTGCTGTTGACCTGAAAATCCGCGCCGATGGCGGCCATGCGGCGTTCGGTGCGCTGAACATCGTTCTCGTATTCCGAATAGATGAAGCCGTTTTTCACGAACGGAATCGGCGCGGTCACCTTGGCACGCAGGCTCGTCACGTCGTCCTGGCTCAGTCCGGGAAACGCGGTGACGGGGCCGGCGGGCGCGGCGGTTTCGGTGCTGTAGCGCGCGCCGACCTCGATGCGCACCTGGTTCGTGAAGGTGTGCTCGACGCCCACCACCACGCCGCGCCGGCTGCCACCGCCGGCGGCCGCGGTGTCGATGGCCTGGGCGAGCAGGCGCGTGCTCGGGCCGAGTTTGCGGACGGCCTTGATGCCGGACTCGACGCGGCCCGCGGAGAGGATCGCGGCCGAGTTGCTGAAGGTGTTTTCGGCGCGGCCCACGTAGGCGCGCACTTCGTTCTTGTCGTCTTGGTGGCGTAGCTCGATGCGGCCGGCGTTGCCCGTGACGCCGGCGGCATCGCTCTGCGCGACTTCGGCGAGCAGGAAGGTTTTGGGCGCGAGCTTCACCGTGGCGTTGGCACCGTGGAGCTGGTACGGCGCGACGGGGTTCTGGTCGCGCGCGATGGACACACCGACCTCGATGCGTTCGTGGAGCTTGACCTGGGCGTCCGCGCCGAAGACCCAGAATTTGTCGCCGCCCTGATCGGCCTCGTAGGTCACGCGGATGGAGACGGGGTTCAGGTTCGCGTCGAGGCTGGGGACCGGGGCTTTGAAGAGGATGCGACCGGTGAAAGGTTCAAACTCGTAATCACTGAACCGCACCAGCGCCACGGTCTTGAGAATGACCGCCGGCTGCTGGCGGTCGCGCGTGAGGATTTCGACTTTCTCGCTGTTCACCAGGCCGTCTCTGATGTGGAAGAGATACGGGCCGGAGGTGCCGTTGGCGGGGAGTTCCTCGATGATCTGGCGGGTGCTGTCGTGGGCGACCCAGGCGTTGGCGTTGAGCCAGCCTTGTTCGAGATGCGTGCGGACGCCGGTAAGGCTGCGGTTGTAATTGCCGAGCGAGCGGGCCTCGTTGTTCGACTGCGTGACGTAGTCGCCGTAGAGCACGTAGCATTTCTTTTTGTCCACGCGAACGAAAAATTTGCCGGTGGTTTGCGCATCGAAGCCGCGCACCGAGGAGTCGCCGTACACCGGATAAAACTCGTCGGGCTGGATGTCGCGGAAGAGGCGTTCGCGCGTGAGTTTGTCGGAATCGTAGGAGGCGGTGAGGAGCATATCGCCCTTGATTTTGCCTTTCAGGAAAAACGCCGTGCGCCCGCCGCCGTTCACTTTGCCGTCGCGGCTGCTGAGGGCGAAGCCGCGCAGTTCCTCGTCGAAACCATCGCGTGAACGGGTCGGCGCCAATGCCCGGAAGTCGAGCCGGTTCACATTGATCTGGCCTTCGATGATGCCGACCGCAATCAGCGGCCGCAGCTCGGGGAGGAAGGACAGCTTGGCCTCCCCACGCAGCACGCCGCTGCTGATCGTGAGCTGCGCGTCGCCGGGTTCCATCGGCGGCACGAGCGGGTATTCGCCGCGGCCGCCTTCGAGGAAGACCTGGATGCCCGGCTCCTTTTTGTCGAGGTCCTCGACCTCCCAGCGGCCGAGGCTGCTCTCGAGGGTCAGGGCGGTGCGGGCGGTGACGGGCACGCCTTTGGCATCGACCAGTTCGACGCGGACGGTGACCGGCGTGCGGCCGTCGGCGGCGGGCAGTTCCTTCGGCAGCAGAATGCGAATAATACCCAATCGATCCGGGGCGATGAGCGTGATCCGGCGGGTGCCGCGCACGTTGCCGAACGGGTCGCGCTGCGCCAGCTCGAGGGCGTTTTCGCCGGGCTTGAAACTCACGCCGATGTAGTCCCAGACCTGCAGTTTCAGGTCGGCGATTTCGGTGCGCTTGCCGACGCGCGCGACGGGGACTTCGACGCCGTTGACGGTGAGGGAAAACTTCGCGCCCTGGGTGCCCTTCACGCGCACGGTGGCCTGCGGCATCGGGAGCGTGTCGCGGTCCTTGAGGTCCACGAAGCCGAGCGTGTTGTCGAGGTTGGTGAGGGCGACGCTGAGATTGAGCAAGGGGGCCGGGCCGGCGGGCGCGGGCGGCAGGCCGGAGGTGTCGGCGGTCAGCGAGTTGGCGGGCAGGAGCGTGGTGAAAATGTCGTTGGTGGTCAGGGTGGTGACCGGTGCGGCGACGGGCGCGGGAGCGGGTGCCGCAACCGGCGCGGTGGCAGGCCGAGCAGGCGCGGCGGGCGCAGGGGCCGGGGCGGCGGCGAACGTGAGGGTCGGGACGGTGGGGGCGATCGGGCGCGGCGCGGGCGCGGCGGGCGGCTGCGCATCGCTCGTGACGGTCGGAGCGGCGATGGAAATGGTGCGAGGTGCGGACGCGACGGGAACAGCGGCGGGCGCGGTGGCAGCGGGAGCGAATGTGCCGCTCGTGAGCGTCGGGAGCGTGATGGGAATCGTGCGCGGGGCGGGCGCGACGGGTGCTGGCGTCGTGCGCGGGCGGTTGGCTCCTGCGACCTTGACGGTGGGGATGATTTCACGCCGCTCGTCGCGCACGGGCATGATCGCCGGGGAGGCGCTGAAGGTGGCGGTCGCGACGGTGTTGGTGATGGACCGTTGCGCAGTCGCACGCGGCTCGATGGCCGCGACCGGGCTGTTGCTCGCCGCACCACTGACGGCGTCGCTGGTTGCGTTCTCCTCGTCGTTCTCGAGGTCGTCCGCTGGCGGAGTGGCCGCCGACGCGCTGAACGTGAGGGTGGCGGCGGTGTTGGTGATCGTGCGCAGCGGGAGCGCGACGGCAGCGGCGGCACCGGGACGATTGCTCGTCGCGCCGCTGACGGCGGTGGTCGTTGCACCCGGCCGGGCGCTCGCGGCGGGCGGTGCGGGGACCACGCCGAACGCGACGGTGGGCACGGTGCTGGCGATTTTGCGCGGGCGGGCGCTCACGGGCGGCGACGGCGGCGACGGTGGCGACGTGTTGAACGTGAGGGTCGGGACGGTGTTGGTGATCGTGCGCGGCGCGGCGCTCGCCGATTTCGCCGCAGGAACCACGCTGTAGGTGACGGTCGGCACGGTGCTGGCGATTTTGCGTGGGCGGGCGGGCGCGGGCGGCGACGGCGGCGACGGGGTGAACGTCACGGTTGGGACGGTGTTGGTGATGACGCGGGGCACGGCAGCAGATGTCGGCAACGGGTCGCTCGTGAGGGTCGGGAGGGTGATGGGGATTGTGCGACCCGCGGGCACTGCCGAATCAGCGGCGGGCACGGCGGCCGACGGCGGCAATGGGTCGCTCGGGACGGTCGGGACGGTGTTGGTGCGGCCGCGGCGCGCGCCGGCACCGGGATCAGCGGCGGGCGTTGCGGGCACCGTGCGCGGCCCGCCGATGAGGCCGCTGGCGGGCTGGGCGCGGAGGTCGCCGGCGGGCACGGGCAGGCCGTCGCGCGTGAGTTCACTCTTGAGCTGCGCCTCGATTTCACCGTTCAGCGCGCCAGCTTTTTTTCGCCGCGCCTGCACCTCGGCGAGGATGGCGGGTGTGGCCGAGCCTTCCGCAAAATCGGCCTTGTGCAATTCGCCGCGCTTGAGGTCGGCGAAGCGCGAGGTGCCGACGCCGGCGTGGCGGGTCGAGAGCACCAGCATTTTCGCGCCTGCGGGCAGCGTGGTGCCGTCGAGCTTCACGACGTGCGTGCGCGGGCTGAGGCCGTAGAAGCTGTATTTGCCCGCGCCATCGGTGATGGCGTAGGTGCCGTCCTCGAGGAAAATCCGCACGCCGGGAATGCCCGGCTCGCCCGCGTCCTGGAGGTGATTGCCATTCGCATCGACGAACACCTTGCCGATGATGAAAGCCTTGTCGGTGAAGACGCCGCCCTGCAATTGCACGCGATGGCTGGCGACGTTGCTGGTGAAGACCGGCGCGCCGGTGCTGGCGGCCGCGGCCGAGTTGATGCCATTGCCCTGGAGCGCGCCGGGGCCGATGCGCACGCGGTAGGTCAGCGTCACGGTCGCATCGCGGTCGATCATGCCGACGGCGAAATCGAGGCGCGGACCGCCGCCCGCCGTGGCGGGTTGAATCGCCGCGCCCGCGAATTTTGCGGTGCCGGTTTGATAGGCGAAGCCCGCGGGCAGCGAATCCATGATGCGCACGCCGAACAGCGCCAGGCCGCTGACATTGCGCACGCGTACCGTGTAGTCGATGAAGTCGCCAATCTCCGCCGTGGCGCGCGACCCGGTTTTCTGGAGGAACATCCCGACGCCGCCAATCGCCAGCGGATCGAGCGGATAATCAATCGTCACCGCGCCGGTGAGCGCGCTCACCGGGAAGCTGCCGCCGAAGGAACCGGGCGCATGAATCGCGCGCCCCGCCGGCAGGCGGTTGGCGGGCAGCGTGCTCGGCCCCTGATAGCCGGGCGGCGGCGTCACCTGCAGGCGGTAGCTGCCCGGGCGCACGGTCGGAAACACGTAGCGACCATCCCCGGCGGTGATGACCGAGTTGGGCGCGGGCGTGATACCATCCGGGCCGAACACCGCGGCGGGACTGCCGCTGGCGGCGTCCTGGAGCGTGACGCGCGCGCCGGCGACGGGCGTGTTGCTGAGGCTGTCGAACACCACGCCCGAGGGATCGATGAGGATCAGCGTCACCACGCGGCGCGAACCGCAGCCGAGGAATTCCACGGTGAGCGTGTCGTCGCGGGTGGTTTCGATGAAGCCGTTTTCCACGCCCATGGGGAACTGCCCCGCGTCGCGCGTGGGCAGGCCGCGCAGCACGCGGAAGACGCCGGTGTTCGGCCCGGTCTCGACGACCATCATGCTCTCGCGATCGCCGGTCCGGGCCGACGTGATCACGACGACGTTGGTCTCGATGACGTCGGGGACGGCGTTGCACGGGGCGGAGTCAGCCTGAAGGAAGATGGGCTGGCTCAGGACGGTGCTGTTGATGGGCGTGGAAAATCCGCCGTCCCGAAAACTGCGAATCGCCGACGGAGTGCCGGCGACCTCGAACTGGACGGGATTGGACGCGAGAGTTTTCGGCGGGCCGTTGGCGGTCTCCGCGTACACCACCTGCGCCGTGTTCCGCACGGGGCCGTCGGCGTTCGCGTTGACTTTCACCGCGAACGTCACCGTGACGTTGGTGCCCGCGGGCAGGCTGGGATAACCCCACGCGACCTTGTCCACCCGGAGCAACTCGGTCGGCGCGGTGGTGTAGTAGGCGTGCTCCGCGTCCCCGACCCGATGGTAAAGAATCTGGTCGGTGGTCGGGGTGGCGCCGCGCACCCTGGGGACATGAGCCGTGGCCCGCACGAAGGTGGTGTTGGCGGGGATCATGACCTTCAGCAGCAGCGACGACTGCGGCTGGCCGTTGACGGTGAGGGCGAACGGGGCGGCCACGCTGTTGGACAGGCGCGTGACGGTGAGGGTGAAGATGACCTCCTGGCCGGGCACCGCGGCGGTGGGGGAGACCTGCTGCGTGACTTGGAAGGGGACGCCGACCGGCACCTCGACCCGGGTCGTCACCGACTCGCTCGTGAGCGTCACGGGCTGCGCCAGCGAGGGGAGCGTGAGCTGGGCCGTGGCGCGGTTGACGATGTCCACCGCGCGCGCGACCGGGGCGGGGACGAGCGCCGCGCCGACGAGCGCCAGCAGGGCGCAACGCCCCCCGGCCCGCCAGCAACGGAGCGGGAATGTCTGCCACTTGTTTTCCATGCCATCACCATGCGGAGCTGGCTCCCTGAGCGGGAGACGCCGGGCGCCGGAGATGGCGCGGGCCGTCGTCGCAAAAAAAAAGGGGGAGCGGCGAGCCGCCCCCCCGTGCGTCTGGCTTACTGCTGAATGATGACGCCGAAGGTCACCACGGCGCTTTGACCGGGGTTGAGCGTGCCGATGTCAAACTGGAGCGCACCCGCGGCCCCATTGCTCGGCACGGTGGTCACGGAACCCACGGTGGTCGCCGCGGGGCTGGTGCTCGTGTAGAGCGTGTAGGCCGGCGTGGTGTCGTAGATTTTCACGCTGGTGGCCGGCGTGCTGCCGTTGTTCTTCACGGTGATGCGGTAGCGGATGGCCTTGCCGGGCAGCGCACCGGTCGAGAGATCGGCGGTGGTGTAGGCCGTGTCGGGCGTGCCATCGAGGTTCGCATCGAGCGCCTGCTCCTTGGTGAGCTGGAGGTCGCCGGAGATCACCGTCGAGTTGTTGGCCACCAGCACCACGCTGGGCACGGTGGTCACGTAGGTGCCGTTGGCGGTGGTCGCCGTGACGGTGGTCGCGTCGATGGTGCCGACCGGCGTGCCGGGCGGGGAATAGACCTTCACCAGGAGGCGCACGCTCTCACCGACCGCCAGGCCGGCCCCGCCGTCGCTGACGAAACTGAGGCTGGTGATGATCGGATCGCTCGCCCCGATCGCGCCGTCGCCATCCAAGTCGTAGTAGATGACCGAGCTCCAGCCGGAGAGCGAATCGGCGCGGGTGAGGTTGATGGAACTAAGCGTGCCGTCGCCTTCGAGGACGTTGCCGTTGTTGACGATCGTGTGCGCGAAGACCACGAAGCCGCCGGGCGTGACCTGGCCGTTGTGATTGCCCGTGAACGAGAGGCTGCGGACGGTGTTGATGATCAGGGCGTCGTGCAGCGTGTCCGTCGCGGCGGAGGTCGGCGAGGTAACCCGGAAGTAGAGGTGGTTGGTCCCCGGCGCCTGCCCCGTCGGCACGGTCACATCGACGTACACCGTTTTGTCGGCGCCGGCGTTGAGCACGCCCGACGAGGTGATGATCGCCTCGGCGGTGTCGCGGAAGACCACGCTCCAGCCGGCCGGGAAGGTCGTGGTCGAGAAGCCCGAGTTGGTGCTCGCCGCGAGATTGTAGATGTCAGCGACGCCGCTGGTGTTGGTGATGCCGAGCGTGAAGCGCGTGGTCGTGTTCGGATTGGCGCTCTGGGACACCACGGCGCTGACTTCGGGGCCGGCCCCGCCGCCGCCGGACGCGCCGTTGGTCAGATCGACGGTGTTGCCCACCACGGAGGTGAGGACGTCGTTGGCGCTGGCGGTGGTGGCGGAACTTGTCTTGGAGGTCGCGGTCACGGCCACGGTGTAGTTCACGCCGGTGCCGGAGCTGCCGGTGGGCAGCACGGCCTTCACAACCACATTGTAGGTCGCGTTGGTCGTGAGCGGGCCGGTGTCAGGAATGCCGTTGCCGTTGACGTCCACCAGCGGCGTGTTGCCGTCGCTCTGGTAGAGCGTGAAGGTCGTGCCCGCCGGGAAGCTGGTGTTGGCGATGGTGATGTCGAACGAGTCGGTGCCGTTGCCCGTGTTCTGCACCGTGTTGGTGAAAGTCACCGTGCTGCCCTGCGTGGCCGAGGCGACCGTCTGACCGGAAATCGATACGCCCGTGCTTTGCGTGACGGTGAATTCCGTCGTGTTCGCGCTCAACGGTCCGAGCGCCGTACCCGTGCCGGGATCGTAGGTGTAGGTCACAGGGTTCTGGATTTTGCCCGCCTGCGTCCCGGCGGTGATCGTCACCGTGAAGGTCAAGGTGCCGGACTGGCCGGGCAGCACGCGGGCGATGACCGCCGTGACGCGTCCCGCCACCGTGGCGCCGTAGTCGTAGGTGATCGTGTCCGGCGAGGTGCCCTGCGCGCCGCCCGCGGCATCGGTCAGCGCCGTGCCCGCACCAAGCACGCTCCAGCGCGCGCTGTTGGTGACGTAGGAGAAGCCGGCGGGAATGACGTTCAGGAGGTTGACGTTGGTGACCGTCACGTTGCCGATGTTGTTGTAATTGATCGTGACGGTGTAGGGGCCGCTGCCGGCCGCGCCCGAGTTCGAGCTGAGCGACTGCGTGACGGTGACGACGCCGTTGGCGGTGACCGTGACCGTGTCCGTGTTGCTCGCCGCGGCGGCCGGGCTGGCCGTGGCCGTGCCCGCCGCCGTGATGGTGATATTGCCACTCTGGGCCGCGGTGGCCGAGCTGGGCACGGTGCCGACGGCGACGAACTTGAACGTCGCGCCCGCCACCAAGGGACCGGAGCTGGTGATGGCGGTGTTGTTGTCGGGCAGGCCGTCGCCGTTGAGGTCGGCGTAGAGCGCGAGCGAGGTGAGGTCGAAATTATCCCCGGTGGCATTGGTCACGCTCAACGTGAACGTGTCCGTGCCGTTGCCGGTGTTCGAAATGGTGTGCGGGAAGAACACCTGGCCGCCCGCCGCCGATTGCTTCGTCTGGGCGTCGGTCGTAAGCGCGAAGCTCGAGACCTGTTGCACGATCGTGAGCGCGACATTCGAGGTCGCGGTGCGCGGCGTGTTGCTCGAGTCGGTGTAGCTGGCGCTGGCCTGGTTGCCGATGCTCGTGCCGGCGGGCGGCGCGGCGGATTCGAGCGGGTTCGGCGCGAGCGCGACGAGCGCGAGCGCGAGGAACGCGATGCGGAGCGCGCCGCGATGCGGGCCGGCGACGGCCTGCGTGGCACGGGCGAACCGGCGGGTGAGGTGGAGAAAGTTGCGAATCATAACGAGGGAAAGTTGCGGTGGCTGCGGTTGGAAAATGGTTTACCGAAAAATGGCGGAGGCGGTTCAGCGGCTGGCGACGTTGGTCTGGAGGCGGGCGCGGGCGATGATGCGCGTGGTGGCGCCGGCTTTCAGTTCGCCCGCATTCCAGCGGAGCGCGCGGTACTCGGAGAAGGGCACGGGCACTTCCTCGACGCGGCCGTCGGGGCGCTTGATTTTGCGGACGAGGGGGAAGGCTTCGAAGGTGCGGCCATCGAGGCTGGCCTGCGTGGCGGCGGGCTTGGCGCTCTCGGCGACGAATTCCATGCCCGCGGGAATGGGCAGAGTGGGCGCGAGATTGCGGACCTCCTTTTTGCCCGTGTTGCTGTACACCGCGTCGTACTGGATCACTTCGCCGGGGCGCGCGGTGTCGGCGGCGATCAGTTGCTCCTTGCCGTCGGCGGCGGCCGTGACCTTGCGGGCGAGCAGCGAGATTTGCACATCGCCCTTGCTCTGGGCGGCGGCGGGTTCGGTCCACGCAAGTGACAACGCCACACACACGGCGGCGATGCCCCCCGCCAGCGCGGAACGGCGGGAGTGGGTGAGGACGGTTCGATTGGCTTTCATACTTTTTGCTTCTGCGTGGTTGCTACTCTGCTGCGGGAACAGGGTTGGCAGACCGCATCCATGCGGACGGCTCGACCTGCCGAAGAGCGCCGGATTTCAGCCGGTCTCTTCCCTTCATGATTCCTTGCTATCGGCTTGGCGGGTGGGGACTTAACGCGACCCGCGACGGCCGGGAAGGGCGGGTCCAGAGCTTTGGGGCGAACCGGCGGCGAGCAGGGGTGAGTGGGAGCCGGGGGCGGGGGAAGGAGGGGAAGGCGGGAAGAAAAAAATTGCGACGTTGAAGCGTTGAAGCGTTGAAGCGGGGCGCAGTTCAGTTTCTGACAACGACCCGGCCGGGTATCAATCGCTGCGAAAGTTCGGGCCGGAACCGTGATAACCGGCAGCGCCGCCGTCTCCCCCCGGTAGCCGCCGACGGGAGGAGGCGGACGAACCCCGGCGGGGTTCCCAATGAATAGCCGGGGGTGCGCGAGGCACGAGCGCACCCCCGGAAACGGGGCGGGAAGCAGAATCTACCCCGGCGGGGTAGCCCCATCCCGGGAGTTGCGGACGGTCCGGTGCGAGGGGAACCCCGCCGGGGTTCTGGAACGCGGCGGCGGGTTTCCGGGGGTCTCGCTCGTGCCTCGCTCCACCCCCGGCTATTCACCGGGAACCCCGCCGGGGTTCGTCCGTGGGCGGCCGGAACCGAGGAAGCCTGATCGACCCGGCGTTGCGGCGGCCACGTCGGCACCTGTGTTTCTTAGAAGGGGGACGGAGGCCCCGGTGCGGACGGCATGATCTTTCGCAACGATTGATCAATGAACTTCCGCAGGGAGGATCGAAAATAGGCCGGCACCTCGTACCTGATTAGCCCCAACGGGGCGGTGCCATTTCAGCCTAGGGCATCGCCCTAGGTTCTTGGCGTTGATCGCCCGCGCAGCCCTGAAGGGGCGAACCATGGGCGGAGCGGCGCGGGGAAATGGAACGCCCCTTCAGGGCTGTGGTGCTTCGCCGAAGCCAACCCAGGGCGCTGCCCTGGGCTGGGATGGCACCGCCCCGTTGGGGCTAAACAAGCGGGGACAAATTGGTGGCGACAAGCTGTCGCCACCCCACCCGTCCTCACTGCGCCAGCGTCACGGCGAAGCTCACGCTCCCCGAGGCGCCGGGGTTCAGCGAGCCGGCGAAGGTCCACCGCATCGGCCCCGTGGAGCCGATGCTGGGCGCGGTGATGGTCACGCCCGTGAGGCCGCTGCCGAGCGTGCTCGCGAGGGCGCTGGCGAAGGTCGTGAACGCCGGCACTTCATCGTAGATCACCACGTTCCCCAGCAGCTCGGAACTGCGGTTCGCGTAGGTCACGGTGTAGGTGATCGTCTGGCCGGGCAGTGCGGTGTCGCGGTCCGCCGCCTTGAGCAGTGTGAGCGCCGCGCCGGCGGGTTTCCCGACGGTCGTCAACGCCGTGCGGGTCGCCGTCGCCGTCAACGCCGGACTCGCGCCGGTGTAGGTGAAGAGCGCGGTGACGATGATCTGGTCCTGCGCGTTGAAGGGCGCGATCGGCGGGATGAAGTCCTTCACGAGAATGCTCACCTTGTCGCCCGCGGCCACGGTGATTGCGCCGGTGATCATGTTGTCGCCCGCGTCGAGCTGGCCGTTGTTGCTCGTATCCCGCATGAGCACCACGCTCCAGCCCGCGATCACGGGCCGGGGCGAGTTGGTCACGCTGAAGGTCACCGTGCCCGCCGAGCCGGCGGTGAAGGTGTGCGAGTGCAGCACGAAATTTCCCGCCGCGCCGTTTTGCTGGCTGTCGTTCGGGAACGTGTTCACGGGCACGTCACCAAAGTTCACCGCCGTGTACACCGTCGCCGCCACCAGCGTGAAGGTCACCGTGTCGGTCGTGCGGTCATAGGTGCCGCCCGTGTTGCCCACGCCCGCGCCGGTCGAGAGGAAGCCGGTCGCGTTTACTTCCACCACTTTCAGCACCGTGCCGGTGGTCAAGGTCGAGGGCACGAGCAGGCTGTAATTGCCCGCGCCATCGGTCGTCGCCGTGTCGTGGGTCGTCGCGCCGGTGGTGTCGGTCAAGCGCACGACGACGCCCTGTTTGCCGGCCTCGGTGCCGTTGCTCACGCCGTCGTTGGCGGTGCCGCCGCCGGTGCCGGTGTCGAGAAAGACTTTGCCGGAGAGCGTGATGGCGTTGACGAGGCCGAAGTTCAGGTTGCCCACGTCGAAGGTCGTCACCACGACCGTGCGGGTTTGCGTGGGCATCTGCGCGCCGCTCCAGCCCGCGGGCAGCGTGGGCGTCACGTCGGCGAGCGTGTTGTTGTTATCAATGATCACGGTGTAGCTGCCGGCGCCGACGTTGGTCAGCACGAAGGCGCCGGTTGCGCTGTTCACCGCCGCGGCCTGCGTCGCCGGACCCGCGGGCGAGCTGGTCGGGAAGAGCTTGGCGTACAACGTCAGGGCGGTGCCGGCTTCCGCGCCGTCCTTGAAGCCGTTGCGGTTCGCGTCGAGATAGACGAAGCCGGAAAGGTTCACCGCGGACACGGTGGTGATGACCTTGGCTGCGGCCGCGGTGCCGTTGTTGTTCGCGGCGTCCGGGTCGCTCGTGGTGGCGGTGTTGCGGACGACGTTGGTGTAGGAGCCGAGCGTGGGGAGAGTGACAACCGCGGTGTAGGAAGTCGAAGCCCCCGCCGCGAGGGCGCTGATCGTCGGCCAGGTAATCACCCCGGCGCTGAGCGTGCCGCCGCTGGACGCGCTGACGAAGGTGACGCCGGTGGGGAGGGTGTCCGTGGCGATGACGTTGGTGGCGGTGGCCGGGCCTTGGTTCGTCACGGTGATCGTGTAGGTGATGTTCGCGCCGACGTTGGCGACGGACGGCCCGGTTTGCGTGGTGGCGACGTCGGCCTGGACGGGCGTCCCCGGTTTCAGGGAGACCGCCGCCATTTCCCAGCTGCGGGCCGTGCCCAGCGTCCAGGACATCGTGACGCTGGCCGCGCCGGCTTCCGAGCTCGAGGCCCCGCGACCATCCGTTCCGCCGTTCCCCAAGGCCCCGCTGCAAATCAAGGTCTGGCCAGCGCCCGCGGTCGTGGAGTTGGCACTGCCGCGGGTGGCGAGGGTGTCGATGACCAGTTCGCCAGGCGCGGATCCGATCGTGACGGACGGGGCGAAGGAGGACGTATTATTGGCGACGGCGATCGCCCCGTGCGGAGTGGTTTGGTTCACGTTCGTAAAGGAACCGGACCAGCCGACCATGTCCGAACTGCCGCTCCAATTGGCGACGAGGTTGGCGGTGCCCACCGTCGGTCCCACCAGCCGCCACAGCTCGACGCCGTAGCGGACGTTGGAGGAGCCGATCTTGGTCAGCGCCGTGCCGCCGTAGGTCAGGCTCGTCACGGTGCGCGTCCGGTCGCGCAAGGAGAGGCCGACCACGAGCAACCGGTTGTTGCCGCTGGGGACGGTGTGCGACCACGTCCGGGTGGCCACCGAGTTGGCAGTGACACAACTGGTCCCGGCCACGCCCGGCGGACCGGCCGACGTGACCGTGGTCACCACCGCCCCGCTCGCGCCGTTGTTGTTGCTCGCGACCGGGTCGTAGGTCGTCGCCGTGCTCAGGACGGAGTTGGTCAGCGTCCCGCTGCCGGGGGACGTCACGGTCAGGGTCAGGATTTTCACCGCGCCGCTGGCGAGCGAGAACGCCGGCCACGTCACCACCCCGGCGCTGTGGGTGCCGCCGTCGGAGGCGTAATAAAACGTCGCCCCGGTGGCCAGCGTATCTCTCACGACGATGTTGGTGGCGGCCACCGGACCCAGGTTCGTCACGGCGATGGTGTAGTTCAGATTGGCCCCGGCCACCACGGTCGCCGGCCCGCTGGCGAGGGTGACGACGTCGGCCGACAAGGCGGGAGCGGCCCGCAGGGCGACCGCGCCGAGGTCCCAGTTTTTGGAATTGCCCAACGACCAGGACATGGTCACCGAACTGGCGCCGGGTTCGGAGCTGCCGCCGCCCCGGGCATCGCCGCTCCCGGTTCCCGTATTGCCCGAACAAATCAGCGTCTGGCCCCCGCCGGGACTGATGGCCCCGGCGTCACCCGCCGCCGCCAGGATGTCCACCACCAGTTCCCCCGTGGCACTGCTCACGGTCACACTCGGGGTCGTGCTGCTCCCGCTGGCGGACTGGAAGGTGCCGAGCGGCGTGCTCTGATCCACGTTGGTGAAGGAGCCGGACCAGAACACGGCGTCTTTGCTGCCGTTCCAGTTGGCAATGATGCTGGCGGTGCCCGCGGTGGGGTTGACCAGTTTCCACACTTCCACCCGCCGGTTGACGCCCGAGCTGCCGACGTAGGTAAAATTCGCACCCCCGAAGGAAATGCTGGAGATCGACCGGTCGGTGCCGGCGAAGGCGACGCCCACCAGCAGGAGCCGGTTGGCGCCGGTGCCGACGGTGTGCGACCAGGTCGTGGTGGCCACGTTGGTCGCGGTGGCGCAGCCGGTGAAGTCGGCGACCGGGATATTGGGGGTGATGCTGGTGACCGCTTTGGCGCCCGCGGCCGAGCCATCGTTGTTGGTGGCAACCGGGTCCTCCGTCGTCGCCGTGCTGGTCACGGTGTTGGTCAGCGAACCGCTGGTCGGCGCGACGACCGTCAGGGTCAGGTTGGTGGCGGTGCCACTGGCAAGGTTGAAGGCGGGCCAATTCACCACGCCGCCGCCGGCATCCACGCCCCCCCCGGACGCGCTGTAAAAGGTCGCCGTCGTCGGGATCAAGGTGGTGCGCACCGCGACATTGGTGGCGGTGTCCGGCCCGGCGTTGGTGACGGAAATCGAGTAAATGAGCGTGGACCCGGCCATGACGCTCGCCGCGGCGCTGAGGGTGGTCCGCACGTCGGCCTGCGCCGTGACCGTGGTCTCGACGGTGCCATCGCCCCCGGTGCCGTTGTTGTTGGTCGCATCCGGATCGGTGCTCGCGGCCGTGCTGGAAACGGTGTTGGTGAACGTGCCGCTGGCGGGCGCGGTGACCGTGACGGTGTAGGAGAACCCCACCCCGTTGGCGATCGAGGCGAAGGTCGGCCATGTCACCACCCCGCCGCTGTTCGTGCCGCCGCCCGTCGCGCTCACGAACGTCACCCCGGCCGGCAGCGTGTCCCGCAGGATGACACTGGAGGCGGTGCCGGAGCCGAGATTGGTGATGGTGACGGTGTAGGCCACCGAGCCGCCCGCGCCCACCGTGTCCGGACCGGAGACCGACGTCTGGATGTCGGCGGTGGCGGCGCGCGCGGACGGAGTCGTACTCGCAAGGAACACGGCCAGCAGCAGGCCCAGCGTCAGCCAGCCGGCCGCGCCGCGCCACCCATCCCGCGTGAAACAAAATGCCAATCCGCCAGCCATACACCTCGTCGCGCGGGCGGAGAGCAAACCCGGCCGGCCATTCGCGCGAACGCCCCGGGACCACACCAACCCGAACAAGAGTACCTGCCCTATCGGCTCAGGGTGCCGCCGGGTTGAGAGCTGCCGCGCCGTTTCCTCCGCTTCACCCCGGATTGGCGGCAGCCAGTCCCAGCGCGGCCCCGCCGCGTGGTCGCATCGTGGTAAGAACGTGTTGCGCGCGTCCGTGACCTGCCCCCCCCCGAAGCCTTTCTCTGAAAAACTCCACGAGCAGTGCTATCCTGTCCGGCCCGAATTAACCCAATGCAAAAATAAGTCGTGAAAACATCCAATTCGTACCGTCGCGCCGCGCGTGTTGTCGCGTTGCTGACCCTCGCCTCCACCATCCATCATCCGGCCTTCGGCCAGATCAAACCTGAGCCAGCGCCGAAGCTGGAATCGTTAAGGAAATTGAAAGTTCCCGAGCCTTCAAATCTCAAGGACTTCATCCGCGACAAGCAGGCGGCCATCCTGCTCGGCAAAGCGCTTTTTTGGGACATGCAGGTGGGCAGTGACGGGCGGACGGCCTGCGCCAGTTGCCATTTCCATGCCGGCGCGGACAACCGCAGCAAGAATCAGCTCAGTCCCGGACTGCTGCGCTTCACCAGCGCGGGCGCGGCCAACCCCGACACGACGTTCCAACTGGGCGGCCCGAACTACACGCTCAAGCAACGCGATTTCCCCTTCCACAAGCTGGCCGACGTGAACAACCGGCAATCCCGGGTGCTGTCGAGCGTGAATGACGTCGTGAGTTCGCAGGGCGTCACGCTCACGGACTTTGCGGGGATCAATCCGCACACGCTCGTCGAGCGCGGCACCTTTGTCTTCGACCCGATCTTCAACGTCCGCGGCGTGAACACCCGGCGCGTGGAACCGCGCAACACCCCCACGGTCATCAATGCGGTCTTCAATCTCCGCAATTTCTGGGATGGCCGCGCGCAGGAGAGCTTCAATGGCATCAACCCCTTCGGTCTGCGCGACCAGACCGCCTTCGTCTGGAAGGCCAATAGCAAAAACCAGTTCACCCAGGTGCCCATCGACCTCGATCATTCCAGTCTGGCCTCCCAGGCGGTCGGGCCGCCGTTGAGCAACTTCGAGATGTCCGCCACGGGCCGGCTGTTCCCCGAGTTGGGCCGGAAACTCCTCTATCGCCGGCCGCTCTCGACCCAGCAGGTGCATCGCGAGGACAGCGTGCTGGGAGCCGTCAGCCAGGCCCCGAACCCCGGTCTGCGGGTGCCCACTTACGCGGCGCTGATTCAACAGGCCTTCCGCCCGGAATGGTGGCAGGGCGTGGTGAATCTTGGCCCCGCCCCCGCGACGGCCGCCGACAATGCGGCCGACACGATCGGATTGGCCGCGCTGTCCAAGGCGCTCAAGCATCCCAAGAAGCCCCGCCCCATGCCGATCGACTTCACGCACATGGAGTCCAACTTCAGCCTCTACTTCGGCCTCGCCATTCAGCTCTACGAGGCGACGCTCGTGTCGGATCAGACCCCCTTCGACAGCTACGCGGAAGGCAACGCCCACGCCCTGACCTCCCTACAGCAACAGGGTCTCGAGCTGTTCTTCGGCCGCGCCAACTGCGCCAACTGCCATGGCGGCGCGGAATTCACCAAGGCCACCGTGAGTCACATCAAGAACGAGCGATTGGAACGCATGATCATGGGCAATGGGGCGCTGGCGGTGTATGACAACGGCTTCTACAACATCGGCGTCCGCCCCACGCTCGATGACCTCGGGGTTGGCGGCAAAGATCCCTTCGGCTTTCCGCTGGCCGAATCCCGCCTGGCCCGCGACTTCGGTGAGAAGGTGTTTGAAGACGTGATCGGCGTGGCTCCCAACCTCAAGGTCAAGCCCGGCGAACGCGTCGCGGTCAACGGCGCCTTCAAGACGCCGGGCCTGCGGAATGTCGAACTGACCGCGCCCTACTTCCACAACGGCGGCAAGCGCACGCTCCGCGAGGTCGTGGATTTCTACAATCGCGGCGGCGACTTCCATGAACAGAACATCAACGATCTCGATCCCGACATCGAGAACCTGCGCCTCACGGATTACGAAAAGGAGGCGCTGGTGGCCTTCATGAAGTCCCTGACCGACGAACGGGTCCGCTATCATCGCGCGCCCTTCGATCATCCCCAGCTCTTGATCATCAACGGTCACGTTGGGACCGAGTCCTACGTCACCAACGACGGGACCGGCAAGGCGACGGATCAGATCACGGTGTTGCCGGCCGCCGGGCGCAACGGCATCACGCCCCTGCGCAACTTCCTCGAGTAACCCGCGCGCACCGCGTAAGTGGTAGCAACGGGGGGAGCCGGACAACGGCTCCCCCCTTTTTGCGTACCGACCGGGGTGTGAGGAGGGACGCGTTGCGCGCGTCCGTGACCTACCTTGGCCGGACGCGTTTCCTTTCCCCTGTTCAACGCTCAACGTTCAACGCTCAACGCTCAACGCTCAACGCTCATCGTTCAACGCTCAACGTTCAACGTTGAGCGTTGAGCGTTGAGCGTTCCCCATTCCCCGTTCTCCCTTCCGTCGCCCGCCGCACCTGGAAAAAGGTCAGGGACGCGTTGCGCGCGTCCGTGACCTTCCTCCGCCCGCCGCGTTCCCTTTCCCCCATTCAACGTTCAACGTTCAACGTTGAGCGTTGAGCGTTCCCCTCCCCGTTTCCCCGTTTCCCCGTCCGCCCGCTCACCCCTGCTTCCGCCCCGCCCGTCCCCCGCGCCGCGCCCCGCTTTCGCACCCGGGCTATCATGCCGCGTCGGAATCTGCCGATAACCCGAAAGGATGCTTGTGCATTGCTCTCATTCAAAAACTCGAAACGCCACGCAGGGCATGGCCCTGATGGAGGTGATGGCCGCGGCGGCGCTGGCGGCGCTGGTGATCGGCGGCATCCTCGCGGGCTACACGCAGTCGTGTAACCGGGCGGAGTGGGCGGGGTTTAATTTCGCCGCGCAGAGCCTGGCGGCGGAGCGGTTCGAGCAGACGCGCGGCTGCCGCTGGGATCGCGAGGCGCTCACCAACTTGCTGCGGACAGCCAGTTTTCCCCCCGTGGTCCTGCCACTGGATTTGCCGGTGAGCGGGCAGCCGATGACCGGCACGAACTACACGACCATCACCGATCTCTCGGTGAATCCGGCGCTGAAACTGGTGCGCGTGGATTGTGTGTGGCGCTTCCCGCGCACGGGCCGGATTTACACCAACTCGATGGTCTCGTACCGCACGAGTGACAACTGATGATGAGAACGCTCGCACCCTCTTCGCACCAGACGCGGCGCACGCGCCGGCGCGGCGGTTTCACGCTGCCGGAGTTCGTGCTCGCCGCGGCGATTTTCACGCTCGTGATCGGCGGGGTGATCTACAGCCATGTCATGGGCGGGCGGCTGTATCAATTGACGCTGGCCAAACTGGGCGGCACGGACGAGGCGCGGCGGGCGGTGACGTGGATCGAGTCGGACGTGCGCGCGGCGCGGTTGCTGGACATCGGGACCGGCTCGGCGGCGAGCTTCGCGCCGGCGGTGACGGGCGCCATTCAGCAGGGCAACGCGCTCCAGCTCAGCTTCACCACGAACAGCGCGATCTATGTGCGCTATTTCGTGGATGCCACCACCGGGGAACTCAACCGCCAGCTCTCGTGGGAGGCCCGCCCGCGGGTGATCGCCCGCAAGCTGGCCGATCCGAAAATATTTCTCGGCGAGGATTACCTGGGCACGCCGCAGACGGGGGAGAATGACGCGACCGTGGTGCGGGTGTTGCTGACCTTTACGCAACTGACCTATCCGCGCGTGAACGTCGGCACGACGAATTTTTTTGAGAGCTTCCAACTGCTGGCCCGCGCGACGCGGCGGCTGACGGATTGAGGAATTGACGTATGAGACTTCACCCGGGCAATGGGAACGCGGCAGTGGGAATGGGGAGCGCACCCGCCCTCGGGTGCAGTTTTCCGCGCCCTCGCGGAAAACCGGGGTGGCACGAGAGCGTGCGGAGTTTCTGGGTTCGGAGTACGCGCCCCGACGCCGGATGCGAGGGCGCATCCGGCGACACGCGAGGGCGCGTGTGCTCCCCCGAATGCGGAGGTCGGGTCACACCCAGAGGTTCCTCCGGCTACGCGCTGCTGACGGTCATGATTTTCTCCAGCATCGGCCTGTTGGCGCTGGGCACGGCGATGCAGTGGACCAACCAGTCGGCCATGCTCAACGAGCGCGCCACCGAACACCGCGCCGCGCTCATGGCCGCGGAGGCCACCACGGAAAAGGTCGCCGCCGCGATCTCCGCCGATTTCCAGCGCGGCGGGGAGACGCTGGTCCACGCCAACACCCCGGCCTACGCGGCGCTGCTCCCGACCGCGGCGGAGAATCCGCACTGGCAGAACTTCCAGTTCGCCGATGGCCGGGGGAACAGCGGAGCGACCCATGTGCAGCGGATTTCCACCCGCGTTTACAAGCCGCTGGAGTCGCGCTTCACCGGGCTGAACGGTTTCATCTCCGAATACGTGGTCGCCTCGCACGCGCGCTCAACCGACGGACGCTACAACCCGGGCAACGCCGTCGAGCAACGCATCCAACTGGCCTCGATCCCGGTGTATCAGTTCGCGGTGTTTTTCAACGGGCTGATGGAGTTCACCTGGGCCGCCCCCTTCACCGTGCGCGGCCGGGTGCATGGGAACAACCACATCTACACCGGCTCCGCGCAGCCGCTGACCTTTGTGGGCGATGTGACGTCGGTCGGGGTGCAGACGACCCGTTCGTGGGGCGGGTACGATGTTTCCTCGTTCAGCGGTTCCCTCACCTACTCGGGCAAACGCGCCACCAACGCCGTCGCCGTCTCGCTGCCCATCGGCACCAACAACACCGACGCGGCCGTGCGCGAGATCATCCAGAAGCCGCCCGCCAGCGAACTGATCAGTTCGGCGATGGGCCACGAGCGTTTCTACAACAAGGCGGAACTGCTGATCCTCGTGAGCAATTCCACCATCACCGCCAGCGTGAAGCAGCCGTATGATGGCGCGCCGCTCGCGATCCCCGCCGCGCAGCTCACGGCCTTTCTCAGCACGAACAAATCCTTCAGGGATTCGCGCGAAAACAAGACCGTGCAGGTCGCCGAGATCGATGTGGGCAAGTTCACGCAGTGGGCCGCCACCAACAGCATCGTGCGTGCGAAGCTGGGTCCGGCGACCCCGCCCAATACGATCTATATCTCCAATGACCGCTCGCAAGGCGCGTCGTTCCTCGCCGGCGTGCGGCTGGTCAACGGGCAGACGCTGCCCAACCGCGGGCTCACCGTGGCCACGCCCAATCCGCTCTACGTGCAGGGTCATTACAACTGCCCCAACCCCGCCGCGCTCGGCACCACCAACACCGCGGGCGCGCTCCCCGCGTCGCTGGTCGCTGACGCGCTGACCTTGCAGTCGGGCAACTGGCTCGACGCCCGGAGCGTCGGCAATCTCCGCGACCGCGCCGCCACCGACACCACCATCAATGCCGCGATCATCGCGGGCATGGTCGCCTCGGGTGGGTCGGACGGCTCCTCCCCGTTCAGCGGCGGCGTGATGAACCTCCCACGCCTGCTCGAGGACTGGGGCAATGGCGCGGACAAGCTCACGATCAATGGTTCGCTCATCAGCCTCTTCACCAGCGCCCGCGCCACGGCCCCGTGGCGCACGCCGGGCAATTATTACTACGCCCCGACGCGCAATTTTAATTTTGATCCCAACCTGCTCCGCGCGACCAGCCAGCCGCCCGCCACGCCCGAGTTGCGCGTGCTGCTGCGCTCCGCGTGGTCCAACCCCGTCGCGAGCCTGTGAACGCCACCCACCAGAAGCGCGGGCACGCCGGTTCGTGTGAGTCAGGCTTCCAGCCTGACAGTTCGGGCGGCATCCCAGCCGCCCGTTCCTTTGGCGGACGCGCGGCATGGCGGAAGCGGGAAGACGGGGCAAGGATGCCCCGCCAACCGGCAGGCAAGGATGCCTGCCCCACACGCGCGGAACGCCACGCTTGGAACTGGGTGCCTCAAACTCTCCCGACCAGCGTATGTTTCTGCGGCCTGAAGGCCGCGCTCCGGGCCGCGCCGCGAAATCTATTTCAGCGTTCGACAGTTAGCCTCGGCCTGGTCCTGCTGGCCCTGGCGCTGATCGTCTGCGACGCCGCCCGCGCCCAGACCCCGCCACCGAACTCGTTCAGCGTAAAAATCACCGAGCAAAGTCTCGCCCCCCTGCCGCCGATCACCTTGGTGCGCGTGCGCGCCGGCGACACGCGCGTCGTGTTCGTCGCGCCCCGCCACTTTCGCTTTCGCAATCACGAGGATCGTTCCGAAATCCGGTTCATCAGCGCCGATGATTCCTGCTCCCTCAGACTCGTGTTTCGCCCCGCCGAAGCCGCGCCCGCTGCGACCGCCAACCCCGAGGAGGTCAGGGCCGAGCTCGCCGCCCGCTGGCGCGCGAGCCTGCTGGCGCGCTATCCCAACGCCAAACTCCTCGAAGAATTCACCGAGACGGCCGCCGGGGCCGCCGGTCCGGCCTGCGATCTGCTCTGGACCAACGCCGGCGGCGGCGAACTGAAGCTGCGCGCCACCCTGCTCCGCTTCGGCGCGCACTGGGTGGAACTCACGCTCACCTCCGCGCCCGCGTCCTTTGAACAAAATCGCCACGCCTTAAACGACATCCTCCTGACCCTGCGCGCCGCCGAGGGCCAGGACCCGCCGACGCCGGAGTTTTCCAACCAGATTTGAACCGCAGCTCTGCGGTCGGCGCGCGGGCGTTCCCCGCCCGCAGCGGCTCCGCACACGCGACAACGCCGGAAATTCTCAGCACCCCGGCTCCGATGTTGCCGCTGCGGCCGGGACGGCCGCGCTCCGTGGGGTGCGGCTCCGCCGCACCGCACTGCAACTCTGCGGAATCCTCGCGCGCCGGGAGGCTTTTTCCCGGAGCGCGGCTGTGTGCGCGGAGCACCAGCCGCAGCGGGTTGGGCGCACAGGAAGCCTCCGATTCCAACGGGCGCCCACGACGTTTAGCCGTGACTATGCAGCAGGAGCGCGGCCTTCAGGCCGCAGAAGCGTGGATACTGTCTGGGGCGAGCGAATTTCCAGACTCCTTCTCTGACTCACTATAGGGTGAGTGGAGGTCCGCGTTCGGGTGGTTTGGAACGTTCGCTGCGGATGAACGTTGCTGCGGCCTGAAGGCCGCGCTCCTGTCGCCCTCACTGCATAGTTACGGTTTAGGGGCCGCTGCGGCTGGTCCTCGGCGGACACAGCCGCGCTCCGTGGGGTGCGGCCTTCGCACCGGCCCGCCGCGCCCCCTGCTGCCGCGCCGCAAACGCCGCGCTTCCGGCGCGCCGTCCGGCTTTCCTGTTGACCTTTTTCACCCCGCCGATTCAATCGCCCGCATGAGTCTTTCTCCACCTCATCTCCACCGCCGACGCCGTCTGCCGCGGGCCGTCGGCACGGTTTGCGCGTTGCTGCTCGCCTTGGGAATCCTCGCGGTCGCCGCGCCCGCCGCCCGCGCCGATGTGCGGCTTCACGCGCTCTTCACGGACAACATGGTGCTGCAACGCGGGATGCCCGTGACCGTCTGGGGCACCGCCGAGACCGGGGAAAATATCGTCGTCAAGTTTCAGGGGCAGACGGTCAAGGCCACGGCCAAGGACGGCAAATGGTCGGTGAAACTCTCCCCGCTGCTCGGCAACGCCACGCCCGATGTCCTCACCGCCGAGGGCAAAAACAAAGTGCAGGTGCAGAACGTCGTCGTCGGCGAAGTCTGGTTGTGCAGCGGGCAGTCCAACATGGATTTTCCCCTCCATCGCGCCGAAAACGGCCCCGCCGCCATCGAGGCCGCCACCAATCCCATTCCCAATCTCCGCCTCTTCTTCGTGCCCCGCGTCAAGGCCGACGCGCCGCTCAGCGAGATCAGTTCCCAGTGGGTGCCGGCCAACGCGCTGACGACGAGTAATTTTTCCGCCGTCGCCTTTTTCTTCGGGCGCGATTTGCAGAAGTCGCTCAACACGCCGGTCGGCTTGATCCAGGCCTCGTGGGGCGGCTCCACGGCGGAGGCGTGGATGAACCGCAAGGCCCTCGAGGGCCAGCCCGAACTCGCCCGCGAGCTGATCGACGCCTATCCGCAGTTGTATCAGCGCTACAAAGAAGCCAAGGCCCGCTACGACCGCGAGGCCGACGAACTCGCACGCGACGGCCGTAAACCCGCGCAACCCGCGCCCACGCCGCCGTGGAAAGTCGGCGAACTGTACCACGGCATGATCTCCCCCTTGGTCCCCGTCGCCCTGCGCGGCGCCGTGTGGTACCAGGGCGAGGCCAACGTCAGCCGGGCCTGGCAATACCGCACGCTGCTGCCCGAGCTGATCCGCACCTGGCGCACCGACTGGCGCAATGCCAGCAAGGTCGTCGAGCAGGGCAACTTCACGTTCCTCACCGTCCAGCTCGCGCCCTTCGGCAAAATCCAGGAGCAGCCCGGCCCGAGCGCCTGGGCGGAACTTCGCGAGGCCCAGATTCTTGCCGCCCGCCTGCCCAAAGCCGGCACCGTGGTCATCACCGACGCGGGTGATGAGAACGACGTCCATCCCGTGCAAAAGGAACCGGTCGGCGCGCGCCTGGCCATTGCGGCGCGCGGCATCGCGTACGGCGAGCGGCTGATTTTCTCCGGTCCCACCTTGCGCAGTCTCTCAGTCAAAAACGACAAGGCGCTGGTCACCTTCAACTACTTCGGCACCGGCCTCGACGCGCGCGGCGGCCCGCTCCGCGGCTTCGCCATTTGCGGCGACGATCAGAAGTTCGTCTGGGGCAAGGCGCTCATCACCGGCACCAACGTCGTCACCGTGAGCCATCCCGACATCAAGCGCCCGGTCGCCGTCCGCTACGGCTGGGCGGACTATCCGACGGGCAATCTCTGGAACCGCATCGGCCTGCCGGCCTCGCCCTTTCGCACGGATGATTTTCCCCTCACGACGCGGCCCGCCGCCGCGAAGAAATAGCGCGCCGGGCCGATTTGAGTTCCGCCTCCCGGCGGTTCGGACGCACCCGCGCCGCCGGCCGCCTAACGCGGATATTTCATAGTCCGATCGGAGCCGCCGGCCGGCCGCGCTTGTGGCGCAGGTTTCCAAACCTGCGGTGTCGCCGACTTCCAAGGCGGCAGGGTGTCGGCCTCGCCAAGCGCGCGCCGGGTTTGGAAACCCGCGCCCCAGCAGGCTTGGAAGCCGGCGCAAAAAATTGAGCACGAACTATCCGGTCCAACGGCGGAACTCCAAACCGGGCAGCGCTCGGGATGCGCCTCCGAATGCGCTTTGAGCTTCTTTTCTCCAACACCGATGGGGAGTATCGCCGCACGAATTTATGAGTCATCCCCCCAAACGCCCCCGCCATTTCGCGAGCGACAACTACGCCGGGGTCTGCCCCGAAGCCTGGCAGGCGCTGGCCGACTGCAACTCCGGCCACGTGCAAGGCTACGGTGACGATCCGTGGACCGCCGCCGCCGCCAACCTCCTCCGCGATTTCTTCGAGAAACAGTGCGAGGTGTTCTTCGTCTTCAACGGCACCGCCGCCAACTCGCTCGCCCTCGCCGCCACCTGCCAGTCCTATCACAGCATCCTCTGCCACGAGACCGCGCACATCGAGACCCACGAGTGCGGCGCGCCCGAGTTTTTTTCCAACGGCACCAAGGTCCTGCTGCTGCCCGGCGAGCACGGACGCATCACGCCCGACGCCATCGAGCGCGCCGTCAAACGCCGCAGCGACATCCATTATCCCAAACCCCGCGCGGTGAGCCTCACGCAGGCGACCGAACTGGGCACCGTGTACTCCGTCGCGGAGCTGCAGGCGATCGGCGAGGTGGCGCGCAAACTCGACCTGCGGGTTCACATGGATGGCGCGCGGTTCGCCAACGCGCTGGTGTCCCTGAACTGCCGCCCCCGCGAGATCACGTGGGAGGCCGGCGTCGATGTCCTCTGCTTCGGCGGCACCAAGAACGGCATGGCGGTGGGCGACGCCGTGGTGTTCTTCAACCTCGAGATGGCCCGCGAGTTCGACTACCGCTGCAAACAGGCCGGACAGCTCGCCTCAAAGATGCGGTTCCTGTCCGCGCCCTGGGTCGGGGTGCTCAAAAACGACGCCTGGAAACTCCACGCCCGCCACGCCAACCGCATGGCCCGCATCCTCGAGAGCAAGCTCAAGGTCCTCCCCGGCGTGCAAATCCTCCATCCATGTGAGGCCAACATGGTCTTCGTCCGCCTGCCCCCCGGCCTGGTCCCGACCCTCTGGGCCAAAGGCTGGCTCTTCTACGCCCACGCCCAGCCCGACGAAGCGCGCCTGGTCTGCTCCTGGGACACCCGCCCCGAAGACATCGACGCCTTCCTCGCCGACATCCGTTCCGTCCTCACCCCCAAGAAAAGCACCCGCGAAATCCGGAAGAAACCGTGAACGGGGAAGACTGCCTCCAATTGCAAGGCAGGAGACTAAAAACCACTGACCGGCACTAACCGACACTAATGGGAACCAATCGAACCCACACCGCGGGAATAGTGTCGGATAGAATTGTTCTTATTTTTCATTGGTGCCAGTTAGTGCCGATTAGTGGTTCCTATTTATCGGTGGTTTAATTTAGGAGCAGGCCCAACGGGCTGCGCAGGACAAAAAGAAACCGGCCGGGAATGCACGCCCGGCCGGTTTCACCAGCACCGATAGAGATCGCTTACGAACACCGCCCTTACTTCTTGCCGTCCTTCACTTCAATGTCGTCAGCCACCATCTGATACTCGATGGTGACCTTGGCGCCGACCTTGAGATCACCGCGCACCTTGGTCTTCTTGCTGCGTTGCACCGTCCACTTCTCTTCACCCTTCTGGACGGTGATGGTGGTCTCGGTGACTTCGAGCACCGGACCGGTGACCTGATAGGTTTTAACGCCCGGGGCCGCGAAGGCGGAGAGCGAGAGCAGGACGGAGGCGACCGCGACCGCGCGGAGAGTTTGTTTAATCATACGATGACTTGGATAGGTTTGGTTTCGTTAGTTGTAGGTCTGCCGCACAACGGCGGAACTTCAGCCGGATTGAGATGCCCTGACCGCCAACCGGTCCCGCGTCACCCCACGCCAACTGTCTGCGTGCTAGAAAACCTTTTTGCTCCGCCCCGGTCAATACCATGACCTGCGTAGTTCCGGGCACCGCTCCGTAGCCGTGGCGGGAAGCGGGGGCTGGAGCGAGTATCAGTTGCTTCGCCACAGCCCGCCGCTTGCAACGCGGCTTCAATGCGCTCGGCGGGTGCCTCGGCTTCGTTCATGCGTAGGGCGCAAAGTCATTTGATTCGCGTGTGAGCAAGCGCATGAGCTTGGGATGAATGAAAAGCTTTTCCCGCCCGACTGCTTTTTCCTCCAGCACGCCGATTCTTACCAGTTCCTTCAGATAGACCGAGGCCGTCTGCCGGCCGGCAATCTCGTGCTCGGTCACGTTCTGAATTCGGCAATACGGCAGCTCAAAAATCAGGTTCACCAACTCATGGCTGTAAATCTTCGGTGCGGCCTCACGAACATGCTCCACCGTGTGCGCCTGCAACGTCCGGATGGCCGCAATCTTCGCCACCGTCCAGCGCGCCGTTTCTTCCACCCCTTGGAGCATGAACATCACCCAGTCTTCCCACACGTCCGTCTGCGTCACCTTGCGCAGCAGCCGGTAATAGTCCGCCTTGTGCTGGATGATGTAGCGGCTCAAGTAGAGAATCGGCAGCGTCAGCAAACCCTCGCTGATGAAAAACAAACTGTTCAGTACCCGCCCCGTGCGACCGTTGCCGTCCGTGAACGGATGAATCGCCTCAAATTGATAGTGCGCCACCGCCATGCGGATGAGCGGGTCAATCTCCGTGGCTTCGTGCAAAAACTTTTCCCAGTTGGCCAGCAACGAGCACAGCAGATCCTCGCCCACCGGCGGCGTATAGACAATCTCCCCCGACTGTCGCGCCAGCGCCGTGCCGGGAATCTTCCGCACCCGCATCTCCCGCCCTTTGATGAGGCTGCAAATCTCCTCCGCCGTCCCCGTGACGAGCGGACGGTCCCGCAAGGTTTGGAATCCCTCCAGCAATGCCCGCCGGTAGCGCAGCGCTTCCTTCGTCGCCGCATCCGCCGCGACATCCGCCTCCCGGAACTGGAACAGCCGGTCCGTGGTGGTGACGATATTCTCGATCTCCGAGCTGGCTTGCGCCTCCAGCAGTGGCAGCGAGTTGATGAGCACCGCCTGATTCGGGATGAGTTCCGCCGCCTGTTTCAATTCGGCCAACGCGGCGCGGGCGGCGATGCAGCGCTTGAGAATGGCCTTGGTTTCCAAGTCCGCCTTGGGCGGCAACGGCGGCAGCGCATTGAACGGCTCCGCGGGATGCCAAACGCTGGGACGTTGGGAAGATTTGCCGGTGGACGCCATGACGGGACGCTGTGTCGAGCCGTTCGACCCGTCAATTGCATATGTATAAAAAAGAGGAATATTTCGACACGTTGGCCGGACGTGTCGAAACCGGCGACACATCGGGATGGGGCAAGTATGGGTCCAGTTATCAGTCCAGCGCGGCGGGCTTCTGCTCGGCGAGGCGGGCGAGGCGTTGGGTTTCGGCCACGTTCACGCGGGCAGGGCTTCCAGTGGCGCCGCACTCTTTTCATACAGCACTACGCCCACGCGGCGGATGTGGTCGAGCAGGGCCGGATGGCTCAATGATGACATCAGGGATAAATCGATTTGGTAGGGCAGCAGCAGGTCATCCAGCTCGTTGCTAATCCGCGTCAGCAGGGTGTGGTTCAACTCCCCGCCGCAAAGCGTCAGGTCGATGTCTGAGCCGGGGCGATACGTCCCCTTGGCGCGCGAGCCATACAGCACCGCCTTCTCCACCTCTGGATAATGGGCCAGCACGCTTTGGAGGCGTGCCACCGTGGTCGTCGTCAGACCGTGGTTCATGCCGTCTCCTCCTTCTCCAGCTCCAAGAACCGGCGTTGAAACGTCGCAAAGGCCGGAACGTAGCGCGTCTGCACCGCCGCCATGATCTTCCCGGCCACGTCGTCGTTGTAAGTGTGGGAGGACTCGTTGCGATGCTCGATCATCTTCATCCATGCGTCCCCGTCCTCGATGAGTTCCACCGCAAAGGCCGCCCGTGTGGCGTCTCTGGATCCGTAGAGCTTGTCGGAACTGCCTCGCGCAGTCAGGAAATCCTTCAGCGTGTTCCAAGCCAGCTCATGCGTGAACTCAAATGCCTGGATCAGCCCCTGTCGTTCCAAATCCGAAAGCCCACGCTCCTTCGCCAACGCGGAGGCCTCGCTCAATCGCGCAAAGGCCCGCTTGAAGTTGTCGAAGCGTTGAATCCACCGGATGTCGGG
>CAMAUZ010000007.1 GCA_945861535.1 Akkermansia muciniphila | reverse complement strand
GCGCTGGCGTGGTCCTGGCCTTCGGCCCGTTTCTGTTGGTAATACGCGGCCGCCCACGGGCTGGTTTTGCGGCTGCCATCGGCCCACAGATGCACGGTGTGGCGCAGGACCGTGTCACACGCCCAGCGGATGCGGGCTTTGTCCAGCTTGCCGCTTTGGAAGCTCACCGGGCTGACGCCGGCCTGGCAGCACAGCGCGTCAGCATCGGGATAGACTTCGCGCACCGCCCCCAGTTCGCCCAGCAGGCGCGGGGCCAGCTTCTCGGCCGCGCCGGGCAGGGAGCCGAACACGTCGTGGTCGGGGTGGGCCGTGAAGGCGGCGACGATGCGGTCGCGGTATTCGTCGAGCTGGGTTTCGAGGGTGTACAGGACTCTGACCAGGCTCTGGGCCAGCAGGCTTTTGGCGGTGACGACGGCGGGGCTGGCGGGCAGGTCGTTGGCGCCGGCGAAGAGTTTCAGCCGCTTCGGGGCCGTGTCCGTGCGCCACAGGCGGTGGGTGTGGAGGAACTTCTCCCATTTGCGTTTGCCGGCATCCTGCAACGCCCGCGGCGTGGGGAACTGCTGCACCAAGGCCCAGGTGAAGGGTTGGGTCCAGTCGTCGAAGGCTGCCAACGCGGCGGGATAGTATTCGGCCAGCGCCGCCAGCAGCTGGTTGACCAGGGCGGTGCGCTGTTCGAGGAGGCCGATCTCGTCGCGGCAGCGGGCGCGCAGGAGGGCGGTGGCCTCGTCCTGCGGGAGGAGGACGCGCCAGCCGTGGCCGTCGGTGCGCAAGGCGTCGGCGAGGCTCCAGGCGTCGTGGCGGTCGAACTTGGTGCCGCTGGGGGCCTTGCGTTCGCGGTAGCGCTCGGCGGCCTTGGGGTTGACCGGGTAGAGCGTCCAGCCGTGCTGGAGGAGTTGATCGACGGCGGGACCGCTGGAGGTTTCCAGGGCCAGTGGCGCGCCGGTGAAGGGCTGCATTTGGGCAGTGAATTCGGCCCAGCCGGCAGCGGTGTGGGCGAACCGGAACTCGGCGGCACGGGCGCCGGTGGCCGTCACCACGACGACATCGTGATGGTCGCTGGCCCAGTCGAGGGCCGCGAAGTGGGTATGGGTGGTCCAGTTAGTATTCATAGTGCGAGCGGCACGCAACGAGCCGGGCCGCTGGGACGGGCGCGACCTGATACAAGAGTCCTCGTGGGACGATGTTCTCTTAGCGCTTGGCCCAGAGGCCACCGCCGAAGTCGGCGATCTCTCCCTGACCCTCGTGGGGTGTGGGCTGGGAAGCCGTGGCTCCGGCGGGGCCAGTTGTTCACCGCCGGGAATATGTCCGGCGGCGGAGTTATTCACCAGCTTGGGGGAAGCCGGCTGGGGGGCCGGCTTCCCCCGCTGGTGAGTAACTCCGGAAGACGTATCAGGGGCGGGGAGAGGGGTGCCCCACCCATACAGACGGTTTCACCACTGCGAAGCGCCTCCTCTCCCCGACCCTTCTCCTCCGTTCCAAACGGAGGAGCGCGCGCCATGTTGCCGCCGAGGTTGCACACCGTCCACCCGCCGAACTCCACGGTTGCCGTCCCGCACCGGTTTCCCTCATGCTCCCGCCACAACAGCCATGAGTGGAGAAGCCAAATTCAGCTACGATGTTTTCCTGAGTCACAACGCCCAGGACAAGCCGCGCGTGCGGCCGCTGGCGGAACGGCTGCGGGCGACGGGGCTGCGCGTGTGGTTCGATGAATGGGTCATCCGGGCGGGGGACATCATCGCGCTGAAAGTGGATGAGGGGCTGGAACAGTCGCGGGTGCTGCTGCTGTGCATCTCGCCGGCGGCGCTGGCCTCGGGTTGGGTGGCGCTGGAGCGGAGCACCGCCGTCCACCGCGACCCGGCCAATGCGGGTCGCCGGTTCATCCCGCTCCTGCTGGGCGAATGTGCTCTCCCGGATACTCTCGCGAAATATAAGTATGTGGACTTCCGCGAGGAATCCGAGGCGGCGTTTAAGCAACTCTTGACCGTGTGTCGCCCTTATACAGAAACAACACCTGCGCAGGATAGATCTCTGAAGAGGCATGAGGGTGGGGCAAAGAAGCATCGCGTCGAGCAGTTGGCGACTCTGGAGAGGCAAATCACAGAGCACTGGCACTGGGTGCGCAGCGTAGCGGTGAGCGCGGATGCGAAATGGGCAGTTACAGGAGGAACCGATCGGACTGTAAAGATTTGGAACCTAAGGACCGGAAGAGGGCTTGGCATGTTGGATGTCCATGAAAATCCCGTGACACTTATCGCCATTACTCCAGACAATAGCAGAATACTTACGGCGATGGATGATGGCAGGATCCACGTTTCAAGCGCGATCACAAAACTTGGGCTTCAAACACTGGAGGCGTATGACGGCGAAATCCTTGCTTTGGCTGGTTTGGCGGATGGCAAGCAAGTACTGTCTGGATCCTGTGATGGGACTGTGCGGTTGTGGAACCTCGCATCTGGTTCCAGTGCGGTTCTTCCGCGAGTGGATTATGGACAATTGTCGTGCATCGCCTTCAGCCCCGACGGCCGAACCGCCTTGGAAGGTCGGGATGATGGAAAGCTTTGGTTGCTCGACTTAACCACGGGTAAGCGGATTGCCACTTTGCGTGGACATACAGGTCCAATCTGTTCTGCACAGGTGGGACTAAACTCGGAATACGCGGTTACCACTTCCGCAGATGAAACAATCAGAATTTGGGATCTCAAGAACTATAGCTGCAAAGCCGTTCTGGAGGGCCATACATCTGGCGTTCGGGCAGTTGCGATTTGGAAAGACGGCACATTAATCGCTTCCGCAGGGTTTTCTGAGTGCTCTGTGCGTTTATGGCAGGCAGCGACTGGGTTTTGCCTGCAAGAGATCGACCTTCCTGAGTTGCTTTATCCAGTATCGCTAGCGTTTAGCCCAGACGGTCGCCGATTGATCGTTACGACGACATTCAATAGTTTTTTGGTGTTTTTAATTAATGGCCGTGTTGCCAAGCATTCCCAAGCGGCGACACGCCGCTACGTGAATGCCAAAGTTGTGTTGCTTGGCGAAGAGAAGGTGGGCAAGACCTCGCTGGCGCATCGTTTGATCGAGGACAGATACGTCGTCCGGAACCGCACGCATGGCATGAATGTCTGGCGGTTGGATTTGCCGCTCCCGCCCAACGCCACGCTGGAACGCGAAGCACTGCTGTGGGATCTGGCTGGGCAGGAGAATTCACGGCTAATCCATCAGCTCTTTCTGGAGGAAACCGCGCTAGCGCTGCTGCTCATCAATCCGCAGAGGGACGACCCCTTTGTCGAAGCGGGCGACTGGCTCAAAGCGCTGAAGACTGCGAGCGACCCACAGGCGAAACGGGACCCGGCCCAGTTGCTTATCTTCTCTCAGAACGACGTCGGCGGAATGAAGTTGGGCAAAGGGAAACTCGATCTCGGTTGCAAACAGCACGGCTTTGCCGACTGGCTCCCGACCAGCGCCATGTCGGGTGAGAATTGCTCCGACACAGAAAACGGCGGCAAGCCCTCCAAGTTGAAACAGCTCATCACCGGGAATATTCCGTGGGACAAGCTGCCGTGGACGAGCACGCCGCGCCTGCTGGCTGAATTGAAGAATGCCGTGATGGCAATGCGCGACGAGTCGGACATCCGGCTGCTGCGTTTCTCCGAGCTGGCGCAGCGGCTCGAGCAGGCGCTGCCGGGTGAGAAGTTCGCGGAGCGGGACGTTCGCACAGCAGTGACGCTGCTGGCCAATCACGGCCTGGCTCGCCAGCTAAAGTTTGGTGATCTGGTGCTGCTGCGCCCCGACCTCATCAACGGCTATGCCGCGGCGGTAATCCGCGCAGCGCGGGCGCATACGGATGAGATCGGCTGCGTGCTAGAGGCGGACATTTACCGGCCGAACTTCAACTTCAGCGGCGTCGAGCGGCTGACGCATCGCCCGGATGAGGAACTGCTGCTGCGAGCGCTGGTGCAAACCTTCCTCGATCACTCGCTCTGCATAGCCGAGGACACACCGCACGGACGGCACCTCGTCTTTCCCTCGCAATATCGCCGGGAGAAGGACATTCCGCATGAACCGGACATCTTCGTCTCCTACACCTTCAGCGGCGAATGGCAGACGGTGTGGACGACGTTGGTAGTGCGCCTGTGGTATAGCCAGGAATTCGCGCACCGGGAATTGTGGCGGAATGCGGTGGAGTTCGAGTCGGCCCGGCAGCAGACGTTGGGATTGAAGATCACGAAGACGGGCGACGGTGCCGCGACGATCAGCATCTACTTCGACCTGAAGGTGCCCGATGAGTTGAAGGTTATCTTCATCGAGTATGTCCACCGCCATCTTGCGCGGTATGCCAGCGAGGTGACGCGCAACCGGCGCTACGTGTGCCCGGAGTGCGGCAAGCCCGTTAAGGATATTGACGCGGTGCGCCGGCGGCTCGCAGCGAAGAAGGACTTCATCACCTGCCAGGAGTGCGACGAGAAGGTGCCGTTTGTTGATTTCATTGAGCAACGGCTGAAGAGCGATCCGGTCGCCCGCAGGATTTTGGCGATGGACGAGACGGCCACGCGCGAACTCGACACGCAGGCACTAGATCAAATCCTCATCGGCCACATGACGGCCATCGCGGGCGAGGCGAACCAAATCTTCCGCCCGGTGACGATGTTCGACCACGGCATCGACGGCGAAGTGGAGTTCAAGGACAACGACGGCAATGCCAGCGGAAAGCGCATCTACATCCAGCTCAAGAGTGGGAATTCATACCTCCGCACCCGCAAAGGCGACGGCAGCGAGGTCTTCGACGTGAAGGACGACCGCCACCTCCTATATTGGATTAACCAACCGGTGGACGTGTATCTCGTCTTCCGGCAGACGGATGAGCTGAGCGGCCAGCAGGTCATCCGTTGGATGAACGTGACGCGCTACCTTAAGAACCGGAAGGACAAGAAGAGCCGCCAGATCGTCTTCGCCGGCGAGAAGCTCGACATGGAGGCGGTGTGGAAGGTGCGGGATGAGTTCTTCCCGCCTCAGCGTGTGCGAGCGCCGAAGTGATAGTGTCGGAGCTTGCGGCCCGTGCCGGCCTACGCGGTCGCGGCGCGTAGAACGCAGAGCGGCGGAGCCGCCACCCAAGCGGAGCGCGGCTGTGTCCGCCGAGGACCAGCCGCAGCGGCCCCGAAACCGCGCAGGCGCCCGAAGAAATCAGGGGCGTCCCGTGCGAACAACCTGCTGCGGCTGGTGCTCCGCGCACACAGCCGCGCTCCGTGAAATATCCTCGCGGAGCGCGACCGGTCCCCGGTCGCAGCGTGTGAAGAGTGAGTGGAGCGTTGGAATTCTCGGACGACTTTCGCCATGCGTACGCGCGGCGGGCGGGGACCGCCCGCGCGCCGAAATTCTCGCGACGCGCGAGGATTTTGCAGAGTCGTCGTACAGGGCGGCGCAGCCGCAACCACAGGAGTTTGGAACGCCATTCCCGCACCGGTGGTTTCCCTTGGTCAGTGCGCGGCCGTCCCGTCCCGGAGGGACGCCGGAGGAGATTAGCCGGGGGCAAGTCCGCGCCAGCGGACGCCGCCCCCGGAAATCGTGCCGAGTAACTCCATGCCCCAGCGGGGCATCGAAGAAATGGCTCGCGTGGAGAGCTGATCGCTGGCGAACCGATCTGCCGGAGGCGACGAGCGGCGGCGTGATGTTGCCGCGAGTGCGCCGCCAAAAACTTCTTCGATGCCCCGCTGGGGCATGGCCCGTTCGGCGAGGTAACCGGGGGCCGCGCCCGCGGGCGCGGGCTTGCCCCCGGCTAATTTCCTACGGGGTCCCTCCGGGACACAGAGCAAAGCGTTGGCGACAATTCTTTGGTGGCCGGCTGGCGGCCAGGGCAGCGGCAAAAGCCTCGCGGGCCGCACGTTTTCGGCGCGCGGGCGGTCCCCGCCCGCAGCGGCCCCGCACCCGCCAAGGTGCTGGAAATTCCCAGCGCCCCGGCTCCAACGATGCCGCTGCGACCGGGGACCGGTCGCGCTCCGCTTTTGGTTGCGGCTTCGCCGCTCTGTACTACCTCTCTGCAAAATCCTCGCGCGCCACGAGGATTTTTCCCGGAGCGCGGCTGTGTGCGCGGCGCACCAGCCGCAGCGGGTTGGCCGCAGGGGACGCCTCTGATTTCAACGGGCGCGTGCGAGCTTTCGGGGCTGCTGCGGCTGGTCCTCGGCGGACACAGCCGCGCACCGTGGGTAGCGGCTTCGCCGCTCTGTGTTCTTCGCGTCTCTGGGGTCCTCTCGGCAGTTTCCCCTGCATAGACACGGCTTACGGCCGCACCTGTTTCACGAGCTTGTGGACCGAGGCGGCGATGCGGTCCTCGATGTCGCCGGTCCAGCGGAAGGCGGGGCGTCCGTACTCGTAAAGGTTCGCGCCGCCTTCGTAACCGCCTTCCTCCCAGACGCGGCGTGAGGGGATGTAGGAGATCATGTCGTCCGCGTAGCCCAACACCCAGGTGCCGGGACCGAACTCGCGTTTGAAACGCAGCGCGTAGTCCACCACCGTCTCGGCTCCCTGACCGATGAAGAGCAGTTCCTTGCCCAGTCGCCACGCGTGGACGGGATAGGGATAGGAGTCGGAAAAGTTTTCGAGCGCATCGAGTTTTTGCAGCATTCGCGCGGCCCAGCGGGCGCGGATGGCGTTCGTGTCGGTCAGCAGCGGCATCAGTTCCTCGCGCGTGACGACTGTGAGATAGGGCAGCTCGATCAGGTCGAACGCGGTGCGCAGGCCCGCGGACACGGGCTGCAACGGTTGCTTCAGCGCCTCCTCGACTCCGGTCGCCAGCATTTTTCCGTACTTCTCGCACAGCTCGACACTGCGGCGCGGCAGTGGGTTCTGGTCGCCGCCGCAGGTGTTGACGAACATCGCCGCGGTGCCGGGATGATTCTTCTCCAGTTCCAATTGCGCGAAACCCGGGTAATCGCCGCACCAGGTGCGGAAACTCAGCGTCGTGGGATGACACGCGTAGCCGAACAAAATCGCGGCCAGCTTGCCATCTGGGCGCGTCACGGTGAGGACCGGCACGGTGTGATCGACGGGGCCTTTGAGCGGCGTGCCGCTGGCGAGCAACGCGGGCACGTCGGCCTCGCGGTTGTTGCGGCGGTTCACGGCGAAGGTCGCCCGGCCCTCGCCGTGTTGCAGCCGCGCGGGGGCGAGCTGCGCCAGCGCCTCGCCGACGAGCGCCACGAGCTGCGTCACCATCAGCGCGGTGTATTCGTTGACCAGCGCGACCTGCTCGTCTTCGACCGGGTAATAATCCACGAGATCGTCGCCGAGCCGCGGGCCGCAGTGATTGTGCGAGAAGGTGAACATGATCTGTTCGCGCTCGAGCTTGTGCTCTTGGCGAATCAGCTCGAAGGCCCGGTCGCTCATGCCCTTGGGCACGCCTTGAAAATCGCTGGTGATCAAAACCACGCGCCGGCCGGCGGTGTCTTCGAGCACCAGCGCCTTCATCCAGAGGTCGTGCAGCTTGCCGTCGGGGGCGCGCTTGGAGCCGTAGCCGGCGAGCCACACGGCCTTTTCTGGCGTGATGATTTTCCGCGCGATGCCGGCTTTCCACACGGCCGCGGCGGCTGGCGGAGGCGCAGATTCTGCGGCCGGCGCGGCGGCGGGCGGCCAGGCGGTGAGCGCGGTGGTCGCGCCGAGGAGGCCGGTGGTTTTCAACCAGTCGCGGCGGGTGAGTTGGGAGGTGTTAAGTTTCATAGGGGTCGTTGGTGTGGATTTGATTGCAGCAAACTCCGCGGTGGCTGGCGAGGAGCGTTCTCATTGAATCGATCGGGCCGCCGACCCTAGTCTCGCAGAATGTCCGAGTCCCAACCCGTTTCCAGCACCGCCATCATCGCCGCCATGCGCCATTGGGTGGAGCGCGCGGTCATCGGGTTGAACCTGTGTCCGTTTGCCAAAGCGGTGCATCTCAAGGGGCAGGTGCGCTATGTCGTGAGCGAGGCGCGAACGCCGGACGCGTTGCTGGCGGATTTGAAATCCGAGCTGCAGTTTCTTCACGCCACCTCTGCGGAGCAGGCGGACAACACGCTGCTCATCCATCCGCAGGTGCTGACGGAATTCACAGAGTTCAAAACCTTTCTCCCCCGCGCCGACGCGGCGTTGCGCCGGACCGGACTGGTCGGCGAAATCCAGATCGCCAACTTTCACCCGCAATATCAGTTCGCCGACAGCGAACCGGATGACCTCGCCAACTACACCAATCGCGCGCCGTATCCGACGCTGCATCTGCTGCGCGAGGCGAGCCTCGACCGCGCGGTGCAAGCCTTTCCCGACGCCGCACTCATTTACGAGCGGAACATCGCGACCCTGCAGGCGCTCGGGCACGCGGGTTGGGAGAGCCTGCAAATCCAGCCCGCGGCGCCCGGTGCCGAGGTCGAACGAAAAGCGCCGCCGCCCGTTTGAGCGGGCGCGGTCGGTGCGCGGCATTGATGCCGCTTCAGTGTGGAGCGCCCCAGGCAGGTCCGAACGCGGTGCGGCGTGCGGACGGTGAAGTGGCGTAAACGCCGCACGCCTGCCGAAGCGTCGCCCGGAGTGCTGCCGCAACTTACACCCGGCCCGGCGTCCGTGTCCCGCGCTGTTGGATATTTGCATTGCAAATGTACAACAACGCGGGACAAAGGCTCCCATGAACTTCCATTCCGTCCTGCCGCGAAATCTGGTCTGCCCGGAGCGTTCCTTTTTCCTGTTCGGGCCGCGGGGCACGGGCAAGAGCACCTGGCTGCGGCAGGCGCTGGCCGACGCCCATCGGCTCGATCTGCTCGACGCCTCGTTGTATCTGGAACTCACCCGTGATCCGCACCGCTTGGAGGCCATCGTCGGCCCGCGTCCGGCGGGCACCTGGGTGGTGCTCGATGAAATCCAGAAGGTGCCGGCCTTGCTCGACGAGGTGCATCGGCTGATCGAGGCGCGGCGCTGGCGGTTTGCCCTGTGCGGCTCGTCCGCCCGCAAGCTCCGGCGGGGCGGCGCGAACCTGCTGGCGGGCCGGGCCTTGACGCTGGGCATCGAGGGATTCAATGCGGCGGAACTGGGCGCCCAGTTCGATCTGTCGGTCGCCCTCGAATGGGGGACGCTGCCCTTCGTGGCGCTGGCGGGAACCGAAGCCCCGGACATTCTGGCTGCGTATGTGAACACCTACCTGAAGGAGGAGATCCGCGAGGAGGGGCTGATCCGGCAGGTGCCGCCGTTTGTTCGCTTCCTCGGCGTCGCGGGCCAGCTCAACGGCCAGGCGGTCAACGGTCACAACATTGCCCGCGAAGCCGCCGTCCCCCGGACCACGGTGGACACCTATTTCACCATTCTCACGGACACGCTGCTCGGGCATTTCCTGCCGCCCTGGCGTCCGGGGCTGAAGGTGCGCGAGACGGCGCATCCGAAGTTTTATTGGTTCGATCCCGGCGTGGCCCGCGCCGCCGCCGGACTGTTGCGTGACCCGGTGGACCGCGTGTGGCTGGGCACGGCCCTCGAAACCCTAATCTATCACGAACTACGCGTTCATAACGAGAACAGCCGCCAGCACCGGCCCATCGCCCACTACCGCACTTCCTCCGGCGTCGAGGTGGATTTCGTGATCGAAACCCGCAAACGCCAGTCCGGTCAGCCGGCTCAGGTCGTGGCCATCGAGGTCAAGCTGGCCGAGAAATGGGATCGTTCGTGGGAAAAACCGATGCGCGAACTCGCCACCCAGACCGGTCTCAAAGTGGAGCGTGCTTTCGGTATTTATACCGGCACGCGCTCCTACGAATACGACGGGCTGCGAGTTCTGCCGGTGGCCGAGTTCCTCACCGCGTTGAACCAGGGCGAAGTGTTCTGACCGGGCCGGGAGTCTTGCATCCGGCCGCGCGGAAGCCGCACGCCGTTCGGCCTCGAACCGCAGCGCGGGAGGAACCCGCGCCGGCTACTTCTTCTCCTTGGAATATTTCTCGAACGCGGCGGCGATGGCACCGGTTTTCTCGTCGCCTTTGTGGAACAGGAAACGGTGGCGGAGGACGAGCTTCTCGCCCTTCTTCAACGTGTGCGGGCCGTTGGGATCGTTCTTGTCGAGCGTGCCGAAGCAGTTCGCGGTGAAGAGGCCGTAGGTGCGGACGTGCCAACTGGTCGGGTAGCGGAAGCTGCTGGGGTGGTTGAGCATCGCCACGCCGACCGTCTCGCCTTCCACCGGGCCGGAGTAATCCACCCACGGCGCGCGCTTGCTCCACGCGTCCTTGTCCGTGATGCCCGTGCTGGTGACGATGCGACCGCCTTTCTTCGTGTCCACCGCCATCGAAGTCGGCACGCGGATGCTCAGGCCGGCGTCTTTCTTGTCGCCGAAGGTGACGTCGCCCTCGGTCGCGATGAACTCCTGATCCCAGTCGATGAGCCGCGTGTCGCCTTCAACGCGGAAGGTGACAGTGCGGATTTCGGTGACGGACTTTTTGCCATCGCCGCCGACGTAAACATTCTCGCTGACAAGGACGGCGCGGTTGGCGTCGGCGACGACTTCCTTGAAGGCGACGTGTTTGGTGCTGCCCATGCGGGCGAGCGTGGTCTTTTGTTTCTCGGTCAGCTTGTCATCCGGCAGCGGGGAAACGCTTAGGCGCTCCATCCACGAATCGAAGCCGTTGATGTCCTGATGGCCAAAGCAGATGCCGCGATGATGCGGATGGTCGTATTGTTCGCCCTCAATTTTTTGCATCGGATAGGCGCGGGTCATGGCCTTGCCGGTCGGGCCAAACACGGGGAAAAGGTAGGACTTGTTGGCGTCGCCGATGACGTAGGTGGCGAACGGCTGGCCGTCGTACTTGATGACCACGCCGGTGGCGGATTGATCGGCGGTGAAACCTTTGCCGGCCGCGTGGGCGGCAAGCGCGGCGCTCAGAAAGAGGCTGGAGGCGACGAGGGAGAAACAGCGGCGGGTGAGGGGGGTGAGGTGGTGCATGATGAAAATTTGTGCGGCCTTCGACGGAGGGTGGCGCGGAAAAGTTCGGGGAACCTTTGCGAATTTCGCCCGCGCGATCCGCCGCGCCGAACGGCGTGAAAGAACTGCCTGTAATCTCAGCGGTCGCATTACGGAAAAACGCCGGAGGACTCGGCTCCTTAGCCCAAGGTTCGCAGTACGCGGCTGCGAAACTTGGGCGAGTCTACGCCATCACGTCATGCGGGCGCTGGCGGCGGTGGACGACGGGATTGCAGCAAGACCGAGAAGCTGCGGCCGAGATGGTCGGGGTGGGTGAGAGTTTGGAACTGGCGCGGGACGGCGGGATCGGTCGGCGGGCCGGTGACGCTCCAGGCGTGCGCGGCGATGGCGGTGAGGAAACGGGATTGCGTGTTGCGGCCACCGGTTTCCAGGCCGGCGGTTTCGCCGGCGGCTTGGAGTGCGGTAAAATTAACGTGCGCCGTGAGGTCCTGCTGGCCGGGCGTGGCGAGCAAATCGGTGCTGGAACGGTGTTGCGCGTAAGCCCGCAAGGTCCCGCTGGCGCGGCTCGGCGAGAAGAAATCGAGGGCGCTCAGGCCATAGTCGAGCGTGAGGAGTTTGCCGTGGCGCAACGCTCCGGCGGCTTGTCGCCACCACGCCACGGCGGCGGGACTGACCTCGGTGGTGAATCCATCGGGGAGCACCGCGGTGAGTTCGGGCTTGAGCACGAGCGGATGAAAAAGGTCGCGCGGATGGTCGGTGAGCGGCAGGCGCGTCCACGCGAAGGCGTCGCCGTCGGAGCGGACGGCCCATTCAAACCATGTCGCCGCCGCCGCGTCCCAGCCGAGGCGGCGGACGGGGAAGGCGTCGAGGAGTTCGTTGGAGAAGATGATTCCAGCAATGCCCGTCGCTGCGATTTCTTCCCATCCGCGAAACCATCGCACCTTGCCCGCGAACGCGCCGAGCATTTCCGCCTGCCAGGCTTGTCGCCGCGGCGAGGGTTCGAGGACGCAGTATTCGAGCGCGGCGAACTGGTCGGGACGTTCGAGTTGAAACCACGCGAGCACGTCGTGCGCGAGCTGGCCGTTGTGCGCGCCGGCTTCGACGAGTTGCAGATCACCTCCGGCGGGCGGCGGCGGAAGCTCGTCGAGCCAGTCCGCGAACTGGCTGGCGAGCAGTTCGCCGAAGAGCGGGCCGACGCTGACGCTCGTAAAGAAATCGCCGCGCCTGCCGATGTTCTGCGTGGCTCTCTCGTAGTAACCGTGCTCCGGCTGGTAGAGCGCCAGTTCCATGAAGCGCGCCCAGGGCATGGCCCCGGTGCGGGCGATTTCGTCGCGGATGATGGCGGCGAGTTCGCGGGCTGGCGGTGCGGGGTCGGTGGGCATTACGGGCGGCCGCTGAAAGATTTTCCTGTGGCCAAGATCGACGCGTTTTTCAATTTGATGTTGGAGCAAAAGGCTTCCGACCTGCACCTCTCCTCGAGCAATCCGCCCATCTTGCGGATCAATGGCGAACTGCACCGGGTCGATTACCCGCCGTTGGACAGTGAAAGTCTCAAGATGATGCTCTACGAGATCACCCCCGAAATTAAGATCAAAAAATACGAGGAAACGGGGGATGTCGATTTCGGCTACGAAATCCCGACGGTGTCACGGTTCCGCGCGAACTTCTTCAACCACAAATACGGCGTCGCCGCAGTGTTCCGGCAGATTCCCTCGCACGTCATGTCCTTCGAGGAGTTCGAGAAAATCGAGGCGCCGCTGCCGGCGGTGCTGAAGAAGTTTTCCATGCTGCACAAGGGGCTGGTGCTCGTCACGGGACCGACCGGCTCGGGCAAGTCCACGACGCTCGCGGCGATGATCGACTACTGCAACCGCAACCGCCGCGACCACATCCTGACCATCGAGGACCCCATCGAGTTCGTGCATGAGAGCAAGAACTGTCTCGTGAACCATCGCGAGGTCGGGATGCACTCGCAGTCTTTCGCCGCCGCGCTCAAGGGCGCGCTGCGTGAAGACCCGGACATCATCCTGATCGGGGAAATGCGCGACCTCGAGACCATCGAACTGGCGCTCACCGCGGCCAACACCGGCCATCTGGTCTTCGGCACGCTCCACACGCCCAGCGCGGCCAAGACCGTGGACCGCATCATCGACGTCTTCCCCGCCGAACAGCAGAACAAGATTCGCGCGACACTCGCCGAGGCGCTGCGCGGCGTGGTTTCTCAAAACCTCTTCAAGCGCATCGATCGCCGCGGCCGCGTCGCGGCGCTCGAGATTCTCGTCTTCACCAGCGCCATCTCGAACCTCGTGCGCGAGGGCAAAACCCATCAGATCCCCGGCATGATCCAGGTCGGTAAACGCCTCGGCAACCAGCCGCTCGACGACGCCATCCTCGAGCATGTGCGCATGAAACGGATCACCCCCGAGGAAGCCTACGACAAGTGCATCGACAAAAAGAAATTCCGGCCGTTCCTGACGACGCCGCCGGATGACGAGGATGGGCTGTGAGGGCGGAAAAAAAGCTCCAAGGTCAAAGTTCAAAGCTCAAGGGAAGCACCATGGGCCAAGGGCCAAGGTTCATTGGGGAGCAGCTCGGCGAGATTCGATCCGTGAACAGGATAAATCATTGCGAACTTTTGTGCGGCAGCCGTCGCAACGCGGAGCGCCTCCTCTCCCCGACCCTCTCCTCAGTTCCGAACGGAGGTGAGAGAGATGGCGGCCTCGATGCGGACGGCACAAACGTGTGCAACGACCGATATGGCGACGACGAGCAACACCGGTGGAGCTTGCTGCTTGAACCTTCCCTTGAGCTTTGAACTTTGAGCTTTGAGCTTTTTTCTCCATCCCCGCCCTTGAGCACTCCCGCGATTCTGCCGTTGAACTAACAGTCATGCGCCGCAACGAACTCGATTACATCCTCACCACGATGCTCGACTCGAACCCGGATGTCTCGGACCTGAACATCACGGTCAACAAGCCCCTGCAAGCCGAGTCCTCGGGCGAGCTGGTGCCGGTGGTGATGAACCCGCCGATCCCGCAGATCACGCCGTTCCAGGCCGAGCGCATCGCGCTCAATCTCATCGGCGACAACCGCCGCCTGATGGAAGACCTCTTGCGCACCGGTTCGTGCGACTGCTCGTACGCGCTGCACGGGCGGGCGCGCTTCCGCGTGAACATCTTCTCGCAGCGCGGTCATTACTCGATCGTCCTGCGCAAGCTCAACACCCGCATTCCCACGCTCGGCGATTTGAGTTTGCCGCCCGTGTTCCGCGACATCGCCAAGGAAAAGACCGGCCTCATTCTCGTCACCGGCGCGACCGGCTCGGGCAAATCCACGACGCTGGCGGCGCTGCTCAATGAGATCAACGAAACCAAGAGCGTTCACATCATCACGCTCGAGGACCCGGTCGAGTTCGTGCATCCGCACAAGAAGGGGACGTTCAACCAGCGCGAGATGGGCACGGACTTCGACCGCTTCTCCAGCGGCCTGCGCGCCGCGTTGCGCCAGGCGCCGAAGGTCATTCTCGTCGGCGAAATGCGCGACCGCGAAACCGTCGAGATCGGCCTGAGCGCCGCCGAGACGGGCCATCTCGTGCTGAGTACCCTGCACACGATCGACGCCGGCCAGACCATCAACCGCATCCTCGGCCTGTTCGATCCGGCGGAGGAAGAGCAGGTGCGGCATCGACTCGCCGACACGTTGCGCTGGGTGGTGAGCCAGCGGTTGTCCCCAAAAATCGGCGGCGGGCGGCATGCGTTGCTCGAGATCATGGGGTCGAACATGCGCGTGAAGGAGTCGATCATCGGCGGCGAAGGCGAGGGCAAGACCTATTACGAAATCATCTCCGCCGCGAGCATCGCGGGCTGGCGCACGTTCGACAGCGCGACGCAGGACGCCTACGAACAAAACCTGATCACGGAGGAAAACGCGCTGCTCTACTGCACCAAGCGCGGCATCGTCTCGCGCGGCATCGACAACATCAAAAAGAAGCGCGGCGAAAGCACGACCACGCTGCCCAATCTCTCGATGAAACGGGCCGACGGCGCGGCCGGTCCCGCTTCGCCCGGCGTCCCGCGGTCGGCCAGCGCAGCCGGCCCCAAGTTCACGCCCGCGCAGTCCGCCGCGCCCGCGCTCAAACTGAGGTGATCCGCCATGGCCTTTGACACCGAATTCATCCGCGATTCCGACAAGCCCGCGCTGCTGGCGATGGACCCGCCGCAATTGCTGGAGAAGACGCGTGCCATTGTCTCCGGCCTCGGGTACAAGGTCCATGTGGCGCGTGACCACGATGAATTCAACAACCGCTTTGGCGCGGTGCATTACCAGTTGCTGATCTTGACCGACACCTTCGATTCCGCCCCGGCCTCCGCCAACCCGAGCCTCCAGCGTTTGCAGGAAATGCCGATGGCCCTGCGCCGGCACACCACGCTCGTGCTCCTCGGCGACGGCTACCAGACGTTCTCGCCGATGCAGGCCCTGCAGCACAGCGTGCATGCGGTGGTGAACCGCCAGGAACTCGCCCTGCTCGGGCCGGAGACCCTCGGACCGATTGTGCAACGGGCGGTGGCGGACAACACCCAGTTCCTCCTCGTCTATCGCGATCTGCAGCACCGCATCGCCCAGGGCAAAACCTGACGCCCGCTGTTGTCCGACCCCTCCTCCACCCGACTGGACCAGGCCTTGGTCGAACGCGGCTTTTGCGACAGCCGCGAAAAAGCCAAACGCGCGATCATGGCCGGCCAGGTCCGCATCAACGGCCATCCCGCCCGCAAAGCCAGCGACGCCGTGCGCTTCGAGGATATTGTTGATCTCACTGCGCCGGAAAAATTCGTCAGCCGCGGCGGTCACAAGCTCGAACACGCGCTCGAACATTTTCAACTCAGCGTGACGGGCCTGCGCGCCATCGACCTCGGGGCTTCGACCGGCGGCTTCACCGACTGCCTGCTCCAGCACGGCGCGGCCAGCGTTCATGCGGTCGATGTCGGCCAGGGCCAGCTCGCGTGGAAACTGCGGCGCGATCCGCGCGTGATGGTGCTCGAGAAAACCAACGCCCGCACGCTCACGCCGCAAAATTTTCCCACCTCGTCCGCGCTGCCGGCGCCGCCCGCACCGTCCGCGCCGTCCGCTTCATTCCAGCCGTTTGAGCTCGCGGTGATCGACTGCTCGTTCATCTCGCTGCGCATCATCCTGCCCGCCGCCGTTGCTTTGCTCGCGACCCCCGGTAAGATCGTCGCGCTCATCAAACCGCAGTTCGAGGCGGGCAAAGCCGAGGCCGACCGCGGCCACGGCGTGATCACCGACCCGGCCATCCACGCGCGCGTGCTGGCGGAACTCGAGGCCTTCGTGCGACAAACACCCGGCCTCGCGTGGCGGGGCGTCACCGAATCGCCCCTCCTCGGACCGGCGGGCAACAAAGAGTTCCTGGCATTGCTTGAAAAAACTGGCTGAAAAATTCCGCCGCGTCGGCGTCGTCGCCAACGCCGAGAAAACCGCGGGCCGCGCCGCCGTGCGCGAGGCCGTGAAGCTCATCACCGCCAGCGGCCGCGAGGTCATCACCGAACCCGCCACGGCGCGCATGGCCGGCCTGTCCGTGCCCGTCGTCGCGGACACGGCGGCGCTCGCCGCGGCGAGCGAACTCGTGATGGTCTTCGGCGGCGACGGCACGATGCTGCGCGTTGCGCGCGAGATCGGCGGGGCGCGCACGCCGGTGCTGGGCATCAACATTGGCGGGCTGGGTTTTCTCACGGCGGTTTCCACGCAGGATCTGGCGGCGGCGCTGCCGCGGTTGTGGGCGGGCGAATTTTCCGTCGAGGCGCGGCCGCTGATCGCCGCCACCGGCCGCGTCGCGGGCGGTGTCCTGCGGCAGACGGCGTGCAACGATTTCGTCATCTCGCGCGGCGCGATCCCGCGGCTGATCGAACTGGAGGTGACGGTCGATGGCGCGATGCTCACGCGCTTCCGCTGCGACGGCCTGATCATCAGTACGCCGACCGGTTCGACCGCGTATTCGCTGTCCGCCGGCGGGGCCATCGTCAGCCCGGACGCCGCGGTCCTCACCATCACGCCGATCTGCCCGCACACGTTGTCGAACCGTTCCGTCGTCGTAAATCTGGATGCCACCATCGAAGTGCGCGTCGCCAGCGAGAAGCTCGAGGCGATGCTCAGCGCGGACGGCGACTGCCACACGCGGCTCGCGCCCGGCGAGGTCATCCGCATCCGCCGCAGCCGCCAGTGCGTCCGGCTGGTGCATCTGGCAGGGAGCTCCTTTTTTGAAACGCTCCGCCGCAAGCTCAACTGGAGCGGGTCGAATCTGAACGGAACTTCCTGAAACGGAGTGCGGCCGTCCCGGCCGCACTCCAGTGCGCTGCCGTGGCATCCGCGGCGGGAAGCGGGTCTTACCCTCAAGACAATTCCGAGGTGCGTGGAAATCTGAACCCCAACGCAAGCGAGGCGTGACGTCCGCCGCGGTTCGCCGGTAAACTTTCGCCATGGTTCGCCTCAAAGATATTGCCGCGGTCGCCGGAGTTTCCGTGATGACGGTTTCCAAGGTGATGCACGACGCGCCGGACATTTCCGCCGCGACCAAGGGCCGCATCCGCGCGCTGGCCGACCAGATGGGCTATCTCCCGGACACCGCCGCGCAGGGCCTGCGCTCGCGCACGTCGCGCATGTTTGGGCTGGTGATTCCGGCGATGACCAATCCGATTTTCGCGCGCGTGGTGATGGCCATCGAGCAGCAGGCGCACGAGCTGGGCTACGAGATTCTGCTCGCGCATTCGCTGAACAATTCGGAGCGCGAGGAGCAATGCATCCGCCGCCTGCTCTCGCGGCGCGTGGACGGGCTGTTCGTGGTGCCCGTGTACCGACAGGCCGCCACCGCGCCGATCTACGAGGAACTGCTGCGGCGCGGTCTGCCCACGGTCATCCTCGGCCAGCGCGCGCCTTTCTGCGGAAAATTTGTGAGCGTCGAGACCGACGACGTCGCGGCCAGCATGGCGCTCACGCGGCATCTCGTGGACCTCGGGCACCGGCGGATCGCGTTTTTCTGCGGGCCGCAATTCAACCCGTGGGCCGCGGAACGCTTCGAGGGCTACCGTCGCGCGCTCCGCGAGGCGCGCCTGGAAGCGGACGACAACATGGTGTTCAACGCCGGCTCGACCATCGAGGAGGGCGAAAAGGCCGCGCTCGAAATGCTCAACGAATCCGCGCGGCCCACGGCCATCATCGCCGTCAACGACCTCGTCGCCATCGGCGCGGGCACGGTGCTCATCAACCAGGGCGTGAAAATTCCCGGCGACATTTCCCTCGCGGGCTTCGGCAACGTGCTGGTCAGCGAACATTTTCGCGTGCCGCTCACCACGGTGCGCCAGCCGAAGATGCGGCTGGGCACGGCGGCGGTGGATTCCCTCGTGCGCCTCATGCGCGGCGAGCGCCCGGCCTCGAAGCGGCTCCCGGCGGAGATCGTCATCCGCGCGAGCACTGCGCCGCCGAGCACCGCGGCTCGCGGCTCGGCCGGGAAGTAAGCTGGCCGGGTTTCCTGTGCGGTCCGGCCAACCGGAGTGCGGCATTTATGCCGCTTCAAGGTCCCAAGGTCCGGGCAGGTGCAAACCAGGTGGGCCGTGCGGACGCTGAAGCGGCGTAAACGCTGCGTTCCCGCTGCGCCAGTGGTACATCCCTCCTATCTGCACCCCGGCCCACGCGCTCGTTTACCAACTACTCCCGGATGCGGGCTAAGCTGCGGGCATCTCCGGTTCGATCTGGCGGACGAGTTCGGGGAAGCGGCAGCCGGTGCAGAGGGCGTTCGAGTGCTCGCAGAAATCGCGCACGATCTGGAGCAGTCCCTGTTGCGCCGCCGCGGTGCGCGGGAAACGCCGCGCGCCGCCCGCGAGCAGGCGCTGCCGCGCGAGGCGCAGCACGGAGTTGTCCTCGCCCGCGGGCCAGCGCAGGAACAGACGCTCGACGGCGTCGCGGCGAGCATCGTCGGCGTCCGCGACCGCGCGGCCCCAGACCCACGGGAGCAGGACATTCATCGCCAGATCGGTCACGCGCGCCGCGCCGAGGAGCGGCTGCGGCTTGGTCATGCGCGCGGATTGAAAGGTCCAATGCCACGACCAGAAGTCATCATGCACCACTTGCAGCGCGGCGAGCAGCGAGGTTGCGGGATCGGTGCCCGTTCGCGAAGTCGCGCCGATGCCCGTCCCTTCCGTCGCCGCGGCGAACCACCGCTCCAGGCGCGCCACAAAATTCCGGTCCCCGATCCAGTGCGTCGCCAGCGCGAGGCGGCGCTGTGGATGATTCGCCGGTCGCAGCCCATGGAAACGCCACACGTCGCGCGGCAGCGCCAGTGCGGCGAACTGCGCCCGCTCGCGCCACCATTGATCCCAGATGCGCCGCAGCTCGGCGTCCGGCTCGAGTTTGCGCCGCGTTAGTTCCAGCGGCAGCAATCCGCCCACGCCCAGCAGCCGCGCCTGCAACAGCGCCGGCGCGACCACGCCGCCCGCGGGCACGAGTTGCGGCAGCAATTCCGCCAGCCGCAGCATCGGCCACACGTTCTGTTTGTAGCCCAGCGCGCGGAACATTCCCTCCCACAGCGCCTGCTCCCAGCCGCCCGTGCGCGCCCGCGCGGTCATCTGCGCGGCCTTGCCTGCGAGCCGCACCAGCGCCGCTTGATTGAGCAAATCCACCAGCCGCTCGGGTGCGAGTTCGCGCAGCGGCGCACAACACTGACCCGCAAGCGACGGGGCGACCGCGCTCGCTCCTTCGCCGCCAAACCACCCCGCCAGGTCCGCCAGCGACGCGTCCAACTGGTTCGCCAGCACGAGCGTCGGCAGCGGGTCGCCGGCCCGGCCCGGCTCCCAGACCACATGCAATAAAACGCCGCGATACGAGGGGTTCCGGTCGTGCCCGTGCGCGTGCCATTGCGCCGGAGCGAGGTCGATCTCGATGTCGCCCGTGCGCGCGGGGCTGTTGCCGAACTGCACCACGGCTCCGCGAAAATCCGGCCCCGCCTCGTGATTCCAAAAGCCCGGATGCAACACCTGCACCGGCGAGCCATCGACCAGATGCAACCGGTCGCGCACCAACCGCTGGTGTTGCCACACGTGTTGCAGCAGGCGCTCTGGCGGCGGCGCGCCAACGGTCTCGCCCACCAACGGCACGCCCAGCGCGGTCTGCCGCCAGCGGGCGTAAAGATTGGTGCTGGAAAAATTCACTTGAGATTGCTTTTGACGTTGTGCCCGACGAACATCCCGCCCGTCCGCCAGTGCCCGCAAACACCTTGCGAGACAAAGCTTCCCTCCGAGTCGGTGCGGTCAGCGGCGGGAGGCGGGCGGCACTGTAAACGGTCCTTAAACGTGGTTGTCAATTTGCGATTCACACAACACCTCGCGGTCGGCGCAGCCGGGCACCAGCCCCGGAGCGCGGCTGTGTCGCAGACCAGCCGCAGCAGCGGCAATCTGCTGGGGCGCTGGAATGAGTCGGTCGCCGTCCAGTTGGTGAACGCGCTGCGGCTGGTGCTGCGCACACAGCCGCGCTCCGGGAATGTCGCGGTACCGCAGGCGTCCCCGCCTGCGAGTTGCGGGGGCGTCCCCGCCCCCAGCATCGGTTCGCGCGGCGAGACGCCGCGCGAACTCGCAGGCGAGGACGCCTGCGGTACCGGGGCCAGCGCGCGCCCGCGTCACCTCGGGACGTCCCCCTTCCTCCGCCCGCTGCTGCTCCTTCTCGTCAGCTTGCTGACCTCCGCTGCACAGACGCACGCGGCCGCCGCCCCCACCAAGCCCGCACCCGAGGCCGACCTCCGCCGCGACGCCGTCGTCGTCGCCATCGAGCAAGTCCTCCCCGCCGTCGTCAACATCGGCACCGAGACCATCGTCGAGACGCGCGACGCCTTCGATGATTTACTCCGCGAATTCTGGGGGCCCTATTACCGCCGTCGTCCCCCGGACCGCCAGTACAGCCTCGGCTCCGGCGTCATCATCGACGAGGACGGCTACGTTCTGACCAATCTCCACGTCGTCCGCCGCGCCAGCCGCGTCTGGGTGAAGCTCGCCGACGGCCGCGAACTCGAGGCCCAGCCGGTCAAAGGCAAGACCAGCACCGATGTCGCGTTGCTGAAGATCGTCTCCAAGAACGGCGAGAAATTTAAGCCCGTGAAATTCGCCACCGACGACGACCTGCTGCTCGGCGAAACCGTCATCGCCCTCGGCAATCCCTTCGGCCTCGGCGGCTCCGTCAGCCGCGGCATTCTCAGCTCGAAGGAACGCCGCGCGCCGAAAGATGGCGAGGCGCTCGACGTTTCCAACTGGCTCCAGACCGACGCCGCCATCAACCCCGGCAACAGCGGCGGCCCGCTCGTGAACCTCCGCGGCGAGCTTATCGGCATCAACGTCGCCGTCTATCGCGAGGCGCAGGGCATCGGGTTCGCGATCCCGATCAAGCGCGTCAACGAGGCGCTCTCGGAATTTTTCACGCCCGAGGCGATGCGCGCGCTGTGGTTCGGCGCGCGCGTGAAAAGCGGCGGCGGCCCGCTCATCATCCAGCAGGTGCAGGACGGCAGCCCCGCCCACCGCGCCGGATTGCGCACGAATGAAGTCATCCTCCAAGTCAACGGCCACGCGCCCAAAAACCTCATCGAGTTCAACCGCGAGCTGACCGCCAACGCCGACCGGAAGGACGTCACGCTCGTCGTCCAGCGCGGCTACGACCGCCGCACCGTGACCGTGCGGCTGTTGCAGGAACGCGACTTCTTCAACGCCGCCCTGATCCGCCAGAAGACCGGCATCACGCTGCAGGAAATGACCGCGGAAATTGCCGCGCAATACGGCCTGCGCACCGCGAGCGGATTTGTCATCATCGCCGTCGAGAAGGGCAGCCCCGCCGCGCTCGCCGAGCTGCAGCCTTATTTTCTCGTGCAGGGCATCGACGGCCTGGTGCCGCCCAATCTCGTCGAGGCGGCCAAGCTGCTGCACGCCAAGAAAACCGACGCCACCGTCCGGCTCGACCTGATCGTGCCGTGGCGGCGGGGCAACCTCACCGGCTACCGCGAGGGCGCGATCGAACTGAAGGTCCGCTGAACCGCGCCCGCGCTGATGAACCCCACGCCCGTCATCGAAGTTGAGAACCTGACCAAGCGGTACCCCGGCCGCACCGCCATCCACGGCCTCACCTTTTCCGTCGGCAAAGGGGAAATCGTCGGCCTGCTCGGCCCCAACGGCGCGGGCAAGAGCACGACCATGCGCATTCTCTCGTGCTACCTGCCGGCCACGTCCGGCACCGCGCGCGTCGCCGGCCACGATGTTTTCACCGAGTCCGAGGAGGTCCGCCGCCGCATCGGCTACCTGCCCGAGAGCAACCCGCTGCACCTCGACATGCGCGTGCGCGAATACCTGAAATTCCGCGCGCGCTTGAAGGGCCTGAGCATCGGTCGCAGCCGCGACCGCGTGGACCGCGTGCTCGAGCAATGCGGCCTGACCGACGTGAGCCGCAAGGTCATCGGCCAGCTCTCGAAAGGCTTCCGCCAGCGCGTCGGACTCGCGGACGCACTCGTGCATGAGCCCGACCTCATCATTCTCGACGAGCCGACCATCGGCCTGGACCCGCACCAGATTCGCAGCGTGCGCCAGCTCATCAAAGACCTCGGCAAGCTCCACACCATCCTCATTTCCACGCACATCCTGCCCGAGGTCGAGATGACGTGCAGCCGCGTGCTGATCCTGCACGAGGGTCGCATCGTCGCCGCCGACACCACGGCCAAGCTGGTCGATTCGCTCAGCACCGGCGACCAGGTCATTGCCGAAATCGCCGCGCCGCTCGAACAGCTCCGGCACGCGTGGGAACACGCGCCCGAGGTGGAACACTTCGACATCGCCCCGTGCGACGGCGATTACTTCCGCTGCGCCCTCACGCCGCGCCCCGGCGTGGACCTGCGGCCGCAGATCTTCACGCTGGCCAAGGACAACAACTGGCGGCTGCGCGAGCTCACCCACGGCCGCCATTCGCTCGAAGAAATTTTCGTCCACCTCACCCGCAAGGATCGCGAGGAGAATCTCTGATGCAACCGTACCTCACGCTCGTGCGCCGCGAACTCACCGGCTACTTCAACTCGTTCCTCGGCTATGTGATCATCGCCAGCTTCCAGTTGCTGCTCGGCCTGAGCTTCGTGCTGCTGCTGAAATCCGCCGACGGTCAGCCGCTGGACATGCCCGTCACCGAGAAGTTTTTCATGACCGGCTTTTTCTGGCTGATCCTGCTGCTCGGCGCGCCGGTCATCACCATGCGCACCTTCGCGCTTGAGAAATTCTCCGGCACCTTCGAGACCCTGATGACCACGCCCGTCAGCGATCTGCAGGTCGTGCTGGCGAAGTTCACCGGCTCGCTGTTGTTCTATCTCCTCGCGTGGCTGCCCACGCTGGCCTACCCGTATCTGCTCCGTTACAACTCGATCAATCTCCCGCCCATCGACCCCGGCACCATCGTCAGCACCTTCCTCGGCATCTTCCTCTTCGGCGCGTTTTACCTCGCGATGGGTTGCTTCGCGTCGTCGCTCACCCGCGCGCAGGTCGTCGCCGCGATGATCACGTTTGCGCTCGGTCTCGGCCTCTTTCTGCTGAGCTTCCTCTCGATCATCGTGCCCGCGACGCCCGGCTGGCAGTCGAAGCTCTACGCGCACATCTCGATGGTCGAGCACATGCGCGACTTCACCCGCGGCATGGTGGACACGCGCTTCGTCGTGTTTTACCTGAGCCTCACGCTGATCTTCCTGTTCCTCACCTTGAAGGTCGTCGAAAGCCGGCGCTGGAAATAACCGCCATGGACGCCGATTCACCCAACAGCTTTTCGCCGGGCCGCAAATGGGGCGTGGGCACCAACACGCTCGTCTCGGTCATCGCCTTCCTCGCGGTGATGACCATGCTGAATTATCTCGCGAGCCGCCATTTCACGCGCCTGCCGCTGTCGTTCGCCGCCAAGGAGCAACTCTCCACCCTCACCGTCCAGGTGCTCCAGTCGCTGCCCGAGCCGGTGAAAATCATCCTCTACTACGATCCCGACGAAACGCTCTACGGGCCCGTGTCGCAGTTGCTCAAGGAATACACGCTCCTCAACCCGACCAGGCTCTCACTCGACGTCGTCAACTACGTCGTCGAACCCGCCAAGGCCGAGTTGATCAAAAACCAATACAAGCTCCCGCCGCAGGCCAAGGACCTCGTCATCTTCGAGTGCCGCGGCAAGACCAAGATCGTCGCGCAATCCGACCTCTCCGATTACGACATCTCGAAGGTCATCAGCGGCGAAAGCAACGAGGTCAAACGCAAGGCCTTCCTCGGCGAGCGTCTCTTCACCTCCGCCATCCGCACCGTCGCAGACCCTCAGACCCTGCGCGCCGCCTTCCTCGTCGGGCACGGCGAACACGATCGCACCAACTCGCTCAGCGACTACGGCTACGGCCGCTTCACCAGCCTGCTGCGCGAAAACGGCATCCAGATTTCCCCGCTCAGCCTCGCCGAAACCAACGACGTCCCCGCCGACACCCAACTGCTCATCATCGCCGGTCCCACGCGCGCCTTCGACCTCGGCGAAATCGACAAGCTCGACCGCTTCCTCAACAAGGGCGGCCGCCTCTTTCTCCTGCTCAATTACCAGTCCCGCACCGGCCTCGAACGCCTGCTCTCCAAATGGGGCGTGGACTTCGGCGAAGGCGTCGTCGTCGATGAAAAGAAATCCCGCAGCAACAGCTCGGTCATCGTCGGCAGTTACGGCGCGCATCCGGTCGTCGGCGCGCTCGCGCAGGCGCAGCTTCCGCTCCAGTTGATCCTGCCCCGCCCGGTCCTCAAGCGCGCCGGGCCGCAGGGCGCCGACGCCCCGCAGGTCGTTGAACTCGCCACCTCCAGCCCCGAGGGCATCGCGGTCAACGACGTCCGCGACGGCGTGCCCCGCCCGAACCCCGCCACCGATCCGGTCGGCGCGATCCCGCTCATGGTGGCCGTCGAGAAAGGCAGCATCAAAGACGTGAACCTCGACCGCGGCTCGACCCGCATGGTCATCACCGGCGACTCCTTTTTTCTCGGCAACAAACTCCTTGAGGCCGCCGCCAACCGCGACTTCGCCTGGCACGCCGTCAACTGGCTCCTCGACCGCTCGCAGCTCCTCGGCGGAATCGGCCCGCGCAAGATCACCGAATACACGCTCACCGTCACCCAGGGCCAGATGCGCAACCTCCGCTGGCTCGTGCTGGCCGGCCTGCCCGGCGGCGTCCTGCTGCTCGGCGCGCTGGTCTGGTTCCGCCGCCGCTACTGAATCCACGGCCGGGGAAATTTGACCACAGAGACGCGATGAACACAGAGAAGAAGCAAAGGAGGGAGATCTCGGTGCTGCATCTCTGGGGTGTCCCTGCGCAACGCGACGTTTTTTCCTTCGCGCTGGCGACCGTGAGATCAGCGGAGGATTGTCGCCGACGCTTGGCTCTTCGTCCCGGAGGGACACCGCAGGATATTAGCCGGGGGCAAGTCCGCGTCAGCGGGCGCAGCCCCCGGTTACCACGCCGAACAAGACATGCCCCAGCGGGGCATCGGAGAATTTATTGGCCTCGCGCGGACCGCAGCTTCTCCGCCCCCGCTCGTCGCCTCGGGCAGATCGCGTCGCCAGTGAGTGGCGTGGAACCCGGCCCATTTCTTCGATGCCCCGCTGGGGCACGGAGCCACCTGGCACGGTGTCCGGGGGCGGCGTCCGCTGGGGCGGACTTGCCCCCGGCTAATCTCCTCCGGCGTCCCTCCGGGACTGGAACCGGGCGCCCCGCGCACTGGCACAGGGAAACCATCGGCGCGGGAATGGCGCTCCAAACCCGTTCGATTCCGGCTGCCCTCCTCTGTGTTCATCGTGTCTCTGTGGTCAATTCAGTCAGTCGGTCTGGCGTTCCAATTCCACCACCGCCCTGCCGCATGAACACCAAAACGCCCAAATGGCTGCGGCCCGTCCCCTATCCGTGTCCATCCGTGTCCATCCGTGGTTTCAATTTCCCCTCTCCGTCGGTCCCGCACCACCCCGCCGCATGAACACCAAGACGACCCAATGGCTCGTGCTCACCGCGGTGGCGCTGTTCCTCTTCATCGTGTTCTTCGAGCGCCGCACTGAGGAAACCTCGACCGCGCCCGCGAAACTCGCGCGCCTGTTCCCCGACCTGAAACCCGCGCTCGTCACGCAGGTCGAGGTCGCCTTCGACAAACTCACCCTCCGCGCCCAGCGCACCAACGAGGCCTGGCTCCTCACCGCGCCGCTCAACTACCCCGCGCTCGCCACGCCCATCGAAGCCCTCGCCCGCGCCACCGCGGAATTGCGCTGGCGTACGCTCATCCCCGAGGCCACCTGGCAGGCCCAGCCCGGCGGGCTCACCAACTACGGCCTGAATCCCCCGCGCGCCGTCATCCGCCTGCAACTCGGCAACGACCGCACCGAACTGCGCCTCGGCGCCCGCACCGCCATCGGCAACGAATTCTACGCGCGCCTCGGCGACTCCAACGCCATCCACGTTGTCGAGGCCGCGCTGCTCGACCAGCTCCCGCGCACGAGCACCGACTGGCGCAGCCCCGCGTTCCTCGACTTGGCCGGCGTGAACTTCAACCGGGTCAACATCCGCATCGGCCCGCGCCAGCTCGAGCTGCAACGTGACGCCACCAACCAGCTCTGGCGCCTCACCCTGCCGCAGCCCACCAAGCGCGCCGACAACCCGCGCTTCGGGCAGCTCCTCGAACACCTCCAGCGCTGGCCCGTGCAGCAGTTCGTCAGCGACGATCCGCAGATTGATCCCGATCCCTTCGGCCTGCTCACGCCCGAAGCCGAGCTGAGCTTTGCCGCCGGCACCAACCGCCTGCTCGCCGTGCAATTCGGCAAAAGCCCCACCAACGACGCGACGCTCGTTTTCGCCCGCCGCCTCAGCCACACGAACATCGTCGCCGTGCCACGCGCCTGGCTCGATCCCCTGCGCGCGCCCTACTGGGATTTTGCGGAACATCACCTCCTCGACCCGCTGCCCGCCACCGGCCCGGACGTGATTGAAATCCAGGGCGACGACCATTTCGCCCTGCGCCGCCAGACCAACGACACCTGGCGCGTTGTCGAGCCGCTCAACTTCGCCGCCGACACCAACATCGTCTCCGATCTCCTTCGCGGCCTCGCGCAGTTGGAGGCCGTCGAGCTGGCCAAGGAAGTCGTCACCGATTTCGCCGCCTACGGCCTCGCCTCGCCGCTGCGCCGCTACACGCTCCTCACCGCGCGCACCAACGCCGCCGGCGTGCCCACCAACCAGATTCTCGCGCAGCTCGATTTCGGCACCCGCGAGAAAGACCGCATCTACGCGCGCCGGCACGACGAGTCCTCCGTCTATGTCGTCCCGCGCGGCGACGCCGAAAGGCTCCCGACGGCGCTGTATCAATTGCGCGACCGCCAGATCTGGAACTTCGCCGGCACCAACGCCCACGCCGTCACCATCACGCAGCAGGGGCGCGAGAAAAAAATCGCCCGCAACTCCGCCGGCGAATGGGCCAACACCAACGGCCCGCTTGATCTAGTCACCGCCGCCGCCCTCGAGGAATCCCTGCACCGCCTCGGCCAGCTCCGCGCCGAGTCGTGGGTTTCACAAGGCACCAACCGCCTGGCCATGTACGGCTTCACTAACGTCGCGCACAAAATTTCCGTCCAGGTCAGCGGCGGCGGCGCCCCGCGCACCCACACCGTCGAGTTCGGCCGCTGGTCCCCGGCGCGCCGGCCCTACGCGACCGTCGTGTTCGACGGCCAGCCCGTCATCTTCGAGTGTCCGCCCCGGCTCTACGTGGATTTCGTCGCCCCGTATCTCAGCATTCCTACGCCGCCGCCCTGACCCATGCCGCCGCGCAAACCCAGAACGTCCCGCCAGAAATTCGCGCGCGCGTTTCGCTGGGTGCGCATCTGTGTCTGGCTCCTCGTTCTCGTCGTTCTCTGCGCCCTCATTTATTTGGACCGCGTCGGCCTGCCCGATTTCGCCAAGCGCCGCGTGGTCGCCGAACTACGCGAACACGGCCTCGAACTGCGCTTCGAGACCCTGCGCCTGCGCTGGTTCCGCGGCATCGTCGGGCAGAACGTCGTCGTCGCCCGCGCCGATCCCGCGAGCACCGTCCAGATGACCATCGCCGAGGTCACGCTCGGCGTGGACTGGTCCGCCGTCCGGCACCGCCAGTTCCATCTCGACTCCGTCACGCTCCACGAAGCCCGCCTCGTCTGGCCGCTCCGCGCCACCAACCAGCCCCCGCGCGAATTCGTCGTCGAGCATCTCCACGGCCACCTCGCCTTCGAGGCCGGCGACCTGTGGCGGCTCACCCAGTTGCAGGCCGAAAGTCTCGGCAGCAAACTCCTCGTCTCCGGTGTTCTCACCAACGCCTCGCGCCTCGGCGAACGCATCGCCCTCGCCCGCACCTCGCCCGCCAGCCAGAACACCGAACAGCAGCTCAGCCAGATTTTGGGCGAAGTGCAGCGCTTCCAATTCTCGCAACCGCCGGAAATTCAACTGACGATCCACGGGGACGCGCAGCCGCACGAGGACATCATCGCCGAGTTGAAAATCCAGGCTCCCGCCGCCCGTTCGCCGCACGCCGACTGGCGCAACCTCACGATCCTCGGCGAGGTCCAGCGCGTGCGCGGCACCAACAACCAGCTCGCCGCCAGCCTCGTCCTCAAGGCCGACCACGCGCACGGCCCCGCCTGGGGCCAGGTGCAGATGGCCCGCATGAACCTGCAATACAGCGGCAACCTCACCAACCTCGCCGACTTCAAATCGCACTGGCAGATCAGCCTCTCCGACGCCACCAACCGCTGGGGCCACGGCCGCAACTGGCAGCTCTCCGGCGATCTCCAGCGCCTCCCCGTGCCCGGCACCAACACCGCCTTCGCCGCCGAACTCCGCGCGGTCGTCGATGGCTTCAAGACCGAATGGGCCGGTGCCAGCCAGGCCAGCCTCCACGTCCAGATCCCCGGCTTCACCAACGACGCCGCCTTCCGCGCCGATTGGAATCTCACGCTCAAAGACACCCGCTCCCGCTGGGGCAACGCCGCCGCGCTCCAGATCAACGGCGACAGCGTCCCCGCTGCGACGCGCACGAACTTCTACCAATCCGCCATCACCGTGAAAGGCGCCGGTCTCGCGACGAAATGGATCCAAGCCCCGGAATTCATGGCCAGCGGCCAGCTCACCCATCCCGCCACCGACAGCTTCCAACCCGAACTCGCCTCGTTCCAGGCCAGCCTCCAGCGCCCCGTCACGCCGTGGGGCACCGCCACCAACGCCCTCCTCAGCGGCCACATCTCGCAGCGCTCTGACAAACCGCGCACCGCCACCCGGGACTGGGGTTTGTGGGCTGACCTCGAGCCGTTCTCGATCGACTGGGAGTGGCTCTTCACCGACCTCCGCCGCACCAATCTCGTCGTCGAGAAAATCAACTGCTCCGGCCAGTGGCAGGCCCCCGAGCTGACCGTCAATCATCTCAAGCTCGATCTCTACGGCGGCGCGCTCACCGCCACCGGCCGCCTCGACGTCGCCACGCGCGAACTGCGTGGCGCGCTCGAATCCAACTTTGAACTCCGCTCCCTCGGCCCGCTGCTCGCCACCAATCACCAGCCGTATCTGAACGATTTCTCGTGGGAAAAACCGCCCGCCCTCCGCGTCGCCGCCGCCGTCGTGCTCCCGCCGTGGACCACCAACACCGCGCCCGCCGCGCCCACCACCGCCTCGGCCAATGTCACCAACACCGCCACCAGCGCGGCGAATGCCTCGCCCACGCTCCTCGCGTCCCTGCGCGGCGACGGCGCCTTCGCCCTCGGCCCCGGCAGCGTGCGCGGCCTCGCGTTCCAAGCCTTCACCACCACGCTCGCGATCACCAACCAGCTCCTCAGCCTCCCCGCCTTCGCCGTCCGCCGCAGCGAGGGCAGCGTCACCGGGAACATCGCCACGCACCTCGTCACGCAGGAATTTCGCGGCCATGCCCGCAGCCAGATTCAGCCGCTCGACCTCGCGCCCCTGCTCGGCAAGGGCGCGCGGGATTTCCTCCAGTTCGCCAGAATCCCGGAGCCGCCCACCCTCGACGCGGCCTTCAGCGGCAACTGGACCAACCTCGAAAACACCGCCGTCTCCGCCCGCGGCGCGATCAGCAACTTTAGCTATCGCGGCGAGGCTTTTACCAACGCCCGCGCCCATATCCTTGTCACCAACCAGGCGCTCCACCTCACCCAGGTCCACATCGCGCGCGGCGAACGTTACGGCTCCGCCGACGCCATCTCGCTCGATTTCAAAACCGACCGCCTCTATCTCTCGAACCTCTTCTCCACGCTCCCGCCGCTGGCCGTCACCACCATGATCGGCCCCGAGACCACGCGCGCCGTCGAAGATTATCACTTCCTCGACCCGCCCACCGTCCGCCTCAACGGCTCGCTCAACACCCGGCACAGCGACGACACCGACATGCACTTCGAGATCGACGGCGGCCGTTTCAACTGGCGCTGGTTCAACCTCACCCGCGTCAAAGCCCACGCCCACTGGGTCACCAACACCCTCGCGATCACCAACATCCTCGGCGATTTTTATCAGGGCACGCTGCACGGTGACGCCTTCTTCCGTTTCGAGCCGCGCGGCAGCACGCCCTTCCGCTTCACCACGCTCGTCACCAACTGCAACTTCCACCTCCTCATGGGCGACCTCGTCAACCCGACCAACAAATTCGAAGGCCGGCTCTCCGCCAACATCCACGTCACCAACGCCAACACCCTCGACCTGAAAAGCTGGCAGGGCTTCGGCACCGCCCAACTCCACGACGGCCTCATCTGGCAGGCCCCGATTTTTGGAATCTTCTCGCCCATCCTCAACAGCATCGCCCCCGGCCTCGGCACCAGCCGCGCCAAGGAGGCCGCCGGCACCTACTTCATGACCAACAGCGTCATCAACACCAAGGACCTCGAAATCCGCGCCGCGCCCGTGCGCCTCCAGTACCACGGCACCGTCGATTTCGACGGCCGCATCAACGCCGGCGTCGAGGCCCAGCTCTTCCGCGACGCCTCGCTCATTCCGCGCCTCGTCGGCTTCGTCCTCACCCCCTTCACCAAGCTCTTCGAGTACAAAGTCACCGGCACCCTCGGCGACCCCAAGAGCGAGCCAATGTACATTCCGAAATTCCTCCTCTTCCCTCTCCGCCCCTTCAAGACCCTCAAGGAAATGTTTCAGCGCAGCGACGAACCAACGCCGCCCGCCACCCCCTGAGCCGCCGACTCCTTGCGGTGGCGACGGCCCGTCGCCACAGCCCCGTGCGCGCGCGCCGGAGTGCGGCGGTATTTTCGCTGTGCGGAGACGCCGACCGCACTCGCCGTCCGTGGCGCCTCCTGTCCCCCGGCGGTGTAACGATGCGTCCGGATTGCATGGTGCGACGCGGCCGGCATTGACAAGGGCTGCGATTCCAAGCCTCCCTTGAACGGCGCGGTGGGCGCGGGAGAACTGCGGAAAGCGAACAATGAAAGCGGGTGATGAATGAAGGAGCGGCGTCCTTTTGCGGCGTGGGCGCGGCGCTGGCTGGCGTTGACGGGGCTGCTGGCGGGCGTCGCGCTTTCGGCGGGCTGCCAGACTGCGGCGTATTATCGACAGGCGGCGAAGGGGCAGTGGCAGATTCTAAGAAACCGGGAGCCGATCGGGAAATTGCTCGTGGGTGAGGAGACGCCGGAAAAGCTGAAGACCCAACTGCGGCTGGTGTTGAGCTTGCGGGAATTCGCGGAGCGCGAGTTGAAGCTGCCGGTGAACGGGCATTACGAGCGGTATGTGGATGTGGGGCGGCCGTTCGTGGTGTGGAATGTACATGCGACGCCGGAACTGTCACTGAAGCCGGTGACGTGGTGGTATCCGATTGTCGGGCGGCTGAAGTATCGCGGGTTTTTCGCCGAGGCCGACGCGCGGGCCTACGCGGCGACGCTGGCGGGGCAGGATGTGCATGTGGAGGGCGTGCGGGCCTACTCGACGCTGGGGTGGTTTGCGGACCCGGTGTTGAACACGTTTGTGGAACACGCGGAGATCGACCTGGCGCAGTTGTTGTTTCACGAGTTGGGGCATCAGCGGCTGTTCGTGAAGGGGGACACGGATTTTAACGAGGCTTTTGCCACGGCGGTCGGCGAGGAGGGAGTGCGGCGATGGCTGCCGGCGGTGGGGCGGGCGGCGGACCGGGAGAATTATCGCACCGCGCTGGATCGGCAGGGGCAGTTCGTGCGCCTGGTGCAGGGGGCGCGGGAACAGTTGCGGCGCGTTTATGGGGAGAGTGATGCCGGTGGCGAGGCGACCGTGGCCCCGCCGCAAGAAAATGCAGCGACCGTCACCGAGCGACGGGCGGGCAAAGTGGAAGTCATCGCGCAACTGCGCCGGGATTATGCGGCGCTGAAATCCTCGTGGGGCGGGTACGCGGGCTATGACCGGTGGTTTGCGCTGCCATTGAACAACGCCCGATTGAACACCGTGGCGACCTATCACGAGCTGGTGCCGGGTTTTCAGGCTTTGTTGCAGGCGTGCGGCGGGGATCTCCCCCAGTTTTACGCCGAGGCCGCGCGGGTGGGAGAGTTCCCGCCAGAGGTTCGGCGAGCCAGGTTGAAGGAACTGGGCGCGGCGTTCAGATCCGCGCCGGAAATTGCAGGCCGACTGTGGTAGTATCCCGCCGCGGATCGTCCGGCTCCCGTGGCGCCGGTGCGAAAATTGTTTGGTAAAACCCAGAATCTGAGGTAACGCTTCGCGAGGATTTGTAAGGATCACAGAAATGAATAACGCCCACCCCAATATGCGCCCGCCTATTTTGTCCCGCATGGTCTTGACCGGCTTGGTTGCCTGGTCGCTCGGAATCGGCGTCGTCCGCGGCGACGATGGCACCAAGGTCGATTTGAAGCCGCTCATTGATCTGAAGCCTGCCGCGCCCGCCGCGCCGACGTCGGTGCCCGCGCTGCCACCGCCGCTCGACTCCGCGCCCGTCGCGCCCGTCGCGCCGTTCGTTCCCTCGGTGGCCGTGCCCGCTCCCCGGTCCACGCTCGAATCACTCCCGGGAACCCCCACACCCCGCTTGTCCGTGGATCCAATCCCCCTGTTGGACAACCGTCCAAAGGTGGACGCGGTGCCGCTGGATGCCCCAAAAATCGAAGCCAAAATCGAACCGCTGGTGCCGGTGAATCCAGACGTCACCGGGAGGGCTGGCGAGACGCTCACGTCCCGCGCCAAGGTGGTGTTTGACACGGAACTCCCGGGCCAGACGCGTATCAGCATTGACGGCCGGCCCCTCGGTGAACTGCAGGGCCTGCTCGGCGAACAGTCGGTGGTCACGGCTTACGGCGTGGCGCTATCCTACGCGGAAGGCAAGGCGGTGAACGTCTCGTCCAGGACCCGGGAAATTTTGGTCGAGGTCACCGGGATCCCGCATTGGGCCGCACGGATTGCCGCGAAAAATCAGGCAGCCTTTCGGTTCAACACCACAAAGATGTACGCCGATGTGCTGACCCCCAACAACAACACCGAGTCGGTGATCGTCCGCTTCCCTGATGCCGGCATGGCTGAGTTGGGCGCCGATTCCAGCTGCCGGGTGGATTTCTTCAAGGATCAGTCCTACTACGTCTCCGGCGCCGGCCTCGTCAAAGCCCAGACGCCCGACGGACAGTTCGTTTTTCTCTCGCACCAGGCGCCGCTGTCCGCGACCAAGCTGCAGTCCCAGACCATGGAGCGATCCATCGGCGAGGCACCGCGCCCGCCGCTGCCGTCGGGACCGCTCCCGCCGATCAACGCCGCCGCCGGGAAGTCCGAGCTGGTTTTCGCACCGATCACTGACGTCCTGATCTCGGGGTCGTTTGCGACCGGATTGAGCGTGACCGTGGGTGATCGCACGGTGGAATTGAACTCCGCCAAGACGTCCGACTCAGTGACCCTGGCGAATGGCTCGGCGATTGAATTCACGCTGGACCAGACCACTGCGGCGCTCGCGTGGCGGGTCAGCAAAGGCTATTTCCGCCTGCGGTTGGACGGTGAAGCGTTCCGCCTTTGGCGCGCTACCGCGCTCACCGAACAGTCCGGCACCCTTCGGTGGGACAAGCTGGTCGTTCCGCCCACCCTAGAGCTGAAGAACACCACCGCGGCCAGTCCGCGGAGCGCCAACAGCGTCATCATGGTGGACCTGGCCAAGGATATCGCGCCCTACAGCAGCTACTTTGTCGAAGGGCCGCAGTCCGGCTTCTATGCCTCGGTCAACCCCAACGCCACGTTTTCCTATTCGCCCTCCGACGGACCGGCCGATGAAACCGGCAACCAGAAATTGCGAATCGGGGCTTCGGCGCCCGCGGGTGGCGTGAATCTCTACCGCGTCTTCGCAGGCACCGCCGATGCGAACTACAACAAAGAACTGTTGCTGGGCACGGACTGCTTCTGCGTGGAGGCCTTTGGCCGTGGAGGCGTCAGCCGGGGCGCTGAAAAGGTTGCCCGCGGGGCTTTGACTTCGCCGCTGCCGCCGGTGCCGCCGACCGGCCCCAGCCCTGGGACATTTACACTGCTCCCCACCAAATCGCTCGACACCCCCCGAACGGTGGCCACCCCGTCCGGCGGCCCCTAGCGGCTTTGCTGCGGATCGCGCGCAGTGTCCCCGGGCGCAGCCGGATGGCGCGCAAGGGGACGCTGCTTGGTCCCGCGCACCCGGACGTGCGCATTTCGCGGTGGTCGCGGACAGCCGCACCCCGGGGCAGCCCCGGCTGCCTCTCGCCCTTGATTCAATACGCCGCCGCCAGCGCGGCTGCGCACTCGGTGGGGGTCGTTCACCATTCCCATCCGGAAGCCGCGGTCCTCGCGCGTCGCCAACCTGATTGCTTTCGCCTCCGGCGCGTGTATGACACCGGTGAACTCGCCCTCCCATTATGAACGCGCAACTCAAACAGCGTCTCGAACCCATCGCCGAAATGCAGCGCCAGCTTGCCTATTGGCGCAACTGGGTGGCGTGCTGGGTGGTCGCCACCGTCACCGTGATCGCGCTGCTCGTGGCGCAGAAAACCAACGGCTGGCCCGTGGCCACCGCGGTGTTGCTCGTGGTAATGCTGGCCGCTACCGCGTGCTGGGTGTTGCGTTGGCGCGCGCGACAGATGCCCACGGATTATCAGGCGGTCGCGCGGTCGATCGAGGAGGAGCATCCCGATTTGCGCTCGCTGTTGCTCGCGGCCGTCGAGCAGACACCGGAGAACGGCGGCACGGAACTCGGCTTTTTGCAGGAGCGCGTCGTGCTCGAAGCGGTCGCCCACAGCCAGCGGGCGCGGTGGGGCGCGCGGCTCAACGAGCGGTTGCTCCGCATCCAGTGCGCGTGTCTCGCGGTGTTCGGTCTGTGCGTCGGGCTGTTTTCCTTTGCCGGCCGCCCGGTCGCGATGGCCACGGCCGTGCCGCCGCTGATCAGCACGGTGAAGTCCGGCGTGACGGTGACGCCCGGTGACGCCGCGGTCGAGCGCGGCAGCGGGTTGGTGGTGCTGGCGCAATTCAAGGGTGTCGTGCCCACGGACGCGACGCTGGTGGTGACCACGGCGCAGGGTCAGCAACGCCGCATTCCGCTCGCGAAGAATCTCGCCGACCCGGTCTTCGGCGGCACGCTGCCCGAGGTGGCCGCCGACCTTTCCTACCGTGTCGAATATGGCGACGAGAAGACGCGCGATTTCAAAATCAGCGTCTTCGATTTCCCCCGGCTCGAGCGCGCTGATGCGCAACTCACTTACCCAACCTACACCGGGCTGGCGCAAAAACAGATCGCCGACACGCGCCGCGTCACGGCGGTCGAGGGCACGACGCTGGAATACACGTTCAAGCTGAACAAGCCCGTGGCCGCGGCACGGCTGATCGCGCGGGACAAATCGGTGATCGACCTTCAGCCCGCGACAGGCGGCGCGGCGACGCTGCAGCTCAAGACCACGCTCGACCAGAGCCAGCGCTACGAATTGCAGCTCGTCGACGCCGCCGGGCGCACGAACAAGGTGCCCGCCGATCTTGTGCTCGAGGTCACGCGCAACCGCCCGCCGCAGTTGAAACTCGCGTCGCCGCGGGGCGATTCGCGCTTCTCGCCGATTCAGGAAGTCAGTTTCCAAGGCGAGGCGTGGGATGATTTCGGCCTGAAAAATTTCGGTCTCGCCTACACCGTTGCCGGGCAGGAGACCAAGGTCGTCAGCCTCGGCACCAACTCGGCCGCGGGGGACAAGAAGCCCTTCACGCATCTGCTCGCGCTCGAGGGCCTCGGCCTGCAACCCGACCAGCTCGTCACGTTTTACCTGTGGGCCGATGACGTCGGGCCGGACGGCCAGGTGCGGCGCACGGCGAGCGACATTTATTTCGGCGAAATCCGGCCGTTCGAGGAAATCTTCCGCGAGGATGAATCAGGCGCGAAGCCGCCGAAAGAGGGCGCCGGCGGTCAGGGCGAAGAGGCCGAGAAGCTCGCCGAATTGCAGAAACAGATCATCGCCGCGACTTGGAAAATTCAGGGGCGCGAGTCCGCCGCGCGAGTCTCGGGCGCGTTCTCGAACGACGTCACCGTCGTGCGCGAATCGCAGGAAAAGGCCATCGGGTTGGTCGAGGCGTTGAAGGAAAAGGCGCGCGACGAGAAGACCAAGAAGCTCGCCGACAGCGCGCAGGAAGCGATGGAGAAGGCGGTCGATCTGCTCAACGAAGCGACCACGAAAAACGCCGCCCAGCCGCTTGTCCCCGCCGTGACGTCCGAGACCGCGGCGTATCAGGCGTTGCTCAAATTGCAGGCGCACGAATACACGGTTTCCAAAGGCCAGCGCAGCGCCGGCAAAGGCAAGGGCAAGGCGGGCGCGCAAAGCCAGATCGACCAGCTTGACCTCAAGCAGGCGGAGAACCGTTACGAGACGCAGAAGCAGGCGAGCGCGCAGCCTGAGGACCCCGGCAAGCAGGAGCAGTTGCAGGTGTTGAACCGCCTCCGCGAACTCGCCCGCCGGCAGGAGGACATCAATGAAAAGGTGAAGGAATTGCAGACCGCGTTGCAGGAGGCCAAGACCGAGGCCGAGCGCGAGGAAATGCAGCGGCGGCTCAAGCGCCTGCGCGAGGAGCAGCAGGAGATGGTCAAGGACATCGACGAGCTGAAGCAGCGCATGGAAAAGCAGGAGAACCAGGCCACCATGGCCGACGCGCGCAAGCAGCTCGACCAGACGCGCGACCAGGCGCAGAAGGCCTCGCAGCAGCTCGACGAAGGCAAGACCGCGCAGGCGCTCAGCGCCGGCACGCGCGCGCAGCGTGAGCTGCAGGAGTTGCGCGAGGAGTTCCGCAAAAAGAATTCCAAGCAGTTCTCCGAGGAGATGCGCCAGATGCGCAACGAGGCCCGCCAGCTTGCGCAGAACCAGGAAGACATCGCGCAGAAGCTCCAGTCGGTCGGCGAACCCAAGCGGCGCAGCCTCACTGATACCGGTGAGCGGCAGGAATTGCAGACGCAGCTCGCGCAGCAGAAGAACGCGCTGACGAATCTCACGCAGAACATGCGGCAGGTCACCGAACAGGCGGAGACGGCCGAGCCGCTTTTGTCCAAGCAGCTTTACGACACGCTGCGCAAGACGGGTCAGGAGAATCTCGACCGCAACCTCGACATCACGGCGGAACTGGTGAAACGCGGCTTCGTCCCGCAGGCCGGCGAGCCGGAGAAGCAGGCGCGCAAAGGCATCAATGAATTGAAGCAGGGCGTCGAGAAAGCCGCGGAGAGCGTGCTCGGCGACGAGACCGAGTCGCTCAAAACGGCGCGGCGCGAATTGGATGATCTGCTCAACAAAGTGGAAAAAGAAATCGCCGCCGCCACCGGGCAGAAGGGAGACGGAGAGAAGGCGGGCAAGCGGGACGGAGCGAAAGGCGACGGCGAGAAACCAGGCCAGCGCGCGGACGCCGGCAAGGGCGAGAAGGACGGCGGCAAAGGTGAAGGCGAAAAGCCGGGGCAACCGGCCGACGCCAAGTCTGGTGAGGGCAAGGGCGACAAAAAAGGCGACGCGGAAAAGGGCGAAGGCAAAGGCGAGGGCAAGGGTGCTGGCACAGGTGAAGGCGACGCGCCGAAGCCGGAGGCTCAGAAGGGCGAGGGCAAAGGCGATCGCAAGCCCGGTGAAAAAGGTGAGGGCAAAGGTGAAGGCAAAGGCGAAGGCGCGAAGGCTGACGCGGAAAAAGGCGAGGGGAAGGGCGATGGTAAGGGCGCGGGCAAGGGTGAGGGAAAGCCCGGCGATAAGGGCGAAGGGAAAGGGGAGGGCCAAGGCAAAGGCGACGGCGAGGGGAAGGGCGAAGGGCAGAAGGGTGAAGGCAAGAGCGAGGCTGGTCAGCAGACTGGCGGGACGCAGCGGGGCGGCGGAAATCAGAATCAGGCGAACCGTGGCGGACAGCGCGGCGGGGCTAATTCCGACGGCGGCAATTTCTTCGGCGGGGACAACGGCGGTTTGATCGGCGAAGAGAACGCGCCGGTGCTGGGCGGCGGCTTCGTCGAGTTTTCCGACCGCCTCCGCAACGTCGAGGAGATGCTCGACGCGCCGGACCTCCGCAACCAGGTCGCCGTCGCGCGCGACCGCATGCGCGCCATCCGCGCCGAATACAAAAAGCACGGCAAGAAACCCGACTGGGCGCAGGTGAAGACCGAAGTGTCACGTCCCCTCGCCGAGGTGCGCTCGAAGATCAGCGACGAACTCGCCCGCCGCGAATCCAAGGACGCCCTCGTGCCCATCGACCGCGATCCCGTGCCCAACCGCTTCTCCGATCTCGTCCGCCGCTACTACGAGCAACTCGGCGGGACGAAGTAGGCGGCGGCGCTTCCCTGGTTTCGTGGACGGTGGGGACCAGCACGAATGGCCTCACGCAAAGGGCGCAAAGGACGCAAAGGGGGGCAAGCAAACAACCATGCGGCTCTTTGTTTCGCTGTTCTGCTTTCTGCCCTTTGCGTCCTTCGCGCCCTTTGCGTGAGGCCATTTGCGGACTTTGCGAGTTATGAAATCTCCTGTCCCCCAAGTCTCCGTCCGGCACCCCGCCCCCGCGTGCGAAGTCTGCATCCTCGCGGGCGGCCTCAGCTCGCGCATGGGACGCGACAAGGCGCGGCTGCGGCTGGGGCGGCGGACATTGCTGGGGCATGTGCGCGCGCTCGCCGGGGAGCTGGACCTCCCCGTGCGCGTCATCCGCCGCGATCTCGTTCCGCGCTGCGGTCCGCTGGGAGGTATCTATACCGCCCTGAGAACCACCCGCGCGGAGGCCGTGCTCTTTCTCTCCTGCGACATGCCGTTCGTCTCGGTCGGCCTGATTGAAAGCGTGCTCGCCCGCCGGGCCGCGCGGCCCGCCGCGATCTTCGTCGAAGCAGCGGGCATCGTCGGCTTTCCCTTTCTGCTTCCGCGCGTCGCGCTGCCCGGCGTCGAGGCGCAGATGACGGCCCAACGCTTCTCGCTCCAGGCGCTGGCCGCGGCGCTGCGCGCGCGTCGATTGAAACTCGGCTCGGCGCAGGCGACGCAACTGTTCAACGTCAATACCCCCGAAGATTTCGCTGCAGCCCGGCGGAGGTGGCGGGTTGACATGGCCGGGAGTGCTTGAGCTGCAATGCTGGCGTGGACAGGCAGCCGGCCATGTCACGAACCCCTTGGGCCGCGCTGCAATGTGGTGACCGTGGTCTCGCACAGAGCACGGATCATTTTCCTGCTCGCCTGCCGCGGCCGATTGCGCAAACTATCTTCCCACTGAGCCACCACCATGAGAGCAAAAGCCATGCGCCATTTGAAATTTCTATTCCCCCTGATCGCAGGTGTCCTGCTCGCCGCCGTTGGCGGCTGCAAACAGGAGCAACCCAGCCCCTACACCGAGGCGCTCGGCAGTGCCCATGGGCGCGAGGTCGCGGTCCTGGCCGATGGGCCGGTTTCGGTCCGGCCGCAGGAGGATTATCTCTCGGTTATTCTGCCGGGGCATCTGGTCATCATCCGGAAGGACCGGCTGCTCGTGGATGCCGAAGAGCGCGGGACGTTCCCGGCCACCTCCACGCGGTTTCATGTGGTATTCACCAACAGCACGCTCTTGGTGATGGCCAATGGTGCTGAGGTGTTGAAGACGGAGCTGGCCGGCAAGCCGGGGAAGCCGGCGGTGGAGAAGAAGCAATAGCAGGTGCGGGGAGGAGATTCGGCAGCGGCGTGGGAGCACGGATCGACGCGGAAGAGGAGGTCAGCTTGTCGGGGATTTTGTCGTTTTTGGCCGGGGCGTCCGGCGTGAATCTTCGGCATGACTGAAACCAACAACTCCTCCGCCAATTCCTCCGCCGCGTGTGCTTCGCCGTTGGTCACGACGCACTGGAGCGTGGTGCTGGCCGCCGGTGAAGGCCGTTCCCCGCAGGCGGCCGCCGCGCTCGAGCCACTCCGCGCGAAATGCCCAGCGATGGCAAGGCGCGGCGGTTTGATCAAGGTGAGGCCGGCCGGGTCGCCGCGGCGGGGCGTCGGGAACAGCGGCGTTTTCATTGCCACTGAAATCCTGGCAATGGTGAACCGGTGGAAAGCTGTCGGAAACTGCCCGGCCTTCCGGGGGAGTTAATCGCACCAAGCCACAGATCACACGCCGTCGAGCGCGGTGAAGGGCAGGCCGTGGGCGTCGGCGACGGCGCGGTTGGTGAGGCGGCCGGCGTGGAGGTTGATGCCGTGGCGGAGGGCGGGCTGGCGCTGGCAGGCTTCGGCGAGGCCGTGGTCGGCGAGGGTTTCGAGGTAGCGGTAGGTGACGTTGGTGAGGGCCTGCGTCGCCGTGCGCGCATAGGCGGCGGGCATGTTGGCGACGCAATAATGCGTGACGCCTTCTTCGACAAACACCGGATCGTGGTGCGTGGTGGGGCGCGAGGTTTCGGCGCAACCGCCCTGATCGATGGCGATGTCCACGAGCACGCTGCCGGGGCGCATGCGACGGAGCATTTCGCGGTTGATCAGCTTCGGGGCCTTCGCGCCGGGGACGAGCACGGCACCGATGAGGAGATCGACGGTGGGGAGCAATTCGAGGAGATGCGCCTCGCTCGAATAGAGCGTGTGCGCGGTGTGCAGCGTGATGTCGAGGAAGCGCATCCGCTCGACATCGACCTCGAGGATGGTGACGTCCGCGCCGACGCCGGTGGCGACGCGCGCGGCGTTGATGCCGGAGACGCCGCCGCCGAGGACGATGACCTTGCCGGGGAGCACGCCGGGCACGCCGCCGAGCAGCACGCCGCTGCCGCCGAAATGTTTGGCGAGAAAATAGCCGCCGACGAAGACCGCCATGCGCCCGGCGATTTCGCTCATCGGTTCGAGCAAGGGGAGGTGGCGGTTGACCTCGACGGTTTCGTAGGCGAGCGCGGTGACGCCGGATTGCAGCAGGGCTTCGGTCAGCGGCTTGCTCGCGGCGAGATGGAGGTAGGTGAAGAGAAGCTGGCCGGGGCGGAGGAGGGGGAGTTCGGCGGGGAGCGGTTCCTTGACCTTCACGATGAGGTCGGCCGACGCGAAGACGGCTTCGTGGGTGTCCACGAGGCGCGCGCCGGCGTGCTCGTAATCGCGGTCAGGGTAGCCCGCGCCGACGCCCGCGCCGCGCTCGACGACGACGCTGTGGCCGCGGCGGATCAGTTGGTACGCGGCCGAGGGCAGGAGGCCGACGCGGAATTCCTGGGCTTTGATTTCCTTGGGGACGCCGATGGTCATGGGAATTTTTCTGCTCCGAAATTACCGACACAGACGGATGCCGGGAGCTGCTGAGGACGGGCCGAGAGCGCTCTTGGTCGGCGCGTTCATATCTGAAGGAGGCCGATACCGGGACCATTGCGGATGCGCCCCTTCAATTCGCCGCAGCGGCGGAAATAGGCGCGTGAGACGCGGTCTTCCGGCGCGATGAACAGGGCGCGGCGCAGCGATTCGCTGGCTTCGGCCAGGCGGCCCTGGCCCAGTTGGCAGACGCCGAGACTGCGCCAGGCGGCGAAATGATTGGGGTTCAGCAACACCACGTTGCGGCAGGCGCTCTCGGCCTTCCGCAGGTGGCCGAGTTTCCAGTGAACCGTCGCGCGGCAATCCCAACCGGGGGCGTAAAACGGGTGCTGCCGCGTCAGGAAATTGAGCACGACAAGGGCGCGGCGCAGATCATTTTTCCCAGCGAATTGCTGCGCGCGGGCGAGCAAAGCCACCTCGTCCGCGTCGCCGCGGCTGAACCACATTTGCAGCAAGGCGCCGGTGGCGGCTTCCTGCACGGCGGCGGACGGTTCGCGGAGCGCCGTCATGAGTTGTTCCTCACCGTCATACGCCGCGAGATCGGCGGCGGCACGCTCGCGGACGGGGGTTTTGTCCGTCGTGATCAGCGCCTGCAGGAGGCGCTGCCGGTTCCACGCCGAAGACATCGCGACGGGCCAGGCAAAATGGATCGCCGAAATCAGCGCGAAGACCACGTAAACGCGGCGCAATAGCGGGGTGCAGAACTGTTTCATGGTGGCCGGAGGATAACGCGGTTTGGCGCAGGCTCAAGGACGGATCGCGTCGGGGAAAGACTGGAGGAAAAGCTCAAAGCTCAAAGTTCAAAGACTCAAAAAAAGATCCAAGCACCAAGCAGCAAGCGGTCGAGGCCGCGCTTGGCCGGCACCGCCGACGGCTCGGGTGGAGCGCCGATTTCCGCTCCGGCGCGTTGGTGGCAACGTGGCGGGGCACGCCGGACCGAAGGTCGGCGCTCCGGGGGGCTGGTCGCCGTATGTCTGGATTGTCGCGGGAGGTTTCGGTACGGTGCGCGGCATGTCACCGCCGCCGCAGAAATCGTCCGGTCCGGAATCGGTGTGGGAGGTTTTGTTCGTGGCGGGGTTCGGCCTGATGCTGGGTATCAGTCTGCTCAAGTTCGGGAATCCCATCGTGTTGAACGATGCGGTCGCCGCGCCGCAAAATCGCATCGAGTTCATCATTCAACCGTGGCCGGTGGAATGGGGGTATGTCTTGCTGGCGGGACTGGTCGGCCTGGGGCTGCGGTTGGGAAAATTCCAAACGGCAGCACCGACGTGGATCGTGGCGCTCCCGGTCGTGTGGTTCGGCTGGCAGCTCCTGTCCGGCGCGCAAAGCATCCGACCCGACCTGACGCGGGCGACGCTGCTGCATTTCGGCGCGTGTCTGGCGTGCTTTTATCTCGGGATGTTCGCGCTGGCCAAGGTCGAGCGGTTGCGGCTGTTCTGGTTTTTTCTCGGCGGCTGTCTGGCGGTGGTCTTGGTGCAGGGATGGCAGCAGCATTTCGGTGGCTTGGAGGAGACGCGGAAGTACATCTTGGAGCAAATGGCGGACAAACCGATGTCGCCGGAGTTCCTGAAAAAGATCCAAAGCAACCGGATTTTTTCGACGTTGGTTTATCCCAATGCGCTGGCGGGCGTGCTCCTCCTCCTGCTGCCGGCGGTGGTTGGGGCGGCGTGGTTTGGCGGGCGGGAACTGCCGCCGCCGGTGCGCGTCGGACTCCCGGCGGCGTTGCTGGTGGGAGGCTTGGGGTGCCTGTACTGGACCGGGTCGAAGGGGGGCTGGCTGATTGCGGTCGTCATGCTGCTGGTGGCGTTGGGGCGGACGCGGGTGCCGCGCCGGATGAAACTGGGCGTCGCGGTGGCGGTAACGGTGCTCGGGTTGCTCGGTTTTGGCCTGCGTTTTCAAGGTTACTTCGCCAAGGGCGCGACGAGTGTCGGCGCGCGCTTTGATTACTGGCGCGCGGCGGCCAAGACCTTCCTGGCCAATCCGGTCCTGGGAACCGGACCGGGGACCTTTCTGGCGGCCTATCAGAAGATCAAACCTCCCGAGGCCGAGATGGCCCGGCTGACGCATAATGATTTTCTCCAGCAGGCTTCCGATTCCGGGGTGGTAGGTGCGCTGGCGTTTGCGGCGTTTTTCTTCGGGTCGATTTTCTTACTGTATCGCAATAGTCAGGTCAGAAACTCCACGTTTGTCTTTCTCGTCTGGCTCGGCCTGGCCGGTTGGTGTTTGCAGAGTTTCATCGAATTTGGACTGTATGTGCCCGCCATTGCTTGGCCGGGGTTTGCGCTCCTTGGCTGGCTGTGGGGGAACGCGGTGCGAGGAAATCAAATCGACACCCCGGTGGCCGCTCGTTAGAACCCTTGTTGCCATGAAACTCTTGTTCTTGAACGGTCCGAATCTCAACCTGCTCGGGAAGCGTGAGCCGGGGATTTACGGGAAGACCACGCTGGCGGAAATCGAGACGACGGTGTGCCAACGTGCCGGCGAACTCGGCGTCGCGGTGGATTTTCGGCAGAGCAATTCCGAGGGCGAACTCGTCACTTGGATTCAGCAAGCGGTCGGTGAGTTCGGGGCGGTCGTGCTGAACGCCGGGGCCTATACCCACACCAGCATCGCCCTCCGCGATGCCATCTCAGCGACGGGAATTCCCACCGTGGAAATCCATCTCTCCAACATCCACGCTCGCGAGGAATTCCGGCACCATTCAATGATCGCTGCCGTGTGCCGCGGGCAGATCTGCGGGTTCGGGCCGCACTCCTATGTCCTTGGATTGGAGGCGGCTTTATCGCTAATAAAGCCGGCCGCTTGAGCCTGTAGCCCGCCTTTGCGCAGTTATTCTCTCCGCGACGCGGGAAACTTCGCTTGACGCATTTTCGTAACATCCCTAGCGTGCCGACGTGTTTGAAATATGCGATAAATCCGTGGCCGGCCTCAGCAGCCAATCGGAATTTTTTAGCTCGCAGTTTCACCACTTCCCGATTTATCGGCCCGATCAATTCCAACCCATGGGAGAGCATTTGTGGACCTGAAAGACATCAAAGCGATCATTGATCTGATGCGGAAGAACTCCATCGCGGAGTTCGAGCTGGAGAAGGAAGGTTTCAAAGTCCGGCTCAAACGCGGACTCCAAGGCGGTGGCGGCGGTGCCGTCCTCGAAGACGCCCCGCAATCGGCGGGAGTTCCCGTGATTCAGGCGGCTGCGGTTGCGGCAGCCCCCGCCTTGCTGGCCCCGGCGGCCAAGAGCGTCGGCGACGCCGAAATCAAATCTCCGATGATCGGAACCTTTTATCTCTCCCCGTCCCCGGAGTCGGCGCCCTACGTCGCTGTCGGCACGGAAGTCGGACCCGACACCGTCGTGTGCATCATTGAAGCCATGAAGGTGATGAACGAAATCAAAGCGGAGGTCAAAGGCGTGATCACTCAGGTCGTGGCCGAGAACACCAAGCCGGTGGAATTTGGCCAGCCGCTCTTCCGCATCCGGCCCACCTGACTTCCACCTTAACGTTGCCAAATTTCCCGGCACCCCGGCGGCTCACCAGCCAGCGAGCCGTGCGGGCGGGCACCGGAGCAATCCATCATGTTTGAAAAGATTTTGGTCGCCAATCGGGGCGAGATTGCCATTCGCATCATCCGCGCCTGCAAGGAATTGAACGTCCGCACGGTCGCGGTCTATTCGGAGGCCGATGCCAATTCCATGCACGTCCAACTGGCCGACGAGGCTATTTGCATCGGTAAAGGACAAAGTTCCGAGAGCTATCTACGCATCGACCGGCTCATTAGTGCGGCGGAGATCGCGGACGTGGACGCCATCCATCCCGGCTACGGATTCCTCTCGGAGAACGCCCATTTCGCGGATGTCTGTGAGAGCTGCAACATCCGTTTCATTGGTCCCAGTTCGCGGGCGATGAAAGCACTCGAAGACAAACAGGTGAGCCGGACTTTGGCCAAAAAAGCGGGTGTTCCGACTCCCCCGGGTTCTGACGGCCTAGTCGAGAACGAGCAAGAAGCACTCGTGGTGGCCAAGAAAATCGGGTATCCGGTAATGATAAAGGCCGTCGCCGGAGGCGGCGGGCGGGGCATGCGCATCGCGCACAACGACATCTCGATGATCAAGGGCTATCACACCTCGCGCACCGAAGCCGAGAAGTCCTTCAGCAATTCCGGTGTCTATATCGAAAAGTACATCGAAAACCCCCACCACATCGAGTTTCAGATCCTCGGCGACAACCGCGGCAACATTATCCACCTCGGCGAACGCGATTGCTCGATCCAACGGCGGCACCAGAAAGTTATCGAAGAAACTCCGTCGCCGCTGTTTGAACGCAAATTCAAGGACCTCCGAAAAAAGATGGGCAAGGCCGCCGTCCGCATTGCCGAACTCGCCAACTACAGCAACGCCGGCACCGTCGAGTTTGTCGTCGATGACCAGGGCAATTTCTATTTCCTCGAGGTCAACAAGCGCATCCAGGTCGAGCATCCCATCACCGAAGAAGTCACCGGGATCGACCTCGTCAAGCAGCAGATTCTCATCGCCATGGGCGAACCGCTGCGCATCTCCCAAAACGACGTCCACTTCCGCGGCCACGCCATTGAATGCCGCATCAACGCCGAAGACCCCTTCGACGACTTCCGCCCCAGCCCCGGTCGGATCGAGATGTATTACGCGCCCGGCGGTCGCGGCGTCCGCGTCGACAGCCACGCCTACGCCGGCTACACGATCCCCCCGTATTACGACTCGATGATCGGCAAGCTCATCACCTATGGCAAAGACCGCCGCGAAGCCATGGAGATCATGAGCCGCGCACTGGGCGAATACATGATCACCGGCGTCAAGAGCACCATCGCCTTCGAGCAAGCCATCCTCCAGGACCCCAACTTCCGCCGCGGGGTTTACTCGACCAACTTCATCGAAGAACTCCTGACCGGCGGACGGCGCGAGTTGCTCCAAGAAAAGGCCTGAGTCACCGACCGGCGCGGCGCCGGTCAGTCCTTCCCCGCAGATGAAGCCCCTCGCCGCCTGCCGCCTCTACACGTTTGTCGATACGGCTTATCTCCACGGCCGATCCCCCGCCGCGGTGGCGCAGCAGCTCTGCGATGGCGGCTCCGACCTGATCCAATTGCGGGCGAAAAACACCGCCCCAGACGAAATCCAGCGCCTCGCCGAATCCCTCCTGCCCATCACCGAACGCGCCGGCATCGCCCTCGTCATCAACGACCATCCCACGATCGCCCTCCACGTCGGCGCGCCCATCTGCCACCTGGGCCAGGAAGATTTCTACGAAGCCGGCTACACTGTCGCCGCGCAAGTCACCGGCTGTCCCAAGCAACTGCTCCTCGGCCTCAGCACCCACGCTCCCGAGCAGGCCCGGCGCGCCCTCCGCGCCAGCCCCGACTACCTCGCCATCGGCCCGATTTTTCCCACACCCACCAAGCCCGGACGCCCCGCTGTCACCCTCGAGTACGTCTGCTGGGCCGCGGCCCATCTCCGCCTCCCGTGGTTCGCCATCGGCGGCATTACGCTGGAAAACCTCGACGCCGTCCTTGCCGCCGGCGCGCGCCGCATCTGCGTCGTCTCCGCCATCCTCAACGCCCCGGACATCGCCAAGGCTTGTCAGCAATTCCAAGCCCGCCTCGCCGCCGTCCCGCTTCCGCCGTAACTCTGCAGTGAGGGCGACAGGAGCGCGGCCTTCAGGCCGCAGAAACGCCCGCCCGCAGCGACTGCTCCGAACAATCCGAACGGGGACCTCGACTCAGTGTGTGGTGAGTCTAAAAAGTAGTCCGGCAAATTCGTTCGCCCCATGCAGGAGGCACGTTTCTGCGGCCTGAAGGCCGCGCTCCTGTCACGTTGGCTGCATCGTCGCGCCGGACCGTTGTATTCGTCGCCCAAACCGGTAGCCTCGCGCAATGGAAACACGGGACAGACCACCGGCGCCCTCGGAATTGCGGCGGCGCATTGATGAACTCATCGCGCTCAAAGGCGGCGGGCACAATCCCGACCTCGTCGCGGACATCATCGAGAGCGCGCTGAAGCTGCTCACCGACGTCGAGGACCGCGGCGACGTGCGCGTGATCCAGACGGCCGTGCGCGAGTTGCGCTACGCCTTCCGCCTCTTCGAGCCGTATGCCGCCACGCGCAAAGTCACGATCTTCGGCTCGGCGCGCACGCAACCCAACCAGGTCGAATATCAGCAGGCGGTCGAGTTCGCGCGCAAGATTGCGGACGCCGGCTTCATGGTCATCACCGGTGCGGGGCCGGGCATCATGCAGGCCGGACACGAAGGCGCGGGGCCGGAGCGCAGCTTTGGCGCGAACATCCGGCTGCCGTGGGAACAGAGCGCCAACCCCGTCATCGCGCAGGACAAGAAGCTCATCACCTTCAAATATTTCTTCACGCGCAAGCTCACGTTCCTGCGCAATTCCGACGCGCTGGCGCTGTTCCCCGGCGGCTTCGGCACGCTCGACGAAGGCTACGAGGCCCTCACCTTGATGCAGACTGGCAAGGGCCGCCTGCGCCCGCTCGTGCTCATCGACAAGCCCGGCGGCACCTATTGGAAATCCTGGGACAAGACCCTCCGCGAACATCTCCTGCGCAACCGCCTGATCTCAGCGGAAGACCTCGGCCTCTACACCATCGCGGACACAGTGGATGACGCGGTGAGGTGCATCACGCGCTTCTACCGCAACTTCCACTCAACCCGCTTCGTGAAGGAACTCCTCGTCATCCGCCTGCAACGCGCGCCCTCGCCCGGCACGCTCGCCGCGTTGAACAGCGACTTCGCCGACATCATCGAGGGCCAGCCCTTCACCGTCGTCAACGCCCTGCCCGACGAACTCGAGGACAACGACGTGCCGCACCTCGCACGCGTCGCCTTCGGCTTCGACCGCCGCCAATACGGTCGGCTGCGGCAGTTGATCGATGCGTTGAACGGGTTTTGAGCCGAGGGGAGCGAGGGAAAAAGCTCAAAGCTCAAAGCTCAAAGCTCAAGGGAATGGCCAAGCTCCAATCACCAAGCAAATCCCAGCGGCATTCTGAAAACACACTTCGCCGGTGCGAGCTTGGCGCGCCTCTCAGCGGGAAATGCTGCATCGCACCAGCGTCCTTGGTGCTTGGCCCGGTTTGGTCCTTCCCTTGAGCTTTGAGCTTTAGCCTTGGAACTTTCCCACCCATGTCCGACACCGACCAACATCCTCCAAAATCCGCGCCGCTCTTGCGCGAGGTCGCGCTTCGCGTCGTTCAGCGCCTGCGCGCGGGCGGGCACGCGGCGTTCTGGGTCGGCGGCTGTGTGCGTGATCAATTGCTCGGCAAAGAACCGCAGGACTACGACATCGCCACGTCCGCCCGGCCGCCGGAGGTCGAGGCGCTGTTTCCGCACACGGTGCCGGTGGGCCGGCAGTTCGGCGTCGTCGTGGTGATCGAGGGCGGGCACAACCTGCAAGTCGCCACGTTCCGCACCGAATCCGATTACCGCGACGGACGGCGGCCCGAACACGTCGAGTTCGCCGACGCGCGGGCCGACGCCGTGCGCCGCGATTTCACCGTCAACGGACTTTTCTTCGATCCCACGACGCAGGAACTCCACGACTGGGTGGGCGGCCGCGCCGACCTCGCGCTGCGCGTCCTTCGCGCCATCGGCGATCCGCGGGAGCGTTTTGCCGAGGATCATTTGCGAATGCTGCGCGCCGTGCGCTTCGCCGCGCAGCTTGGCTTCACCATTGATCCGGCAACGCACGCGGCCGTGCGCGAAAACGCCGCGACCATCCGCACCGTCAGCGCCGAACGCATCCGCGACGAACTGCTGAAACTCCTGCGTCCCCCGCACGCCGCGCGCGGTCTCCAACTTCTGCGCGACAGCGGGCTGCTGGCGGAAATCCTCCCGGAAATCGCCGCCACCGAAGCCTGCGAGCAATCGCCCGAGTACCATCCCGAAGGCAATGTTTTCCGGCACATCCTGCTCCTGCTCGAGCATCTACCGCCCGACGCGCCGCCGAGCCTGCCGTGGGCCGCGCTGCTGCACGACGTGGCCAAACCGCCCACCGCCACGCTGGATCCGGTGACGGGTGCCATTCATTTCTACGGCCACGAAACCGTCGGCGCGACCATGAGCGAGGCGTTGCTCCAGCGCCTGCGTTTTCCGCGCCGGCAGATCGACGAGATCGTCACCTGCGTCCGCCTGCACATGCAGTTCAAGGACGTGCAGCAGATGCGCAAATCCACGCTCAACCGCCTGCTGCTGCGCCCCACCTTTCCGCTGGAACTGGAGCTACACCGCCTCGACTGCCTGGCCTCCAACGGCGACCTGACCCATCACCAATTCCTCGTCGCACAAACCGCCGAGCTGGCCCGCAAACCGCCGCTGCGTCCGCCCCTGATCACCGGAGCCGAAATGATCGCGATGGGTTTGTCCGAAGGCCGCGAGCTTGGAGAGTTGCTGGCGGAGATTCGCGAGAAGCAGTTGCTCGAGGAGATCACGACCGCGGAGGCAGCGCGAGAGTATGCGCGGCGGCGGGTCGGGGAGCGGGGGAAGTGAATTGTAATGAGTAATCAGTTGGAAAGGATCAACGATCAGCAAGGCGGCCTCACGCCTACCGAATCACGAATCAGTTCTGAAACCCGCAGCATCCGTTCACCTAGGAATCAGATCGGTAAACACAAAACCATCGCGTTCCACCGTCTCACCGACGGAAATGGGAATCGGCCCGGTGAACATGGGGCCGGCGTAACAGAAGGTGTGGAATTCACCCGCCTCGGCGCAGGGATCGACGTCTGCCGGCAGGCTCGCGAGAAAATCCGCCGTGTAGTCCGCCCCGGCGTGGTGACGCGGCACCCGTTTCGGATCGAGACACACGACCCGCGCACGCAAGCCCGCCGCGAGCATCTCGGTCGCCAGCTCCCGCGTGTTGCGTCCCCACAGAGGGAACAGCGGCTCGATGCCTGCCGTCGCTAGCAGGCGTTCGCGATAGTTCCGCACGTCCTGTAGGAACAGGTCGCCAAACGCCATCACCTCGACCCCGCGCTCGCGCTTCAGCCATTCCAGCGCGGTCCGGGTGCTTTCCTCGTAGCGTTCGTTCGAGCACGGCCAGTCGAGGTAGATGTTGTAGAGCGGCAGCCCGGCCGCCTTGGCCTGCGCCAGGGCCAGGCTCTCGCGCACGCCGTGCATCGCGACTCGCCCGAATTTGGGCACCACGGACGTCACCAAACCAACCACCTCGAAATCCGACGACGTGCGCAAGACCTGCAACGCCCACGCCGCGTCCTTCCCCGTGCTCCACGACACCACGAGTTTTCGGCTCACACGCACCTCACGAATTGTTTCCCGGCGAATTCAGGGAAAATCCCCGGATGCAAAATGCCCGCCAGGATTTCGAGGCTGTCCACTAAGCGTGGCCCCGGTCGGCTGAAATGTTGGTTGCCATCGGTGACAAAGACGCTGCCGTTCTGCACGGCCCGCAGGCGTCTCCAAACATCGTGGTTCTTCAGCTTCGCCAAATCCTCCAGCGTGCGCGGAATGCCGAAGCCGCAGCACATCACCACGATCACTTCGGGATCGTAGTGCCGGAGGGTCTCCCACTCGACCAGCACCGAATCAGCGGCGGGCCTGCCCAGACCATCCACCCCGCCCGCATAACTCACGAGCTGCGGCAGCCAATGTCCGGCGCAGAACGGCGGGTCGAGCCATTCGAGGCAGAGCACTTTCCGCGTGGTGCATGGTGCGCGGTCGCGGACGTGACGCACTCGCACTTCCAATTCACCGACGACCGCCGCCGCACGCACCTCAGCACCCGTGGCCGTGCCGATGGCGCGAAGGTTGGCGAAAATATCATCGAGCGACTGCGGTTCGAGCGTGAGAATTTTGGGCGGCGGATCGAGCAATGTCACGGCGCGCGCAACGTTGTCGAACGACACCGCGCAGACATCGCACAGCTTTTGGGTGATGACGAGATCGGGAGCCGCCCGGCACCAGAGGTCGTGGTCGAGTTCGTAGAGCGGCAGCCCCGCCCGCAGGCGCTCACGCACGAGCCGGTCAATCTCGCCGCTGTCCATGCCGTTGTGGAGCACACTGCGAGTAACCCGCGGTTTGCTCCGAGCCTCGGGCGGAAAATCGCACTCGTGCGACGTGGCCACGAGCTGGTCGCCCAGCCCGAGCAGATAGATCATCTCCGTGGCGCTGGGGAGCAGGGAGATGATTTTCATGGGGCGGGAAACTAGGGTGTGAGCGGTGAAGGACGAGGATCGCTTAAAGCAAAAATCGGCGGCGGTCCGATCAGGAACCGCCGCCGCTGAAATTAACTAAGTCACTTCAGAGTAGAGTTGTTGCTTTCAGAACGTGAGTTTGATCCCGGCGTAAGCGCCCGCGCGCAGGGCGGGATAACCGATGACTGGATCGTAACGATAATCAGTAAGGTTCTCACCGCGAACCCAGAGCTGTAGATATTTGGTAGCCTGATAACTCGCCGAGGCGCGTAGCAGGAGGTAGTCACGGAGGGGAACATTTGTGGCCGCGAAGAAGGGCGGCGGGAAATCCACGTCCTGTCGCTGCATCACCCACGAGACCCCGGATGACAGCGTAAGTTTTTCCACGGGCTTGAGCGTGACACCGAGGTTGACCTGCTGGCGGGGCCGGCGCACGAGACGCTGGCGGTTCAAATCATCCGTGGCGGTGAGATAGGTGTAACTCGACTCGATGCTGAAGCTCTTCGACGGCGCATATTTCACGCCCAACTCCGCGCCCTCCGTCGTGGCCTTGGCGACATTGACCGGCCTGAAGGCCGGGGCGGGCGATTGGATAAGGTCATCTATCTTGTTCTGAAAGACCGTGGCGGAAACTTTCACCTGGTTCTTGAAGAAACTCTGTTCGACCCCCGCCTCGAGACCGAACGCGGATTCCGGGCGCAGGTTGGGATTGTTGAATCCGGGGAAGTAAAGGTGGGCGGCCGTGGGCGGACTATAGGAGCGGGAGACATTCGCAAAGAGCAACGTCTCGGTCACCGGCACCCGACCGGCCAAACCCTGCCGCCAGGTGAAACCCGGGGAGAAAGCCGAGTAATGGTCGTAGCGGACTGAATTAATCAAGTCCACGCGCTCGGTGGGCGACCAGTGACTTTGCAAATAGCCGCCGACGGTAGTCTGGTGAGTGTCGATATTGGGCACCGTACCGGTGACACGCTCGAAGCCCGTGTCGCGAAAGGCCAGTCCGGCGGTGAGCCGCCAGTTTTCCATCACCTGAAGATTATTCTGCCAGTCCACCTGATGACCCTCGATGGTCAGGCCGGTGGTCGCGCCAAACGATTGATCGGTCAGGTACTGATGGTCGTAGCCGTAGTAAGCCTTGGTCTCGAATTTATCCCCGGCCCGCCAGATTACTCCGGGCGAGAGACTCACATATTCGCGCTTGAGACGATCGGTGAGACTTGGGAAGGCGGTCGGACCGGGGGAGCCGCCGTCGGCTTGGATGTAGGCGCTCTTCAGATCAAGGTATAAGTCCTTGTCTAATTGGTATCCGGTCGAGACGCGAATAGTAGTCTGGCGATAACGGTTGTTGTCGCGCGAATAATTGGCATTGAGCTGGGAGGCGGCCACGGCGTAGTCGAACTTGCCAAAGGCCCCGCGACTGGCGGCAGTTTCGCGGAAGGTGTCGAACGAGCCGGCTTCAAAGGAGACTTCATGCTCCGGTTTCGCGAGGCCGCGGCCGTTCAGGGTGATGACATTGATGACGCCGCCAATCGAGTCACCGCCGTAGAGAGAGGAAGACGGGGTCCGCACCACCTCGATCCGCTGCACGTTGTCGAGCGACAGAATGGCGTAGTCAAATCCCCCGGTGAGAATCGGCGGCTGCGTGCGACCGTCGATGGTGAGCAAGGTATGTTTGCCGGCCGTGCCACGGCTGAACAGCGCCGTCGCCTGTCCGGGCGCGCCGTTGCGCACGACGGTGAAACCGGTGACGGTTTCCAACGCCTCGGCCAGCGTGGTGAGTTTACGGTCCTCGATTTGTTCACGGGTGACAACCGAGACGGTGGTGGCGGTCTGATCCGCAGGTTCACGAGTGCGCGTTGCCGTGACGACGACTTCCGGCAGATGCGCGGGGGCGTTGGTGGCTTGCTGCGCGGTGGCAGGAAGGACGAGGAGTCCGGCGAGCGCCGGGACGGAGAGAGACAGGGATAGGAAACGGGACGGGGACAAGAACGTGGTAACGGACTTGCGGATCATGGCTTTGGTCTTTCAAGGCTCCCGCGAGCGGGAGGGATTCTGGTTGAGAGACCAAAGGGAGCCGGAAAAACAAAATGCCTTCAGGCTCCGCAAGACGGGAATGAAGGCATTCGACGAATCCCGCCGGAAACAGTCTGGCGGGTTGGCCTCATCCTTCTCTTGTCGGAGAAGTTGGCCCGCCGCACACGCGACGGACCTGACGAGCACAGACAGACCGGTATCCTGACTTCGGGTTTTGACCTCGCTCCCGCCTTCCCGGACCGCTTTCGCGGCCCAGTGGCGCTGGGAGTTTGTAGCCCGTTACAGTGGCGCAACCGTCCCCGATTCTCACGGGGTTCCCTGACATCTGACGGTGTTCTGGAGGATCACCTGATCCTCCGCTAACAAAGAACTGCGCCTGTCCTACGCGCCCGCTGTCGCCGCGCCAAGGAGAATCCCAAAAAAGGTCGGAAACTGGGAGGCCCGCCGGTGGGTAGGGCGCGTCTGTCCTCAGCGCGCCGGTGGGATGGTCCAACCCGTCCGCGGCGCGCTGCGGACAGACGCGCCCTACCTACCGCGGTTCTTTCCACTTAGAACCGCGGAGAACCCGATTTTCGGAACCCATCCCAGCCGTCCCCGTTCCCTTCCCCTTTTTGCGCCTTCTTGCGCTCGTTGCGGCCATCCCCCTCACGGTGGGAAACCAATCGCCAGTTTCACCGCCGAATACTCCGGATGAATCTTCCCGTCGCGCGTGCGAATCACCAATGCCGGCTCCACCCATGTCTGCCCGCGAAACCACTCCGGCAAATCCGTCGCGCGCATCAGCCCGAACAATCCCACCAACGGCAAATCCCCCTCGCGAAACACCACCGGCCGCCGCCGCACGATCACCAATCCAGCCGCCCGCGCCCCCGCCTCCACCCGCGCGAGCTGCGCCGGCTCGTTCGGAAACACACACGCAAAAAAACCGCCCAGTGCCAGATGCTTCGCCGCTGTCACGCAATAATCCGCCACCGAGCCGCGCAGCTCGAACCGACACGCCAGCTTCTGCGGATGCTCGCTCATCACCGCCGTCCCCGGCGGAAAATACGGCGGACTCCCCGTCACCAGATCAAACCGCTCCTCCTCCCGAATCACGCCCGCCTCGCGAAAATCCCCCTCCCGAATCTCATACCGCTCCTCGACCCCATTGAACCGCGCCGACTTCCGCGCCAGCGCCACGCTCTCCGCCTGCGCCTCCACCGTCACCAACCGCGCCCCCTGCAACCGCCACGCCACGATCATCCCCACCGTCCCGATGCCGCTCCCCAAATCCAGCGCCGTCCGCGCGCTCGGACACCACGTCGTCCCATACCACGCCGTCAGCACATCATCCGTCGAGAATCGGTGCCCATCCTGCAACTGAAACAAACGGAAATGTCCCCCGACCGAATCCAAGGTTTCGTTCGGCTCCACGACCACGCCCGACGTCAAGCCCGGCGGCACCGGACCAGGTTTGGCCCAGCCTTTGAAATGGGTAGGTAAATTCAAACGTCACGATCCCGAAACGACGCCGCCTATGTCGTCCTAAAAATCGTCAAGGGAGTCGTCATCCGATAGGCGGCGGCGGAATCTCGGGAATCATCCGCGCCACAATCTCCCGAACCTCTTCGACTTTCCGCAGCGCCTGGTCCGAATTACTGACCGTCACGATTGTTTCGTTCAGCAATTGGATCAGTGCGGCCCTCTCCGCCCTCTCGTTGACTAAAAACGGCGCATTTAAGCCCAAAACCCGGATGTGATAAGATGCCGCAGGGGTAGTTCCTACGAGAAGATGAGTTCGAGAATCTTCAAAAATCTGTGATCCGTAATCCTCCTCCTCGCATGGATTCAAAAACCGAACGCCTTGTTCTCTGGCTTCGCGCGATGGCCAGATGTCTGACTTTGAGCCGTTACAATGCCGCGTTGAAGGAAACAGATTTTCGTAAGCGTTCCGTTGGTGGCCTTTTAGCGTCGGATCGAAGTGATCAACCTCCATTACCTTCCAGCCAACTTTTTCGACATGTTGAAGCGAGTATGCGCATCGGCGATCAAAATCCGTCAGCAGGGACGGTAGCGCTTTGCGATACGTGTTGTCGCTAAACGTGCGTCTCGGTTTAGCTTTCCGAACGATTCGCGGTTTTGTGAAAGGCGACATAGCGGCTTAATGCGGTCAGCAAATCGCGGGTGATCTTGCGATGATCGAAATCTCGCAAGACCTCTTCGCCGGAACGCGGCGATTTCAACGCGTTACGCAGAGTCGACAAACGCTCAAGTTCCAAGCTGGCTTGGCTGTTCAGCCTGCCCAGTGCCTCCTGCTCCGCCAAACGAAGAAATTGTCTTTCCTGCTTCTTGGTCCACTCTTGTCCGTCGCCAATACAAACATTCTGTTCGCAACCATTTTCGTCGGCGTGGAGCGGCTGCTTCACAAATTCCGAGTTATCAAGCGACGTGGCGCTCGGCACCGTAATCGAAACAATCGTAGTTCGGGTCGAAGGGGCATCACTCACCGAGAGGTGAGCGAGTGCCGCACCCGCCATGATCGCGCCCGCCGGGAAGGGGATTTTTTTCATATCCGTGGATACAACGCTGAAATGAGATGCTTGTGGATTTCCCCATCAGATCTGAGTAGCGCAATGGCTTCCGAAGGAACTTGGACGTTGGGTCGGTTAGTTTTGGCCAGATCCAACAAGGCTTTTACTGAAAAGTTATGCAGGGCGATTTCCGCCTCGGAACCTCGACGACAAAACCCAAGGTGATTGACCAGCTCAACTCGGAAAGAACTCGCCGGCGGGTGCCATTTCTCCGGTTCAGGAAAAGACAATTCTCCAAGGCGACCCAGGTAAGCCTCGTTCTCTTTCCGTTGGGCTTCCAACACTTCTCGGTGTATGGCGCACGCGAAGTGATCCACGGTTAAATTTGTCGAAGGAACGTATCCAAAATGAACGATGCGGAAATCTCCGTCCGGTACGACCTCGAAGCGGTTGAAAAACATCCGCCTGCCGAAATTAACATAGGAAAATTCAACCGCGACCGTGCTCGGTGATGTTTTTGTTTTCTCGGCCATAACTGGACGCTTGGTGCTTATCGGAATTTTATCGGTTCGCTAGAGTTCATCAATCCTTCTTCACCGCCGCCTTCACCTCGATGTGCAAATCCCGCAACTGCCGCGCCGAAACCCCCGACGGCGAGTCAGTCATCAGACACGTCCCCTTGGCCGTCTTCGGAAAGGCAATGACGTCACGGATGCTCGTCGTGGCGCAGAGGATGGCGATCAAGCGGTCGAAGCCGAGGGCGATGCCGCCGTGCGGGGGCGCGCCGAATTTGAAGGCCTCGAGCATGTAGCCGAAGCGCAGTTGGGTTTCCTCGGGGCTGATGGCGAGGATGTCTTCAAAGATGGTTTTCTGCACCGCCGGCTGATGGATGCGGATGGAGCCGCCGCCCAGCTCGACGCCGTTGACGACGATGTCGTAGTGCTGGCCGCGGACTTTCTTCGGGTCGGTCTTGAGGAGCGGGATGTCCTCGGTCACGGGCGCGGTGAACGGGTGATGACTGGAGTACCAGCGGTTCATTTCTTTGTCGTAGCTCAGGAGCGGGAACTCGACGACCCACAGGAAGTTGAAGCGGTCGGCGGGAATCACGAGTTTGCCCTGCGCCTTGAGCACCTCGGCGCAGTAGAGGCGAATCTTACCGAGAATCTCGCACGCGTTGAGCCACTGGTCGGCGGCGAAGAGGATGAGGTCGCCCTCGGCGATTTCGAGTTTGGTGCGGAGCGCGGCCTTCTCGGCCTCGCTGAAGAATTTCACGATGGGCGATTTCCATTCGCCGTTTTCGACCTTGATGTAGGCGAGGCCCTTAGCGCCGAAGCTCTTGGCGTATTCGGTCATCGTCTCGATCTGGCCCTGCGTGGCGCCGGCGAGGCCGCGGGCGTTCATGGCTTTCACCACGCCGCCATTCGCGATGGCGCCGCTGAAGACCTTGAAGGTGCTCGTGCGGAATTCCGTGGTGAAATCCACGAGCTCCATGCCGAAGCGCGTGTCGGGCTTGTCGATGCCATAGCGATTCAGGGCCTCCTCGAAGCTGATGCGTTTGAAGGGCGTAGGGATGTCGATGCCCAGCGCGGTGTGCCACACGCGCTTCAGCAGGCCCTCGATCAGCGCGTAAATGTCCTCGCGCTCGATGAAGCTCATCTCGATATCCACCTGCGTGAACTCGGGCTGGCGGTCGGCGCGCAAATCCTCGTCGCGATAGCAGCGCGCGAGCTGGAAGTAACGCTCGACGCCCGCGACCATGAGGATCTGTTTGAACTGCTGCGGCGACTGCGGCAGCGCGTAGAATGTTCCCGGCTCGCGACGGTTCGGCACGAGAAACTCGCGCGCACCCTCGGGCGTGGATTTGAACAGCGTGGGCGTCTCGACTTCGAGGAAGCCCTGTTCATCCATGAACACGCGCGTGGCGGTGGCGACCTTGGAGCGGACGCGGAGGTTGCGCGCCATCTCGGGGCGGCGCAGGTCGAGATAGCGATACTGGAGGCGCAGCTCTTCGTTCACCTTGTTCGCCACCTCGGGATCATCGACGGGGAACGGCAGCACGGCGGCGTCATTGAGCACTTCGAGTTCCTTTACGAGCACCTCGACCTCGCCGGTGGCGATCTTGTCGTTGTTTGTGCCGAAGGGGCGGACGCGCACTTTGCCGATGATTTGAATCACCGATTCGCTGTGCAAATGACTGGCGCGCTCGAAGACCTCCTTCGCCAAATCCGAGGGATCAAACACCGTCTGCGTGCGCCCCTCGCGGTCGCGCAGGTCGATGAAGAGCACGCCGCCGAGGTCGCGGCGCGAGTGGACCCAGCCGACGAGCGTGACGGTTTGCCCGCCGTGCGCGGGACGAAGTTCGTTGCAATGGTGTGTGCGTTTCATGGTAGCAGGGACGGCAGTCGGCTTTCCGCGATCAGTGGGCCGCCGAAAGAGCGCGGACTGTGGCGGGAAGGCGGAGGCGTTTCAAAGGAAAAACCGGCCCCACTGATTGGCACCGGTACATCCCGTGACTGGTGGAGGATGCGGTTCCGGTGCCGGCCCGGGCGGTCCGACCGCTCACAACACCTCGGCTCATCGCTCGCGCCCCGAACCGAGCGGCCCCTGCCGATTGGGAAATCGGCGATACAGCGAGTTTGGAAACCTGCGCGACGAGGCGGTGCGCGGATGCGCCCCGCGTTGAGTTCCTGACCTCCTCGCCCAAAGAAACTCTTTCTGGAAACGAAGCGCCGCCCCGCTAAGGTCCGCCGCCACGGCGCGGCACGCGGCGGATTATTATTATGAGCAAAAAATTTCAGGTGGTGATCACGGATTTCCTCAAGGACGCGTTGGAACCGGAGCAGAAGGTGCTCGGGGACATCGCGGACATCGTGGCGCTGGATGCGCACGACGAAGTGGAACTTGAGGGCCAGATCGAGCACGCGGACGCGGTGATCTTGTATCACAACCTCGCGCTGTCGGCGAAGACGGTGGGCGCCCTGAAGCAGTGCCGCATCATCGTGCGCGGCGGCGTGGGCTACGACAACGTGGACTGGCGGCTGGCGCGGCAGATGGGCATTCCGGTGACGAACGTGCCGGATTACGGCACCGAGGAAGTCGCGGATTCGGCCATCGGCATGATGCTCTCGCTGACGCGCGGGATTGCCCTGATGAACTCGCGGCTGCGCGCCGCGGAGGGTCCGTGGATGTATTGGCAGGCCGTGCCGCTCGAACGGCATCGCGGCAAGACCATCGGCCTCATCGGCCTCGGGCGCATCGGCACGGCGACGGCCTTGCGCGCGCAGGCGCTCGGGATGGACGTGGCGTATTACGATCCGTACTGCAACGACGGGTTCGACAAGGCGCTGGGTGTGCGGCGCGTCGAGAAGCTCGATGATCTCCTCGCGCAGTCGTGGGTGGTGAGCCTGCATTGCCCGCTCACGGACGAGAACCGCCGCATAATCAACGCGGGCACGGTGGCGAAAATGCCGCGCGGCTCGTATCTCGTAAACACGGCGCGCGGCGGCTTGATTGATGTTTCGTGCATTCCGCCGGCGATTGAATCGGGGCAGCTCGCGGGCGCGGCGATCGACGTGTTGCCGGACGAACCGCCGTCGCCGGACAATCCGCTGATCAAGGCGTGGCGCGACCCGAAGCATCCGGCGCATCATCGCGTGCTCGTGAATCCGCACGCGGCGTTTTACTGCGAGCAGGGGCTGATGGAGATGCGGGTGAAGGGCGCGCAGTCGGTAAGAAGGGCGTTGCTCGGGGAGCGATTGCGGAACGTGGTGAATTAGCCGCAACCATTCAGTCGGGCTGATTCATTTGCACCACAGAGACACGATGAACACAGAGAAAACCAGCGATTGGCTGGTCGATCTGCGTTCACTGATTGGTGACCTCCTGAAGCCGACTTCATCCCTCATTTTTCTCTGTGTTCATCGTGTCTCTGTGGTTTCAATTCCGGTTTCAACCGAATGGAGACGGATTAGGCGGGAGGGGAAATGGGTTGAAGCGGTGAAGCGGAGACGCGCTGGCCACTCGGGCGGGATACGGAAATATGATCGCGAGCGGAGAGCTTCCGAATGGGCTGCCGTTGGTAGGGCGCGTCTGTCCCCAGCGCGCCGGTGGGGCGTTCGTACGGTTCGGCGGCGCGCTGGGGACAGACGCGCCCTACCAACGGGGTCTTGGCGATTTTCAAACGCTATCTGGGCGGACGCGCAGGCAATATTTTCACTATGTCTGAGATTCAGCTAAGCGAGTCCCTGTTCGCCACGGCGGCGGGCTGGGAGGCGATGAAGCAGGCGCGGGCGTTGCTCGCGGCGGATAAGGTGCTGAGTTCGCACTGGGGCGCGCCGGTGCTCAAGGGCGTGGTGCAGGCGGACGCGAATTCGTATCGCTCGGGGCTGGTGATAAAGAGCGCGTCGGACATGGAGAATCTCTGCACCTGCCGCGATTCGCGGCAGTGGGGGAAAATCTGCGCGCACTCGGTGGCGGTGGGTTTGCATTGGCTGCGCGCGGCGAATCCGGCGGCGGCGGCGGCTTCGGGAAAACCGGGTTCTGCGAGTGCGGCGACCTCGGCGCCGAAAAACACGCCTTCACCGACCGCACAAAAACCCTCCGTGCGCCGCGTGCAACGCGCGTCTGCCGACAGCGCGGGCGAGCCTGCAGAAATCTTCATCATCCTTCCGCCGAATCTCGAAGCCGCGCTGGCGAAGGGGAAGGTGATGGTGTTCTTCGAAGGCAAATGGCGCGGCGGGCGCAGTCCACTGGCGAACCTGCCGGTGAGCACGGCGTTCCGTTTTTCTTCGGAGGACGCCCGCCTGCTCGACGTGATCGAACGGCTGGCCGAGGGCGACACGCCGGGCGCGCTGATGCTGGATGCGGCGCAGTTCAGCGAGGTGCTCGAAGTGCTGGCGGGGCATCCGCGCATCGCCATCGGGCGTGCGACGGCGGTGACGGTGCGGGCGGAGCCGCGGCGCGTGGCGCTGGAGGCATTTCTCGGGAGCAATGGCGAGATTACGCTGGCGCTCGGGCCGGGGTTCAAGCCGCCGACGGTGGTGTCCGGGCGCGTGCTGTGGGCGGCGAGCGCGACGACGTTCGAGCCGCTGGGCTTGCCGGCGGCGTGGAAGGATTTGTTGCGAAACGCGGCGCGATTGCCGCGCAGCCGCGTGCCGCAGTTTCTCACGCAGGAACTGCCGGTGCTCGAAGCCGGGTGCGATGTGACGCTGCATTTCCGGCTCGAAGATTTTGTCTTCGAGGCGATGACGCCGGAGTTCCGGCTGTCGTTGAGCGGCGGGCTGACAACTCTGCTCGCGAAGCTCGAATGCGCCTACGGAGGCCGCGTGTTTGTCGCGGGCAGCAGCGCGGCGGACCAGGCCGGCTGGCTGCCGGATCCCACGCAACCGACGCGCTACACGACGCGCGATCTGCCGGCGGAACAGGCGGCGCTGCTGCGGTTGCTGCGCGCGGGTTTCGCGGGCAACGACGCGCAGGGCCGCATGGAATTGACGGGCCAGAATGCAGTGCTGGCGTTCTTCGCGCGGCTGTATCCGAAGCTGCAGCGCGAATGGAAAGTGACGCTGGAGGAGCGGCTGGAACGCACGACGGCGAGCCAGTTGGAACGGGTCGAGCCGCGCTTCGAGGTGACGCCGTCGGGCGAGCGGTGGTTTGATCTGGAGATGACCGTGCAGTCGGCGGGCGGCGAGAAATTTTCCCCGGCGGACATTCAGCGGCTGATTCTGTCGGGGCAGAGCCACTCGCGGTTGCGGAACGGGAAGATTGCACTGATCGACACGGGCGCGGTGGAGGATTTCCAAGAGGCGCTGCGCGACTGCGCGCCGCAGCAGCACGCGAACGGTTATCGCATCGCCGCGGCGCAGGCGGGCTTTCTCGAGGCGACAATCCGGCAGAACGCGGGGTGGAAAATGCAAACGCCCGCCGCGTGGCGCGAACGGTCGGCGCAGTTGCGTGGCGAGGCCAAGCTCACGCCGCCGCCGCTGGGCGATCTCGAAACGGTGCTGCGGCCGTATCAGAAACACGGCGTCGCATGGCTGGGTTTTCTGCGCGCGCACGGTTTCGGCGGCGTGCTGGCGGATGAGATGGGCCTGGGGAAGACGCTGCAAACACTGGCGTTTCTGCAATCGGTGAAGGACGCGGGCGGGACGCGCGGGCCGTGCCTGATCGTGTGTCCGACGAGCCTGGTGTTCAACTGGGCGGCGGAGGCGAAGAAGTTCACGCCGCGGCTGCGCGTGCTGGCGTTGAGCGGGCCGCAGCGGCACGGGTTGTTCGAGCAGATCGCGCAGAGCGATCTCGTCGTGACGAGCTACGCGCTGATCCGGCGGGATGCGGAGCGGTACGCGGGGATCGAGTTCGACACCGTGGTGCTCGACGAGGCGCAGCACATCAAAAACCGCCAGACGCAAAACGCGCAGGCGGTGAAGGCGATTCGCGCGCCGCACCGCGTCGTGCTGACGGGCACGCCCATGGAGAACTCGGTGCTCGATCTGTGGTCGATCTTTGATTTTTTGATGCCGGGGTATCTCGGGGCGGCGGCGGATTTTCGCGAGCGCTACGAGCAGCCGATCACGCGCGAGAAGAGCGCCGAGGCGCAGGCACGGCTGGCGCGGCGGCTGCGACCGTTTCTGTTGCGGCGTTTGAAAAAGGACGTGGCGGCGGACCTGCCCGCGCGACTGGAGCAGGTGTCGTTCTGCGACCTGACCGACGAGCAGGCGACGGTGTATCGGCAGATTCTGGATGCGAGCCGCAAGCAGGTGCTCGATGCCGTGGGCCAGCAGGGCTTGGCGAAGAGCCGCATGGTCGTGCTCACGGCGCTGCTGCGGTTGCGGCAGGTGTGTTGTGATTTGCGATTGCTGAAGCTCGGGGCGGGTGAAGATGCGAAGCCGGCGGCGGCATCGGGCAAGGTCGAAATGTTCGGTGAGCTGCTGGAGGAAGTGATCGACGGTGGGCATCGCGTGCTCGTGTTCAGCCAGTTCACGACGATGCTCGGATTGCTCAAGGAACGGCTGGCGGCGGAGGAGATCGAGTATTGCTACCTCGACGGCTCGACGACGAATCGCGCTGAGGTGGTGGGGAAATTTCAGGCGAGTCCGCAGATTCCGGTGTTCCTCATCAGCCTCAAGGCGGGCGGCGTGGGGCTGAATCTAACGGGCGCGGACACGGTAATTCACTTCGATCCGTGGTGGAATCCGGCGGTCGAGGATCAGGCCACGGACCGCGCGCATCGCATCGGGCAGACGCGGGTGGTGACGAGCTACAAGCTGATCACGCGCGGCACGGTGGAGGAAAAAATCCTGAGCCTGCAACAGCGCAAACGGGCTGTGATCCACGCGACGCTCGGGAGCGAGGAGCAGCTCAGCGAGGCGCTGACGTGGGAGGAGATTCAGGAGCTGCTGGCGTGAGGGACAACCACGAATGCAACGGCCTCGTGGTCTCAGGCGGCGATCCTACGGGCCAATTTTGGCGGTCAGGCGGGCCTGCACTTTCGCCAGCAATTCCATGACCTGCTGGAGTTGTCCGCGCAGTTTGGGCCAGTCCGAGTCATCCTCGTCAAAACCCGGGTAGCGGTCGGTGAAGTAGGCTTCAGCCAGGCCGGTGCAGAGGGGATCAGCCAGAGGTGCGAGTTCCGAACCGTGCGATTTGAGGCGCTCGAAAAGCACTTCCAAATCGTGGGTTTTCTCCAGCTTCCAGCCGAGACGGATCAGCTCGGCCTTGAGCACCTTTTCGAGCACTTCGGCCAGCTTGCTGCGACACATCGCATAGGCCAGTTCATCAGCCACCAAGCGCTGAATCCCCTCCAGGTCGGCGGTGCAGATGTGCAGCCAGTCCCCCGGATTGTTGCTGTCAGTTTTCCGTGGCAAGCGGCACTCCTTCCTGAAGGATGGTGTTGAAGAAAAAATCGCCGCACGCCTGCTTCTCTCCGAGCCGCGCGGGCGTGATGGGAATGAGGGTGAAGGCGGGTTTGGAACCCACCGCGCGCATCGCCCCGCGCCACTGCTCGGCGGCGACCAACTGCCGCTCCGCGCCATCGGCCACGAGGCACAGGTCCACATCGCTGTCCGGCCGGGCCTCGCCGCGCGCGTGCGAGCCGAAGAGGATGACCCGCCGCAACGGCAGCGCGGCGTGCATGGCTTCAAGACACTTGCCCAGCGTCTCGCGCTGCGGCTGCAACGAGGGCGGAAGATTTTCGAGGAGCAATCTCACGGCGGCAGAGTAGGTGGTGGCGCGGGGCACGACAAGCCGGGAACCGGGCGGGAGCGTGGCGGTGTCCCGCGCGGCGCGGGATCAGCCGCAGTGGCCGCGCTGGCAGTGACGCATACGGAGAAATCCCAGCCCGCGCAGTGGTTGAACGTGCTGCGGTTGGTCGCGGCGACACAGCCGCGCTCCGCGAGCGAGCGCGGATGCGCCCCCCCGGCGCGGGCGTTTTGGCGGCCGGATTGCCCGTTGACACCCACGGGGGTGGTCCGTACGCTCCGCGCACTTTGATCCGACCTGCGGGCCGCCATGAAGGCGCGTCCCGGTCCGATCCCCCGGAAGGAAGTGAAGGAAATTGACAGAGATTAAGCTGAAAAAAGGCGAGCCGATCGACAAGGCGCTGCGCCGACTCAAGAAGCGGTTGGACCGTGAAGGCACTTTGAAAGAAGTGCGCGCCCATCGCCATTACGAGAAGCCGAGCGAGCGCTCCCGTCGCAAGATGAAAGTGGCCCGCTTCAACGCGATGTTGTCAGCACGCTACGCGGACATGTGATTTGTTTTTGGAGTTTCCTGAGCCGGGTGCGATAGTTTTCATAAAACTGCACCCGGCTTTTTCTGCCATGTACTCTCTCTCCACCTGTTGGAATTCCCACCGTCACCAAGACGGGCGCGCGATGCTGCTCGAGATTCGCGAACTCGGCTTCGAGTATGCCGAGTTGAGCCACGGCATCCGCGTGAGCCTGCTGCCCGGCATCTTCGAGGCGGTCGAGGCCGGCGAGATCAAGATTTCGACCCTGCACAATTTCTGCCCGCTGCCGCTGGGCGTGAACCACGCCGCGCCGAACATTTACAAGTTCACCGCCTTCGAACAGCGCGAGCGCGACCTGGCGCTCAAGCATTCGCTCAAAACCCTCGAGACGGCCGCGCGCCTCAAGGCCAAGCTGGTCGTCCTCCACATGGGTGCCGTGGACATGAAGGACTACACCGACACGCTCATCGAGATGGTCGGAGAACGGCCGCAGGCGCACGGCCAACCGGCGCATGCCGCCCCGAAGAAATCCGGAACCAAGGGCGGGAAGGGCGTGCTCGGCGGTCTGGCCGGCCTGTTCGGCGGCCTGGGCCAGAGCGAAGAACGGGCGAACCGCAAATACGAAAAGCTCTGCCAGGAGGTGGTCGAACAGCGCGAGGCCAAAAAGGAGCGGCACGTTTTCTACGCCTACAACATCCTCCACAAGCTCGCTGAAAACGCCACGGCGCTCGGCCTGAAGCTCGGCATCGAGAACCGCGAGGCGGTCGAGGAGATTCCTTTCGAGGATGATTTCCGCAGCCTGTTCCGACAGTTTCCCGGGCCCACGGTTGGTTACTGGCACGACACCGGTCACGGCCAGATCAAGGAGAACATTGGCTTCATCCGCCACGCCAAACACCTCGAGGCGATGTCCGACCGCCTCCACGGTTTTCACATCCACGACGTGCAATTTCCTGGCCGCGACCACTGCCCGCCGGGTACGGGCATGATTGATTTCGCCGCGCTCAAGCCGTTCGTAAAACCCGGGCACATCAAAGTCTTCGAGATGAGCCCGCGCGTGCCGGTGGCGGACGTGAAGTTCGGCGTCAACCACCTCATGAAGCTCTGGGGTTCGGAGTGAGCGGGCGCCGGCCATCGTGGAAAACGGTTTGGCGCGTGGCGATTTGCGGGCTGCTGCTGCTCTGGGTTTCCCACGCGATTTTCGTCAAGGAAGGCCGGCAGGCCTATCGGTTGCTGAACCTCGATTGGGACGCCCTCTCCACCCCGGAACAATGGCGCATCGCCTGGACCCGCGGGCCGGCCGAACTCTGGCGGGTGCTATGCTTTACCGAGCCGTGGGCCTTGGGCACCGCCTTCGTGCTGATGGGTGTGACCGTCCTGCTCGGCATCCTCCGCTGGCGGATGGTGCTGCGGGTGCAGGGATTGGAGCTGCCGTTTTCCCGCGCTGCCGAAATTTCCCTCGTCGCCCACTTCTTCAACTCCTTCATGCTCGGCTCCAGCGGCGGCGATCTGATGAAGGCCTACTACGCCGCACGCGAAACGCATCACCTTAAAACCGAGGCCGTCGTCACGGTCTTCGTGGACCGCTTGATCGGCCTGTTCGCGATGCTGCTCTTCGGCGGGCTGATGATGCTACCGAATCTCAGCCTGCTCTTCGATCATCGGCGGCTCGCGGCGCTGAGCTGGTTCACGCTGCTGATGCTCGCGGCCTGCACGGTGCTCGTGTGGGTGGCGTTCTGGGGCGGCGTCTCGCGCCGCTGGCCGGGGGCCGAGGCGTGGCTGAAGAAACTGCCCAAGGCCGAACACCTGCGCCGCTCGCTCGATTCCTGCCGCGCCTTCGGCCGGCATCCGGGCTTTGTGCTCCGTGCGCTGCTCGTGTCGATGGTGCTGAACGCCGTGTGCGTGCTCCTCGTGCTGGCGCTGGTGAAGGGACTGCACCTCGAGATTTCCGCCACCGCCCTGTTCGCCATTGTGCCGATCATCTCGTGCATCTCGGCGCTGCCGCTGGCCCCGAGCGGCCTGGGCGTGCGCGAGAATCTCTTCGTCTGGATGCTCGCCGTGCCGGAGATCAACATCCCGGCCACGCAGGCGCTCTCGCTGTCACTGCTCGCGTTCGCAGTTAGCCTCGTGTGGAGCCTCATCGGCGGTGCGGTGTATCTGGGCTACAAGGAAACGCACCACCTCCGCGAAGTCGCCGAGGTCGAGCCGGGGGCGAGCTGACCGAAATCCCGCCCTCCCCGGGACGACTGAATGAAAACCACTAACCGGCACTAATAAAACCGAAACTAAATTCACTCCCGGGCTATGACTTGGATTGGTTCCCATTAGTGCCAGTTAGCGCCGGTTAGTGGTTCTAAACTGCTTCCTGGGTCCGCATCGCGCGATCAGTGCAAACCCCAGTAAACACGACTGAATTCAGCGTTTTGCTCCTTCACTCACCGACGGAAAACGGGCGCTGCACCTTCGCCTCGCCCATCCGTGTCGATCCGTGGTTGAAAATCGGTTTTTGGTTTCTGGACGCGCCCCAGCTCCCCTCGCGGCGCAGCAGCCGGGGCTTCCACTCGGGGCCGCCGGAGAAGCCGCCGAGCTTGCCGTTGGCGGCCAGCACGCGGTGACAGGGCACGAGCAGCGGCACCGGGTTCGCGCCGCACGCCGCGCCCACCGCGCGCACCGCGCGCGGGCGTCCGATGTCCCGCGCGATCTCGCCGTAGGTGCGCGTTTCGCCCACGGGAATCTCCCGCAACGCCTGCCACACCAACCGCTGAAACGGCGTGCCGCACGCAAGATCCAGCGGCGGAAAAACCCGCGGCGCACGGCCCGCAAGCACCGCCTCGATGGCCGCGCGCGTTTGTTTCAGCCACGCGGACGGCGGCGGGGTTGCCACAACGTGAGCGTCGGTGGGGACGCCGCTCGAAGCGGCCTCCGGAGCGCCGGTCTCCGACCCGGCGAGCAGCGAGTTTTGGCCACCCTCGCGCCGGATCGGAGATCGGCGCTCCGCCGCGGTCAACGGCAAGTTTCCGGACCCGCCCGGAAAACTGAGTCGCGCCAACCCGAGCGGGGAGAACTCGGCGGTGAAACCGCCGTCCGCAGTTTCAATCAACGCGCGGGACCGCGGCGAAAATCGGGCGGTGGCGTTGCGGTGCTCAGTTGTCTTTTTCATTGGCAGCAGTGCTCGTCAACGCGACCCCCGGCAGTTTAGCGGTTCCGCATGAACGCGGAGAAAATCCCGAGCAGGAGCAGCAGCAAGATCACGAAAAACGCGATGAACCGGCGGCGTGCCACGCGCTTCTCGACGCGCAATGTCTTGAGTCCGTCCACGCGGCCGGCGGCGAGAAACTTGATCAGCTTCGGATTGCTGCTGGGCGTTTCGGTCTTGCGGAAAAAGCCCGCGACCCGCTGCCAGGCGGCGAGCAGATCGTATTTGCGCAGGCCCTGTTCATTGAAGTGCTCGCGGGTGACCACCGGTTCCTTGCGTTTGCCGTGGTCGAGTTCCACCCGCTCAAAAACCGGATCGGCAGGCGGCGGTGGCGGCGGGGATTCGACGGCGGGGCGCGGGGGCGGGGGCGGAGCGTTGGGGCGTGCGGTCGAGCGCACGCGGGGACGGGGAACGCCGCGCGCCTCGGCGTCGAGCTGCTTTATCTGGGAGCGCAACTCCGCGAGCTTCTTCTCCAGCTCCTGCTCGCGGGCCGCGATGGGATCGAGCTTTTTCTTGAACCATCCCATGGCGGGCGAAGGTTCACTTCCTCAGCAGCAGCACGAGCAGGATCAGCACCCCCACGGCGGCGACCGGCCAGGTCATCGCCAGGCCGAGCCGGCAGAGTTCGAAAAAATTGCGGGGCCGCAGCAACGACGCCTCGGCGGGACTGGGGAGCGGCGCGCCAGCGGGATTCTCGGGCGTGCCGGAGAGCATGGGCCAGCGGCTGAGCGCGGTGTTCCATTCCATGCGGGCGTTTTCGAGCGTGGTCAGCGCGCGGGTCAGCTCGGTGTTCCACACTTCCTGCGTCCACGTCTCCTCGCGCAGGGCGGCGATTTTTTCCAGCTTGTCACGGAGATCGGCGATGGTCCGGGCCATCTGCTCGGCGTCGCGGCGGGATTTTTGCTCGGCGTCCGTCAGCAGGCCGAGCCCGCGGATGAGGTGCTGGGACATCTCGGTGCGACCATTCAGGAACTCGCTCTGGCGGCGGCGGAATTCCTCGAGCGCGGCGCGCTCGCGTTCGATCTGCTCCTGCTGCTGGCGGAGGTCGGCGAGGCGCGATTGGGTGGTGTTGATGTCGTGATCCAGTTCCTGGCGGGTGGGCAGCGGCTTGCCCGGCGGGGGATCGTTGGCGGACATGTGGGCAGGGTGCTGGGCGACGGCGGTGGAACGCGTCGTAAGTTCGGCTTCAACGAAATCGGCGGTATCAATTTCCGACGGCATGAGCGGACCTTAGACAGCGCGTTTGGGAGTGTAAAGAAACGGATTAAAAACGGCGGTGGAGAGGGCGCCGCGCGCGGCGCGTCCCGGCAAACTTGGCCGTAACAATGCCATCGAAGCCCGGCAGGCGCGCCTCACCGGCCTCAAAACGCAACGTCAAGGCCAGTCCCCGGCATGTGAAAATGAAAGACCTGCCCCCCGAACCACGTGAGGCGCAACTGCGGGCCGGGCGGAACCAGTTCCTCGCCCCCATCAAACTCATCGCCGCCAAGCCACAAGCGCCCCGGTGACCCTCTTGCGCGAGAAAATGCGCCGCCACGACGACGTCCGCGGCCTCGTGCGCGCCCTCTTCGCCAGCACCATCAACCTGCGGCCGGACGTCACCGGCACGGAACTGCGCAGCGAACGGCACGGCCCGGGCACCTCGCGCCCAACGCGCTCAGCGAACACCTCGGCACCGAATTCAACCGCACCGAAACCCACGAACCCCGGCATCACCCCGCGCCGACACTTCACCGCGTTGCGGTCATCGACTTTCCGCAGAGTTCAGGAGGTCTGAGCCTTGCGACCACTCCACCTTCACCACGGCCGTGCAGGATTGGGACGCCGGACCTGAGTACCTTGGTTGCCTGGCTTTTGACCTGCGGTTGGCGCGTCATCCGTCGGCTCTCCCGCATCCACCGATTCCTCTCCGCGCTCCGCCGCCACGGTCTCTGCGATCAATGCCAGCAGCTCCGACCGGCCCTGCCGCGTCGTCGCCGAACAGGTAAAAATCTCCGGCAGCGACTCGCTCCATTCCGTGATCCGCGCGGTGAATGCCGCGATGTTCGCCTGCACCACGGCGGGCTTGACCGTGTCGGTCTTGGTGAAGACAAGGACAAACGGGATGGCGCTGTCGATGAGCCATTCCACGAACTCGAGGTCCAGCTTCTGCGGCGGCAGCGACGAATCGATCAGCGTGAAAACGCAGCAAAGATTCGCGCGATGTTCCAGGTAATCAGCCACCGCCTGATTGAACTTGGCCTTGTCCGCCCGCGCCACCTGGGCGAACCCGTAGCCCGGCAAATCCACCAGCCGCCACGTTTTGTTCATCGTGAAAATGTTGATCATCTTCGTGAACCCCGGGGTCTTGGACACGCGCGCCAGATCCCGCTTGCCCGCCAGCATGTTCAGCAACGACGACTTGCCGACGTTGGACCGCCCGATGAAAGCAAACTCAGGCAGCGACTCATCCGGACACGAACCCAGATCCGGCGCGCTGCGGTCAAAAATGGCGGAGGCAATGTTCATAAGCAGAAATCAAGAATCCGAAACCAACGCCTGACTCTCGCAGCTAATCCCCTTCCCCGATACAACCATCTTCGCCCGCCACCGGGAGAACCCGCCGCCCCGCGGGCGAACCGAAGATCGGTGCCACGAACCACCAAAAATTTCCCGCAGATTCAGGCCGACCACAGATGGGAGATCCAATCTGTGGTCGCCCTGAATCTGCGGGAAATCTCCGGCATTTGCTCCCCAAACCAAGACTCCGCCCCACGCCCTGTGCAACGCCCCGACCAAGTTCGTGTTGCACCTGCAACATAAACTTGGGAACCCACCCCACCGGGTCTTCTCTGCGTCCCTTCCGATCTCTGCGGTGTTCTGTTCCGTGCCCGCATTCACCAATCTGCGTTGGTGAACAACCCGTGAACAACCCCCAACAACTCACGTTTGACTTGCCCCCGTCGCACCGGATCATCCGCGCGCATGTCCGCCAAAAAAACAAAGCCCGCCCGCTCGAAGCCCCCTCCGCCCACAATTGGCGCACCTCCGACGAAGACGAAATCAACCGCCGCCGCTGGCGCGCGCAGAACGAGTCCTTCGCCATCACCAACCTCGACGCCCGCCATCCCATCTTCTCCAACTTCCGCGTCAACTCCGGCAGCGGCATGGCCTACGTCGTCGAGGTCCGCGACCCCGCCCAGCGCCAGTGTTCCTGTCAGTGCGTCGATTTCCGCATCAACGGTCTCGGCACCTGCAAGCACATTGAGGCCGTGCTCGCGCACCTCGAGGCGCGTTTCAAGCGTCTTTTCAAATCCGCCACCGCCACCGGTTCGCCCCGCATCGAAATCCTCCTCGACCCCGCCGCCGAAACCCTCCGCGCCCACTGCGCCACCGGCCCGTTGCCGCGCGGTTTGAAAAAATGGTTCGGTGACGACGGCCGTCTGCGCGACAGCTCCCCCGAGGACGCCGTCGCCGCGCTCTCCGCCCTCGCGCTCGACAGCCTCCCCGATCTCCGCCTCGCGCAGGAAATCGCCCCCTGGCTCGAAGCCCGCCGCCGCGCCGTCGAGCGCAAACAACTCCGCCGCGAGTACGAACTCAAAGTGCAGAGCGGCGAATGGCCCGCGCACGAAACCAAGGTCCCGCTATTCCCCTACCAGCGCGACGGCATGTTGCACCTCGCCTTCACCGAGCGCGCGCTCCTCGCCGACGAAATGGGCCTCGGCAAAACCATTCAGGCCATCGCCGCCTGCGCGCTTTTGCATCGTCTCGGCCAGGCCCGGCGCGTCCTCGTCGTCACGCCCGCCTCGCTCAAGACCGAGTGGGAGGAGCAAATCCAGCGCTTCACCGACCTCCCCTATCAACTCGTCTTCGGTGCCCGCTTCGAGCGCCTCAAAGCCTACGACGCCGCCGGCGCGAACCGCTCGCTCAACGCGCAACCCGCCGCGGCCAACGCCCCCTTCTTCACCATCGTCAACTACGAGCAGATGCTCGCCGATTCGCTCGAAGTGAACCAGCGCCTCCAGCCCGACATCGTCGTGCTCGACGAAGCCCAGCGGATCAAAAACTGGAGCGCCAAAACCACCCAGGCCATCAAGCGCCTCCGCAGCCGCCACGCCTTCATCCTCAACGGCACGCCCATCGAGAACCGCATCGACGAGCTTTATTCCCTGATGGATTTCCTCGATCCCGCGCTGCTCGGCCCGCTCTTCCGCTTCAACCGCGAGTACTACGACCTCGACGACCGCGGCCGCCCCAGCGGCTACCGCAACCTCGCCCGCCTCCAGGACCGCATCCGCCCCTGCCTGCTCCGCCGCCGCAAGAGCGATGTCGAGACCGAGCTGCCCGCGCGCACCGACCGCAACTTCTTCGTCCCCCTCACCGCGCCGCAAAAGGTGGAATACGAAAATTACGAAGCCATCGTCGCCCGCCTCGCCGCCGTCGCCCAACGCCGCCCGCTCTCCCAGCAGGAGCAGGACAAACTCCTCCGCACCCTCGGCATGATGCGCATGACCTGCGACACCAACTACATCCTCAACCCCGAGGACCGCTCGTGCGCCAAGCTGCCCGAGCTGGAAAAAATCCTCGAGGAATGCCGCGACAATCCCGGCGTGAAACTCATCGTCTTCAGCGAATGGGAGCGCATGTTGGAACTCGTGCGCGACCTCTGCGAACGCCTCGACCTCGGCTTCGCGTGGCACACCGGCTCGGTCCCGCAACGCCGCCGCCGCGCCGAAATCAACGCCTTCAAATCCGATCCGAACTGCCGCGTCTTCCTCAGCACCGACAGCGGCAGCACCGGCCTCAACCTCCAAAACGCCAGCGTCGTCATCAACTGCGACCTCCCCTGGAACCCCGCCAAACTCGAGCAACGCATCGCCCGCGCCTGGCGCAAACACCAGACCCAGCCCGTCACCGTCATCAATCTCGTCGCCGAAAAAACCATCGAGGAGCGCATGCTCGAAACCCTCGCGCACAAGCAGGCCCTCTCCGACGGCGTGCTCGATCACCGCGGCGATCTCGCCGCCATCAAGCTCCGCACCGGCCGCCAGGCCTTCTTCGAGAAACTCGAACAACTCGGCATCAAGCCCACCGCGCCCGGTGCCCCCGATCTGAAATCTCCAATTTCAAATCTCAAATCTCCCCTCCCCGCCGACCGCGCGCTCGGCTTCGCCCGCGCCGCCGGCGAACGCATCAACGGCGCGCTCGTCCGCTGCGAAGAGCGCTACCCGCAGGCCGGCGCGCACTCCGTCCTCTACGTCGTCGTGGACGGCAATCCCGCCCAGTGGCGTCCCCGCCTCACCGAGTTGCACGCCGAGTATTTCAACGACACGGACCCGCTCGCCCCCGTGCGCCTCGAGATCATCGACCGCGCCACCGACGAAGCCCTGCAACGCCTCATCGACGCGGGCCTCATCGCGCCCACCACCCGCGCGACGCGGCCCCTCTTCCCCGCGGACGCCCCCGCCGCCGCGCCGGCCCCGCTCACCGCCGCCGAGTTGGAAAAAGTCGCCGCCCACCGCGTCCACGCCGCGCGCAAATTGAAAATGGCCACCGTCCTCGGCACCACCGGATTCGCTGCCGAAGCGCGGCCCACCCTGCTCGAAGCCGCCCACACCCTCGCCCGCGCCCTCGCCGTGGCGAACCGTTTCCCCGAACCCGCGACCCTCGACGACGCCCTCCTTCCGCCCCTGTCCCACCTCTGGAGCGATGCCCTGCCACTGCTCCGAAAATTCGTCGCCAGCAACGATCAACCGTGGCAGCCCCTCACCAGCCGCCTCGAAAAACTATGACCGGAGAATCCGCCAACCCATCCGCAGCACCGCTGCGAAAGCGTGGGGCGGCAGCTTTGGAGTGCGGTGACTTGTCACCGCTTTCCCAAGGCGACTTGTCGCCGTCAAACTGCGGGAGGCGTCGGCGAGGAATGGGGCGTTCACGGCTCGCGCCAGCGCCAGCGCGCCCGCGTGACCGGTGCCGCTCGGAAGCTCGACGGCGACAAGTCGCCTGCGCAAAAGCGGTGACAAGTCACCGCACTCCAAAAGTGGCGCGCCTTCGGCGAGCGCCCTTCCCCATCCGTGTTCATCCGTGTCCATCCGTGGTTCAAATTCTCCCCTCGAACTGACCCCCATCGATTCCCACCCGCCACCTGCGGAAGCCACGGTCACGATCATGGGCCACTACTGCCGCCTCTGCGGACAAATCCGCGCCAACGAAAAATTCTCCGGCCGCGGCCACCGCGACCACGTCTGCCGCGACTGCGCGCAACGCCCCGCCGCCTGGCGCGACCGCCTCGAAGAACTCCACCACTTTCTCGAGCAGTCCAACATCTCCGCGCGCAACGGCGACCGCCTGAAAATCCTCTGCCAGCACCACGACCCGGAAATCCGCGCGCTGGCCGAACTGATCGCCGACATCGCCCGCGTCCACCCGCGCAAACGCCGTCGCGTTCCCAACCTTGCCCGCCGGCATCCGCCGCTCTTCGCCCGCATGACCACCCTCCTTGGCGACGCATGGTGGGACGCGTTCTGGTCCGATCGCCTCGACCTCGACGATGAGTGGCTCTACGCCCGCTGGGAAGCCGCCCGGGCCGGGAACCGTGCTGACGAGAATCCCTTCTGAAGGCGCGGCCGTGAATTGTCGGTGCCCACGTCAGCGGAGTGTCGGGCAGGGCGCGTCTGTCCCCAGCGCGCCGGTTGCGCGACCCGTTGCCCGCGGCCTTCCTCCCGCGACTACCTTAATTTAATTTCAACGGCCAGATGCGCGGGACCAAGAAGAGGGCGATGATAAAAATCAGAATCGTAAGCCCGGCACCGACCCGCAGAAAATCGCCGAAACGGTAGCGGCCCGGCCCATAAACCAGCAGGCAGGAAGGCTCCAGCGGCGTGAGATAAGAACAACTCGCGGCCACCGCCACCATCATGGCAAAGGGTCGGGGATTCAGTCCGAGTTGGGTCGCCGCCTCGACTGCCACCGGCAGCAGGACGGCGGCCGCGGCCTGATTCGACATGGGTTGGGTCAGCGCAACGGTGAGGAGGAAAAAACCTCCGAGGAGGCCCATGGGCCCGATGCCGCTGGTGGCTTTGACCAGCAGATCGGCCAGATACCGGTCGGCGCCGGTGCTCTCCATGGCCCCGCCGAGGCTCAACATGCAAGCAATGAGAATGACCGCCTTCCACTCCAGTTCGCGATAGGCGTCCTCCGGCGCGATGCACTTGGTCAGCAGCGTGCAGAACGCGCCGAGCAGCACGGCCACGGGCAGCGGCAGGACTTGGAAAATGCCGAGCAAGAGCGCGCCCACGAAAATCCCAACGGCCAGGAGGGCTTTGCGACGGTCGAGGCGGGTTTCTTCCACCGCCCCAAGAATGCGGAAAGCGGGATCGTCTTTGAGGGCCGCCATGCTGGCCTTGTGTCCTTGCAGCAGGAGCACATCACCCATGCTCAGAGGAATCTGACTGATCTTGCGAATCACGTTCCGGCCATGCCGGTTCATGGCGAGCACCTGCAGGCCGTATTGATCCCGAAATCGGACCTTCCGCAAGGTCCGGCCGATCAGCGGCGAGCGGGGCAGGATGATGGCCTCCACCAGCACGTTGTCTTTGCTGTGCAGGGTCGGGTCGGAGAATTTGACGTCCGCTTTGATCTCGATGCCGGAGACGTCCTTGATTTTCAGCACTTCTTCGCGCGGCCCTTCCACCAGCAGGACGTCATCGGCCCGGAGTGCGCCGGCGTCGGAGGGCAGCAGATACTCGGTCTTGTTCCGCACCACTTGCAGCACCGTCACGTCCACATCGCTGCCCAAACCAGACTGTTCCAAGGTCTTGCCCACCAGGGACGAACCGGGCGAGACCAGCACTTCGGTGAGGAACGGGCGGATGCCGAAACTCTCGACAAAGTCCGTGGGGTCCTCGCGGTCCGGAAGCAGCCGTCGCCCGATGAAAAACATGTAGCACAGACCGGCGATGGCGATGGGAATTCCCACCGGAGCCAGTTCAAACATGCCCATGGGCGCCAGGCCGGCGGTCACCATCAGACCGCTGATGATCAGATTGGTCGAGGTGCTGATCAACGTGACGGAACTGGACAGGATCGAGGAGAAAGCGAGGGGGAGAAGCAGTTTCGAGGACGGGATTTTCGCCCGCCCGGCCACCGCGATGACAATCGGGATGAAGAGGGCCGTGGCCGCAGTGTTGCTGATGAAGGCACTCAAGCCCGCGACGGCGGTCATGACCAGGAGGAGGAGGCGGTGGGGGTGATTGCCCGCGAGGCGCACGATCAGCCGCCCCGTCACCTCAACGACTCCCGCCTTGGCCAGCGCCACCGTCATCACCAGAAGCGCAAAGATCATGATGACCGTGTCGCTGCCGAAACCGGCAAACGCCTTGGCCGCCGGCAGCAGCCCGGTCAGCACCAAAGCCAGCAACAACCCCAGCCCGACCACGTCAGCCGAGACCCGATCGATCGAAAAGCCCACCACCGCGACGGCGATGAGTGCCAGCAATAGTGCGATCTCGAAAGTCACGGGTGGACTTTAGGGGGCCGCCCTCCAGTTGCCAGCCCGCCGTAATTGTTCCGCGATCGCAGCAGGGGAAAAACGGGGGCCGTGGGAATGTTTGGGAGCGGTCGGCGCGGGCGGGTGGCGGTGCGCAAACCTCGGCGGCCGGTGCTCCGCACCCAACCGCGCCCCGGCACCGGGACCAAACTCAAGGAATCGCTCCAACAAGTTTGGGCTTCAGCGGGATTGCCAACCCGGCCGGCCAACTCCCACCAGCCACTTCGACTTGCACCAAAGACCATCCGGCGTTCGTGATCGGATCGAAAAAACCCGATTGCAAACCTGGCTCGGGGAGCGCGGCGGGTGAGGGAGATGCGTTCGGCATTGAGTTGGCTCAACTTGCGACAACTCCTTACTTCAGACTCTGCAAATACCGCAGGGTTTGCGGGATCTGCTCCACGACCGACGGCGATTCGTCTTCGATGAAATAATATTTCACACCGCTTTCCTGCGCTGCTTTCAGGATGGCGGGCCAGTTCATCTGGCCGGTGCCGAGGGGCACGTCGTTGGCCACGTCGGTCTTGCCGGTGTGGATGCCGGTCGGCACGCCTTTGCGCAGGTCCTTCAGGTGCATCAAGGCCCAGCGGCCGGGATATTTCTTGAGCCACTGCACCGGGTCCTGGCCGGGGAACACGATCCACAACACATCCATCTCGAAGCTCACCAATTTCGGATCCGTTCCGGTGATCAGAAGGTCCATGAGCGTGCCGCCGCCGTGCGGTTGAAACTCGAAACCATGCGCGTGATAGAAAACGCGGATGCCTTCCTTCGCGGCCAGTTCGCCGGCGCGATTGAAGACCGCGATGGCGTCGCGCGCCGCCGCTTCGCTGAACGGCGCCTTGTGCGTGATCCACGCGCAGCCGGCATACTCGAGTCCCAGCGCCTTGGCCTCGGCGATGACTTTGGCCGGCTCGGCCTTCCAGCGGTCATACGGAAAATGCCCGCTGACGGGCTTGAGGCCGTGCTCGGCGAGCAGCGTCTTGAAGCGCTCCGGCGGGAGGTTGTAGGTCCCCGCCGTCTCGACGATGCGAAAGCCGAAGTCCTGCGTCTGCTTGAGACCCTTGGCCGGGCTTTGTGTAAAAATCCCCCGCAGGCTGTAGAGCTGCAACCCCACCGTCCCGGGAAATTTGGCCGCAATCCCGACCTCCTGCGCCGCCGCGCTTGATCCCAAAACGACCGCGAAAACGCCGACCAGCCACAAACGAAGCATATGATTCATGGCGTCGATATACCGCAACCGCCGGGCCGTGGGGAACTGATTTAATCAGGAAGGCAGGAAGGGAGGAAAAATGCGAAAGGCACCGGACCGCCTGTTTGCAAACGGAGCGCCGATCTCCGATCCGGCGGGTTGTTGTGCGAGGCTGCCCCACTTGCCGGACCGGAGGTCGGCGCTCCGGGGGAGGGACACCGCTGGTATGGCAGCAAGCTCCCGCATCTCAGGAGCGATGGAGGGATGGGCGAGTGACCGTTTCGTCGTGGGACGGGGCGCGCCAACCGATGCCCAGGCGCGCGATACAGGGCAGCAGGACCGCGAAGAAAACCGCGGAGGCCAGCGCCCACCACAGATCGCCTTCCCGATGGTTGTTCGTCACCGAGAGACAACCGAAGAATCCGAAAATCGCACCGACCGTGATTAGAACTTTCATAGTTCGCCTCGCCGTTCTGCGGGCTGCCAGGCAGCACCGACACTCAGATCGCACCCGTGAACAAATGGGTGCGTAGGAACACGTAATGCAGGAGCGCGGCTTGTCGAATCGAAGTTACCAACGCCCCACGCGCTGCGAAAACCCCCCGGAATTCCGTGAGCGGCACGACCACCGCCGGCAGCTTCCCAGCCACAACCGTGCGGCCGGAGCGCGACCGGTCCCCGGTCGCAGCGCGTGGGGTGGGGAAGGAACCGAGGAATATTCCGGCGACCTCCGCACTGCGTACGCGTACCGGGCGGGGACGCTCGGTTCCCGTCCCGGAGGGACGCCAGAGGAGATTAGCCGGGGGCAAGTCCGCCCCAGCGGACGCCGCCCCCGGAATCGGTGCCGTGTGGCTCCGTGCCCCAACGGGGCATCGAAGAAAATGGCCCGAGGCGGAGACTGGTGGCGGAAATGCTACGGGGAGGATGCCGCCAAAAACTTCTTCGATGCCCCGCTGGGGCATGGCCCGTTGGGCGGCGCAACCGGGGGCCACGCCCGCTGCGCGGGCTTGCCCCCGGCTAATTTCCTGCGGAGTCCCTCCGGGACGAAGAGCAACGCGTTGGCAACAAGTCTGTGGTCGGCGGACGGCGACCAGGGCAGCGCAAAATCGTCGCGGCACCCGAGGATATTGCAGAGTTGTAGTACAGAGCGGCGAAACCCCAACCGAAGCGGAGCGCGACCGGTCCCCGGTCGCGCTCCGCTCTGGCGACGCCTCACCGCCTCGCCTCCTCCTCCCCTTGCGCCACTGCCAGCGGCAGCGGCTCGCGCAGATTCGCCTGCAGTTGCGCGGCGGTGACCTCGTTTTCCCAGCGGCTGATGACGACGGTGGCGACGCCGTTGCCGACGAGATTGGTGAGCGCGCGACATTCGCTCATAAACCGGTCGATGCCGACCAGCAGCGCGAGCGCCTCGACGGGGATGCTCGGCACGGCCTGCAGCGTCGCGGCGAGCGTGACGAAACCCGCGCCCGTCACGCCGCTGGAGCCTTTGGAAGTGATCATCGCGATGAGGAGCAAGCTCAGTTGCGCGCCGAGTCCGAGCGGCGTGTTGGTGGCCTGCGCGAGGAAGACTGCGGCCATGGTCATGTAGATGTTCGTGCCATCGAGGTTGAAGCTGTAGCCGGTCGGGATCACGAGGCCGACGGTGGATTTCGCGCAGCCCAGGCGCTGCATTTTCTCGATCATGCCGGGCAGCGCGGTCTCCGAGGAACTGGTGCCGAGGACCAGCAGCAGCTCGTCCTTGATGTGGCCGAGGAAGCGGAAAATCGAGAAGCCCGAGAACGCCGCGATGCCGCCGAGCACGACCACGACGAAGAATCCGGCCGTGAGATAGAAGCCCGCCATGAGCGCGAGCAGCTTGTTCAGCGCGCCGATGCCGTAGCTGCCGACCGTGTAGCCCATCGCGCCGAACGCCCCGATGGGCGCGGCTTTCACCACGATGTGCATCACGCCGAAGAAGACCTGCGTGGCGTAGTCGATGACGTGCAGCAGCGGCTTCCCGCGCTCGCCCATGAACGCAATCGCGAACGCGACGAGGATCGCGACGAGCAGCACCTGCAGCAGGTCGCCCGAAACGAACGCGCCGAGAAAGGTCTTGGGGATGATGTTGAGAATGAACTCGGTGGTGCTGAGGGCCCTGGCTTTTTCCGCGACGCCGTGGGTCGTGGCGGTGGTGTCCACGGCGGCTTTGGTTTCGGTGCGAAAGGTTTCGCCGGCCGGCGTGAAGCCGACGCCGGGTTTCAGCACGTTCACCACCAGCAGGCCGATGAGCAGCGCGATGGTGGAAACAACCTCGAAGTAAATCAGCGTCTTGGCCCCGACGCGCCCGAGCTTTTTCAGATCGCTCATCGAGGCGATGCCGTGAACGACGGTGCAGAAGATGATCGGCGCGATCATCATCTTGACGAGGTTGATGAAGCCATCGCCCAGCGGCTTGAGCGATTTGCCGAACGCGGGGAAAAGCTTGCCGACGACAATGCCGAGCACGACGGCAATGATGACCTGCACGTAGAGGACGCGATACCAGGGCTTGCGCGATGCGGGCGTGGGCGCGGGTGCGGGCGTGGTCATGGTCTGCGAGACGAACGCTGTTCCGCGTGTGGAGTGCGGTGACTTGTCACCGCTTTCTGGAGGCGACTTGTCGCCGTCGAACACCTGTAGGCACCGGTGTGAAATGGGGCGTTCACGGCTCGCGCCAGCGCAGGCACGCTCGCCAATGCGGACACGCTCGGAACTTCGACGGCGACCAGTCGCCTGCGCGAAAGCGGTGACAAGTCACCGCACTCCAAAACGCGGCGGCGCGGACAAGCAGCGCGGGCCGGGCATTTCCCGCCGCTCCCGGTCCCCCATCCGTGTTCATCCGCGTGCATCCGTGGTTGTCAATTTTCCCCGCTGCGGCCCGCCTACATCCGGCAGATCAGCAGCTCGCGCTCGTAGATCATTTCCTTCGGCAGGTGCGTGTGGAGATCAAGGAAGAGGTTTTCGTGATCGATGATTTCCTGGCGCCACTCGGCGCGATCGAAGCGTTGCAGTTCGGCGAATTTCTCCGGCGGGAAATCCAGCCCCGTCCAGTCGAGGTCCTCATAGCGCGGCACCCAGCCGATGGGCGTCTCCTTGCCGAGCGCGCGCCCGCGGGCACGGCCCACGATCCACTGAAGCACGCGCAAGTTTTCGCTGAAGCCGGGCCAGAGAAATTTGCCGCCGGCATCCTTGCGAAACCAGTTCACATGAAAAATGCGCGGCGTCTCGCTGAGCGTGCGCTGCATGGAAATCCAGTGGCGGAAATAATCGCCCATGTTGTAGCCGCAGAAGGGCAGCATCGCCATCGGATCGCGGCGCACCCTGCCGACCGCGCCCGCGGCCGCGGCGGTCGTCTCGCTCCCCATCGTCGCGCCGAGATAAACGCCGGTGCTCCAATTGAACGACTGATACACGAGCGGCATCGTCGTGGCCCGGCGGCCGCCAAAGATGATCGCGCTGAGCGGCACGCCCTCGGGCTTTTCCCAGTCGGGGTCGATGGTCGGGCATTGCGCGGCGGGCGCGGTGAAGCGCGAGTTCGGATGCGCGGCCTTGACGCCTTTTTCCTTCGCGAGCTGCGGCGTCCACGCGTTTCCCTGCCAGTCGATGGCGTGGGCGGGCGGTTCGTCCGTCATGCCTTCCCACCACACGCCGCCTTCCGGTGTCAGCGCGACGTTGGTAAAAATGGTGTTCTTCGCGAGCGCGGCCATGGCGTTCGGATTGGTGTGCTGGCTGGTGCCGGGCGCGACGCCGAAAAAACCGGCCTCGGGATTGATGGCGTGGAGCCGGCCATCCGCGCCGGGCTTGATCCACGCGATGTCGTCCCCCACGGTCCACACCTTCCAGCCCGCGGCGGCGAAGGGTTTCGGCGGAATGAGCATGGCGAAATTGGTCTTGCCGCACGAACTCGGGAACGCCGCCGCGACGTAGGTTTTTTCGCCCTGCGGATTTTCGAGACCGAGAATCAGCATGTGCTCCGCCATCCAGCCCTCGTCGCGCGCCATGGCCGAGGCGATGCGCAGGGCGAAGCATTTCTTGCCGATCAGGGCGTTGCCGCCGTAACCCGAGCCGTAACTCCAGATTTCGCGGGTCTCGGGGAAATGGACGATGTACTTCTCCTTGTTGCACGGCCACGGCACATCCTTTTCCCCTTTCTTCAGCGGCGCGCCGACCGTGTGCATGCAGGGCACCACGCGGCGTTTCCCTTCGTCGATGAGTTGGAAAACCGGACGCCCGATGCGCGCCATGATCCGCATGTTCACGACGGCATACGGCGAGTCGGTCAACTGCACGCCAAGCTGCGCCATGGGCGAACGCAGCGGCCCCATGCTGAACGCCAGCACATACATCGTGCGGCCCTTCATGCAGCCCTTGAACAGCGTGCGGAGCTTTTCCTTCATTTCGACTGGATGGACCCAGTTGTTGGTCGGCCCGGCGGCCTCCTTCGACTGGCTGCAAATGAAGGTGCGCTCCTCGACCCGCGCCACGTCGCTCGCATCCGAGCGCGCGAGGAAACAGCCCGGCCAATGCTTCTGATCAAGCCGGATGAACGTGCCGCCCGCGACCATCTGCTCGCACAGCGCGTCGTATTCCGCCGGCGAGCCATCGACCCAATGGATGCGCGCCGGCTGGCATAAGGCGGCCATTTTCTTTACCCAACGCTGGAGATGGATGTTGGTGCTGAGCGGCTTGCCGGAGGCTTTTGCGGGCCGGCGCGCGGAGGTTTTGGTGGTCGTGGGCATAGGGCTGGCTTTCGCAGACGCGCGCGAGTCGAACACCGGGCGGGGGATTTGTCCCGTGTGAAAGAGGGGAGGGTCGCCGTGAACGTCGCCACGCCGACACCCGTCGGAGGCTGGCTTGAAAAAAATCTCCCTCCCGCTCCGGGCGGCGCTCATTGCCGCCGTCATCCTGTCGTTCGCTCCCTCCCGCGCCCCGGCACAGGAGAAAACCCCAAAACCCGCGGACAAAACGAACTCCGTGCCCGTTGTGCGCTTCGATCCGGTGCTGCGCGACCTCGAGGGCTGGAAGGTCCATGTCGAGCCGACGCTGATCGACGGCGAGCAGCGCGAGGAAGGCGCGAAGGCGCTGACCATGCTGGCCAATCATTTGCAGCGGATCAAAATTCTCGTCCCCGCCGAGCCGCTGGCAAAATTGCAGACCATCGAAATCTGGATCGAGCACAGCCATCCGCGACTCGGAGCCATGCAGTACCATCCGAGCAAGGGCTGGCTCGTTGCGAACGGCCACGACCCGCGCCTGACGCGCAAGGTTCACATCACGCAGGCGCGCGAGCTGTTCTCGCGCGGCCAACTGCTCAAGCATCCCGCGGTCATTCTCCACGAACTGGCGCACGGGTACCACGATCAGGTGCTCAGCTTCGATAATCCCGAAATCATCGCCGCCTACGACAAGGCGAAGGCCGCCGGCTCCTACGAAAACGTGCTGCTCTACACCGGCAAAAAGGTGAAGCACTACGGCCTGAGCAATCACAAGGAGTACTTCGCCGAGGGCACCGAGGCGTTTTTCTACCGCAACGATTTCTACCCCTTCGTGCGCGCCGAGCTGAAGGAGCACGACCCGACGCTGCACGACGTGCTGGTGAAAGTGTGGGGCGTGGGGAACTAAAATCGTAGCCGCCGACGTGAGGAGGCGGACGGCCGCAAGGGCGCAGCACCGAGCCAATGTTCTCGGTGAGGGAATGGGGAAAGTAGCCGGCCGGCTCGCCCACTCTTGTAGGAGTCGAGGTGACGAGACTCTAACTTTTTCCACGCGAAACGCGGACGGCGTCTCGCGGGCTGACTTGGGCAGGGCGTGTGGGACCGGAACTCTGTTGCAAGTCCTGGCCTGCGGTGTTTCCGAGCGAGCCTCTCGCGGAAGGAGGTCAGAGCCTCGTCACCTCGACTCCTACAAGGGATGGGAGCGCGGGTAGCGAGCGGTTCGTTGCCAGGCGGACATCCCCTCCACGTCACCGCCTCCGCTTCGTCACCTCGGCGGCTACGGCTGTTTTGTTGCCGCCTTGCTCCGCTGGAAGTCAGCGATGGCGAGCCCCAGGTTTTTCCCCACGGCGCGGTAACCCTCGGTGTTGCTGTTCTGGTAGTTCCAGATCGTCTCCAAGCACACGCTCACGGTGTGGGGATTACCGTTCATGCACCCCCAGTTGCCGCTGATGTTGCGCCAGAGCGGATGATAACTCGCACCGGTGATCTTGGCCTGATTGCTCATCGGAATGAGGGGCTTGATTTTGCTGATGCGCCCGTAGGCGAGTTGGATGAAGCGGTCGCGCAGGGTGATCATCGGCTCCTTCAGCAACTCGTTGCCGAGGGTGAAAAAGAACGTGGGATCACCCGGGCCGGGGTTGTGGAGATCGACAAATAGATCAAAGCGCCCGTCCTTGATAAAGGCCCGCAACTGCTTTTGCGCGGCGGCCACTTCGGGATAAATGGGCTGGTCGTCCCAGTCGCGGTTGTGGTCGCGCGGGTTGGCCTCCTTGCCGCCGTTGCCGGTGGCGACGTTGTCCACGTCCATGATGGGCACGATGAAAATCTCGGCGTGCCGCCGCAGCCATTGCGCGTCGGCGTCGGCGCTGACGAGCCACTCGACGAGGCCGCGGGCGACCCAGCTCGAGCCGCTTTCCCACGCGTGCTGGCGGGCGTGAATCCAGATGCCGGGCGGCGCGGCGTTGGTGCCTTCGCTCACGCGCAGGCCGCGCACGGGGCGGTCGCCGCGGGTGCGGGCGAGGTCGAAGGGCCGGGCGGCGGGCGATGTTTTCGCGGCGAACGCGAGCAAGTCGTCGGTGTCGCGCGGGGTGAAGGGCGGTCCCCACGCGATCCACAGCGGGCCGCCGTCGCCGGTGACTTCGTAACGGATGCGGCCGTCATCGCGTTTGCCGGGCGCGGTGTGACGCCACGTTTTGCCGTCGGTTGAGAAGGTGGCGCGCTCCGGCATGGCCCAGTAGGCGGCGAGGGGTTTGCCGGTGTTCTTGCCGTTGTTGCGCGACGGAAGGTTGCTGCCGGCGAGGTCGAGCGTGAGGCGTTCGTTTTGCGCGAGGCCATCGACGCGCAGATACCACCAGCACGGCCAGCCGCGCTCCGGATCGCCACCGGGCATGAAGCGGATGACGCGCGCGGCCTGATCGATGGACTCGACGCGGGCCGAGCCGCCCTCGAAATCGGTGGCGACGCGCAGGTCGGCGGCGGAGAGATGGCCGCAAAGAACCCAAAGAGACGCAAAGAGGGGGAGGATATTTTTCATGGGGAAGTGTGCGGATGGTGTGCGAGGAGGTCGGCTGGACGGGCGGCGTGAATAGCCGGTGTGAAAAACGTAGCCGCCGAGGAAGGTAGCTCGACATTCCAATGTCGAGTGCGGAAGCGTCCGTGGGACGGGCTGTTCTCGACATTGGAATGTCGAGCTACTGGGTCGCCGATTGTCGCGCTGATGCAACCGGCGCAATAACGTCGGCGGCTACCGACGTCTGGGGACTTTTTCATTCGAGCTCTGAACGCCGCGCGGCGGATTCATTTCGGCCACTCTCCGTTCGTGATCGGCCGCGCCTCCAGTTTCGCGGGGGCGATGACGACGTGTTTCACCTTCTGGCGTTTCCAGGTGTAGGTGGTGTGGATGAGGCCGTCGCGGGTCTGGATGATGGCGGGGTAGCTGTATTCGCCGGGGGTGTTTTCGAGGACGAGCGCGGCGTTCCAGGTCTGGCCGTCGGGGCTGACGGCGAGGTTCAGCGGGGAGCGGCCTTTGGCGGTGTGGTTGTAGATGAGCAGGTGGCGGCCGTCTTTGAGCGTGACGGCGTCGGTGCCGGAGTTGGGGTTGGGCAAATCCAGCAGCGTGGTCGGCGTCCAGGTGCGGCCGCTGTCGGCGGAGGTGGTGGCGAAGAGTTTGCCGGAGCGCGTGCGGCCGAGGGCCATGAGTTTGTCGCCGCCGAGTTGCAGGATGCTGGGCTGAATGGCGGACGGGCTGTTTGTGGGCTGCGGCACGGTGATGAATTGCCACGTCTTGCCGTTGTCGGTGCTGCGCTCGAAGTGAATCTGCCACGAAGGCGGCGGGTGCAATCCTTCGGTGCTGCTGCCGGAGAGGAGGGTGCCGTCGGCGAGTTGCACGGGTTTGTTTTTCACGGGGCCGAGGATTTTGTCGGGGAGGCGCGTGGCGTCGCTCCAGGTCTGGCCGGCGTCGGTGCTGGTGCGGAGCATGCCCCACCAGGTGCTGGGCGAGGGGCCGACTTTGTAGAAGAGGAGGAGCGCGCCGTCGCGGGGTTGGAAGAGGACGGGGTTCCAGCAGGGGTGGCGTTTGCCGTCGGCTTGCACGCCGGTGGCGAGTTCGACGGGGGCGGTCCATTTGCCCGCCACGAGGCGCGCGGACCAGATGCCGACATCGCTGCGGCCTTCGGCGGTGCCGCCAAACCATGCGGCGACGAGGGTGCCGTCGGTGGTCTCGGCGAGGGTGGTGGCGTGGCAACTGGCGAAGGGCGCGGTGTCGTAGATGAACTCGGTTTTGAGCACGCCCGATTGGGGCTGCGGCTGAGGTTGGGAGTGAGCGGGAGCGGCTTTGGTCCAGTTCCAGGAGGTGAGTTCGTGCCGGCTGTCGAGCTTGCGCCAGACGACGGCTTCGGCCGCTTGCGCAACGCCGGTGGCATCGGTGACTTGAAGGGTGAGGCGGTAGTTCATGCCGGCGACGACCTGCTCCGCGGCGCGCTCGAGGCGGACGAGGATGAGCTTGGGGTCGTGGGCGGTGACGGCAAACTTGGCGGCGGCCAGGGCTTCGGCGTCGGTCGCGGGGATGGCGCGGTAGCCGCCGAGAAGCGGGGCGGCGAGGGAGGCGAAGAGGGACATGGTGAGGAGCGTGAGGGTGAGGAGGGTTTTCATGGGAGGGAGGGGAACAGAATGATGGGGTAAAAGATAAGGGGAAGGAAACTTGGGGAGGGTTGCGGACATGCGGGTGAGATCCATTGGGCTGCGAAACGCGGTGGGTAGGGCGCGTCTGTCCTCAGCGCGCCGGTTGCGCGTACGCACGGCCCGCGGCGCGCTGAGGACAGACGCGCCCTACCAGCGATGGCTGCGGGTTGGCCGCATTGTGGAGTCATGTTCACTTTCCCAGTCGGTCGGCCAGTTGGCGATAGTCGGTGTAGATGGGGGCAAAGGCGCGGGCGTTTTTGGGTTTCACGATGATTTCGCCTTTGCGCGTGACCATTTTTTTGACCGCGGTGGCGGCGTCGGGGAAGGCGCGGGCGGCGAGCGCGCCGAGGATGGCGGCACCGAGGGCGGGGCCTTGTTTCGAGGGCGGGATGACGATGGGTTCGCCAAGGGCGTCGGCGCAGAGCTGGAGGAAGAGCGGGTTGTTTTGCGGCAGGCCGCCGGTGGCAACGAAGCGGCGCACGGGCACGCCGCCTTCTCGCAAGGTGTCCACGATCCAGCGCAGGCCGCAGGCGCTGGCTTCGAGCACGGCGCGGAAAATATGCTCGGGCCCGTGATGCAAGGTGAGGCCGGTGAACGCGCCGGTGAGCGCGCCGTTCATCAGTGGCGTGCGGCAGCCGTTGAACCAATCGACGCAGCGGACACCCTCGGCTCCGTGCGGCAGGGCCGCGGCGCGCGCGGTCAGGGCCGTGAAATCGCGCGCGCCGAGCAGGCGCCGGGTCCAGTCGAATGCGTCGCCGACGGCGGCCTGGCCGGTTTCGTAACCGTGAAAGCCGGGGAGGATGCCGTCCTGCACGACGCCCGCGACGCCGGGCACAAGCTTCGCCGCGGTGGAGTTGAGCATGTGGCAACTGCTGGTGCCCATAACCATGACGAGCGTGTCGGGTTCCGCCGCGCCCGCGCCGGGCACGCCGGCGTGGGCATCAATAATGGCGGCGCTGACGGGCGTGCCGGCGCGCAGGCCGAGTTTCTTCGCCATTGCGGGGGTGAGCGTGCCCGCGGCCTCGCCGGGCGCGAGGAAACGGCCGGGCATTTTTCCAGCAACGACATTTTCGAGCTGCGGATGCAACGCGCGGAAAAAGGCGGGTGAAGGAAAACCATGCTCGCGGCTCCACATCGCTTTGTAGCCGGCCTGACAGGTCGAACGTGGCAGCGACGCGGCGTCGCCGCCGACGAGCTGCCACACGAACCAGTCGCCGGCCTCGAGCCAGACCTCGGTGGCGGCGAAGACGCGCGGGGCGTGTTCGAGGGTCTCGAGCATTTTCGGAAAGAACCATTCGAGGCCGATGATGCCGCCGTAGCGCGCGAGCCAGGGTTCGTTGCGCTCGCGGGCGACGGCGTTGATGCGGTCGGTCTGGGCTTGCGCGCCGTGATGTTTCCAGAGCTTGGGCCACGCGAGGGGTTCGCGCGCCCATTTCGGAACACAGCAAAGCGGCGTGCCGTCGCGCAGCGCCGGGAGCATGGTGCAACTGGTGAAGTCCACGCCGATGCCGATCACGGCGTCCGCACGCGCGCCCGCCTGTCGCAACGCAGCGCGGACGGCCTTGGCGGCGGAGTCGAGCCAGTCGAGCGGATGCTGGAGGGCGTAGTGCGGCGGGAGCTTTTTGGTCGAGCCGGGCAGCGTGTGGATGATCTGGCCGTGCGCGTATTTGGCGACGGCGGAGGCGTGCTCGCGACCGCTCAAGTCCACGAGCAGGGCGCGGACGGATTCGGTGCCGAAGTCGAGGCCGAGGGCGAGCGGGGCGGCGGACGAGGCGGAAGATTTGGAACTCATGGCTGGAGAATTACGCGAGGTGGGCGGCGAAGGCTTTCTGCAACGCGGCGTCCGCGCGCAGCAAAATCAGATCGATTGGCAAGACGACGCCGTTGCCGTCTTTCACGAAGTTGCCGGGATGGGCATCGAACGCGGCGACTTCATCTAGGTCGCGGTAGAAGGCCAGCGCGCCGGGGCGGCCGAGCGAGAGCCCGCGCAACGGGGCGAACCAGAGCTTGGCCATGAAGGCGGACATTTCGGAGTCGGACACTGCCTCGTCCGCGATATTTGGTTGGGAAGTGAGCAGCACGGTCTTGCCGTTTTCGCTGGCGACGCCCTCGAGTCTGAGGTGATCGCCGAAGAGGGAATTCTGGAGCAGCAGCCGTTCGAGATATTCGAGCGGGGTGGCTCCCGTCAGTTCCAACGAACCGTCGGGAAGCGCGACAACCGCGAAGCCGAATCGCCCGGGATGGGTGGCCTTGAAATATCTCTGGCTGGCAAGGTCGAGCCAGACTCGGTGTTCCTCCCCGCGATCCTCGATGCGGGACAAGTAGGTGAAGGGATCAATCAGGCCGCGACCTTCACGCGCCCAAGCGAGGAGGTCGCGCTCTTGGCGGCCGCGGAGAATTTCTCGGTCGCGTGCTTGAGCCGTTCCCGCTGGGCGCGGGCTTGCTCGGAGGAGACGCGCGGCTGATTCAAGCGCACCTTCAGCATCTCCTTCGGGTCGGTCAGGTAGATTGGCGGTTTCATGGGGCATAGGCTAACACCGTGATTTTGCGGGTCAAACGATGCTTCAGCGCGAGCGCGGGTTTTTCAAATAGTAAAACCGGCCGTCTTCCGCGCCGCCGAGGAAGTCGGGGATGCCGTCGCCGTTGAAGTCCACGACGGCGGGGCTGACGTCGTGGCCTTCGATATTTTGTTTTTCGAGCGGGCCCAGGTCTTTGAAAAACCATTTGCCGTCGCGGGCATCGACCTGGCGGAGGAAATTGGCGTTGGCGGAGTTGAGGAGGAGGTCGAATTTGCCGTCGCCGTCCCAATCCACGACGCAGAGTTTGCGGCGGCCACTTTTGCCCGCGAGGCCGGAGTTGAGGCGGAGGGGTTTGCCGGTTTCGTCGCAGAAGACGCGGCGAGGTGCCAGGAGGATGAGGTCGGAACTCGCGGGCGGGCCGTCCGCGCTCCTGCGACGGGCGCGCTCGAAGAAGGCGAGGTAGCCTTCGTGGTCGAGCATGATGAGGTCCATGAGGCCATCGCGGTTCCAGTCCACGGCGACGGGCGTGGTGCGCCATTGCGTGAGGAGGGCCTTGCCCTCGGGCCGCAGCCAGCCGTAGGCGAGCTTGGGTTGCGGGCCGTTCCACTCGACTTCGATGGGTTGCGCGGCGGCGAGCTTCGGCGCCTTGTGCGTGCCGATGTTTTTGAACCAGATCACTTTTCCCCAGATCGAGTTCACGATGAGGTCGGGCAGGCCGTCGCCGTCCCAGTCCGCGACGGAGAGCGTGGTGTAGCCCCATTTGGCTTCGCACGGTCCTTGGATGCTGCCGTTGGGGCCGGCCATGATGCGAATGATCTTGCCGTCGGCTTCGAGCAGTTTCGGCGCAGCCCACTTGGGTTTCTCGACGCCGGGGCCGCTGAGGTTTTCGATGAACGCAATGTAGCCGGCGGTGTTGCCGCAGAGGATGTCGATGTCGCCGTCGCCATCCCAATCGAAGCCGACGGGCGTGGCGAGCGCGCCGAATTTCACGTCGTCGGCCTCCTGTTGAAAATAAACGGGCGTGAGAAAAATCGGCGTGTGATCGGCGGTGAACTTGCCGGAGTTCTCGATGAACGCCACGCGGCCGTCTTCGTCGCCGACGATGAGATCGAGGTGGCCGTCCTTGTTCCAGTCGATCGCGGTGGGCGTGATCATCTGGAGGTCCATCACGAGCGGTCTGCCGTCGGGCGTTTGCAGACGACGGCCGGGCGCGTAACGCGGCGTGGTGCGGGTGCCGACGTTTTCAAAATAGGTGAAGCCATCGAGAAACTCGCCGCAGAGCAGGTCCAGATCGCCGTCGCCATCGAAGTCCGCGAAATTCGGCGACGGCCAGCCGAAGGTCTCGATGGGTTTGCCGTCGGCCAGGATTTTCACGGGCTTGTCGTAGGCCGGGGCCGCGGCCGTGCCGCTGTTGCGCGCGAGATAAACGAAGCCGCGCAACGGGCCGTTGGTCCACTGGCCGGCGGGCGTGTAGGCATTGTCCCAGCCGTAGTCGGTCCAGTCGCCGACGCCGATGATGAGGTCGGGTTTGCCGTCGCCATCGAAGTCCACGACGCGCCACATGTTCGCGCGGACTTTGTTGGGATGGATGTTGGCGGGGAGCGGCAGCTTGCGGCCTTTTTCCAAACCGGTTTTGAGGAAGTCGGGATACTCGGTGCCGGGCGAGAGCACGAGCGGCGCGCCGTTCACAAAGCTGACTTGGACGTTTTGCAGGCCTTTGCTGAGGCGGCGCGCGGGTTTGAAGACGGGAAGTCTTTTCTGTGTGGTGTCGCCGCTGATGTTCTCGAAAAAATAGACGCCGTTGTAGGGTTTGTCGGGGCAGTTCACGACGAGGTCGAGGTCGCCGTCGCCATCGAAATCCATCGGCAACGGCCAGGCCCACAGGCCGACGCCGAGGTCCACGGTGAGGCCGGGGTGGTTGTATTTCAGGCGCTCGAGGCCGGCGGCGCGGGCGGGTGGTGCGAGCGGGAGAAGGACGGAGAGGAAAACAGGGAGGAGGAGCAGGAAGGTTTTCATTGGAGGGATCCGATCCGGTGCAAGCGGGATGGAGATTGCTGGGCCAGAGTTACTTTTTGGCGAGTAGTTCGAGTCGCAGGCCGGCGGCGGCGAACTGGCGGAAGCCGTGGTCGAAGGTGACGAGCGTGCAGTCGCCTTGGATTGCGAACGCGGCTAGGTAGGAGTCCATCCAGAGTTTCGGCGACGCGGTGGGGCGTGAACTGAGTTGTTCCCAAAGCGCGTCGATTCCAGCTGGCTCCGGGAGGAAACCGCAGGTCGGAGCCGACGCGAGCTGGCGGTAGATTTTCCACGCTTGGGTCTGGGTTCGCGGCGGCAGGCCGTAGGGTTCCAGAACGGCCTGGGTCGTGAGCAGGCGCAGAAAGCCCTGCTGGGTGCTGCGGCAGAACAGGGCGCGCTCGGTGGTCCGACCCTCCCACCACGCGCGGGCGATCGGGTGGTGTTCGTGCGGCGGGAGCACGAGGGCCAGCCAGAAGTTTTGGTCGCACAGATTCATACGCTGGAGCGTGCCCAACTGGTTTCCTGAGCCGACAAGATTTCAGCGGTGCGCTCCGGGGTCATCCCTTTACCAGGCCGGGCGGGGCGGCCGCCGACAATGAGCGGCAGCGGCACGCGCCGGGGGGCCTTGGTCTGCCGGGGATTGCCGGCGAGCAGCAGGTTCAAGCCTTCGGCGACCAGGTCCGAGACGGTGCGTCCGGTTTCGGCCGCCTTGATTTTGGCGCGGCGGTACAGGGTGTCGTCGAGATTTAGGGTGGTTCGCATATCGGCAGATTGGCAGATGTATGCCGGAGGGTCAATGGCTTCCACGGGCTTTGGCGCGCGACCGGTCCCCGGTCGGAGCGGGTCCGAGCAGGCGGGAGGCCGGGAGAAATTTGCGGCACCCGCGCGTGTTCCAGGCCGCTGCGGGCGGGGACCGCCCGCGGGCCGCCCGGAGCGCGGCATTTATGCCGCTTCAACGTGGGGCGCGCCGGGCGGGTGCGAACGCGGTGGAATGTGCGGACGGTGAAGCGGCGTAAACGCCGCGCTCCGGCCGCTTCCCGGCCGCGGCCGCCACACTCACTTCGCCCGCAGGTACCGCTTGGGAATCTCAGCTCCGGCGACGTAGCTGAGCTTGCCGATTTTGCACATCTGATAGACGTGGATGCGGAAATCGGGGCAGGTGCTGACAAGGCAGTAGGCGTCGGTCGGGGTGAAGCCGTAGTCGGTGATGAGCCAGTCCATGAGTTGGATCGTGGCGGTCTCGACGGCGACTTCGAGCGGACGCGACGCGTGGATCGTGATGAGCGAGTCGGGCTTCTCGATGCGCATGGCGGTGGTGCGCCGGCCTTTGATCAGCTCGAAGTGGAGGCGCACGCAGGACTGGGTTTCCGCGGCGGTGCCGGTGAATTCGGTGTCGCCCTGGCTGGCGTGGACATCGCCGAGATAGAAGCGCGCGCCGGGATGATACACGGGCAGGTAGATGCGATTGCCAGGCGCGGCGTCGCGGATGTCGAGGTTGCCGCCCCATTCGCCCTGGCCGTCGAGACTGGTCGCAACCTCGCGATCAGGCGCGACGCCGAGCGTGCCGACGAAGGGCGTGATCGGCCACGAGATGCGTTCGCTGAAATGCATGGTGCCGTCGCGCAAGGTGCCGCTCGGGCCGGGCGTGTGCTTCAGAATCTTGGTCGTGTATTCGCCGGACAGCTCAGGCCAGCGCGTGGACTCGCCGAGCGGCCCGCGGCGCGGACCGATGGCGATCCACGAGTAGTCATCGACCAGGATTTCCTCGAGGCAGACCACGAGCGTGTCGCCGCGTTCCGCGCCCTCGACCCAGACGGGGCCGGCGATGGGATTGGCCTGCGGCGGCGTGCGGTCGAAGCCGGGGCGCAGGCCGGGGATGGCCTTGTCTTGCGGCGTTTTGAAATAGCCGGTGCTCGCGTCCCAGGTCTCGATCTCGAAGGCTTCGCCGGGTTGCACGCGCAGGAGCGGTTCGTCCTCCCAGTCGAAGGCGTATTTGCGGGCGAGTTCACGGGGGATTTTTTGCATGGGTGAAGGGTGGCGCGTTGGGGCGTGGCGGGCCAACAAGAAAGCGAAGGGAAACGCACCCCGCGGTCCTGGCGAACGGTCACGACCGGGAAAAGCTTCGACAGCCGCCGCCGCGCCCGTGACGATTCTTGCGAGCATTCGCCATGAACCGCATCCGCCTACTTTCCGAACAGGTCGCCAATCAGATCGCCGCCGGGGAGGTCATCGAGCGGCCGGCCAGCGTCGTGAAGGAACTCGTCGAGAACGCCCTCGACGCCCAGGCGGGGCGCATCACCGTGGAAATTCAGGCCGGCGGACGCAGTCTCATCCGCGTGACCGACGACGGCGTGGGCATGAGCCGCGACGACGCGCTGCTGTGCCTCGAACGCCACGCGACCAGCAAGCTGCAGCGCGCCGAGGATTTGCAGGCGATCACGACGATGGGTTTTCGCGGCGAGGCGCTCCCGAGCATTGCCAGCGTGAGCCGCTTCACGCTCACGACCCTCGAGCGCGACGCGACCGCGCCCGACGGCACGCAGGTCGTCATTCACGGCGGCAAAATCATCGAGGTGAAGGCGGCGGGCTGCGCGCCGGGCACGGCGATGGAAGTGCGCCAGTTGTTCTACAATCTCCCGCCGCGGCGAAAATTTCTGCGCAGCGAAGAGACCGAGCGCGCACACATCCAGCATTACCTCATGCTCGTGGCGCTGGCGTATCCGGCGGTCGCGCTCACGTTCACCAGCGACACGCGGCAGGTGTGGCAGTTGCCCGCGGTGGCGCACGGCGACGACACGACGTCGCGGCTGGCCGCGGTGCGCGAGCGCCTGCGTGTGTTGCGCGGCGCGCAGGACAAATTTCTCGCCGTCGATTTCACCGGCGAACTCGAGGCCGCCGTGAGCGAGGAGGACGCCGTGCTGCACGAGCGCACGACCACGCCGCTGCGGCTGTGGGGCTTCATCGGCGCGCCGGGCGTCTCGCGCTCGACCCGCGAGGAACAGCACGTCTTCGTCAACCGCCGCCCCGTCGAGAATCGCGGGCTGAACTTCGCGCTCACCGAGGGCTATCACACGGCGCTGATGAAAGGCCGCTATCCCGTCTGCTGCCTCTTCCTTGAGATCGATCCCGGCGAAGTGGACGTGAACATCCACCCCTCGAAGCGCGAGGTGAAATTCCGCCACGAAGGCAACGTGCGCCGACTAGTGACCGAGGCCGTGCGCGAGACGCTGCTGCGGTATCACACGCCGGCGGCCTCCGTGCGCCCGGTCGCGCCCGTAGCCGCGCCTGCGGCCTCCGCCGAGGATTCTGCCGCAGCCCAGCTCCCGCTTCAGTCTGCGGCCGGTGCGCCGCCCGTGCCTGCGCCCGCTAACGCGCCGAGTCCAACCGAGGAAACCTCCGACCTCCCGAACTTCGGAATCTCCCGAACCGCGAAGCCCGTGATCCCGTGGCCGCAACGCACGCCTGCTCCCGAATCTCCTGCTGCCCCAACCCCATCCACCCGCGTCGTCCCGACCCCGACGAGTTCACCTGCCCCATCAGCACCAAAGTCCGCCCCCGCCTCGTCAGCCATTGCCCCGCCCCGTCCGTCCGGCCCGCCGCTCGACGCGCCCGTGCCCCTTCTCGCCGTGCCGCTGCGCCTAGTCGGCGTCATCGGCAAACTCTACGTCGTGCTCGAATCCGACCGCGGCCTCGTGCTGCTCGACCAGCACGCCGCGCACGAGCGCATCCTGTTCGAGCAAATGCTCAGCCGCCTCGAACAAGGCGGCGCGCCTTCCCAGCGCCTCCTCCTCCCCGAGACCGTCGAACTGCCCCCGCGCGACGCCCAATTCCTCCGCGAGCAAATCGAGAGCCTCACCCGCCTCGGCGTCGGCGTGAGCGAATTTGGCGAACGCACCTTCCTCGTCGATGCCCTGCCGCCCTTCGTGCGCGTGTCCGACCCGCGCCGCTTCGTGCTCGAGCTTGTCGATGAACTCAAGGCCGTCGGCCAAACCATTAACGTCCTCCGCCTCGGCGAACACGTCGTCGCCAAAACCGTCTGCCGCCACGCCGTGAAAGCCAACGATCCCCTCGCCGGCCCCGAACTCGAGAACCTCGTCAACGACCTCCGCCGCTGCACCATGCCCTACACCTGCCCCCACGGCCGCCCGACCATGATCGAAATGAATTTCCGCGAACTGGAGAAAAAATTCGGCCGCTCGCAGTGACGAGAACGGGTTTGGCGAAGACAGTCCTGCGGAGATAAACGAGGAAAACTGATCAGCACCCAATTCTTCCCAGTGAAATGTCAACAGATACGACTGCCCCAATCCATCAACGCCCACCAAATCAGGATCCAGCCGATTGAAATCCCCATCTGTGGTCGTCTTGAATCTGCGGGAAATCCATGGCCATTCATGCTCCTAATTCGCGGTCAGAAATAGACGCGGTGACTTTCCAAGAACCGGCCGGCCTGCTGACTGACAAATGGGGTCTGACGAATTCGACCCGGCATTCACCTGCCCCCATTCGTCTGCCAAAACCGTCCCGGTCATGGCCTTGACCCGTGGCGAAACTTGGCGGGGAAAGCCTTTCACGCTTGTTCCCGTCCAAGTGTCAAAGGTTAGGACTGACCCCTTATCGTAGACCTCGTGCTCCACCGTGATGTTCCGCAGCGCCATCGATTGCCGTGTGGCGATTGAATTGCCAATCGCCCTTTCCCGCCACTCGTTAGCCCACCTTTCTTGGTGGCCGAACCGGGGAAATGAGCCGAGGGGGTAGTCGATGCCAAACTATCCCTCATTCTGCTGGACCATTTTCTTCAGTTCAGGATCTTTCTGCAGCTTCGGCGCAGCATACTGCAAGGCTTCCCTGGCTCCATTCCCTGGTGCCTTGATTGCAGCTTTTACGATGTCCGGGCTGCTTCTGAGGTCTGGTGAAGCGAATTGCAAAACGCTGCCGCATATTTTGACGGCGGATAGAACGATTTCGCGGTCGGCGCGGAGTTGTTTTGAAGCGAATTCCAGAGCCCAGCCGGAGGATTTCACGGCGGCAGAGACGACCCTCCGATCATTACGCAACCGTCTCGAAACGTGCTCCAAAGCTGCCCCGTCTTTACGCACAGCTTCCAAGGCGACCTCCAGATCGTCTTTCAATTCTGTTGAGGCAAACTTCAAGTTATGACCACAACCCCCGGGACCGCTGATAGCAAGCAGCACAAGTTTCTTGTCTGCTCGCAAAGCCTTGTTGGCATAGGCGATAGTTTGGCCCCACCTTGTGATTGCCATGGCAACGATTTCCTTGTCACATTCGGCTGGTGGTCCGACAGCCTCCAAGAAATTCTCAGACATTCGGTTGATGGCCTGTTTCTGCAGCAGAAAACGGAACACCTCCAGCCGCGTTTCACCATCGGTGGCGCGTATCAACTGGTTATCTTGGGCAAACCTGCGTGCATTGTCAGGAAGCCCCGGCACCGCAAGCATGAAACTCGCGAAGTCCTCCAGTCGTTCCAGTCGCATGCGGTGCGCAAATAGCAAATCGAGAACTTTTACGCGCTCTTGGTCGGAATTGCTAACAGCCAACCGCACATACTCAAACAGCGGCTGCTCATCCATCCAAGCATTAGGATCAGCGCCCTGCTCAAGAGACACTTTTAAGTCCTTTACCCTTAGACCTTTCGGAAAAGAGAGATTCCATCGAAACAACTTTAGCAGCAGGTCAGTTGTGGCCTTGTTGTAAGAGGCATCGCCATTTTGTCCCCACTCGTGATCGCTTTCATCCTCCTCCTGATAAATCAACTCGTAGCCGCTAACCAGGCCTTTCCCGTATTCATCGCCAAACTCTCCTGCGATCTCGAGGCCCGGAAACTTTTCCAAGAGAAACCTCAGTTCTCCCTCCTCGCCGGAAATCCAAGGGTTTGAGGAGTTTTCGTTGGCCCATGAAGATGCTTTGATCGAATAGGTCCCGTCATCTTGCTCTTGGATTTTCTCGAACTCGAAGCCCCAGGTGACAACTTCCGCCGGATGTTTCAGTCCGGTTTTCTTGAGCAGGGCTTCGGTTGTTTGCGACCCTCTACTGTTCCAGCGCCGCTTCTTTTCGGTTAGGTAATCTTTGATCTGTTTTAGCACCTCCCGCTCGCCGGAGCGGAACTTTAGGCTGTAGTTGATGTCATTGCTCATTTTATTTGCGGATAGGAATTGGCTTTCTGAACTCGGCGGGGTCGCCTCGTCTACGGTGCCGGTGCGTTCCCAGGCGCCGGCCTGGGAATTCGACAAGCATCTCTGACAAGCGCTCGTATCTGCAAAAGGTCCTTCCCTCCCCAACTCGTGATTCAAGTTTCATCCGCAAACGGAAGGTTGGTTTCACGCGAGTAATAAATCGGTTCTCACCGTCTGCTGCTTGATCCCGACTCCTTGGAGGCGAGAGCCTGACCAAGCACAGTTCGATTGCAATGAAATCCATTTTTTATTGCCTGCTTTAATTCCCGCTTTTTCCGTAAGAGCACGGGATTACCCTCACCGGTTGGTCAAAGAGACGCTGCCGCCCCGGCCCCGGCCGGAAACCAGTTTGCCGGAAGCCATCAGATTCTGCCTGACCGCGCGGTAAGTCGGATCATCCCAGCCGAGCTCCTGGCGCAAGGTCTGGTTACCCTTCGATCCGCCGAGCGCCGACAGCGCCCTGAGTAGCGATTCGCAAAGCTCAGGGGTGACGACCACACCCTCCGCTCCGGATGGGAGTTCTGCTTCAGGATCAGGCGGAGTAGCGTCCGAAGAGTCCGCTTCCAATTCTGGAACTGGGTTGCGGCCAACGGATGGACCGTGTCGTTCGGGGCGCAAGCTAACCGGCTTCGCCCCCAGAGAGGCATAATCGACCGGATTACAGGTGAGGATGATTACCTGGAGGCCGCGCGTCGCAGCGAGGTCCAACATGCGCTGGAGCTGGTTTACCCGCTCCGGGTCAGAGTAGGCAAACGCGTCATCAAAAACCACGGGCAGGCAGCCGCCGTGATCGGCCGCGAGCACTTCGGCCATGGCGAGGCGGACCGCCGCGGCGGTCTGCTCCTTAGCGCCGCCGCTCAGCGATTCGAAGGCGAAGGGGGCACCTCCGAATCCGGGACGGGAGAGCCGCAGTCCGGTGAACTCGTTGTTCTCCAGGTCCACCTGCGCACGCGCGCCGGCACCAAAGATACACTGGAGGTAGCCCGAGATTTTGTCCGCGAGCGGTTGAGTGAATTGCTCGGCGAGGCTGTGCTGCGCTTCCTGAAACATCTGGTCTAGTAAGGCGATGGCCTGTGACTTTCTTTCCACACTGGTTCGATGCTCGCCAGCCGATCGTGCTTTTGCCTCGGCGCTGGCCAGGTCGGCGGCTGGGTCTTCGCTGCCGTCTGACCTTAGGGCAGCCTTGGCTACGGCGATCTGGTTCCCGGCCGCGATTTGTTCGTCAGTTGCCGCTTTGATTGCGCGCGCTATCCGTGTGCGATCCCGTTCCAGCAATTCCGGTTGCAGTGCGGCGATTGCGTTGGTGGTGTCCCTGAGAAGATCCTGGGCCTTGTTTTTTGCGGACTGACACTCGATTAGAGCACGACTGCGGATTGTATCATCGCCGTGGTTTTCCAAAAACTGATGAAGGCGGGCGTTCAGATTGCTCAGTTCGATTCTTTGCTGCTCAGTCTCGGTCCGCTGCTTGTTCAGTGCCTCCTCATCCAAACCTGTCTTTGTGGCGAGACGATCCCGAGCCGTTTTGGCTTCGCTTTCCAGTCGCTCGGCCTCACTGAGTTCTCCTTCCAACTCCCTCGCAATGGCTTTGGCGGAGGACTTGTCGTCCGGGGCTTTCCAGCCAGGCGCGAGAGTAGCGCGCCGTTCCACGCCGGCCTTAGCCGCAGTCAGATCGTACTGAGCATCCTGCAATTCCTCGGCGAGGCTGTCCGCTCCATTTCCATTAAGTTCGGCTTCTTTGGTTGCGATGCTTGAGGCATGCCCGTTCCGTCTCTCTTGGACCTCGGTTGCTTCCTTGACTGATTGGAGTCCTAAAGAATCCAACATGGCCTGAAGCTCCCGCGAATTCTCAGCTTCAGCCCGACGCGCCCCGGCGAGGCTGGTGCCACCGCTCGGCTGGATTTCAAGACGCACGGCTGGTCCGATTTGCACCACGGCATCCTCGGTTAGAATGTGACGAGTTCCAACCGTGACCGCTTGGCCTCCGATTAGGACAGGTTGGTCAGCGGCGATGATCTTAAGGCCGGTGGCCATCGCCTGGAGGGCGGCACGCGCCTTAGATAATTCCGTATCGAGCTTCTGAATCTTATGCAGTTCGGGCTTATCTACTTTGGGTAACGTAGCGAGCTGCTCCTCCAATCCGAAGAGTTCGCCTCGACACCTCGAAACTATTTCCTGCCGGGCGGTGAGCCTCGCATGAATCTCGGCTTTCTCGAACAGTAGGATGTGGGCGGAAGCGAGTTCACAACGGAGGCGCGCGGCGCGGACCGACGCGATGGTACCATTGTGAGCTTCTTCGGCCTTGGTGGTTGCGATCTTGCCATCCTGAGTGGCTTTCTTCAATTGCTCGATAGCCATATCCTGCGGTTCGAGGCTTATCGCAAGCTTGGAAATGTCCGTTCGCGCCGCGAGTATTTGCTGGTCGGCCTTTACCAAATCGCCGAGCCGGTTGTTCGCGTGATCTGCAGCCGGGGTTTGCCCGGCTTCCTGTAGTCGAAGTTCGCTAACTCGGAGTAGCTTGGCTTCGGTTTCCTCCTGTTGTTTCTGAAGGTCAACGAGAGTGGTTCCGGCGGCATCTGACTCCAGGGTGGCCGCTTCCAGATTCGTCGCCGCGGATTCGAGATTTCGGACTCGCTCCTTTGCCTGCTCAAGTTGCGTGCTGGCGCCGGCCAGGGTGCTCTCGGCTCTTTCTAGGTCGGAGCCTTTCTTGGGTCGGTCCGCTTGCGTGTAAATCTGATCCTTGGCATCGGCGAAATGTTTCGCCACGCGGGCATCCAGTTCGGACTGGAGGGCGGCGGCCCCACCAATCAGCTGCAAACGCTGAAGCAATCCGTTTTGCTGTGCCGTGGCGTGGGCCGAAGGATCGTCGCCCGCCTGCCCCTGCCAGACCCAGAGGTGGGACCACTGGAGAACAATAGCCCTGCCCGTAATGCCGGCCGCCACGCTGAGAAGACGGGCCAGTTCACCCTCGGCGGCATCGTCGGCCAGCGGCACTGAGTTCGAGGGCGCTAAAGTCGTGGTGCCGGCGGGTCCAAATCGCTTCTTCAAGAGATAGGTGTTGCCGCCCGCTTCAAAGGCCAGCTCCACCTCCGGGTTCCCGGGGTGCAACCAAGATTTCAGGGACCGATGGTGCTCGGTGTTGCCTTTGGCTTTCAGAAAGAGGGCGCGATGCACCGCCTCGATGAGCGTGCTTTTGCCCGTTTCGTTGGGGCCACCGATGAGGGTGCGAAAAGGATCGAAATCCACCTTCAATTCGCTATGCAGGCGGCAGTTGCGGAGCGTAACAGACGTGATGCGCATGGGGTTTCCTTTTAGTGAGCGTTGCAGGCGGCGTGCAGCTCGCGCAACGCGATGCGTGCCACGGCCGCTGGTTCAGTGTCACTCGCCGCCAGCGCGACTAATTTTGCCGCCACCAAAGATACCAAGGGATCACCGGTCCGCCGGGTGAGTCCATCCAACTCGGTGGGAGTAGGTGCAATGGCGGTTTGATTGGAGAGCTTCACGCGGAGCAATCGGGCATTCCAGGCCTCGATCATCTGGTCAAGCCGGGTGGCAGCCTCGATGCCGAGCGAACCGCTCAGGTGCAGCCGGAGCAAGTCCTCGTTCGCCCGGCTGCCTATCTTCTCGTCCACCAATTCCTTCAGGTGAACCAGGCCGGTGTCATCGGCGAAGCTGAATGGCAGCTCGTGCCACCCGATCGCGCCGGTCCACACGGGCTGGACTTGCGGCGGCTGACTGCGGCCGGCTTCGACGACGAGGATGTGGCCGGGATGGTGGTCGTCGCCCTTGACGAAGCGGTCCAGCTCCGGCGTGCCCGAATACCAAGCTTTGTCGGCCACTCTTTTTGCGCCGTGCCAGTCGCCCAGCGCGATGTAATCAAACGCGTTCTCCGAAAGGCGTTTCAAGTCGATCCAGTTGGGAGCACCAGTGTCCGATTCCTCGTCGTCCGAAAACGAGCCGAAGTTCAGGACGCTGCCGTGGGCAAGGATGATTCTGGGCTTGTCGCCAAACCGGGTATCGAACTCCGCCGTCGAGCGCAGCCAGGCAGTGGGATCAGTTGCTTCGTGTCGGCGGAGCAGCGGGCAGGGAAAGAGAATCGCATTCTCCAGTTCGACCGGCTCAGGCTGGAGCAGGATGGTGAAGTTGGGCGCCAGTTGCTCGCGCTCGCGCTGGAAGAACTCTTGCTCCCACAAGCTCCCCGCGCCGCCGTGGTCGTGATTGCCGGGAACGGCGAAGACAGGAATCCCCATCTCGCCGATGGCGCTGCAGGCCGCCGCGACCGTGGATTTTGTCGCGCGGGGAGAATCGAAGAGATCGCCAGCGACCAAGACAAATTCCGCCCCATTTTCCCGGGCCACCTGCCCGACGCGTTTGAGCACGGTGAACCGCTCTTGCTGGAGTCGGGACCGCTTTTGAACGTCCTCCACCCCGGCAAAAGGTTTGCCGAGTTGCCAGTCCGCAGTGTGCAAGAACCGAGTTGTGGGCTTCATAATTTCATGGGTGACTATGTCTGCCTGAGCGCGCGCTGGGTACTGTGGTTAGTTGACGCAAGTTGCCGAGATCGGCGGGTTCGCCGGAGTGTGGATCGCTTTCCAAAGGTAAGGGGTGGTGCGGGAACCAGGTCGTTCTGCAGGGAAGCATGATTTCATTGCGTTGCCGCGGCTGATATTGTCAGACGATGCAAGTCAACGAGTCGCTTGCGCGTCATCTTACCACCCGTGTAGCCGCCCGCCATCGCGTAAGCCACAGGAATTCCCCGCTCCCGACACCATTGAAACACCATCTCTTCGCGCAGAGTAATCAGGAAATCATCCATGCCGCGGAGTCCACCGATCTGGTGCACATCCATGCCGGCGTTATAGAGACACAAGGCGAATTCCGGCCACTCGGCTTCCGCCCATTGCAGGCAGCGGCCAACCGTTTTGAGATACTCCTTGGCTTCGGTGACTATTTCTTTAACGCATCGTTGGCCCGGCTGGTAATCGTCGTAGGGCGAAACGCTGACATCCAGTTGCCAGAGACGCGGATGAGCCTGGATCAGGGAATGCGTGCCGCCGCCGCAGTGGGCGTCCAGGTCGAGGATCAGGATGTGACCGTGGGTGACATCGGCCAGGGTATGCGCAGCGATGGCCAGGCCGTTGAGGGTGCAAAATCCTGCGCCCCGGTCTCGCTTCGCATGGTGCAGCCCGCTCGCCAGCGTTCCGCTCACCCCGTCGCGCAGAGCGGCCTTGCCCGCTGCGAGCACGCCGCCGCAGACATGCAGCGCCATGGTGAGAGTTCCCGAGTCCCATGCCAGCGTGGACGAAGTGGCCGTGGCAAGCGGCTCGCCCGTACGAAGGGCGGCGAGATAGGCTGGCGAATGGACGCGCAGCACCTCGGCTTCCGTGACCGGGCTTGGGGTTCCGATGCGGACATTGGGGATGGGGCGCTTGGCAAGCGAATCCGCAATCCACCCAGCTTTGCGCGTCGTATCAAAACCTTCCTTGGCGAGAATAAACTTATCGCTGTAGTAGAGGGTAGTTGGAGGCACTGGCGAGGTTGTATCAGAGTCGAGCACCATCTGTCAAATCGCCGGCCAACCGGTTTACGCCGAGAGCGGGCATTGGTAGGCGCGAACTCATTTTCCCGGCTGCCGGCGACCGTCGGCAGTTTTTCCACATCTTGCGCGAGGATTGCGCCAGGACTGACTGGCAGGACCAACCCTGTTCTAATGCCCAGGGTAAGTGGTCTATCGCGAGGGCACGTAGCGTTCGTAGCGATAGGTCACGGCTTTGGTCTCGCCGGGTTCGAGTTTCAGTTTCCATTGCACGGTGCCGGCGCGTTCGAGGAGTTGAAGTTTGGTGGTTTTCAGACTGACTAGGCCGTCGTGGGAGGCGGAGAGGGGTTTGCCGGCGACGGGGGCGGTGACGATCACGGTGATGGCGGTTTTCTCGAAGTTACGCATCTTGAGTTCGCCCTCGAGGGTGACGAGGTCCACGAAGAATTGATGGGATGGTTCGTGGGCTTTGAGCTTGCGGTCCACCTCGGATTCTTTTTGGTCCTGGGCGACATTGATGGCGGTGGTGACGGGCAGTTCGCCCTGACCTCCCTTGGGTACGTATTTCAAGAGGTCTTCGCTCAGCGGGCTGCCCTGACTGACGGCGAGACAAGGGCCGGTGGTCCAGGCGGTATCGGTCTGATTGTGCAGGACAAGGAAATGCTGGAGCGGCTCCGGGGCAGGCCAGCGGTAGAGGTGCGAGTATTTAATCTTCTTCACGAACAGAGTTACAATGGCTTTCTCCCCGCGCCGCACGGTGAGGTCTTTCTTGGTATAGACGGTGAAATCCGCGGCGCCGGCTCCTTCCATCTGGGGCAGGTTGCCGAGTACGTCGCGCACGTCTCGGCCGGGTCCGCCGACGGGGCGGTCCACCACGCCCACCGTGGTGTCGTTGGCGAGGGCGGCGCGGTTCATCATCTGGGTCATGACTTCCCGCGGTGCGACGGCGGCACCGATGGTGCGGATGGCCTGCCCGACGGCCACCGGCGCGAGGTAATCGGTGTGCAGGAAATGCGGCACGCCCACCACGAAATTCACGTCGCAATGGATCAGGTCTTCGGCTTCGTTGATGAGTGTCCCGCGCAGGGTTAGTTCGGCATTCGTGTCATCCAAGACTTTGAGGGTGTATTCGGGAATCCAAGTGACACCTTTGCGCAGGTAGGCCATGCCGAGGGTGGTCTTGGCGGGTGGCTGGGGGCCGCTCCCGGCCACATGAACGCGCACGGGACGCTCGAGTATCTGCATTTTCCTTATCCCTTCGAGCGGGACTGCGTAGCTCTGTCCGTCACTCTCCAAGACTACAAACTCAAGACCTATTGAGATCAGTTTGCCGGCTGCGGTGCGTTCGGTGTCTTTGTGGGTGTAGGTCAGTTGGAGTTTGAGATAGCGGCTGAGTTCGAGGCGGGAGCGTTTGCTGGCGGGGTCTTTCGGTGCATCGGTGCCGTCGAACTCGACGATTTCTCCCGGGCCGGAGCCGATGACATCCACGACTTCATCCTTGTCGTGGGAATAGATGGCGAGGGTTCCGAAGTGGGCGGGGGGCACCTCGCCGGCCACGCACCAGCCGTCGCGCAGGGTGACTGGTCCTTCGCGCAGGAAGAAGCCCAGTCCATTTTTGAACACGGCCATGCTGGTCACTTTCGGCTTCCAGAGATGCGGGTTCTCAGGGTCGGGTGAGCCGGCCGGGTTGACGTCAGCGGCCGGGAGGTTGGCACCGGCCAGGAGGGCGAGGGCGATGCAGGTGCAGGTGGTGATAAGATGTTTTCGTGTCTGGTGAGTTTTCATGGACGCGATCTTAGCCGAAACTGTCCGGGTGGAAATAAGGAGAGTGTAAAAAGAATGTAAAACCGGGGGCGGGGAGATGCGCCTCGAAAGACACGAAAGACACGAGAAAAGAGGGAAGGGAAACAGGGTGGTCGTCAGGAGTGAGTTATTCGGAGATGTCGCTCCGGGTGGTGAGTGTGGCTTGGGACGGAGGATGGAAACCACTAACCGGCACTAACCGGCACTAACTGGCACTAATGGGAACAGGTACAACTGACCGGGGAAGCGATGTCGCAGCTTGTATTTATTAGTGTCGGTTAGTGCCGGTTAGTGGTGATGACTGGTGGCTGTTTGCGCCGATGCCGGGCAGTCGGCGCGTGGTCGCGGTGGCAGCGGGCGCGCCCGGAGCTACGGCGCCTTCACCGCAGCGGCGGCTTTTTGGAGGGTTTGGAGGAGGGCCTGGTTGAGCGGGTTCGGGCGGCCCTGCCAGAGCGCGCCGATGGTGACGGGCGCGAAGGGGTCCGCGGGCAGGGGGAGGACGCGGACTTTGTCGGAGTGGCGGAACTGCGGGAGCTGCACGGAGAGACCGATGCCGTAGCCGTTGGCGACGTAGGTCTCGACGAGTTCGACGGTGCTGACTTCGATGGCGGTGAACCAGTCCACGCCGAGTTTGCCCAGCCCGAGTTGGAAGTTTTTGTAGATGGCCTCGTTGGTGGGGAGGCTGATGAGGGCGGCGTCGAGGCGGTCGCGACGCCACAATTCGGCGGCGGATTTCACGGGGCTGCGCAGTTCGACGAGGAGCACGAGCGGGAGCGAGACGAGCGGGATTTGTTTCACGCCGGCGGGCGGTTTGCCGTCGAGCAGGGTGATGGCGACGTCGAGCTCCTGCGCGGCCAGCCAGGATTCCAACTGCGGATGGTAGCCCTCGCGCAGGGTGACTTTGAGTTTGGGAAATTGTTTGCGGACGACTTGCAGGACGCCGGGCAGGTGGTCGCGGAGGATGATCTCGGATGCGCCGATGCGGATGTGTTGCTCGACGCCGCCGCGGAGTTTCCCGGCGACGGTCTCAAGGTTGGCGAAGAAGGGTTTGATGAACTGGAAGAGTTCCTCGCCCTGGGGCGTGAGGAGAAACGGGCGGCGCTGAAACAGGCTGGTGCCGAGGGATTCCTCGAGCTGGAGAATCTGGCCGCTGACGGCGGGTTGCTGGATGCCGTAGGGCATGTTGCGCACGGCCTCGCTGATGCCGCCGAAGCGGGCGACGTAGTAGAAAAGTTCGAGGTGATGGATGTTCATGGTGATCGGGGAGGTTTGGAGTGGCCGGAGATTAGGCAGCGCGGGGCGGAGGCTCAAGGGGGAAGGGAGCGCGGAAGATTGGCGACATCCGGCGCACGGCGGCCGCGCGGTTGGAGTGGAGGTACATCGGGGGGTGGTTCGCGGCGTGGGACGGAGCCGCGGGTGAGCATGGCCGAGTTGGGCAGGGGAATTTGGGGCAAGGGAATGGGAGGGACGGATTGCGGGCGAAAGTTTCCCGCAGATTCAGGGTGGCCGCAGACGGGGAGAAGGACTGGGATCGCGGTGAATCGGCGAGTGGGCGTCGCTGCGGGAGGTTGAATGGGGAACGTAGATTTGGGCGGGCCGCTCAAATCTGCACGCGGGCCGCGTGCGCTCCCCGGTGGATCAGGCTTCGCCGGATTCCCGCTTCCGGTTTAGAAATCCAGCGGGTCGTTTTTGACGTGCGCGGCGGTGGCAAGGGAGGCTTCGTGGTCGTGGCTCGACCCGGGCGCGCTGCGGGGCGCAGGGCGCGGGGTGGCGGCGAGGATTTCGCGGGCGGTGGCCTGCGGGGCAAAGGCGTTGACGGAGGTGCGGAGAGCACGCGGGGCGGGGGCCGGGGCGCGGTGGGTGAGGGCGGCGGGCGCGCCGTTGATGAGGGCGAGGAGGTCGGCGACGGATTGCTTGAGGGCGACGGCCTGGGAGTTGAGTTCTTCGGCGGCGCTGAAGTTTTGTTCGGAGCCGGCGGCGTTGGCCTGGGTGACGGAGTCGATCTGGCGGACGTTGGTCTGGATGCGTTTGATGCCGGCGTTTTGTTCCTGCGAGGCGGTGGCGATCTGGCCGATGACGTGATCGACCTGGCGGGCGCGGCTGACGATGGCCTGGATGCTCGATTCGAGTTCGCGGGCGCGGCTTTCGAGTTCGTCGAGGTGGCGGTTGACCTTCTGGGTGACTTCGGCGCCCTGGCGGCTCTTGCGGGCGGAGTCTTCGATTTTTTCGGAGGTTTCCTTGGCGGCTTCGGCGCAGCGCTGGGCGAGGGAGCGGACTTCGTCGGCGACGACGGCGAAGCCCTGGCCGGCCTCGCCGGCGCGGGCGGCTTCGACGGCGGCGTTGAGGGCGAGGATTTTGGTTTGGAAGGCGATTTCGTCGATGGACTTGACGATCTTGGAGATGTCGCTGGAGGCGGTCTGGATGGCGTCCATGGCGGCGCGCATTTCCGCGCCGGAGACTTTGATAGAGCCGATGGCGTGGCCCATTTGCTGGAGGTTGCCGGCGCCGGTCTCGGCGGCGACGCGGGTCTGGCTGGCGAGTTCCTTGGAGGCTTGGGCGCTCTCGGTGTTGCTCTGGACGCGGCCGGCCATTTCCTCAAGCGAGGCGGTGGTTTGCTGGAGGGAGGTGGCCTGCTGGCTCGCACCTTCGGCGAGCATCTGGCTGGCGGAGGAAATCTGGCTGGCGGCGGCGGCGACTTGGGCGGAGCGGTCGTCGAGCGAGTTGGCGACCTGCGAGAGGACGCCGTTGAGCGAGCGGGTGACGAGCCAGCTCAGGACGAAGCCGGCGATGAGCGCGACGAGGCCGACGCCCGCGCCCATGAGTTCGTAATGGGCGACGGCGAACTGGGTTTCGCGGGTGACTTCGGCGGCGAGTTCCTGATTGAAACGGGTGAGGCTGGGGCGGAGTTCGTCGTAGCGGAGGTAGGCGGGGGCGAGGGCGGTGTGCAGGTGGGCGAGGGCTTCGGGGCTTTGACCGGCGTTGCTGAGTTCGAGGAAGGCGGGAAGGAGGCGGAGGTAGCGGTCGCGGATTTCCATGTCGCGGCGGAAGGCGCTGAGGGCATCGCCGGTGAGGCGGGCTTCGACCTCGGTGCGGAACTGGGTGCCGCGCGCGGTGTAGTCGGCGGCGTGCTGTGCAATCGCCTTTTTTTCCGCGGGCGTGGTGGCGATGAAGTGGCGCAGGGCGTCGGTGTGGACCTCGGCGGTCGAGCAGGCGATGCGTTCGAGCAGGGCCATGGTGGGCACAGTGTCGGAGACGGAGCGGCGGACGTTTTCCTGCAGGCGCTGGACGAGGAGGCTGTTGCCGACAACGAGCAAAATGATGAGGACGAGGATCGCGCCGAAGCCGGCTTTGATGCGGTGACCGAGGGTGAGTTTTTTCATGGCAAACCGGGGTGGTGGAGCAGGGAGATCAGCGGGTGACGGGATGGACGGCGGGGGTGTCGCCGAGGATGAGCGAGTCAAGGTTGAGCAGGGTTTTCACCGCGCCGCGAAATTGCGCGAGGGCGAGGATGTGGCTGCGCGCGGGGGCGCTGGCGTCGTCGAGGCCGGGCGAAGGCGTCAACTCGGCGGCCCCGAACAGGAGGACTTCCTCGACGGCATCGACGGTGAGGCCGAGAGAAGACTGGCCGCCGGTGGCCAGGCGCAGATGCACGACGATCAGGCAGGTGCGCGGGGCGGGGGCAAGCGGGGGCAGGCCGAGGCGGATGCGGAGGTCCACGACGGGAATGACACGGCCGCGGAGGTTGGCGACGCCGCGGATGTGCGCGGGCATGCGGGGCACGGGTGTGATGGCGGGGAGGCGGATGATTTCCTGCACCTTGCTGACGGGCAGGCCAAAGGATTCGTCGCCGAGCGCAAAGGTGAGGTATTTGCCGGCGAGCGCGGCGAGGTCGGCGGGCGGGGAATCTTGGTAGCGGGTGGTCATGCGGGGTGATTCACGGGGCGGCAGCGGGGGAGGGGAATTTTGAACCACGGATGGACACGGATGGACACGGCTGGGGAGGAGACGAGGGGATGTGTGGCAACGGGCAAAGCGCGGAGCGGTAGCTATACCGTCGAGCCGATTTTTTGGGACCACAGAGACACGATGAACACAGGGCGGCGAAGCCGCAACCCAAGGAGCGCGGCTGTGTCCACCGAGGACCAGCCGCAGCAGCCCCGAAACGTCTTGGGCGCAGATTGAATTCAGACGCCTCCCGTGCCGCCAACCTGCTGCGGCTGGTGCTCCGCGCACACAGCCGCGCTCCGGGAAAAATCGTCGCGGCGCGCGAGGATTTTGCAGAGTTGTAGTACAGAGAAAACCAAGGATTGGTCGGCCGATTTGGTTTCACTGAATGGCGACTATTTGGAACGGACGCAGATACTGGATTTTCTCTGTGTTCATCGTGTCTCTGTGGTCTCGTTTCCCTTTCCAACTGAATAGAAACGGTTAAGCGGAAACGGCGCGGCAGGGTGAGGCGGGCGTTGTCACCACTTCCCCATCCGTGTGCATCCGTGTGCATCCGTGGTTTCATTTTCAGCGGCGGTTTCATGCGGCGCAGGCGAGCGGGAGGGGCGGGGCAGCGGGGCGGCATTTCACGAGATAATTCACGTCGAGGATCAGACCGACGCGGCCGTCGCCGAGGATGGCCGCGCCGCAGACGGCGGGGTTGGGGCGGAAGAGTTCGCCGAGGCTTTTGATGACGAGTTCGTGGCGGCGCGCGAGGTGGTCGATGACGAAGCAGCAAACCTGCTGGTCGGCCTCGACGGCGATGATGATGGCGCGGTCGAGGTCGGGTGCGGCGGGGTGGCCGAAGTGTTCGCCGAGGCGCACGAGCGGAAGCAGGCGACCGCGGCAGTGGACGACTTCGCCGGAGCCGTGGAGGTGCGAGATGAGCGCGGGATCGTAGCGGAAAGATTCGCGAAACGAGAGCGTGGGCAGGATGAAGAGCTGGCCGCCGACGCCGAAGACGAGGCCGTCGATCACCGCGAGTGTCAGCGGCAAGGTGATGGTGAAGGTGGTGCCGCGGCCGGGCTGGGACTCGATGTCGATGCGGCCGCGGAGTTTCTCCAGATTGCGGCGGACGACATCCATGCCGACGCCGCGACCGGAGAGGTCGGTGACGGTTTCGGCGGTGGAGAATCCGGGGGCAAAGATGAAGTTGAACAGCTCGGTGTCGGTGGGGCGGGCGTCGGGGGCGAGAAGTTTTTTTTCGAGGGCCTTGGCGCGGATGCGGTCGCGATTGAGACCCGCGCCGTCGTCGCGGATTTCGATGATGACACTGCCGCCCTGGTGAAAGGCGCGGAGGGTGATGGTGCCGTGGCGGGGCTTGCCGGCGGCCACGCGCTGGTCGGGGAGTTCGATGCCGTGATCGACCGAGTTGCGGATCATGTGGACCAGCGGGTCGGCGATTTCCTCGACGAGGCTGCGGTCGAGTTCGGTGTCTTCGCCGACGGTGGCGAGTTCGGCGGCCTTGCCGGATTTTTGCGCGAGGTCGCGGACGAGGCGTTTCATTTTCCAGAAGGTGCCGCGGACGGAGACCATGCGGAGCGAGAGGGCGGCCTTCTGGAGTTCGTGGGTGATGCGGCCGAGCTGCGTGACGTGCCGGGCGAGGGGCGTGTTGTCCCACGCGTCGGGATCGGTCTGCTGCGCGAGGAGGGATTGGGCGATGACGAGTTCGCCGACGAGGTCCACGACGTGGTCGAGTTTGTGGGTCTCGACTTTGATGAGGAACTGGCTGCCGGGGGCCGCGACCGCCGCCGCCGCAACAACAGTCGGAGCCGCTGCCGGAGCGGGTGAAATGGTGGCGGACGTGGGCGAGGACGCGAGCGCAGGCGCGGGCGCGGTGGGCACTGTGGATGCGGTGGTGGGGTGGCGCGCGGGTTCAGCGGAGGCGGTGCTCGCGGCGGCGCGGACGCGGGCGAGGAGGGCGGCGAGGGGGAGGAGAATCTCGCCGGCGAGCGGGCGGATTTGCAGGCGTTGCTCGAGGGCGGCGAGGAATTGCCGCGTGGCGTCGGCCCCGGCGAGGATCAGCTCGATGACGGCGGGCGTGATGGCGAGGCGGCTCTGGCGGGCGAGGTCGAGGAGCGATTCGAGCTCGTGCGCGAGACGGTTGAGCGGGGTGAGGTGGAGGAAACCGGAGCCGCCTTTGAACGTGTGAAAGGCGCGGAAAATGGCGTTGAGCGTCGCGTTGTCGGCGGGGTCTTTTTCCAGCGCGAGGATGCCGAGCTCGATCTGCTGGAGATGTTCCTGGGATTCGTTGAGGAATTCGCGGAGCAGCTCGGGATCAAGAGTCGGGTCGAGGACGAGCAGACCGTCGGTGTCGGGCGCGGCGGAGGTAACGGGAGCGGCGGGGATAATGACGGCGATGGCCTCGGCATTCGCGGCAGACACGGTGGCGGGCGCGCTGGCGAAGGGCGGCAGCGGCGCGGCGGCAACGATCGCCGCGACGGCTTGAGGGAGCCAGGCGAGCCAGGTTTGGAGCTGCGTGATCGAGTCGGGATCGAACAATCCGCCGCGGTCGAAGAGCGCGTCGAGGCAGCGGCGGGGGGTGGCGAGCGCGGCGGCGAATGCGGCGGGGAACGGCTGGGCGGCGGCGAGTTCCTCGAGTTCGCCGAGGAGGAAATTGAGCGGCAGCAGGCCGTCATCGGAACCCGGTTTGGTGAACGCGAGTTCGCGGCGGAGCGAGTCCGAAAGCTGTTTCAGACTGGCGACGGCATGAGGTCCCAACACAGGCATGGCGGCAATACGATTCCTCCCGAGGTATCGACAGAATCACGCGCTGGTTGAGGGATTTGGCGGGGCGGAAGGGCGGCGGGAAGGGGTGAAGCGACGGGGATTCACACGCCACGCAGCCGGTTGACGGGTTCACGGCGTGCCTGATTTCAAGGACGCCATGCAAATCGCCAGTGCGTCCGCCGGCGGGGCCGACATCATCATTATCCGCACCACCATGGACTTCTCGGGGAGTCGCGTGGCAACCATGACGACGGAGGAAGTCCTCGTCGCCTTCCGCTGGACCTAGCAGCCGCCGACGTGAGGAGGCGGTGATCCCCGGCCAACGCCCGATCCGCCTGCCAAGGTACGGTTGCGCCAAGGTGCCGCAGGCGTCCTCGCCTGCGAGTTCGCGGGGCGTCTCGCCCCGAGTCGGTACGGGCGGCGAGACGCCGCCCGAACTCGCAGGCGGGACGCCTGCGGTACCTCGCCCCCGGCACGCACGCTCGGCGCACGACGGCGGCTACACGCTGGGAATTACGGCGAGAGGACGCGGTAGAAGCGGCGGGGAATGGTGGCGGAGTTGGTGTCGATAACGGAGATGAGCTCGGTCCCGAGCGTAAGGTTGGTGAGGGCGAACCAATTGCTGAGGTTGGTCGAGTATTGCACGGTGTAGGAACCGCCGGAGACAGACTGTAGATCCAGGCGGAAGTCGCGGCTCGGCAGCACGCGCACCGGGGACAGGAGGTGCAGGGCGACGTTCGACAGTTGGAGGCGCAGGACAATGTTACCCATCTGTCCCGACGGTGAATCCACGGCGATTGGGTAGGTGGCTCCCGCGAGGGTGAAGAAGGTGACGCGGCTGGTGCCGGCGACATCGCCGTTGTTATCCGAGGCAACCGGCGTGAGTGCGTTCACGGCGTTGCCGGTGTAAACGGCCAGCGTGGTGTCGAAGGTGCTGTCGGTGGTGCGCACCGTGACGAGGCCGGTGTTGGGCGCGGTCCAGGTCCACCAGACGGAGGCTTGGGCGGCGTTGCCCGCGTGCGCCGGTTCGCCGACCTCGGCGGTGGCGTTGGTGTTGTGGGCGTTAGCGACCAACACATTCAGGCCGGCGAGAGAGGCGCGGTTGGCGAAGCTGTCATTGGGCGGCGTGAAGCGGGCGATGATGTTTTTGTTGGTGTTCATCGTGACGCCAAGGGGATTGGCATTGCCCGTGGCATCGCCGCTCCAGCCGGCGAATACAAAGCCGGGATTGGGCGTGGCGGTCAGGTTTACGACAGCGCCCATCGTGTAGAAGGATGCGTTCGGATTACGAGAGACACTGCCGGCATTCGCGGTGATGAAGAGCCGCGGATTGAAAGAGGTGGCGTCGTTCGGATTGGTGCCTTCGAGGAATTCATCGCGGTTGGAGACTCCGTCGCCGTCCGGATCGCTGTTGCCGTCGTAGAAATAAGTGTAAACGAAGTAGAACATCTCCCACGCGTCGGGCAGTCCGTCGGCATCCTCGTCGTCGGTGGCGGCGTTGCGTCCGTCCAGGCGGAACGTGAACGGCTGGGAAATTCCCGTCGTGTTGGTGATGACCAGATAGTAGGCAATATTCGGGCGCCACGGCCAGTTGTTCGGAGCGCGCAGGTATTGGGAGAAGAAATCATTTTCCCGCCCGTAGCTATAGTAGTGCGAACCGGAGCCGCCGACCGGTGGCAGGGTTCCCTGTTCGACATGCAGATCCACCCCGATGGCGTTGGTGGCCTGATGCCGCCAGCGGGCGGCGTCGGCGGGGACATCAATGCGATAGCGACGCGCGGCCCCGGCGGCAAGCGTGTTACTCACGAAGCCACCATAGAATGCAATGGTATTGGTGGCGTTGATGAGCGGGCCGTTGGTGGAAGTACTGACCGCAAAGGTCACATCATCGAGCGCACGGAAGCCAAGATAGTAGATGCTACCGGGTCGCAGCGGTGGCACGGGCAGGTCGTAGGTCGAGGGAGCGTCGAACGGAGCCTGAGCACCGGAATTCTTGTTATCGGTTTGCCAGTGAACCGGTCCGCCAATCCCCAGCGGCGGTTCTCCGGGCGGAATGGTATCACGGACATACATCATCACGTCACCCAAGGTCTGGTAGAAGGTGACGCGCCAGTTGGTCGGCGGGTTGGTCGGCACTTGAACGCGGAAGTAGCGCCAGTCTCCGCCCGCCGCGGTCTGGTTCGTGAAGGTGCCGCCGCTGAAGGCCAGTGATTGCACAAAGCCAACACTCAGGCGGAGGCGGTAGCGGACATTGGAGCTACCGGCCCCGTGAACCATCAGATACCAGGTGCCGGGCGGGAGTTCGGATTCATAACGGCCCTCGGCGGGCACCCAGTTCGCGTACTCGGTCTGGGTGCCTTGCTCGAGCGCGCGATCGTAGCTGGTGCCATACTGCGGAAGGTTGAGGTCGGGTCCGTGGGCGCGGGTGGGGATCAGGCCGACGCGGCCATAGAGATTCGGATTGCCACTGATGGCTTCCAGTTGCACGCGCAAGAGACCGGCGTTTGTGGGCGGCACGGTGATGGCGTAGAAATGGTAGTCGTCGTTAGCCAGGTCGGTGCCACCATCATCCGGCGGCAGGGTGCCCGTCGGACTGACACCGCTGTCGCCAAAGGTCGGATAAACCAGACCCGGCGCAACACCCGTCTGGCCGGCGGCGGGCATCACCCACGCGGGGCGCTCCAGCGTCAGGGCGCTGCTGGCGAGCGTGAAATCCGTGGCTCCGGATCCTTTGACTTCGACATACCACGTCCCGGGCCGGAGATAGGGCGGCGCGACGATGTAATTTCCCGTCTGGAACGGACTGGTGCCACCGCCGAGCACGTCATCGGGCAGAGCATCTCTCCGAACGCGGATATCAGCGCGCCCGCTGTTCTCGGTGACGCTGAGTTTCCAGCCGATGACAGGGAGGCCATTGTTGGTGGCCGGAACCTCCACGCGATAGAAGACGCGTTGGTTATCCGCCAGCAAGGCGGAGACGGCATGGGAGTTACCATTGGTGTTGAGATTGGCGGCGAAGTTCAGGACGGGTGGATTAAACAAGCGGAGGCGCAGCCTGTAGCTCGAGTCAGGATAGAGATATTGCGGCCCGGCGTCGCCGCGGACGAGCAGTGTGTGAGTACCCGCGGGTGCATTGGGCATGGGCACGGTGGTGCCTTGCAGATAGTAACTGTCCCCGCCATAGGAGCCATAACTGGAACCGCCGGGCGTGGGAAAACGGTTGGTCGGACTAATCGAGAGGATCGGCGTGCCGACGATGTTTTCCAGCCGGGCCTCGTAGCCAAGGGTTCCGGCCGGTAGGGTGAAGCGGTAGGCCTTGACGGCACCCCCTTCCAGACTTTCGGTTCGGACAATATCAGTGCCGGAGAGAGTGAAGAGATTGTTCACGACCAGGGTGCCTTTGCTTTCAATGACAAACTGACTGCTCCCCGTTCCAATGCTGCTGGGAGCTGGGCTTTGTCCTTCACCCGCGACACAGATATAATAGGCGCCGGGCTGAACCTCCGCCGGACTGGCGCCGTTGTCCGGCAACAGCAGATAGTGCTCGTTGCCCGGCTTGTATGCGCTGGTATAGGCGTAACCGCGTCCGCCGGTTGCGACGCTCGGCAGGTAATCGCGTTGCACCATTAACAACCCCTCGCCCGTCAGCATGCCGAGCCGCACCTGCCAGCTCGGCGCGTTGGTGGGCACAATGACGCGGTAATAGGCGGCTTCGCGCGCGGGCAGGCTGCTGTTGGTGATGCGTCCGCCGGAGAAGCCGAGGTCAGTGACCGGAATGGCCAGCCCGCCGCCGATGCCACGACTGAGGACTTGGTAACTAAGGGCATTGGTATCAGAGCCGTCGCCGGAGATGCCGATATAGTAAGTTCCGAATTCGAGGGGGTTCCCCATGCCCATCGCGAGGATGCGGCCGGCTTCGTATTCCGTGCCGGTCGGGTCGTAGGTGCGGCCAGACCAATCCGATCCGGCACCCCATTGGTAGCCATTCGGCCAGCTGGCGGAGTATTGCGGATATTGCCACGGCGTAGTTCCCAAGGTTCCGGGCAACTGGCCGCGACGGACGATCAACTGCGGTTTACCGGAAGTCACATTGATAAGGCGGATATCCCAGCCCAAGGCGGTTTCGGGAACATCGACTTGAAAATAGCGCCACGTCCGGGCGGGTTGCCCGGTGATGGTGGCGGAACCGTTGTTGAAGGCGAGCGGAGTGGGTTGCGTGGCGCGGACGCGCAGGACATAGCTGGCAGCGGGCCAGTCATTTCCGAAATAGCCCGCCTTGACCAGCAGCGTGTGCAGGCCCTCGGCGGGATTGGCGATAGTTACCAGGTAGTCGGGGCGGTTGCTGTCAAAGACCTGAAAACTGTCAGGCCGGGCATCCAAGCCCCCGATGTAGCCGTAGTTATCGACCGTCGCGGGCAGACCACTGCCCGCGATGCCGCTAACGCCGGGAACGCCCGTGAGATGATCCAGCTTGACCTCAAAGCTGGTCGTGCCGGGCGGGACGCTGAAGGTGTAGAGCCGGCCTTCCCCGCCTTCGAGTGAGTTGGTGACGAGGAGGTCTGCGCCGCCGGGGGGATTGATCGTGCCGAGATTGACCGGGACGGGGTTGCCCTGGCTGGTCAGGGTGAAGCTGGTGGTGTTGGTGCCGACGCGGTTGGCCGACGGATTGCGGCCCTCGCCGACCACGGCGAGAAACCAGGTGCCCGGTCCCAGCTCGGCGGGATCATTTCTGGCGGCGACGATGAGATGTTCATTGGTCGTCTTTTGCATTCGGATCCGGTTTTCATAGTAGGGATTGAAACCCGTGACGAGGTCCGGCACGAAATTCTTGCGGGCGACCAACAGGGCTTCCCCCGTGGTCGGTGTCAGCTTGATCTTCCAGCCCGGATTACCGGCCGGGATGTTGACTTGAAAATAGGCAGCTTCGCGGGCGGCCAGCGCTGTGACGTTGGTGCTGCCACCGGCCCCGCTGAAGGCCAGCAAAGGCACCCGAATGGCATTGTTAGTTCCGATACCGCGGCTGAGGAGCGAGTAGGTGGCGGGATTGGAAATGCCGGCATTGATCGAGTTGAAGACACCAATGAAGTAGGTGCCGACCTCGAGGGGTTGGCCGAGCGCGAAGGTGAGCACGCGGCCGGTGGTGTTCGTGCCGTCGGGATCTTCATTGCGGCCCGTTGCGTCGGAATAGGCCGCGACTTGATATTCATCCGGCCAGGCGGTTGATTGGAAGGGGTAATTCCACGGCATGGTTCCCACCGTGTCCGGCAGCAACGCTTTGCGCACGATGAGTTGGGGCGAACCCGCGGTGACATTGGTGAGGCGCAAATCCCAGCCCAACACGCCAGCCGGCACCTCGACGCGGAAATAGCGCCAGGTGTCGGGGGCATGGTTTGCGATGTTGGTGCGACCGCCATCGAAGGCGATCAGGCCCGGCAGCGCCGCCCGGACGCGCAGCACGAAGGTCGAGTCGGGATAGGTATAGGTTCCGGTCGGCTGCGGCTTGACGAACAAGGTGTAAGTGCCGGTCGCCGGGTTGGCCACCGTCGCGAGCGTGAACGTCCGGAAGGCCGGAGAATAGCCCCCTCGTAGTCCGTAAGTATCGTAGTCGTAAGCGGCCAGATCACCGGCGCGACCGCTCAACACCGATGAACCCGTCAGTGATTGAATCTCAGCTTCGAAGCTCAAGGTGCCCGCGGGAATGGTGAACTGATAGATGCCGCCCTCGCCGCCCGCCAGGCTGTTAGTCAGCGTCAAGGCGGCGTCAGCCGGCGTGCCGAGCGTGCCGAGACTGACTACCGGAGCCGCGCCGAGACTTTGGAGTGTGAATCCCGCATTAGCCGCACCCACGCGGCCCTGCCCGCGATCCGGCGTGGCCCCCTCGCTTACAACCGCGAGATAGTAGGTGCCGCCCGGCAGGATGGTATCAGGGCCTTGGGGCAACATCAGAAACTGTTCCGGCCCGTCCTTCTGCATGACCGCACCGAAATTGTCCGGGTGGCGACCAGTGCCAATGTTCGGCAGGGCATCGGGGCGAAACAGCAGCAGGCTTTCGCCAGCCGTCTGGTTCAGGCGCAACTTCCAACTGGCGACTCCTGCGGGAACAGTCACTCGATAGTAAACCGTACCACGCGGTGCGAGGCTGGGAACAGTGACACTGCTGCCAGCACCGGAGTAATTAAGCGGCGTCACGGGAATGCTGTAGCTCGCGCCAATCCCGCGACTTTCCAGGGTGTAGGTCATCGCGGCCGAACCGGAGCCGTTGATGATGCCGAGATAATAGGTGCCCGGTTCGAGCGGCGAACCCATGCCCACGCCGAAGTAGCGACCGTTTTCATCCACGCCCGTGGCCGAGTTGGGCAACGTCGTCCAGTCGCTGTAGGGCGCCCATTGCTGGCCGCTGGGCCAGGTGGTTTGTACATGCGGATTCCCGCCGCCGAGCGTCGTGCCCACGCCGTTGGGCAGCCGGTCGCGGCGGATCACCATTTTCGGATCGCCGCTGGTGACATTGCGCAGGCGGACCTCCCAGCCGAGCGCGTCGGCGGGCACGTCCACGCGGAAGAAGTTCCACCGGCCGGCGGGCTGATTGACGATGTTCGTCGTCCCGATATCGAACGGGATCGTGCTGCCGGTCAGCGCGCGGGTATGCAGCACGAAGGGACCGAGCACCGTCGCGTTCTGGTAGGCGCCGATGTACCAGATGTCCGCCTGGTGATCGGGGCGCTGGAGATAGCCGTTCGGGTCGGACGCGTCCGAGAATCCGACGTTGCCCGGAGTGCTCCCCTGCCCGTTGCGCGAACTCCAGCGGCCGGGCACGGCGTTGCGCCGGAGCGCTAGTTCGGTGCCGGGCGGCTGATTTTGCAGAAACAGCTCCCAACCCAGCGTGCCGAGTTGTGACTCGATGTCCGTGACGCGGAAATAACTCCAACCGACGCGGTTGATCAGGCCGTTGGTGGCCATCCCGATGTAGTTCACGTCGCGGATGACCGGGTTGCCATTTTCCAGCGCGCCGTTGTAGGGCGCGTTGCCGTACACCGTGATGAAAAACGTGCCGTCGGACAAAGTGGGCGGCACCAGCGCGACGGAATCCTCGGCCAGTCCGGCAACCTCGGAGAAGGCGTCGTTCTCCCATTCGTTCGGCACCACATTGCGACGGATGGCGACGTTGGGATTGCCCGCCGTCGGTCGCGTGCTCACCAGCCACGCGATCTGCTGGATAGGCACCTGCACGCGAAAGGTGACGTAGCCGTAGCCGCTGATGGCCAGATTCGTGACACTGCTGAAATCGAGGTCCGCCACGGCCTGTTTGCGCGAGTCGAGATTGATCGTGGTGCCGGGATTGCCGGGGACGCCGACGAAATAGGAATCGCCCCCGCTGAGATACGGCGGCACGACCAGCATCTGCGCGGCCTGTTGCAGTTCATTCAACCCATTCGCGGCCAGCGGGACGGTAGCCTTGCGCACCAGCAGCGTGTTCCCGGCGCCATTGAGCCAGAGCCGCCAGCCCAGCGTGTCCACGGTCGTCGCGGTGCGGAAATAGCGCATTCCCTCCGGCCCCATTTCCACCGCGCCACTGCTGCTGCTGGCATCGGCGGCGAGCGTGCCCAGGTTCCGCACAAACACATCGCCGCTCAGCAAGGTCCAGCTCGCTCCGGGCAGGTCGCTCACGCATAGGAACCAGTCCTGCGCGGCCTGAAACTCCGACGCGTCCAGCACGAACCCGTCCGATCCCACGCGCGTCGAACTGTGCGAATACTGGGCCGGGTCGCTGGAGAAGCTGCCTTGGCGCAGGAACAAATTCGCCTCACCCCCAAGCACCCGCAGCGCCGTGCGCCACGCGCCGACGTTGGGATTCTGCGTGGTGATTTTGAAGAAGTGATTGCCCCCGCTGGAACTCTGATTGGTGAACACCTGCGTGCCCAGATGGTCCGTGCCGGGATCCCACGTCAGCCCGGTCAGGTAGCCGATGCTGGTCGTGAGCGTGTAGTTCGCGGAGCCGGCCGCCGATCCCGGCAGGAACACGCCGATGAAGTAGGTGCCCGCCGTGCTCTCGGTGTCGGTGAAGACGAGGGTGTCAACGGACTGGTCGCGGCTGAGCCGGTCGGCGCTGAACTCCGTCGGCAGCGCCTCGCGCCGCATGAACAGGTCGGGGTTGCCCACGCCCGTCGCACTGAGCACGCAGCGCAGGCCGGGGAGACCGGCCGGCACGTCCATTTGAAAATAATGCCAGGTGCCCGGCGTAAGCGTGCCGGTGGCGGTGAACGGCAGCTTCTTCAACACCGGATAGGTCTCCGAGCGGAAGCCCGCGCGGTTGGTGTCGAGCGTCAGCGTGAATTCGTGGGCCGCGGACCCGGCCGGCGTGCGGACCTGGACGAAATAATTCGTCACCTTCAGCTCGGGAAGCTGGAGGTTGATCGCGTTCGCCGTTCCGTTGAGCTGCGCGATGAAGTCGTAGTCGGTCGCGGTGGGAGCCAGGCCCGCGCGGAGGGCGAGGTGCGAAAACGACACCGCGTCCCCGGCGATCTGGAGCGCGAGATTGGTGCCGCTCGCATTGATCGCGAACGTGAAATTTGTCGTGCCACCGGGGGCGTTGGTGCCGACGAAGATCTGTGCGGCGTGGCTTCCCGTCAGCCCGAGCGTGGTGAGGATGGTCGCCAGCAACAGCGACCACAAAGGGGAGGCGTGGATGGTTTTCATAAGCTTTGAGGAGTTGTACATACCGATACACCCAAGCGGGGGATTTTTGCCATGCCGGATTTTGGCAAAAGTGGAGCGGAAATTGGCGGGGGCCGGAAGCCCGCCGCGGTACGATTTGAAACCACTAACCGGCACTAACTGGCACTAATGGGAACCAGGCCAACCCGCACCCGGCGCGTGAAGCCGACCGGGCCCTTGCTGATGAGTGCCAGTTAGTGCCGGTTAGTGGTTTGAACTTCTTCGCGGCTCCGCACCGGTCCGATCCGAGTCCAACCGCCTCACGCTTCACGCTTCACGCTTCACCCCTCACACATCCGTCTGTATCTCGATCATCAACGTCCCGATCTCCAGCTTGTTCCCGCCGCGCAGGGTGTGCGTGGATTTCGTGAGCTTGTTCTCCATTTCCACCTTGCCATCGCGGAAGGTCACGATGGCGGTCACGGGCGGGAAGCCCTTCTCTTTCGGCAGATACAGATGCGCCTCGGGCGAGCTGCCGAGGATCACCGGCTCCGCGCCGAGCGAGATGACGGTGCGTTCGTGCTGGTCCCAATGCACGACCAGCGCCGCCTCGCGCGCGAGCTTCTCGACCAGCGCGACCATCAAGCCGATGGACTCGCCGAGAATGAGGGCGCCCAGCAGACGCCCGGCGATCTCGCCGAGCGCCTTGGTCGCCACAAGGAACGCCACCGCGCCGAGCAGCCCACCGATCATCCCGCCGAGGCTGGCGCGGCCGCGCGGCAGGTTGGGAATGAAACCGCCGAGGCCCGCGCCGAGCAGCGCGCCCAGCAGCATCCAGCCGAAGACCTGCCCGATTTTCACGAGCCACAGCGCGTCGGGAAATTTTTCCGCGAGCGTCGGGGCGGCGAGTGCAAACAGGTATTGGCTGGCCGAGCCGGCGAGCAGGCCCGCGAGCACGCCGCCGCCCGCGAGCTTGAGCGCTTCCTTGCGATTCCACGGCGGGCGGCGCAGGAGCAGGTTCTGTCCGGCCACGATGAGCAGCGCGAGGAACGTGGCCAGCAGCGCGGTCCACAGCCCGATGGCGAGCGTGATTTTCAGCGGGACCGGGGCGTAGGTCGCGGTGGTTTTCCGCTCGGACGCGGCGGAGGACGACGGCACCTCGAAGGTGTGAATCGTCTGCGCCGGTTCGCCCGGGATGGCGGTGCCCTTGATTTCCTCGACGCGCCCATTGGCCTTCAGACCGACGGTGAAGGGCGTCGGCCCCACCTTTTCGTGCCGCTCGTAATGATGCACCTGGATGACGTAGCGGCCCGGCGGCGCGCCTTCCGCGGGCCAGTAGATGTTCTCGACGGGCTTGTCGGAGTACGGCTCGCGGGCGTTCATGTCCACGTCCAGTTCGCCGCCGGATTTGACCCGCTTCTGATTGAAATAAATGTGCTCCTTGAGCGGGGTGAGGCAGTGCAGGTCGAGGTCGTTGCGATTGTCCCACATGAGCGAAATCTGCACGTCGCCGGACTTGGCGGATTCGCGTTCGAGGCGCTTGGTGAGTTCGTTGTTGAAGACCAGCACCGGCGCGGCCCCGGCCCCACCCCCGCGGGCTTCGGCGGACTTCGGCGACGGCTTGACCAGGAACAGCAGCGGCTCGCCCAGCGCCCAGCCAACGCCGCAACCGAGCGCGCCGAGCAGGGCGAAGAGGACGGGCTTAGGGAGGCGATGGACGAGTTTGGTGCTCATGGTGCGGTGCGGTGATTTATCAGGGGAGCAACGCCCGATGGCAAGGCCACAGCGGGGACGGATCGGGTGGCGCGCGGCATCTATGCCGCTTCAGCGTGAGGCGTCGTGGTGCGTGCGAACACGGTGGTGCGTGCGAGCGACGAAGCGGCGTGAACGCCGCGCGCCCGGAGCGCGCAACCCCGGAGCGCGGCTGGGTGCGGAGAGCCAGCCGCAACGTGCGACTACGGACGCGAGCCGGGGAGAGGTTCCGGCCCGTCCGCTGGGCGCGGCGGCTGCGGCTGGTCTGCGACACGGCCGCGCTCGGGGGGCGGCGCGGGCGATTTCACGGGGCGGCGGTCGCGGTGGATTTCGTGGTCGATGACGCCGTCTTTCATGACGATGACGCGCTGGGCACGGGCGGCGACTTCATCGCCGTGGGTGACGAGGATGATGGTTTTGCCGTCGGTGTTGAGCTTGTCGAGGAGGTCGAGGACTTCGAGGCCGGTCTGGGAATCAAGGTTGCCGGTGGGTTCATCGGCGAGGATGAGGAGCGGGTCGTTGACGAGGGCGCGGGCGATGGCGACGCGTTGTTGCTGGCCGCCGGAGAGCTGCTTGGGGCGGTGGTCGAGGCGGTGGCCGAGACCGACGAGTTGCCCGAGGGCGACGCAGTGTTCGTAGCAATCCGCAAGGTCGCGACCCTGATAAAACAGGGGGACGTGGATGTTCTCGATGACGGTGAGCTGGTGGATGAGGTTGTAGGATTGGAAGACGAAACCGAGGGTGCGGCCGCGGAAGGCGGAGAGCTGGTCGTCGTCCATGGTGGCGACGTCCTGGCCGCCGAGAAAATATTTGCCGGAGGTCGGGCGGTCGAGGCAGCCGAGGACGTTGAGGAGGGTGGATTTTCCCGAGCCGGACGCGCCCATGATGGCGACGTAGGAGCCGGCTTCAATGACGAGGCTGACACCGCGCAGCGCGTGAACCTCGACGTCGCCCATGGTGTAGGTCTTGTAGAGGTTCTCGATACGGATGATTTCGCGGGGAGTCATCGGGGGCGGTGCAAGCCGTACTTAGCCGTAACTATTCAGTTGGAACGGGACAGAAAACCACAGAGACGCGATGAACACCGGGCGGCGGGGCCGCAACCAACGCGGAGCACATGGGGCGGCAAGGGTGGATGGAAAACTCTGACCGCCTCCGTTTTGAGTATGCGGTGCGTGCGTCCGCCCTTCCCCGCTCTGCGTTCCTTCCGATCTCTGCGGTGTTTTCAGGAAACGCTTCGATCGTAGTGGCGCGGAGTGGAACACCGCAGAGATCGGAAAGTACGCAGAGAGGGGAGGAGCCGAGGGAAACCCACCACACTCGTACGGCCGACGCCCGGCGTGGAGGGCGGGATGCAGCGGTTCGTGAGCGCGGCCGAATTTGGCAGGGGAATTTGGGGCAAGGGAATGGGAAGGGACGAATGGGCGGCGGGCTGAACTGGCCGGCTGTGTTCATCGTATCGCTGTGGTCGATGAGAACCGGCTCGACTGAATAGTTACGGCTTGGAAGTTCGGGGAGGATGCCGGCGGCGCGTGGGCCGGGAGGCGTCCCGCGTCCGGCGTTTCCGAAGGCCGCCGACATTTTTCCCCGCACGTTTTTTTCGCACGTCCCACGGTTTTCCGCGAGGGCGCGGAAAACGGCACCCGGGGCGGGTGCGCTCCCCGTTTCGGTTTCGGCGCGCGGGTTCACGGGCCGGTGGGAGCCGCGGGTTTCGGGGCTTTCGCCGACTTGGGCGGTTTTTCCGGGGCGGTGGCGGGGTCGGGTTTGGGGCCGGTGCTCGGGAGGGAAGTGGGCGCGGGGAGTTTCGGTTTTTGTCCGGTCAGGACCGAGCGGACATCTTTGCGGCTGCCGTCTTTGTTGACGGCGTGGATGCGGTTGGTGATCTCGGTGCCTTCGCCGTCGGCGCCTTCTTCCGACTGCATGGAATCAGCGCTGGAAAGGGCGGCGAGCAGGACGCGGTCGCCTTCCTTGAGGCCGGATTTGATCTCGATGAAGCGGTCGTTGAAGAGGCCGACTTCGACGGGGACGGGGAGGTCGCGGGCGGCGCGTTTCACGAAGCACACCTGCTGATTTTTCAACGTGGTGACGGCCTGGATGGGAACGGTCAGGACATCCAGCAGGTTGGTGATGACGATTTCAGCGCGGCCGGAGACGCCGGGTTTCATGTCGAGGAGCTGTTCGTCGATCTGCACCTCGGTGAGGTACACCTTGAGGTTGGGGCTGTAGTAGCGGCTGGTGGCGTCGGGCAGGACGGCGACTTTGCGCACGACGCCGGCGAACTGCCGGTCGGGCATGGAATCAATGGTGACGTAGGCCTGGAGACCGGGCTTGACCTGGCGGATGTGGGATTCATGGACACGCACCTCGACCATCATCTGGGTCACGTCGGGGAGTTTGATGAGGTCCTGTTTCTGGCGGACGGTGGCGCCTTCCTCGATGGGCGTGCCCGCGGTGGAGGTGGGGACGGCGTACACGACCAGGCCGTCGGCCGGGGCCTTGATGGTGACGAGTTTCATTTGCTCCCGGAGGAGGGCGAGCGATTCCTTCTGCAACTTCCAGGTGCCGTCCTTGGTCACGAGATCGGCCTCGGCGGCGTAAATGAGGGACGCGTTCTTTTGTTTGACGCGGAGGAGTTCGAGCCGGGCCTGTTCGACGGCGGATTCGAGCTGCCGGATTTTTTTCGGGTAATCGTATTTTTGGGCGAGGCGGAGCTCCTCGGTGGCCTGGGAAATGGTGATCTCCTGACGCTTGACAGTGAGGCTGTCGGCCTCGAGTTCGGAGCGGGTGGCGTAGCCTTTTTTCTCCAGGGAGGTGGTCCAGTTCAGGCGGTCCTTGGCGCGCTGCATCTCTTCCTGGGCAATGGTGACGCGGGCCTCGATGGCCTTCTTCTGCTGCGGCCAGTCCCCTTCCTTGTATTTCTCCAGGTCGGAGACGGCGAATTCGACCTTCAGCTCGGCCTCCTTGAGGTTCGCGTCCACGGTGAGTTTTTGAATGGAGAGGTCTTCGCGGGCTTTGACACTGGCGAATTCGGAGTTGCGCACGGTGATCTCCTGGGCGGCGATCTTGTCCTTGATGGCGGTGCCGTCGAGTTCCACCAGCAGGTCGCCTTTCTTAACGCTCGTGCCCTCAGGGACGATGCTGAGGATGCGGCTGGTGCCCTCGAGTTCGCAGCGCACGACGGTCTCGATGACGGCCCGCAGCGTGCCGCCCTCGACAAGCGAGACGAGGAAATCCCCGCGCTTGACCGCGTGATAGCTGTTCTGGCTGGCGGGGTTTTTGGCGGGGCGAAAAACGACCACCGCCCCGATGACCAACGCGAGCGTGCCGAGCACGGCGACAGCGGGCCGCGCGCGCAGGAAGCGGGCGAAGCGCCGGAGGGCACTGGGTTTTTCAGGGCTGATCATGGGCCAAAAAGCTTGTCCGGCGGCACGACATCCTGACTCGCGGCCTTCGCCGCCGGGTCCACCGGGGCGATGAAACTGGCGGGTGGCTCCTGCGGTTGCAACCACCAGCGCTCGCCGTCGATCTGCAACCGGCCGGTGTCCAGCAGCAACTTCCAGCGCGCGGCGTGGTAATCGACGACGGCCTGGGTCACGGCGTTCTGCGCGAGCACCAGCGCGGTCTGGGCTTCCAACTGGTCGCGGATCTGCGCGCGGCCCGCCTGCAACAGCAGCTCGGCGCTTTCCACCCGTTTCACCGCCAGCTCGAGCGCGTTTCGCTGGATGACGTAATTCTGCCGCACCACCGCCAGCGTCCGCAGGCTCTGTCGCACGCTGTCGCGCGCGGTGTCCAGCGCGGCGGCCAGCGCGCGAAGCTGCCGCTCGAACCTGATGGTGGCGGTCCGGTACACATTGCGCTGCAACAGCCGATCCACCGGCAGGTCCAGCCCGAGGCCCGCCGAGCCGCGGAAGCGGTGCAGATCGAAGCGCGCGTAATCCGTCGTGCCCGACGCCAGCGACCCGTCGGCAATGAAAGTGAGCCCCGGCTGCAGCGCGTTCGCGGCGACGGTGATCTTGCGTTTGCTGTCCTCGAACTGATCGATCTCGTTCAACAAATCCGGCCGCAACTGCACCGCCAGTTCGTAGCCGGATTCCGCCGTGAGGGGGACCGGGATGAGACCGGCGCCGATGAGCGTTTTCAACGAGGCGTCGGCGAGGTGAATCGCGGTGCCGATGGGCAGGCCGAGCGTGACCTTGAACTGATCCAGTTCCGACCGGTACTGCTCGACCGACGCGATGTAGGTGCTCTTGGCGCGCAGCTCATCCTGGCGCGCCTGGTCGGCCTGAAAGGCGGGCAGGCGGTCCTTGGCCAGCGCCTCGGCGCGTTCGCGGGCCTTGATGAGATTGAGATAGTTTTCGTAGCTGTTGCGCACCGCGTCCTTGCGCTGGAGCAGGCGGAAGTAGGTCGTGACCACTTCCACGGCGAACGTTTTCTGATATTGGCCGAAGCTCCGGAGGGCGTAGATCACGTCGCGCTCGGACTGCTTGAGATTCTCCGCGACGATCTCGACGCCCGCGCCGCGCAGCAGCGGTTGCGTGAATTTCAGCGAGAGCGTGTTGAGGATCGAGCGCTGCGGATCGGAGGTCAGGCTGAAGTAGCGGAGCACGTCGCTCACGAGGCTGGCGCTCACGGTGCCGCCGTTCTTGAGCAACTGGGAGACAGAAAGCTGGCCGGCGGCATTGCCGCCCGCCGATTTGTCGCTGTCGCGGACGAGCGCGGTGTTCAGCAGCGCCACGGGCTGCCGCGCGAAATCCCGCCGGTCGCCGGTGAGCGTCAGCGCGGTGAGATAGACCGTCTCCTTGCGCAGTTGATACTGGCGGTTGAGCTCCACGGCGAGGCGCAGCGCGTCCTCGAGCGACACGGTCTGCTGACCGGCGCGCGCCCGGTCGGCGATGATTTCCGGCGCGGGAATTTCCTTGGGATCACGGGCCGAGTACGCGGTGTCGATGTGGAGGTCGTTGGTCCGGCCGTACAGCGCCGTCTCCTTCTCACCGAGAATGCCATAGACCGCGCGGTCGGCGGACTTGCGATAGTACGCGCTCGAACAACCGGCCACCAGCCACACGCCAAGGGCGAGGCCGATCGCACCGCAACGCATCGTTCGCGACCTCATTATGCGGAGGCGGACGGCGACGGTCGCGCGGCAATGCCGGGACGGGGTGTTTGAATCGGGCGCATTCGGTTTGGACCAATGAATCCGCAGGTTTGGAGGCCGGCGCGACGGCGGTGACGCTGTTCAATCGCGAGCCTGGGGGCCTTTCGGAAAGGGTGGAAACAACCGTCAATCAGCGGCGAAGTCAAGGAACCCCATCGGTTCCGAGCGTGGTTTCGCGCCGCGGAAGCGGCGTTGTAGGAGACGAGGTAACGAGACTCTAAACTCGTTCCGCGGGCGGCCCGTCCAAACCGCGCCACGGCGCGTCGCCAAACCGAACCCGGGTTCCACGCGCCTTGCCCGAATCCGCCCATGAGACTCACCCGCCGCTCGCGCGGAAAAAGTCAGAGACTCCTCATGCCGTCTCCTACAGGGACCGGCGTCTATTCGTAATCCTCGTTCAGCGAGTGCAGGAAGGCGGTCAGGGGCTCGACGTCTTCGGGCGCGAGCCCGATTTGTTTCAGCTCCGGCGCGGCGTTGCGCAGCTTGCCGGCACGGGCCAGCGCGGACGTGGTTTGATAGAAGCGCACGACGTTGGCGAGCGTGTCGCGGCTGCCGTTGTGCAAATAGGGCGCGGAATGGCCGAGGTCGCGGAGGGTCGCGGTCTTGAAGCGCGCGATGCTGCGGTCGAGCAGTTCCACGGCGGTGGCCACGCCGGTGCTCTCCCCGAGTACGCGCTCGAGCTGCGCCTGCGGGCCGGGGTGATCGGGGTTGGCGAAGACGTTCCAGAGGCCGAGGTCCGTGCGGCCCGGCCGGTGCGCGACGGGAATGTCGTTGAACGGCCCCGCGGCGCGCGGATGGGCCGCAGTCGCGGGGAGAAACGCGTCATGTCGGCCGCCGCGCTCCAGCAGCGACGGGATGGACAGACGGGCAAAGGCCCCGCGCCCGTGGATGCCATCGTACTCGTCCTGCGCGACGCCGGTGTTGTGAAAACCGCCGTCGGTAAAATGCGGCGCCGCGTGACACGCGGCGCAGCTACCCACACCTCCTTGGCGTGCGTTTGAAGCTGCAAACCCGCGGTTGCCCGGGGTTCGCAAAAATATTTTCAAGCCGGCAAGCTCGCGTTTTCCAAACGCGAATTCCTGCCGGTGAGTCTTGAAGGTGCCGGCCTCGGGGCCGACGAACTGCCAGTCGCTCCGCGCCTCGAGCAAGCCCAGCAAACGCTGGCTGTAGGCGCGGTCGGTCTCGCCGTCGGCGGGCTGGCGCGGGAGGCGGTTCTGGCGGAGGAAAACATCGTAGGGCGAGCCGTCGTACGCGCCCGTGGCATCACGCGAGAAGACCAGGGAGTCCATGTAGGCGGCCACGAGATCGCCGGCGCGACCGAGGAGGTCCGCGTCGGAAACTTCGGACACGTTGAGGCGGAATTTCGGAGGCAGCCGGAACTCGGCCGGGATCGCGGGATCGGTGCCGGCGAGGACGAGGCCGTAAGCGCCGCCGAATTTTTTCGCGAGTTCGCCCGCGCCATCATCGTCGCGCACGATGCGGGCGACATGGGCGACGGCCTGGGCGTGTTCGTGCGGGAGCCAGCCGAAATTGCGACCGGTGAAACCAGACATCGCCAGCTCCCGGCCGCTCGTGAACTCGCCATCTGCATGAACGAACACCGTGCGGCCGGGACTGGCTGAAAATGAATTGACCATCGGAGGCGTGTGCCGGACCGCGACCGTGCGGCCGTCCTCGCGGACGGGAATCGGCGAGCGCCGCGCGAAATCGGCGTAGGTGCGGGTGCCGCCGCTGGTGGTCGTGGCGGCGGTGCTGGAGGGGGCGCTGGCGTTGACAGAACCGAGGCCGGAGTTCGCGTGTTCCCCCACGAGATGGCAGGCGCGGCAGTTCATCGCTTGCCCGGCGAACGGTCCCGGCAGCGCGGTGCCGGTCGTCGTGGCGGTGACGGCCAGCACGGGATCGCCGGCGGCGAGCGGTTGGTTCGGGTTTCCGCCGGAGCGGGCGAAGAAAAATTGCGAGAAGCGTGTTTCGAGAAACAGCCGTTCACCGAGGGCGACCTCGGGCGCGGCCGGTTCCTTCTCGCCGCGTGCGGTCGGTCGGGTGGCGGTGGTGGCGGCGACGGTCGCAGACGTTTTGCCGCCGGGCGACGGCAGAACGCCGGCCTCGAGTGCGTGACCGCAAACCAAAGCGGCCAGGCCGCCGGTCAGTTTCCAAATCACGTATCGTTTTGATGTCACGGAGATCATCGCGGAGAACGGGGGAGCACTGGTCATGCCAGCAGGTGCGGCGGCGAGGAAGTTGCCACCTCCTGTGTGAAGCCCGCGCCACGCTCCGGGAGTTCGGAGTTCCGCCTTCAGGCGGCGGGCGCGCCGAACAGGCGCAGCGATACGTTTTGCCCGTCGCTCTGTTTTCCGTGTCCCACCGGCTAAACAGACTGTGAGAAAACGCCATTGCTTCCCTGTAGCCGCCAACGTGAGGAGGCGGATTTCCCCCGCATTTCGGGCACGTCCCATCCGCCTCCTCACGTCGGCGGCTACGTTTTCACACAGTCTCTAAAGCCGGGAGTCCAAACTGGCGGCGGCGGTGCAACTGTCTCAATTCGGACGCGAGGTGTCTGGAACTGAGACAGCGTCGGCGAAGTGCTCGCTGATCCAGCCCCGGGGAGCGCACGCCGCTGGCGTGCAGTTTTCGGCGGCCCGCCGAAAACTTCGTTCCACAAACATTGCCTCGCTGAAGCGAAGGCAGAGCGGGGAACGAGGGTTTGGGCGGGCCGCCCAAACCGGCACGCGGGCCGCGTGCGCTCCCCAACTTGCGTTCGCGACGGTCCGCCACGTTTGACGCGTCGCGGACCGCCCCCTAGTCTCCGCCCGACCGGAAGATTCTGTTTATGCCCAATCCCACCAACGTGGTGCTCTACGACGGCGAGTGCGCGCTTTGCACGTTCCAGATGAAGCTGCTGACGTGGCTCGACTGGTGCAACGTGGTGACGCTCGTTCCAATCGCCGATCCGCGCACGCCGGTGCTCGCGCCGACGCTGACCGCCGAGGCCATGCAGGCGGCGATTCATTGCCTCGCCCGCGACGGCCGCATTTACCGCGGCGCGCGCTGCCTGCGCTTTGTCGGGATGCGGATGCCGCTGCTCGTGCCCATGGCGCTGGTGCTGTGGATTCCCGGCGTGATCGTGATCGCCGAATGGGTTTACCAATGGATCAGCCGCAACCGCCAGATTTTGAGCCGCGTGTTCGGTTGCAAGGAAGCCTGCGCGATCATGCCGCAACGCCGGCAGATGACCCCGCCGCCGCCGAAGCCGTAGTTTCGCAGGCGAAGTTGAGTGCAGCCGCTCGTGGACAAGGCGGAGTTGGGCAGGGGAATTTGGGGCAAGGGAGTGGGAGGACTGTCGGCCCGGAGATTTCACACCCACTTTGTAGCGCAGGCTTCCAAGCCTGCTTTGGAGTTTCGACATTTTTGATCGGTCCAAAGCGGCACGCCCGGACCGGCCCCGGCGTCGTGCCGGAGGCACGTAAGATATTAGCCGTATCGATGCAGTGGAAACCGATGTGAGAACCACAGAGACACGATGAACACAGAGAAAAAAAAGCGGGCCGGCGTCAGCGCCGGAAAGTCACCTGTTAGTGAGTCAATGTCGG